>MAAL01000147.1 GCA_002163245.1 Gammaproteobacteria bacterium 42_54_T18 | reverse complement strand
TTCTAACGGTGCTGCCCTGTTGGCACAGATAACTGGGCTCCCCCCACTTAAGGGTTTCTTCTAATGGGGCGTCAGCCACTTCCAACACCAATTGGCGCAATGCCAGCATTTTTTCCCGTATGGGGGCTGGATAGCTATTAAACTTATCTCGCACTTGTTGGTTTTTTATCTGGTCCATCATTGTTCTGGCCTATCCATGGGCCACGGCCCCAGGTTGATATTCTTTATGGTTTCTAAAACTAGAGAGTTTAGCAATAAATAACAGTATTAAATGCCAATTAGGGCCAATAATTCCATGGGTCTAACTATATTGTCTCTGCCTTATTTATTAATAGAAACAATTTGCTCATTTCCCTGAGACGCAACTAAACTCAAGGGAGCAGTCTTTGAATTTTTTAGACGTAGAATCTAAATACAGGCGTACACATGACTTCTGGTTCTATTAACTATTCATCTGAGTCACCCTCCGGGCCAAACCCAGAGCAGGGGGAACCCTGGAAGATATTGAGTGTGGATGACAATTCGGAAGTGCATGCGGTCACCAAACTGGTGTTGACTGACTTTGAATTTGACGGCAGGCACTTGGACATAGTGACCGCCAACAGTGCCAAAGAGGCCAACGAGTACCTGCGCAAACATCAAGATGTGGCATTGGTTTTACTGGATGTGGTGATGGAAAGAGACCATGCCGGCTTTGATGTGGTGCGCACCATACGTGACGAACTTAATAATCACCAAATACGTATCGTAATTCGTACCGGTCAGGCAGGCAGTTTTGATCTGGATTCCACCATGGGGAAATATGATGTGGATGGGTATGTGAATAAGAGTGACTTATCGTCTAATTATTTACATGCCACTGTGTATAGTGCGCTACGCAGTTACCGTGACGCTCAAACCATAGTGAAAAATCAGGCCAATCAGGCCGAATTTATCAAGAAGATCCAGGCGCTTAATTTCATTCGCGATACCGACATCTTAATAGAAAAAATGATCTCTGATTTGCATGATATTATTCACGATATTGTAAATGCCTGTATTGTGATTGCCAATGAGAACAATGAAGATATTATCACTCGTGAAATTATCTCGAATATGTCAGTGGAGGATAAAAAAATCATTCAATCTCAGCGAGATTATCTTCAGTATAAATCCCATGAAAAAAACAGCACCATACAAATTAAAAACCAAGTATTGTTTCGCCACGATTTAAGCAACGGCGAGATATTCAAATTGCACTTGGTAACCCGTGATGAGTTAAACGATGAACGTAAGGCGTTGTTTGTTGCCTATTGCTCCAACGTATCTTCTTTGTATGAGTTGGGGCAAGTTACTTACTAACAACTATCCACCAGTTACCTTCACAGCTGTTCAATGGGAATGGTGATTTCAAATACCAAACCGCCAATATCCGATAGAGAGCAATGTATCCCCCCCATAAGTAATTGAGTCACTAAGTTATACAATATGTGGCCACCCAGGCCGGTGCAATTACTGCTGCGCATGGTTGTGTAAAAAGGTTCAAATATGTTGTCCAAAGTATCCTGGTTGGCGGTGGTGCCATTATCCATAAATGTAAAGTGAAGGGTATTATCTTGCCGGGTAACCCGGATCTCCATGAGCCCGTTTTGGGTGGCCGAAAACGCATGCATTAGGCTGTTTTCAACAAGCAGGCTGATGATTTGAGAAAACGCTCCCGGGTAGCTGTACAGTTTGATCTTTTGTTGGGCGACGATATTAAGTTCGTGGTTACCCTGCAGCATGGGGTGTAAGGTGCTCACCACTTCGTGGATGTAATCCGTTAGTTCAAACTCACGCTTCTGGTTACTGTATTGATCTACTGCCACCAGTTTAAAGTTTTTAACCAGCTCGGATAATCGGTTTATGCTATTCACCGATAGCTGAGTGGTTTCTTTACTGTAATGCAAATAATCCATAAAGGTGGTTTCGGTTACCTTGCCTTGTTTAAATTTTACTTCAAGGTCCTGGGTTTTCTTTAATAAACTGCTGGAAGCGGTTAATACTATGCCCGCCGGGGTATTAATTTCATGGGCGATGCCTTTGACCATGCCCCCTAAAGATGCCATTTTTTCCGACTCGATGAGCTTCTTTTGGGTGCTTCTAAGGTTGTTCATGGTGACTTCCAGTTCTTGATTTTTTTCCTGCATTAGGCTGCTGGATTTTTTCTTGGCAAGATAGCTTACGTACAATACGATAATAAGCGCTGCCACCATAAATATTTGTACGATAAAAAATATTAAAATTCTCTGTTGGGTATCGATAGTGCTTTGTTGATTTGATACCGTTTTTTTAGATAAGTCAATTTCAATCTCACGCTGCCTTATGGCTTCATCCTTTTCCTTAAGGTATTTTTTTTGATTAATAAGGGTGAGTTTGTTATTGACTATTTCAGTTAATAATATCTTATTGTCTGTTTTTTGTTTATCAAGAGATAGGCGGTTGCTTTGCAATTTTTGGCGGTTGATCTTAAGCGTTAGACTGTTCGCTTTTAATATGATGTTGTCTTTTAATATTTCCTCTTTTTGTTTTTTCATCTGCCGTTTTTGTTTGTCTATTTCAGTTATGAGGTTGGACAACTCAAGATCCTTTTCTGCCAGTTGTTGTTGCTGTTCAACAAGCTCCTGGTCTTGTTTGCTGATGATATCTTTAGATTTACTTAAGTCTGATACCGTGTCCTGATAAATCTTAGCAATATCCAGTTCAGATCCCCCTATTAACACTATGTCATTGGATATGTTAATACCTTCTAAAATGATATTGCCACGATTTATCTCGAAAGTAATTTTACTCTTGTTTCTTAGTGGAAGGTTCACCATTACATGGCGTTTGTCATTGCTTTG
>MAAL01000101.1 GCA_002163245.1 Gammaproteobacteria bacterium 42_54_T18 | reverse complement strand
TAGCTAAAAGAGCTCATGGTAATTAGCGAGTGTTACAGTTATTCGTGTGGTTGCTTTCTACAGCCCATATTTGACGGGGTATTCGGATGCGCTCGCCATGGGGCCTTGTCTTCCTTTGTTTTTATACAGGATTACAAGGCTATGAAAGAGATTATATCTACACAACCCGTCAGCAATGAAGCTGACGCCAATGGATTGAACGTATTAGATAGGCAAAAAAGGCAATATTTCTCACACCAAACGTTAAACCTTACCCACTCATGCCCACGTGGCGCGTGTACAGTATGCCTTATTCGCCAACATCACAGAGCGCCTATGCAGACGAGAGAAGGGAGGTTGTTAAATGACCGATAAAACACCAAAATTGGTACATGATGCAGAACCAACGCCCCTTAGCGACATTGATATCGTCTGGGCCATGCAATCTCGTTTAGAAAAGCTGTTTTCGCTTACCCAAGTCACTTCTAATACAGAGCTTGGGGAACAAACCCACGTTATTCAATCCCATCTATCAATGGCATCAAACTCTCTGGTAGATGAATTGCAGATATTAGCAGAGGAATTAGCGGATAGATTAACCTTGTAACAAACCTCTCGTGATCGTTCGTTCTATATTCAATGACGAGTGATCACGAGCCCTTAGAATTAAACAAAAATTAGGCCATGCAGCACGCGCTATTTTCAGAGGTACTTCTCATAAAAAAGCACGGTTTTATTCATCTCCGATTTCTCTCTAAATTTTATATATCCTAATTTTTCATAGATATGTTTAGCTTTATGGTTATCTTCGTATACATCCAACCATATACGATTTGCCTTAAACTTATTTTGGCAATAATTTTCCATCGAAGATATTGCATCTTGTCCAATACCTAGGTGCTCGTAGCCTACTAGAATCCGTTTAAATTGGATCGATTTTCCGTTAACGTCTAACTTAAGAATAAAATATCCTACTGCATCTCCAAACACATCAATAATACTCAAATAAACAACATCTTCAGAATGGAAATTTCTCTGATGTTCATCAAGAGTCTTATAACTAAAAAACTCCTTCACATGATCTTGGCTATCAAATTTAGAGAACCTAACCAAATCGGAATATTGTGCCCTTCGAATAACTATCATTTATCATATTACGCCAGTAGCCGATCGTACAATTAATACGACTCCACCCAGCCCATGTAATTCAACTTTTTCATATGACTCGTTATAACGTCGCAATAAACGGCGCATGGAATAGAGCAGATTTTTTCGGTAAACTCGCGCAGTGAGACCACAAAAGCTGCGGAGTGAAATGCGTCCGTTTCATTAGTTTGTTATGAGTAGGACTCACATATAATCCCTAATAAATTCTAATATTTTGCTCTTATAGTTATCGCTATCAAAGGCGAAAATATCTTGGTGTGAAGCACCATCCACTAACCACAGGGCTTTTTTAAACGTTAGAGCTTGAAACATCCTCTCCGTTTCTTCTACCTTAGTGTGTTTATCAAGTTTACCACCAATGATAAATACTGGTACTTTGACTTTTGGTAAAACGTCGATTGGATGAAGTTCAGAAAGGCCATTATCAATTCTTAATGGAATTTGCCAGTATAGAAGAGGGGCTATTTTCCGCCCTATTACGCCTAGTCTAATTTCCAGCCTGTCTTCAACGGCCTCTTCGATTGTGGGATAAACTGACTCTAAGACAAGTGCATCTGCATCAATCGGACCTCTGCCTAAAAGTGCAGACGCGCCTCCGAGCGATTGCCCGATAGCGACGATCTTATTGCATTTTTTTTCTTGTCTGAGGAATTTGACTCCATTTTCGGCATCTCTTGATTCTCGTATACCAAAAGTGATTAGTTCGCCAGGGGTTTCTCCGTGAGCTTGAAGATCGATTAGAAAAGACGTTATTGAGTTTTCACGAAGAAAAAATGAGCGATCTATCATGCTAGATCTATTAGATCTTACGCCATGCATGAGTAGAGCACACAATTCATTGGAATCAGCCTTCAGTAGAGAACCATGTGTGCCGTTATATACAACTGGTTCGAATACTTCCGGCATAATAATATTTTGATTTACTGGCTTAGATAAATAGAAACCAGCTCCAAATACTAAACCGCATGAGAATAGAATCGCTAACGAAAAAAAAAGTGTAATATTTCTCATTAAAACCCCTGCTTAAGGCTCAGTAATGGTAGGAATACAGATCGCTCCATACCCCCCATGCAGATCCGGACGTGCGGTTTTCCCGCATCCGGCTCCTCGGTCGTACTCGCTCTCGCAGTACAAAGCTACATATTAC
>MAAL01000063.1 GCA_002163245.1 Gammaproteobacteria bacterium 42_54_T18 | reverse complement strand
CAGAGTCTCCTTTGGGCCTAAACCATACCCTCTGAATTTCGGGGATACCAATCTCCTTCGCAACAGCATCAGTGTTTAAAAATGAAAACTGTACGGCAAGTTTAGTGAGAATACCTTCTAGCACCTCATCCATGATATTTTCAGATACTGTATCAAGAAAAACCTCAGGTATTGTTGCATCAAAACTACGCTTTTCAATGATGTCATATTGCAAAGACTCAACATCTAGCCCGGGCACAGTGTCTCCAGGTACATGAAGAAGATTAAAGGCCACCTCGATATCAACATCGTATTGAAATAACATTGTTTTATCTGACGGCTCACTCCCTTGAGTGTATACACTTATCACAACATGATCATAGGCTACGTTAGCCAAAGCCCCGTCTTTTACTCCGTTGATATAAGGTGAACTTGATACCTTAGCCTCTACCGTTACCGATTGAGCTATCAGATCAATTTCTTGCTGAATAACGTGAGACTGCATATTAAACGCTTCAGCTATCGCCAATATTTCTTTAGGTGAATCACTGCTATATGTACTGCTTTCCATATACCCTGATACGACCGATGCGACATCCAACACCTCACCCAAATATTTCTCCATTGTAAAATCCAGCCTGCGTTCTTGGGCCGCTGCAGAGAATGCCTGATTAAATTGCTGCGCCTTAATTAGGAACATTGCATCCTGATGAATATTCGATGTATCTACGTCATCAATGCTGATTTCCGGCCAATCCTCAACACGATAGCAATAATATATCTGCCTATCAAATGTGGCTGATAACATACGCCCATCTAACTCCGTAACAATCGATGTGTCGGTTGTTTCTGCACGTTGCATGTCAAATGCAAAAGTTGTTCCCCTAGGTAACACCTCAGAAACTAAACGGATGACATCATCCAATTCACTCTGGTGCGTCGCAAACCCAGGAAGGGGTTGTCGCTCCGTTGTTACAAACAGAGCTAATAGTGGGTTTATTTCGTTATTGATTAAATCCAACGCAAAATTCGACACCACGTTTGTCAGCATTTCTTTTAATGGATCAGCAATAAGCCATTCAATAAAGCGAAATATTGGATCGAATAACCAACGAGGAAGGCTATAGACCGACAGCGCTGTACCTTGTAGCTCAACCGATGCACTGACATTACCAATTTTCAACAACGCATCCTTATCTGTTCCCTTCGTTATTGCCACATTAAAATCTGAGCCTAACGTTGTTGTTGCGTTAAAGGCACCCGCTTGCTGCCAACACCATCGCGTGAACGGAATACAGACTTTATGCATCATATAACCGTCAACTTCCACATCATCTACATTTAATCGACCAGCGATATTCATATTATCAGCAGACACCTCACCGGTAGTCGCCAGCATCCCTGCTTCACCGATCTTAATGCTCTCTACGTGAACTGTACTTTCATATATACCGATATTGACAAGTCCAATATCGATTGACTGCAGGCCACCAATAAGTTCGGGCACAAGGGTTGCCATCAGCTCGTCCCCCAAGCGCGTGAGTAGTTCCGAGTCATGATCAAGACGAACCGACAATCCCTTGGCGATACGTTCATACTCAAAGGATATTAACGTCTCTTCAAACAACCCTTGGGTATCATAGGCTTTTAACCTGTAGAGTTGCCCTGCAGTATGTTCAGTACGAAAGTCAAAACGGCCATTTAACAGCTCAACTTGTTGATCGTTAATATAAAGGGTCTGATCCTCCGCCCCACTGATCAAGCCTTCTATGCGAATATCTTCCCCATGCTTTATGGCTTGATAAACACTGATATTCGAAACCCCTTCCTTTTCCTCTCCATCAAAATACTTAAGCAATTCGCTAATGAATTCAGCGACCGTTTCCGGTAGTCCAATAATTGCTTCCGACAACGTCTGCAATTGAACCACAAACCAATCGAGTATGCTTAATCTATCAAGCATCTCCTGCACAAGGCTTTTCGGTTCAACAAGCACTCTGTCAACTGAAGCGTTACCCGTTTCCGATTCAACTTCAGCACCAACCACCGTAAAGGTAACTTCATGATGCGACCCATCCACGTCAGCACTGATTTGATGTGACCCTAGATTAAGCTTCTCACCGATATACTGATTATTTTCAATACCAAATAGCGCAAATGGTGCCCCTATTTCGAACGACTGCTGCCCATTAAAATTGAAATCAACACGCTGAGTGATTGAATTTACCACCGCTCGTATATTTACCCGTGGAGACGGTAGCGCAGAAAGGTCAATGGTCGTCCCGTCTAACAAAGGCATAATATCGTAGCCGGTGTCTGCGTTAACCAGTGTCAAACCTTTAATCTGCGGTTGCCTTCCCTCGATGGAAGGCATAATAAACGGATCGATCGGCGTACCCTGCTGACCAACTTGCTGACCCCACCCCAAACCCAACCATCCGACGGGCAAATTACCACGAACAAGCGCTGGAGGTTGCAATGGCTGACGGCGAGAATCATGTTGAGCGCTTATACCCGCCTTATATCGTAAAGCATCGATAGTCAGCCCAACTTGACCGGTTTCATGATGACAGTCTAGGCAAAAACTATTAAACACCGAATCTGGGCGTGGCGAATCGAAGTAGAGTGGCCCTTCAGGGAAATTAATAGCTGATCGGAGGCTTACAGTACCTTCTGGGTAGTTCGCCAAATGCGCTGCGTAATCCCAACTATTATCGAGATAACATGCATACAGTGGGTATGTCTCTTTACCGCGCATAGTTAACGCATTATTCATATACTCATGAGTTAACGCGGGATAACGCTGGGCTAACGGTTTCCAGTCACCTTCATACGTTTTAGGTAAACCGATCAATGTTCCGTAAGCATTATTACAGTCAACTTCTGGCGTAAACTGTCGGGCAAAAACTTTAAATTCATCCAACCAGCCACGAAAGTTCACAACCTCTGCACCCTGCACACGAGCAGAGCCAACGTGCATCTCGCCACTGTCCATCTGAAATATGGGCTGCACACTGTTGAAAGTATTGTATAACATACCATTGAGAAGAAATTTAATACGCTTCCCTCCTGGATGTATATTTAAAGCAACATGTACCCATTGCTTATTTTCTAGGTGCGTTGGCAGCTGAATATCATGTAACAATTCCCCCTCTGCATCCCGATACAGGATAACCCGTCGATTAAGCAAGCTAAGCACAGTTCCATCAGGGAATTGTAACAGCGCCTCTTCAGTTCCGTCCTTTCTGTCACCTTCTCCCCTTGGGTCAAGAAATAAACCTACACTCCAGGGAAACGCAGATACTCGTCGCGGCTGTTCCTCAATATCATAACTAAGATAAGCGCCTTCTCCGTTCAACCAAATACCTCTACCACGTACACCACCCAGTGCCACAGGTTCTATCCGGGCATTATGCAATTTCCCAGAACGTGGTATATGCCAAAATTCAGGTAGCGCTGCTGCAGAATTCTGGACTCTCACTTCTTGGGTAAATGCTTGGTCTGCAACACTCCAGCCATCTTTATAATCAGCAGCAAAGCGAGCGCTTCTAGGGTCACGATCAAGGCGATCAAGTAGCCCTACCATATTTGAGACGATAAACGCATTTGGGTTTAGATAATCGTCAAAAGCAAGTTCGACGGTATGCCTACCGGTGCTCGCCAACCAAGTCACATCTTTAGGAGAAACAGGTCGTAATGGCTGCCAAAAATTCAATCGTTGCTCAAACGAATCAAAAAAACTTGCAAAATGATACCCCGTAGGACCATCGTAAATTTCTCTTTCTAACAAACCGGATTCTTGACGCACGCTCCCCACTCTAACTTCACCGTTTTCCTCTCCCGTTAAACCACTACCGGGTTTGTAAAGCGACACATAACGGTGTTTCTCATCCGCCATGCCGATTTTGAAATCAATGTCATTAAGTAGCCCGTCAACTAAAATCACCTTTCCTTGAGTCCACGCACCAAAAATAGCCAACCCAGCAAAATTCGATCGCTGTTCAATATCAGCGCCTCCTTCGTCAGTACAGCCCTCAATGACACAACGAGTCGGGTAACGCGATGTAATCACATTTCCATCCAAATCTATTTCTTCTAATAACTCTGTCCCCATTAACATAGACAGATTGGCGGCCTCCTTATCGATCCAGGGATAGGAGCCCTGCATGTCTTCACCATCAGGAATAATTCGCCCAGAGGCATCTCGAAATGGCTGTGAGGCAAACTTATAACGTTGGTTAATACGCTTATCATAGGGGGCGTGGCTTATTGGCTTAAACTCTTTCCACTGGCTGACATCACAAGGCTGGTGCGGCTCCTCGATATAGGAGTATACAATGTCTATATTTTCCCCTGTTTCATAGGAGTCTGTATTTTCGTTATACCAACTAAGCGTTTGCAACTCAGTGCGACCAATCAGTAACCGCCCGTCAGCAGGCGTCATGGGCTCGACCAATAACCAGGTCAAATAGGGGAGCCTTTGAGAAATATCTTTATGGGTAACTTCAGCGATGCGAGCATTAGGGGTTTTCGGGTTTACAACACGAATTGTCGTAAAGACGTTATGCAAAGAAAGAACCTCTTCATATTCCCCAAACTTTTTCCTCTGGGTAACAATATTGAGATCATAACAATCGTCTTTCCCGCTAACACCGCACATGTATGGATTCTTCATGCCACTCACAGGGTTACCGGTATTGGGTTCACATACAGCAATCTCACGTGCGGCAAAAGGCAGCGGGACACCTTCCTCAAAATTGATGAGGTTTTCCACTACCCCCCTTTTCTGATCGACCACCGCTGAGTTTACTGCCGTTGGCCTAACAACGTAGGCAGTCCCTGCTTTTAGCGCAATTCTTCCGTCCTTTGATAGACGCAGCAATGGCATATGAGGACCGGAAAATTCCTTATCGATAATACCTGTCACACTACGAAAAATAGCCGGTACCTCGGGCAATTCATCATGACCAATTAAACCGTCACTATTGTCACCTTGAGCGAAGGCAGTTACATGAAAGAAAGTTACATGAAGGGTTATTCCAAAACAGAGTAGGCAAACTAGCAGTTTAATGTTCATAGCAGCAATCAGTTATTATAATTAGGTGTATTTTTCCCAACTTACTAAAAAATTCGCTGCCGGAATGTCTCGATCCGGACAATTGGCTAGGCTTTCTACTACATATGCGACAAATAGCGATAACTATCGCACCATTACATAACTTTTCAGGCACAACAAATTAGGAACCAAATAAGCTCGACAGACCTCCCCTTCTGTAAATGAACTGGCTATGGCACACTGTCTGTTTGGTGCACTGCCCGCAACGTAGCTTTCAACAGGAGCATATAATGATAAAAAGTATCCTTGCAGCAGCTATTGCTGTTATCTTCGCAACCTTTACGCTTTCAGCACAGGCAAGGGATGTGGGAGGTGTTCAGCTTTCAGAAACAATGCAGACAGACTCAGGTAAGCTGATACTAAATGGCGGCGGCATCAGAACCAAAACATTTTTTGATATCTACGTTGCGGGACTTTACTTAACGAAAGAAAACCATAATTTCAAACAGATTATTGATGCTGATGAGCCAATGGCAATAAATATTACCATTACTTCCGGCCTAGTCACTTCCGAGCGTTTTATCGAAGCTTGTGAAGCCGGGTTTCAGAGATCAACCAATGGGAATATGGCACCACTGAAAGACAAAATTGATCTCGTCTACACTGCTTTCAGGCAGAAGTTCAGCAAAGGAGACGTTTTTAACATCGTTTATGAACCGAACAAAGGAACTAGTTTTTACAAAAACAAAAATTTCATTGCCACACAGGAAGGTCTTGATCTGAAAAAAGCACTATTTGGTATCTGGATTATTGACAAACCCTCCCATAAAAATGAGAAGTTACGTAAGGGTATGCTTGGGATAGCCGAATAATCTATTGGCGTGTGGTATCCAATTAGCGCCAATAGATTATTCCAACCCTTTACACTGCTTGCAGTTTCTTCACCACACTCAGCGCAGATCTTACGCCACCTTCTTGTGAGGTTGGGTATTTACTCAGTGCTGCACAGGCAAAATGCAGGTTATCTTCACCGCTACATTCAGCAATGTTATTTAGAATCACCGAGGTTTCTGGTGTCATATGTTGCACCGCATGAAAATGCTGAGTTAGAATTTTTTCTTTATCTATTGAATAGTTATCGGGAGTCACTCCGGTATCAGAAAATATTTCTCCGTCACGGCCGTTGTGCTTAAAACTTTCAGGAAGGGTTTGGGCTGTGTAGAAATAGCCCTCTCTGGCAATGGTGGTTTGCGAGGCATTTTCATGATAATCAAGCCGAAAGTCGACAAAACCATCAGTCGATTTAACGCCAGGAAGGATGCCTTCATCCGTATGATTGGTTACCATGGAATGCGTTATTAGCTCCGCCAAACGAGAAAACCCATCCTGTTCTTCGTCATTTTTATACTCTAGAAATGAACCCACCTGGAAGGGCTGGGCCGCAACAATTACCGTATCGAACGTCACCTCACCCCCATCTGCGATACACACAGTGACAGTAGAATCTGGGTTTCGCCTCACGTTAATGACTTCAGTATTCGTTATAAACTTAGCCTTGGTCAATCCTCTAAGCTTATCGATATAAGCCCCAACCCCACCGTCAGGAACCGTTACATCATTAAAAAGTTTTATTACCTGCATCAGAGGGTTGGTGTATTCTTTATTATTTTCAAAATCGAAAATGAAATTTAGTACATGTGCTATGGTGGTATTTTTTACCTGTACTGATGTTATAAGGCTTAATATGGTTAACACCGTGGTGACAAGTGTTTCGTAACCTGGGTATTTTGTATAGGCGTCCAGAACCAACACATCGTCGAGATCACCTTTTCGGTAGTCCGCGTACATCCGATTAAAAAAAGGTATCAGCTGCAACGTATCAACGATACCCAACGGCTTGTCTTTTAAATACTTGGGCAACAAGCTAATTAATCTACGAAGATTGGTATCGAGATAATATGCGGTTTTTGCGCGATCATGAACATGCAGACCATTAAGCGCATAGGGTTTAAATTCATCAAACTCTATTTCTTTCATTATCTTAAAAAATTCAACATAGGTAAGCTCTGCCACCACCGATACTGCATGTTCAACCGTTATACCGTTGACCTCCGCAGTCTGTGCCTGCCCCCCTAGATTGTCGTCTCTCTCAAACAGTGTTACCTCAAACTCATTTTGCAGTTTATAGGCGCACGTTAACCCTGTAATTCCGCCTCCTACAATTCCAATAGTTTTCATAAAACACTCCTAACTTCAAGTTGTAAAACCATAATTTCTAGAATAATAGTTGGCGGAAAACCAACGCTACCTTCGAACCTACTTCACTTCATAAACAGGCTTGCGTCTTTCAGCAAAGGCCGCAGAACCTTCAAGAAGATCCCCCGTTGTAACCAACTCACCTAGACCATCACGTTCGATTGCCAGCGCTTCTTCAAGACTGACATGCAGTCCTTTATCTATCGCCATTTTTACTCCGCGTACAGCCGAAGGGCTTTGGCGCGCAATCATCGTTGCCAATGTCATGGTGCTATCCAATAGCGAGCCTGCTTCTACCACTTCATCGACTAAACCGATTTCCAGGGCTTCATCTGCGGTCAGCGTCTTTCCAGAAAACATTAACATCTTGGCTTTTCCCGGGCCGATTAACGCAGGAATACGCTTAGTACCACCAGCTCCTGGGTAAACGCCCCAACCCACTTCAGGCAACCCGAACTTCGCATCTTTTGAAGCAACACGAATATCACAGGCAGCGATCAATTCACTGCCGCCCCCCAATGCCACTCCGTTAACCATTGCAATCACGGGGCAAGGCATTGTGGCAACAAGGTTGGTTATCTTTTGGCACACATCACAAAACTCAAGACCCTTCTCTTTTGTTTCCACATTACCCAACATACTGATATCCACACCAGCCTGAAAAAACTGATTGGTGCCGGTCAACACAACCACGCGTAGTTTCTCTTCATGCAAGTGTTCGAAAGCGGAAATAAAGTCATTAATTAGTGCTTCTGAAAACTGGTTTGCCGGTGGGTTATTCATGGTAACAATAGCGATTTCATTTTCTATTTTATAAGTTACAGTACTACTCATATTATTCTCCAAACAATATATTCAATGAGTGGCAGCGTTTAACTGCCACTCAACATCAAACATTAATATGTGTTACGTTATGCAGGTTCATGTTACGCAGGTTCAAAGTAGTCAATATCAAACATGTCACCTTCACGTACATCCTTCCACACCGGTTTAAGCTTCATACCCACTGTCAACTGCTCCTCCACTTTAGTTGGATCAGAGACATCGATACCGCCAACGTTATGGACAAAGTTTAAGATACTTCCATTAAAGTTAATGATACCCGTAATAGACGGAGGCTTCGGTAAATGAGGCATCGGTATGTAACACACGGCGTAGGTTACCAGTGTTGCAGCACCATCAAGCTCCACCCATTCCTCGCACGCTTCGTAGCATTTTTCACAAAATGGTTTCGCTGGGAAGTGTACGCCTTTACAGCTCTTACATTCATTTCCCATTATTTTTTTGTCTTTCATACCCTTCATAAAGATCGCATAGGTTTCACCTAAGACAGCGCTATAAGGTATATCCCAAGAATAGTCGACCTTTTGATTTTCAATTGATTCCATGATCATTCCTCTGGAAAACTTCTATTTTACCAAACGTTTAATTTTACGAGGAGACAGGTTCAAAGTAGAGAATGTCCAGGATATTTCCTTGACGATTCTCCGCCCAAACAGGTCTCACTTCTAAGCCAGCTTTAATACTTTTTAGAAGCGCCAACGGATTGTCGATATCAACGCCCGAAAGAAAATGAAAAAAGCTTTGGCTCGAATTATGAACGCTTATAGCCGCAACGATATACGGTGCTTCCACCGTAAGATCCGCACCGGGAAACGCGACACGCGATGGTTTTTTATTGTAAATAGTGAACGACTCGACGACACCAACACCATCGGACTCAAGCACCTTTTCAGGTTCTTGATAAGTCGTGCTACAAAATTGTTTCACTGGAAAATAGCTCTTTTCTCCAATCTTGGTACCCAAAAACACTTTATCTTTGAGCGCGCTCATAAACTGGCTATACAGCTCGCCCTGAGGCTGTGAAAAGTCGCAATGTAGATTCCATTGAAGGTTGGTCGTTAATTCTGTCATAGTGAATTCTCCTTAGTCTCTCTCAAACAACGTCAAGGTATCAAACTGTCCCATATTGCCACCCCAGGTATGTGCAAGTCCCAACCTGGCATTTTCCACTTGCCTTCCCCCTTCAACTTTACCCATCAATTGCAAACAGGTTTCAGCCTGTCGGGTAAGTGATGCCGCGACACCAGAGTTAGTACAAAGGGTACTTCCCGACAAATTGACAGGCAGTTTCCCACCCAGATCTGTTATACCGTCATGGAGAATATGTGGAGCTTCTCCTTTTCCGCAAAACCCAAGAGCTTCATATTCAAGCAATTCAAAACCGGCGAATGGGTTAAAGACCTCTGCGTAATCAATTTCCTCAAGAGGATTTTTAATACCGGCCTTCTCATAAATTCGATTGGCTAAAACTTCTAACATTTCGAATCCCTTGAATTCTCTATAAGCCGTTGTAAATGAGTTCGTAATACTGCTGGCCGCTTTGATCCATACCGGTGTCTCTGAAAGCTCTTTCGCTTTTTCCTCAGAGACCAAAATCATACTGCAAGCACCAGAAGATACAGGGCAAACCTCAAGCATACGAATGGGAGAAACAAGCATAGGCGAAGCCAACACCTCATCTACCGTATAGCCTTTTCGAATATGTGCAAAAGGGTTGTTCTTCGCATGTTTGTGGCTTTTTGCGGCCACCGTAGCAAAATCCAAATCGGTTATTCCATAGTCCGACTTATATTTATTTAAATAAAAGCCGCCAATGTGAATCGCACCAATGCCACTTTTACTTTCAATTAAGGGTGGCGATGCACTGTTGAGAATTTGTTGGGCATTTTTGGTGGCAATTAATGAGCCCGCGCCATACACCACCACAATATCGTATAACCCAGAAGCCACCGCTCGATAGGCGTCTTTAATGGTGCTGCCGCCCGAGGTGCCACCAGTATTTACAAAATACACCGGTGCATTGGTTCCTTTGGCCAAACAATCCATTGTTCTATCCGGTCTCTGCGTACCCTCAAAACCATCAACCGTTGTATAATAAACCGCATCAATATCCGACAACGTCAACCCGTTACCAACAAAATCGATCGCATTCTTGATACAGGCTCTTCCGATTTCCGACCGTTCCCGTGTTTCTCTTTTTGCACTGGTATATGGAGTGTTGCCAACCCCAATTACGCCAACTCGTCTAGCCATGCTACACCCCCTTTTCCAGTATCAACACGGCGTGTGAATCACCACCAACCGCACTTATATTCATATCGCTGTCATGCACAAGCGCCTTTTTGGGATTACCAATATCAACGCCCTCACTTTCACCATTCATAATACGAACGGCCTGAATCATGCGAAAAACCCCTGAACTATTAAGACCATTTGTTGAAAGCGAACCTCCAGAAATATTCACCGGGATGCTGCCATCCATTTCCGTGGCGCCATTACGCATAAGATCAGCCGCCTTTCCTTTTTCACACAAACCCAATGTTTCATAGGCCATAAGTTCAAAAGCCGAGAATGGATTGGCTAGTTCAACAAAATCCAGATCTTCTGCTGGATTTTTAATACCCGCTTTCTCATAGGCTTTTTTAGCCGCTTTCTCTAATCCTGCATTACCGGAAAGTTCTTCCCAGCTGCCAAAGTAGGCATTTGTACCAACGCCGATACCGGTTACCCAAACAGGGTTATCGGTGAGTTTTTTAGCCGTTTCTTCACTGGCAAAAATAATTGCAGCAGCACCGTACGAAGGTTTTGCGATTTGCAGGTCGGTCAATGGCCAACTGGCCATTTTCGAGGACTTAATCTCGTCAGCCTCGTGTCCAGCCTTAACGTGTGCTAATGAGTTTCGTGCCCCATTGCGATAATTTTTCGCGGAAACCGCAGCAAAATCATCCTCGGTGGCATCCGTGTTTTTTAGGCACTCGGTTGCCAACAGGCCGAAAGTTTGATCCTGATTAAATCCCAATGGCGCCCGAAAAACCGAATCCTGGGTAGCGTTAGACACGTAATCCAAGTCCGTCTTAATCGTATCCGAAGACGCGACCACTACAATATCTGCGCTACCGGAAAGGATGCCGGCTATCGCCGAAACAGCACAGTGAATGCCGCCATTTTCGATCCGCGTTGACTCCTTTTTAAATGCGCCGGCAGCAGGAGCCATTAACGCGTTACTGATGGTGATACCGTCAAGTCCGTCCATAGAGGACAGGATTACGGTATCGATCTTGTCTGCGGAAAGGTTAATTTTAGCCAATGCTTCCCGAGTTACTTTAAACGTGGCTTCGTCACTCCACATGCCGACCTCATCGGCTGATGTGTAGGGAAGAACACCGTAACTTACTATTGCGACTTTTTTCACTTACGCCTCCTCGATTTACGATGATTAACTTACTTTTTCCAAAATGGAAATGGTCATTGACGCTTCCTCGAGAGTGAGAATTCCACCACCGTTTTCTGCCAATGCAACGTTGATATCCTTCGGCACCTGACGATCGCCAGCCTGCCCTCTCATCTGCGTTACCAACTCATAAATTTGTGCTAAACCGCTAGCACCCACCGGATGGCCTCGAGATATCAAGCCACCGCTGGTATTAATCGGTAACTCTCCATCTATCGCAGACTTACCGGAATCAATAAATGCTCCCCCCATGCCTTCTGGAGTAAAACCTAGCGCCTCTACCTGATGAATTTCGCCATAGGCACTTGCATCATGAACTTCTGCAATTTGGATATCTTCGGGCCCTAACCCCGCTTTTTCATAGGCGACGGTTGAAAGCCGTTCAGCAATATCTAAACTTTCTTCAAAGGTTTTCTTTGCATGACCCGATGTATGCGCCATTGCCCTGATTCGAATAGGATTCGCGCCTGTCATCTTGGCCAAAAACCTATCGGACACAATAATCGCTGCTGCGGCACCATCACCGATAGGTGCACACATAGGTCGAGTGATCGGATAGGAAATGAGTCGTTCATTCATTATTTCCTCAAACGATATTGGCGTCTGCCAATGTGCTTTGGGATTAAGCGCACCATTTTTGCGGTTTTTTACCACCACGTTAGCCATTTGTTCTTGTGTCGTACCGTACTTCGACATATGCCAGCGGGCCATTACACCGTACGTTTCCATGGCTTTACTCTTAGGCAAACCATCATCAGCAGGCATGTCAACATCAAACGTCGCGGAAAGTTGATCGTAAAGGTCGAAAGTTTCTTGCAACCGGCTACGATCGAAGCCACTAGTGAATGCTTCAATCGATTTTGATTTATCACGATGTGCTAATTTTTCGACACCAACAACTAAAGCTATATCAAATTCGCCTGATTTTATGCCCATGTACCCGGAGTACAAGGCAGTGGATGCCGACGAGCAGGCATTCTCAATATTGATGATGGGGATGCCTAACAGACCATAGGGACGCATAGCACATTGGCCACGAATCGTATGCTGGTCTTCAAAAATACCCCATGCGCTATTGGCAAAAAATACACTCTGCAAAACATCTTTTTCGAGACCCGCATTTTCTAAGGCCTCATCAATTGCCATCGCACAGAGTTGCTGGTATGTCTTATCCAAATGAATGGTAAAGTGGGTCATACCTACACCGACTATATTTACACCGTCACTCATATTCTACTTCTCCAGCACGCTTACTTTTGATTAATACAATTAATTAACTGCGCGTTCACAGTCCGCCCAATATTTTTTACGCAGTTCGGTTTTAAGTACTTTCCCTGCCGGGCTGCGCGGTAAATCATCAAAAAATTCGATACTTTTTGGGGTTTTAACGCTTCCCAATTTTGATTTGCAAAATGCTAACAATGCAGATTCGTCGGTGATCATTTCAGGCTTAAGTTGTACGATTGCTTTCACCGCCTCGCCCCACTTTTCATCGGGTACACCAATAACGGCACAGTCTTGTACTGCATCAAATTGACATAATACTTGTTCAATTTCATTGGGAAAAACATTAAAACCGCCCGTGATAATCATATCTTTCTTGCGATCAACGATGGTGATATACCCTTCTTCATCCATCACGCCAATGTCGCCGGTATGATGCCAGCCAAACTGTCGACTCTCGGCAGTGGCCTCTGGATTCTTGTAATAACCTTGGGTAACCAATCGACCTCGCACACATATTTCACCCGACTCCCCCAATGGCATTTTATTACCGTCATCATCCAAAATTGCTACTTTATTCAAAACACAAGGACGTCCAATACTTTTTAATCGCGACTCAATTATCTCGCCGTTTGCGTCAAGATAATCCCAAGGCGCTTTTGCAGTGATGGCCGCTGGCGCTTCCGTCTGCCCAAAGGCTTCTGTCATTACCGGACCAAAAACGTCAATGGCTTCTTTTAATTTCGTCAAAGAACAAGGGGCTGAACCAATTAAAAAGTGCTGCAATGATGAGTAGTCATAATCTCTAACATCCGGTAACGCTAGAATCATATACAGTACGGTTGGCGGTAAAAACAGATGCGTTATTTTTTGCTTTTGAATGGCTTCAATAATGGCCTGAGGGCTAACCTGATTCATTATGTAGTTAGTGCCACCTCTGGAGAAGTGCATACAGCCCAGCGCGCCTGATGAATGCGTCATCGGTGCAACAACCAAATGTTTGGTATTGTCGTAATAATTAAAATGTGTCCAGAAATTGGTAAACATAGCCTCTAAATTTCGGTGAAGTACCACCACACCTTTTGGTGCCCCTGTGGTTCCTCCCGTTGGAAATATTGCAAAAACACCTTCTGGATCCTCATCATCCATCTCAAAATCATCGCCAGCATCGGCTAGCCAAGTATCTAAACCCTTATCAATGCAAACAACTTCTTGAAGCGATTTAACCGTGTCTTTTAACTCCATCGCCTCTTTTTCAAAAGCACTGTGATAAAACAACAGCGACCCGTCAAAGCGCCCCAGTAGATCTGCATTTGCTGCCGTTGCATTACGAGGATTGATAGGTATCCACGCTGATTCGCCACGAAACACACCAAGGAGTGTCAAGAAAGCAATATTGGAGTTTGGCGACAACACACCAACCTTATCCCCTTTGCTATAACCACGGGCACGAATAGCGGATGCTAAGCGCATACTGAAAGAGCGCGCATCCGAATAGGTGATCTCACCAAGGTCATCAACAAACGCCAAATTATTTGGATACAGCTCAGCACCCTGGTCAAAAAAATCAATCACTCGCATTACATACTCCCGGGCAAGCCGACTATCTAAATTGTGAAGAAAATAAAAAATGCACCTAAACCCAGCGGATACCGTTTTTAAACGCAACCAAAACAAACCCGCGGCTTAGTGAAATCAAGTAGATCAAATTCACCGAATGGAGTAAATACAACGGCTCTAAACAGGACTTGTCACCTTTGGTGGAGTGTTAATGGCTTAAATTGGACGGGAGACATCAGCATCCAGATGTGACATCACACGCAACGTGTAAAGTGGAAAATGCGCCTGGTGATCCTTTACGATAGGTAATGATTAAGTAGGCTACCCAGCCGATACCCTTTTTCTACCCTAAGAAAAAACCAACAGGAAGTTCATCATGGAAAACCACAAGACTCCGCTGCAAATGTTCTATCGCTTGGAGAAGGCCAAGCCAGATGACACCTGGGTTCACCAACCAGATAACACGCAATGGACCTCCTATTCCTGGGGTCAAGCTGGCGATATGGTAAGGCGTATAGCAGCAGGGCTCTCTGCACTTGAACTTCCAAAGGGCAGTAAAATAGCGATTCTCTCCAAAAATTCTATTTATTGGTATCTGTGCGACCTTGCAATCATGATGAGCGGACACGTTAGCGTGCCTGCCTTTACAACAATGGATGCCAAGGGCACCCGTTACCTTCTGGATAATAGCGAAACAAAAGCTATGTTCATTGGGCCAGCTGACAATTGGCAAGATGTCGCCGATGTTATTCCCGCTGACATAACACTGATCAGCATGCCAGGAGTTTCCCTTGATAATGAATACACCTCATTGGAAGCAATGCTAACGGAACACGAGCCACTCCAAAGCGATTACCTACCACAGGCAGACGAGCTCTGTACCATCATCTACACGTCTGGAACGACGGGTATGCCTAAAGGGGTTATGCATTCCCACGGATCTTTAGCAAGATCCGGACAGTCAATGCTGAACACCTACAAAACAACAGAAGCCGATCGCTTCATTTCTTTTCTGCCCTTATCTCATATCTTTGAGCGGGCCGTTCTTATGCAATCCCTTGCATGCGGGGGCCAGGTGTTTTTTAACCAGTCTCTGGAAACATTCGCTGACGATATGCTCATCGCTAACCCTACTTGGTTTTGTGCCCCACCCAGAATATGGCAAAAGTTTCAACAGTCGATCATCGCCAAGATCGGTGCAGAAAAACTTGAAGCCATGCTGGCCAACACAGACTCATCGGTACATATTAAAAAAAATCAGCTACAAACAATGGTTCAGGAATCCATGGGCTTGAGTAAAGCAAGAATACGCGTTACCGGTGGCGGCCAAACACCCAGTGAACTGTACGGCTGGTACCAACAACTGGGAATGCCACTCTACGACATCTATGGCATGACGGAGGCTGCCCCAACCGCCACCAATCTTCCGGAAGCCAACAAAACAGGCACCGTTGGCCGTCCCGTCGTCGGCGCAGAAGTAAAAATTGCGGATAATGGTGAGATCCTTACCCGCACACCCTGCATGATGATGGGTTACTACAACGACCCCGAGAAAAGCAAAGAGGATCTTGCTGGTGGTTGGATGCATACCGGTGACCTGGGTGAAATTGATGAGGATGGCTACCTGCGAGTTACCGGTCGCATCAAGGAGATATTCAAGACCGCAAAGGGGAAATATGTCGCGCCCACCAAAGTAGAAAACAAAATGTCCAACACCCCATTTGTTGAGAACCTTTGCTTAGTCGGATCAGGTCTGCCAGCAACCATTCTATTAGTAAACCTCACTGAAGATGGCAATGAAATCGATGAGGGTCTACTAAAAAGTACCTTGATCGAGAAAATGAACACTATCAACACCGAGCTAGAAAAACATGAGCGCATGTCTCATATCATTGTTACCCATGAAACATGGAGCATCCAAAATTCTCTTCTCACACACACGACTAAAATCAAACGGAACGCCATCGAAAATAAATATGCTCGTATTGTTCAGGAGGTGAATAACGTCGCCACCAACGGATCTATTGTTTTTGAAGCGTCTTTTGAATTTGAAACATCCATTAAAAAGGAAGCCGCTAGCCTTAGCTAACGATTTTTTGGCAAAGATGAGCGTCAATGCCTTTAAATAAAAACGATAGAAAATCATGTGGCGGCAACTTTAGCAGACAGGCACCCTTAAAATGTCGCAAACGAGACAGTCAAAACCCAAACCATGCTATATTAACCGATATAATCACAGCCATATTCGATTAGCCAATAGGAAAAGTCCGCATTTACAGTAGCGGCGCTATTAATGACGCAGACGATTAATCAGATTAGGCAGTGCTCTATCTTTCACGAGATCCAAGAAGCGTCAGCTCAACGCTTAGCGGAAGCGAGTACGGAAAAAAAATATCGCAAAGATGGCTGCGTTTTCGATATTGGTGATCCAACAGAGGAGCTCTATCTTCTTCTCGGAGGGCGTGTTTGCTTTGACGTTTATACTAAAGCAGGGAAAAAGGTTACCTTAGGTATCGCTGAACCACCCTGGGCTATCGGTGAAATGGAACTCTTTGACCCCAGTCCACGAACCTCTAGAGCCACTGTATTGGAGGAGGTCACTGTTTTAGAGATTCCTAAACAAGCCTTTTTCGACACCTGCCATGAAAACCCTGTTGTCTATGAGAAATTACTAAAGATCTACGCCGTTCGATTACGGGAAAGCGGTATTTACTTACTCAATCGTGAAGACGACAAACTCCTTTGTCGCTATATTCTTCATAGTGCCGAGCGATTTGGCTCGATAATCGACGGCATGCCAGTCATCGACCTTTCTCAGGAATCCCTTGCAAGTATGACCGGTATTCCCCGTCAGCGTATTAATCGAATTCTTAATCAATGGAAAGAATGGGGTTGGGTTGAACTACAGTACGGCAATATTTTCATTAAAGATAATATCGCTATGATGGCGTTTCAAAACAATTAAAAGACTTTGTAGCTAACACCCCCTCAACTAACTTCCGCCCCAATGGTGTCTCCATTGCCATGCTACTATGGTGAGCGTGAGATTAATTCACTAACAACTGGAAGGCTGGAATTTTTCGTGAATAAACGAGTCATATTCAAGTGGGTATTCACATTGTTTTTCATATCTTCAACAACCCCGCTTATTGCTGAAGATACAATTATTTTATCTACTCACCTCACAAAAGAACGATATGATTATAAAGTAACATTTACAATCATGCAGGAAGCTTTTAAGAGAAATGGATTGAAATTGATATTGAAACCATTGCCTGGGCTAAGAGCGTTAGTAGAAGCAGACCGAGGAAGAACCGATGGTGACGCACATCGGATTGATGGAATACTTGAAAAAAAAGGGTTACACAACCTGATTAGAATCCCAGAAATCCAACAGGTCGTCCATGACTATGCGTGGGCTAAAAAAGACATCAGTTTAAAGAATGGATGGAGTGAATTATCATCGTATACGGTAGCAGTACATTTAGGAACCGTTTTTGTATCTGAAAAAGCGAAGGCATACGCCAAATGGGTTGCTGCGGTAGGTACCACTAGGCAACAGTTCAAAATGCTTGACGCAGGGAGAGTTGATCTTGTCATAGCCACACTTTCAAACGCTGACATCCTTAAGACTGAATTAAGAGATAGTGGAATTAGAAGAATCTATCCGCCATTGACCTCTCTACCTATTTATACCTATTTGCATAAAAAACACAGTACATTAGTTCCTAAAATTGCCGAATCGCTACAAGCAATGAAAATGGATGGAACGTATCAAAGATTAATACAAAATGTTCAATAATTAAAAATGCGCTATAAAACAATGGGTGAAAATAAAAAAACAAAACCGGAGAGAACAGCAACGATAGCAGCGATCCAAGCGCCCATCAATCCTAAAAGCCATTTTGGAGAGAACCGTAACTCCATAAAATTAAAAGCGACAAGGAAAATCTTCACGCCCACGACCACAAGGACAATAACTTCAATCATGTGCCGCGATAGATATGCGGTAAACCATCCGGACTCTGCTAGGAGTAGTGAGCAAAGCGTTAAAAAAAACAATGCTAGATAGGTATTTAAGAAAGACCTGAGTTGAGTATCAATTTCCATCTTGCCATCCAATAGTTTCGAGCTAAGGTTTTTTGAGCTAGGGGCTTGCTATCAAATAAAGCAGTGCAAATATAATAAACCAAAGAAAATCCACCATATGCCAATAGCATCCCGCGATTTCGACCCAAGTAAAGCTGACACTGTCTTCTTGCTTTTTTTCATATTTCCAAAACACAAAATTCAGCAACAACAAACCAATAACGACATGAAGAAGGTGAATGCCAGTGATAATAAAATAAAAGTTGTAGAACTCGTTACTCGTGGCAGTAATGCCCGATTCCAGCTTCTCGTAGTACTCAAAGCATTTCAGAGCGATGAAAGCACATCCCAGAAACATTCCCGATAGTAGTTGGTTGTGAGCCCTAACAGTTTCTCTCGCTCGAAATAAAACGACAGCCCTTGCCACCAATAAGCTGCTTGTCATTAAAATAAAGACATTCGCCAAGCCTATTCCCTGATTAAGAGACTTGCGCGCTTGTTGCGAAATCTTGGTAACTCGTATCACTTTCGAAACGCCCGACCAAAAATGCAACAAACAAAGCAGAGAACGCTATTAACTCGAAAAAAATAGCGAGCCAGAAACCTTCCTCCACGGGAACATGCTTGCCTGATCGAATCGTCAGCTCCGTACTCGACTGCATAACGGCTCCCACCTTAAAAATTAAAGGTGTAGTAAAAAATCAAAGAGTTAAGACCCAAGCGGCAATCAGAGCATGGGCTCATCGTCTTTAAGTGCGACCAGGCAATACCATGACCAGGGTAGTAACATTAATCCAAAAGCAATAACTTGGAACCAATATCCAATCAATCCGTTGTAAGCCAACCATCCCGTTTTAAACATAATGACACCGTAAGCAGGGAAAACCCCAAGGGCGCCAACGACAAACATATACCCCATCCATCTCGGCCAGACTGGGTTGGGACCTTTATAAAAAAATGTTGCGAACATGACAGCCGCTCCTTGAAGTTGAAAAAACGCAATGTCCCAAAAGAAAACGATCCAACCCATATCATTCATTAGCTGTGTAATCTGCGGATCACGCTCTGGACGAAAAGCCGCAATTCCCCAAGCAGCAACAGCCATCATTCCAAAAGCAACGGCCGCGATTCCTGAACTAAATTGTATTTTAGCCATAAGCGGCATACCCAAGCGTTTTTCTATAAGCTCAGATGTGATAGCGCAGAAAGGAAGATACAGGGCGCATCCAAGCATCAACATCATCATACCTATCTGAATCCCAAAACCCTTCGTTTGATAAAGCTCAGCAATTTTGTTGGCATCCCAAGTTGGATCCCATGGAGGTAAAAAGCCGGCAGCAAACAGAGATCCGCCGAACGCTAGGACTGCAAATGCATACAGTGAGTAGACAGACCAACGGTCATACCTTACTGAGGGTTGAGTATTTGTCATGTAAATTATCCTCTTCTATCTATTGGAATGGCGCGAATAGGCACCGGGAATGGACACAGTGTGGGGGAAGCGCACGAGGACGGGTAGTGAACAGATTTTGTAATCTGTCTACGTCTAGTAATCTGATTCTGGCATTAATACCAAATAACAATGAAGAAAAGTAGGGCAAGGCGAGTGAATCGAATCAAGCGCCGGTATCGCAGAACCGGAGTTTATCCAGAATGGATTCGTTAATAATATCGTCGCACAGAATAGCGACCTGTTCTGCTGGCGCTTTCATTCCATTCAGAGCCCAGCCCTTCACTACGTTAAAACCGGAACCTGATATGTGCAGCACGATAAGCTTGAAGTAATCGCGGTCTTTAATTTGTATCTCATTAATTCGAGCGATATTGCCTAAAATACGAGCAAAAAAGGATTTCAGGTGTTCAAAAACTAGATCTTCGGCATCAATGGTCATAACAGCACAAACCATTTTTTTATTGGCTAACAGAACCTGCGAGCATTGTCTGAGCAGCGCGTGCCAGTTGACTACATCAGACGCCATTTCCATGCTTTCAAGCAAATCAAATACTAAATCAAGGCGTTCTTGAATAATGGCTAGAATGATTTCGTCTTTAGAGGAATAGTGTTTGTAGAGATTCCCCCTTGTCATACCCAATGACTCAGCTAAGTTCTTCATGGTGATTTTTTTGTAGGGGACCTCCTCCAGCTGGGAAAGAAGTTCCTGTTTGATGCGTATTTTGGGGGGAGCGGTCTCTTTCATGGGGAATATTATTGCCTATTCAGTGGTAAATTGCACCTCCCCCTCTGAATAGGCAATACCAGGAATTGAATCCGCGAGGCATGATAAATTTATAACCCATGTTTAAAATCGAACGCCCCAATTGCCAATGACTGGCTTGTCTGCTATCTGGATGAGGTTATCGCTTATCTCCAGATACAGACACAAGCTCACCAGAGCCCGTTAAAAGTCTTAGTTTTTCGGGCAATGTTTTTTTGTTTCCCAAAGGAGACTCCATTGCCACCCCCATTGCCTTCTGTAGCCCTGCCAGTATCAAGCGTGTTTTAAAACTCTGGGCACCACGATCCGGCAAGGTATCTGCTAGAAAAGGAAATAATGGCGTTCGCGAAAGCTGCTGTATCCCTCTATCTTTCGGCGCTAGCGTTGCTTTAAAACTCTCCCTTTTCGCTAGCCGCTTCATCCACTTAACGACGTTGGGATAACGGGTTCTATTAACCGTCAGGCCAATCCAGGGGTACATGCTAATGCGTGGATAAAGTGAAATCTCCGCCTGTCCAAATCGATTACCCACCAAATACTGCTTTCCTTCTAAAGCCACTTCCACGTTATCAAGCCATGCCATCAATTTATTGACGAGTTCTACCTGCTCTTCAGCAGATACCACCTCGAGTGACCATACCTTTCTCTCCCACTCTAAATCTTCTGGATTCGTTGTAGAAAGCCGGGCCCTTGCTAGCGCTTCATCAAGCGTAAGCGTTAAACGAAGCATCGGCCCCATGAGTCGCTGATACATCAATGGCCGATAATCTTTTGCCATATCCAATTCTGCTTGCTGCCAGCATTTAACCTGTGCCAACGCATTTTTGTCTGTCGGGTACATAGACTTATTCGTAAAAGCTTTATCAAGATAGCGAGTAATATCATTGGATTCGACAATCACACGATTCCCATGAATTAGGGCCGGTACTTTACCGTTGGGATTAATAGCGAGGTATTCCGGGTGACGCTGCTCCATACGCGATAAATCAACCGTCACATTTTTCCATTGCAACCCTTTTTCGATCATCGAAACTTTCACCCGCCTCGCACAGGGCGAACCTGGATAATCAAACAGAACAAGACTGTTATCATTATTGCTGCTCATCACACAGCTCCTTCTTCTACCACCCGATTACGCTGTTTGCCAAGGTCAACTTTTCCACAAGCTGTAGCAATGGTAGTTTCTACTAAGTCACCTTTATTAAGATAAGGCTGCTTTTTCTGGATCCTCATAAACGCTTGCCACTTTTGTTTCTCTGGAATTAACGCGCTAAGCTTCTGAATCTTTTGCGACGGAATGGAAAGTGCGCAGCCCGCAGGTGTACCCGTTGCCAACAAATCTCCCGGATTAAAATCCTGTACGCCAGACAGCTCAGTTAAGGTTACATCAGGTTTAAAAACCAAATTGGCCGTTGTATCCTTTTGTCGAACCATTCCGTTTACCGTTAAGCAAAGCTGTAGTTTATCGAGGTAATGCATTTCATCCGGAAGTAACAAACACAACACCGGACCCACAGGCCCAAAGGTACGGAAGCTTTTTCCCTTATAAAATTGCATTTGTGGAATCTGCACATCACGCGCCGAATAGTCATTCACTATCACTATACCGGCGACATAATCGGCGAGATTACTCGAAGTAACCTTTATCGCTTTTTCAATTGGACGCTTGATGATAATACCTAGCTCAACTTCATAATCGAGAAAACGCACATGGGCGGGCTTCACCACATCAGAATCGGCATGCGTAATGCAGCTTGATGCCTTACGGAAGATCATATTAAAATTCTTTTCATCGGGGTTCATACCCGATTCAATCATATGCTGCCGATAATTCGCACCTTGGCAAACGAACTGCTGATTTCTCGTTACTGGCGACAGGATAGAGACATCTGACAAATCAATACTCTGCTTTAAAACCGGCAGGTCATTGTTATGTTCGTCGGCATAGCGAATTAGATCACCCGTCGTTGCAAAGTTCTCCTTAAGCGGAGTTATTTTATCACCCTCAAGCAGGCCCCAGGCAATCGTTGAGTTTTGTGAATATCGAATTACATTTAGGCTCATGTTTTTCTCCGTACTGCTATTAACTAATTATTTATTCAGTATTTATTCCTGCTACAGGAGCAGGCTTTACGTTTACGACATGATTACAGCATCGCCTTCGCTAGCATGATTGCTTTTTTAATCGATAGATCGGGGCTTGTGCGCAGATTACTGACGGCCTTTACCGCCGTTAAAAATGTCAATTTTGGTCTTACAAAATCGGCAGGCATTGGCGCGCCCCACTGCGCCATGGCTTCTTTATGCACGGCATGAACTCCCAATGGCACTTCAGAGGTAAACACATCACCGTCGCAGTAGTGTTCATGTGTGCAACCAAAAGGGTCATTCCAATAGTCAAATATCTGACTACCTAAAATATGCCGCCCTATTCCCCAAGCATGTTTGAATTTCTGTTCGCGCAAAACCCGCTGCCCCATACCCACAGCGTCTTCATCCAATAATTCGAAGGCGCAATGGCTAAAGTCCGCGCCTAAACTTTGGGCGAAAGCTATGGTGTGGTGATCGGCGGGCTTATCGCCTAAATCCAAACGCATAAATGCCACCGCAGGCGATCCATCTGGCAACACCTGTACGTCACTTGGGATTAGGCCGAAGTGATTGGTATACCAGCCACAAGTGGCTTGAAATTCTGCCAACTCTAAAACCACATGACCGAGCTTTATTACCTCGGGCGCTTCAACGGGAACACGTTGCGTAGCATTAATACGCGGCGTATCCATTGGAGTATTCTTAGTCATGACTTCACGAGACGCTAACTCCTCAGCGCCTTTTTGCCCATACACTGCATGCACGATAAATCCTGAAGGATCGGTTAACGATACCGCATGACCTCCACCAGGCGTTTTTAATTCACTGATTGCAGAAGCCTCTGGCAACGTTGCAAGCTGTTCAAGGTCTTGCATAGAAGCCACCTCAAGGCCAAAACCTACAAACTTTTCTTTTTGTGCTTCTCTCACCACATAACAAAACGGCGCCTCTGCCGTACCACGAAAATAAATGACCTCTGAACTTTCTTGCAGAACATGTAAGCCAAACGTTTGTAAAAACTGCTTCGCCTTTTGCAAATCAGGCCTTTCCCAAATTAGGTAGGCAAGTCGCTGGGCCTTAACCGTGGGAGCTGGGTGCCGTCGAGGCTGCGGTGTTGATAAATCGATCATAGTGTCAGTGCTCCTTAAGCAAAGGCTATATTGTTAACAGCGGCTGAACTCGCTGTTAGGAAATATTTTTTGGTTTTATGCAGTAATACCTCTAGATTTTCAATGCGATCGATACCCATGACTACGCAATCGGGCCGAACTAATGCCACCCATCCTCGGGAGTCTCGGCTTACAAAGTTATCTGCAATATCTTCAAGCGCGTTATCAGCACTATTTTCACTACCCGCACTACCGGCATTGCCTCCACGGGAATATACGTAAAAGCTACTAATACCCGCACCTTCCAACATTTTGCGTTTTTCGGCCGACAAATTTGAGAGAGGATCGACACCAAAACCAACCAGCGAAAAATCCTGACTAAAAAGGTCGTCGCTTAATACAATCTCGCCGTCGCTTTTACGCACTAACTGTTGCGAAAGCTGGCCACCGCATATGGCGGGTGCACCTTTCGGGGTAGACAGAAAAAAACCTTTTTTAAACTGATTGGCCGGTTTCACTTGCGCCTCTTCAGTCAAGCGTCGAAGACCCGGTAATAATCGACTCGCCCTTACCGGACCATGAGTAAGAATGGCAGCAACAGCGTTGGTTGGCATCACTAATTTCCCCATCATTCTCGCCAAAAGAATCATCGCTTTAGCGTGAGGCCGCCTTTCTTGAGAGTAGGTTTTTAGAACAGCTTCAGGAGAGCGCCCCTTCAAAACCCATGAAAACTTCCACGCTAAATTGGCAGCATCACGAAGCCCTGCCACTAAGCCCTGCCCTGCAAAAGGCGGAGTAATATGCGCCGCATCACCTACCAAAAACACTCTACCTCTGGAAAACTCCTTGGCGCATCGACTATGAGAGCGATAAATCGCTTTGCGCTCAATGGTGATCTCACTTAAAGACCCCCAAGGCGCCAATAGTTTTGCGATACTCTCATCACGCAACATCTGCTTCGGATCTTCGCCAGGGTGCAACATAAACTCCCAACGCTGTCGACCACCGGGCGCAACCATATGTGGCCCTGGCCTACGGTGATCACAAATAAATTCCAAATGATCAATGGATTTTGGTGCATTCAGAGCATCTATAATTAGCCAATCTTCCGCATGGCTTTTTCCCGTAAAAGCCAAACCGATCGATTTTCTAACCATCGACTTTGCGCCATCCGCACCCACGAGGTAACGGCAGCGCACCTTAAGATGCTCACCTTCAGATGTTCGCAATAGGGCTTCGATATGATCGTAGTGCTCGTCATAGGAGACCAGCTCAGTGCTTACCATCGTTTGCACACTTGAACACTGACCAACTTGCTTGCGCAGCGCTCGCTCTAATTCAGGCTGAAAGAAAGTGACTAACTTTGGATGGCCATTAATACTGCCTGTGGTATTAATCTCTGAGAAATCGCTAAAATACTGCGACCACATTCTTACCTTGGGAAGAACCACCTTTTCAAAGGAGTCCTCAGGTAAGCCTGTCATCTGTAATATGCGCAGAGCCTCATTGTCTAAGGCGATGGCCCTGGGGTGCTCCAGCACATCGGCTTCCACATCGATGACCAGAGCTTGTATGTCGTACTTACCAAGCAAACAACCCAGTGCCGCGCCAACAGGCCCGTAACCTACGATTAATATATCTGCATCCAACACTTTCTTTTCAGTTTGCATTCACTAACTCCGACTGAAGACAAAAAGCCATACATAACAACAAATTAGAATAACAAAGGCGTATTCCGCCCGTCTTTTCTCTCAACTTATGATGACTGCACCCAACTCTGATACTTTTATCAACTATGAATAAATGATACAGTTATGGCATTGTACGACAATGAGGAAACCTATGAGGAAGCCCATAGTGAGCAGCACAGAAACGAAGACAGCTATTAACGAAGAGCCTATAAAGGAACCCCGTGGCGCCCGGCGCAAAAGGAAAACCCGCCAGAAACTACTCAATGCTGCCCTTCGCTTAATGGCTGAAAATGGAATGGAAGGCGTATCGATAAATGAAATCACCGAAGAAGCCGATGTAGGCTTCGGTTCGTTTTACAACCACTTCCCCTCTAAGGAAGCTATTTACGAAACCCTTCAAGAAGAAATGATTGGCCAGTTTGGTGATGCTATCGATGCGCAACTTGCCCTAATAGAAGATCCAGCTGAAAAGATTTCTGTCGCATTACGCCATACTATGCTGCACGCCAATCACAACCGGGACTGGGCCAAATTTCTTATTCGCGAAGGGTTTTCGATTCAGGCAATGAGTAGCGGGCTTGGCTCGCGTTTAGCGAGGGATGTATCCCAAGGCATGATCTCTGGCCGATTTCGGAAATACGATCCCGAGATTCAGGTTTTATCTATAGGTGCGACCACCTTAGCGTGGATGTCGATTCAACTTCAAAGCCCTACAGCGAATGATGAAAAAAACTTTGGGGAACGCCTGGTGCAAAGCTCGCTAATCAATCTAGGCATAGCCGAAGATGAAGCTTCTCAGATATCGCAAGTGCCACTTCCCGCAGCGATTGAAGACGACTCACTTTAAAAAGGAAACACCCAATGCCAATCGTTGAAAACCTGAACCCTGATACAAAGCACTATAAAGGGTTACACCTTTACCATCACGGAATGAGTAGCTGTTCGCAGCGAGTGCGTTTATGTCTTGAAGAAAAACAAGTGCAATGGAGCAGCCATATTATTAATATGGAAAAAAACGAACACCTTTCTGCCAAGTACAAACGTATTAACCCAAAGTGTTTAGTGCCTGCCATGATTCATGACGATAAAATAGTTACCGAATCTACCGACATTATTAAATATATAGACCAGACCTTTCCTGGAGCATCGCTATTTCCCAAAGATGAAAAGTTTTACCTAGAATGTGTTTCGCAATCTGATCCGCTTCAATCCACGTTAAAAACGCTATCATTTGAGTATTTGTTTAAACCCCTAAAAAAGAGAACTGCGCACCGAGACTTAGAGAAAGCGAGAGAACATTCATCTGATGCCCACCTTATTCACTTTTATGAAGACTTTGCTAAAGGCTTTTCGCAAGAGCGACTGTTACAAGAAAGAAAGGATTTTTATGAGAGCATGAAATGGCTGGACCAACGACTGGAACACAAGCGCTGGCTAGATGGCCAGGATTTTTCTTTAAGCGACATTATCTGGATTGCCAATGTTCATAGGGGAAGCATGTTTGGTTTTCCTATACATAAATTCAAAAACCTAGACCATTGGTATAAGCAATTCCAGAATAAACCTGCGTATAACAATGCGCTTAAGAAATGGGAGCCCCTTCTGGCGAAGCTCTATTTTAAAACAAGTTCAAGCGTTAGACGCTTGCGTGGAAGGGACATTTGGAAACAGTCAGCATTGGTGTAGTAAAAAACAATATGAAGAAAAATGTCTTGGTTTGAATATCACTTACACCGTTCATGGATTAGGGCGGCCACTGATACAGATACACACAGACAAGTGTTTTTGCTCAGGTAGCATAAACTAAAATCTGTAAGAAATTGGCATTGATTTTAACCCACCCACAAAATTTGCATGTATCCAATCAGGTTCTCTTTGCATTTCTATGTTTTTCAAGCGCGGCAATAACTCCCGAAAAAATATCTCAACTTCTGCGGTAGCCAGATGCTGCCCCAAACACATATGCGAGCCGTATCCGAAAGCAAGATTATTTTTTGGATCTCGATTTAGATCAAAGCTATTGGCATTTTTTATAACTGACTCATCTCGATTTGCCGCAGGGAACCAAAGCACAATATTCTCTCCAGCCCTAATCTGCTTGTCTCGGAGCGTAAAATCCTGCGTTGCTGTTCGCACCATATGGCGCACAGGTGATACCCAACGCATAATTTCCTTTGTAGCATTAGAATCCAAATCACTATTATGCCGCCATTTTTCCATTTGCTCAGGGTGCTCAATCAATGCTTTGAGGCCTCCACTAAGGGCCGAAGATGTCGTGTCGTGCCCCGCCGTCGCAATTATGATGAAATAGTTCAGCTGATCAAGAAGGTTCATAGGCTCACCATCGATTACCGCATTTGCGATAACCGAAGAAAGGTCATCCGTAGGCTTATTTTTACGGGATGTTATGACCTCAGAGAAATACGCGTAAAGATCCGAAATGATGGATAGCGTATCCTTCATACTTTTCCCTCGACGCAAATCCGGATCAGAATTACCGAACATCTCCTGTGTGATCTTCAATATCAGATGCTCGTCTTCCCGTGGAAGACCAAGAATAGTGGAAATAACGCGCAACGGGTATTCCAATGCGACATCTTTTACAAAGTCGCATTCCTCCCCCATGTCTTGCATTTTATCCACATAGTACTTCGCTAGATCCTCCATCTGTGCATTCAATTTGGCGATATTGCGCGGTAAAAACCATTCTCGAGAAACTCGACGTATCTTGAGGTGTTTCGGTCGATCCATATTAATTAGTGTTTCCCCGCCATTACGGGTACCCAGCTTCTTTTCAAAAAAATCTTCAAGATTTTTTCGTATTAAGGTCGCCCGGGGCGCACTAAGAAACTCGTCATTTTTACTTCCAATGTTTTTTATATCTTCGTATTTTGATAGCGACCAAAACGGTATGTAATCAGGATCTTCGACATAGGTTACCGGGGCATTCTCACGGAGATAATCAAACAACGCATACATTTTTGGCTCGTCGCCCATAATACGCGGATTTAACAAGTCTTTATTATCCATATTAACTCCAACGCTAATCGATCAGATTTTTAACTTTTTAGCTTTAAAATAAGATTAAAAGACTTGGTAACCCAATTTTGATAGGGCGGTTTCAATAACGACATCGGGTTATAATGCGGTTGATAAAAAACTGGGCGCATTTTCGAGAATGACATAAAACCTTCGTAACCGTGATAATGACCCATGCCACTTGGACCGACCCCACCAAATTGCATGTCGTCTTGAAAGGCATGCAGCATCGTATCGTTCACCGTCACCCCTCCCGACATTACTTTGGATATATATTCTGAAACGAGTTTTTTGTTTTTGGAAAAGACGTAAAACCCCAAAGGTTTTTGCCTGGAATTGACATGATGAATCACCTCATCTTTACTCCCATAGGTGTGAACCATTAGGATAGGGCCAAAGGTCTCTCGATTCGAAATAAGCATATCCGGCTTAGCATCCAACACCAAATGTAATGGGAATTTACGATCATTATGATTGATTTCCTGATCGCAGAGGTTAATCACCTCAGCTCCTTTGGCCTTTGCATCTTGCAGCGATTCCTCCAGGCGAAGTAGCGAGCGTTCATCAATGATACTGGTGTAATCAGCATGATTAATGTCAGGCACCATCCCTTTGGACTCTAACTTCATTAAGCGTACAAACTCGTCGAGTTGAGTTTTATGGACAAAAAGGTAGTCAACATTAAGACACACCTGACCCGCATTAAATTGTTTAGCAAATACAACCCGCTGCACCGCCTTGTCAAGAGGATACTCTGGATCAATGACGGCGGGTGACTTACCGCCAAGCTCCAATATTACCGGTGTCAGGTTTCGAGAGGCCGCTGCCATAACCGCTTTGCCCGTTTCCACAGAGCCGGTGAACAGAATCAAGTCAAAAGGAATTTTGGAAAACTCGATACCTATACCCCCCGTTTCTTCAATCACTATTAGCTTGTTTTTCGAAAAGTACCTTGGGGTGAGCTCTTTTAGGAGTTTACTGGTATGACGGGAATTTTCAGACATCTTGATCATAACCCGATTGCCCGCAGCCAGAGCGGTAGCAGCAGGCACCATCGACAAGTTGATAGGCCCGTTCCAGGGCACTATGATTCCAACTACACCAAGAGGCTGCGGAATCACCCTGTTTTTCGCACCGGGAAACAGTGTAAAATCCACCTTTTTCTTCTGTGGCCGCATCCATCGTTTTAATTGCTTCGAAATATAATCGATGGCGCCCATCACCGCGATAAACTCGCCAAATGTCGTCTCGTGCCAACTTCTATTACCATAATCTTTAGAAATGGCATCGGTCAGCGCATCACGGTTTTCAACGAGCATTCGTTTTAATGCCCGTAGATCATTGAGACGTTCCTGATATGTCGCCTCACCCATGAATTGACTCGAGGCCTTCATCGAATCAAATGCACTCCACAATGGCGCAGCCTTTTCCGAGATATCCCTTTCCGAGATGTCCATTTCTATTGCCAAGCTTTCCACCGTCAAGCGTTCCATCCCCAAGCTTTCAATCGCCACACTTTCAATCGTCATAGACTTTATCCACTAATAACTCGTCAAGATCATGCTGGCACGTTAACCCGTCAAGCACCGGCAAAGAAATAACCACCATCAAAACACGACATGTAAGAAGCGAGGTATAGACAGTTTTCAAGAGTGACAAGCCTAAACGTGGTGTTACACATAGCTTTCGATGTCTAGTTGTGGTTTTGAACGGACATGCGAGTATTTGGGTGTATTAAGAAGAGTTGACGAGAAAACAATGAGGAAAAACTATGCTCCAATCCAAAGATATCGTCCTAATTACCGGTGCAGGTAGCGGAATGGGAAAACTGGCAGCAGAACGCGCTGCTAGCAAGGGAGAAAATGTCGTAGGTTTTGATTTAAATGCCAAATCATTAATGGATTTGGAATCACAGTACGACAATATAAAGACCTTTGTCGTCGATATTACGGATTTTGAGAGCGTAGAAAAAACCACAGCCCTAATTGTGAAAAACCAGGGAAATATAAAAAAAGTAATAAATTGCGCTGGCATCATGCCTTTAGGAACATTAAATTCCCAGCATCCATCCGAGTACAAGAAAATCATGGATGTAAACTATCTTGGAACCGTTAATATCAACATGGCAGTACTCGCCCACATGCGGGATAACAAGCAGGGTGAAATCGTAAACTTCGCATCGATAGCGGGCCTGACTCCGTCGATAAGCTTTGGCGCGTACTCTGCTGCTAAGTTTGCTGTCGTTGCGTTTTCCGAAGTACTGCACCATGAAAATCAAAGCTATGGCATAAAGGTTTGTTGCGTTTGCCCTCCCCCCGTCAATACTCCATTGCTAAGAGGTGCAATTAATCGGCCTAAATCTCTCGACCTCTCCCCGGCGGTTGAACCCGACTTCGTCCTAGATGCGATGGAAAAGAGCCTTACCAAGGGGCAATGGTTATGCCTACCTGGCTGGCAGGCTAAAGCGATTTACAGGATAAGACGGTTGGTACCGAACTTACTGTGGTGGGCAATTCATTTAGTTGAGGGGAAGAATTTCGATCACCTCTCTAAGCCATCAACAAAGCGCCGTTAAAAAACGTTAAATAGTCAATGCGAGAGAATTAGAAATGACCGATATCCAGTATGCACTAGCCCAAAACGATACCCCCGCAATTCGCAGATATCAGCGCAATGCCAGCAAACCCGACTTACGCCATATTCCAGGCAATACCGGTTTGCCCATTATCGGTAATGCACACAACCTGCTGTTCAGGTTCGAAGACTATATCAACAACAGCTACAAAAAATACGGCCCCATCTTCAAATTCAAGAGCATAGGAACTATCGGAACTGAAGGTGTTTGGCTGCTTGGGCCTGAAGCAAACAAACTTGTATTGCAAAACCAAGGAAAAAAATTCAGCAACTATTTCGGTTGGAATGTTGCATTTAAGGGGCTGTTTGACAATGCTCTTCTGGAGCAGGATTTTAACAATCACAAAGGCAATCGAAAAATCCTACAGGCTGCATTCAAACGCGAAGCCGTTCAATCTCATATGGAGATAATGAGCCCCATTCTAAAGAAAGGCATCAATCAATGGCCAACCAATACATTATTCAAAACATTGACACCACTAAAAACGTTACTACTAGACACTGGCAGCAAAGTTTTTCTTGGAGTCGAACCAGGGCACGAAAGCTCCGAATTGAATCAAGCATTCGTTAATATAGTGATGGCGGTTGCCGACCCCTTCAAAGAAAAAGGCCCGTTCTTTTTTCCTTATGCTAGGGGGGTAAAAGGTCGCCAGACGATTACAGACTTTATTTTTCGTAACATCCCAAAACGCAGAAAAAACCCAGGAAAAGACATATTCTCTCAGCTTTGTGTGTTAACCGATGATGATGGAAAGCGCCTTAGTAATGAAGAAATTCGCGACCAGGTTTTATTTGTCTTGTTTGCAGCGCATGATACCACTACCAGCACCTTATGCTCTTTATTGTACGCAATCGCCAGTAATCCTAAGTGGCAAGAAGAATTGCGTGAGGAAATATCAAATCTGGATAAAGATCATCTTGAGTTTGACGATCTGGCGCTGATGGAGAAAACCAGCTGGTCAATAAAGGAGACAATACGGATGTATCCTCCTCTTGGTGTCATGCCACGTTTCACACTGGAAGATGTCGAATTTAATGGGGTTACCATACCGGCAAATTCCCAAGTGATGATCTCGGCGGTTTTTTCCCATTACGACGAGGAATACTGGAGTAATCCCCACCAATTTGATCCACGTCGATTCTCCCCTGAAAGAGCCGAAGATAAAAAAGACTTTTTCCAATATATTCCTTTTGGGGGCGGTGCGCACAAGTGCCTTGGCATGCACTTTGCTGAGACCCAAATAAAAACCTTTCTGTTTCACTTCTTAAAAAATTATCGCGTAGAACCGAAAACAAAAAACGGCGATTATAAATTTCGCTGGGTTCCCTTAACGTTCCCCTCGGACGGGCTTCCGCTTGTTTTTCGAAAACTATAACGGTTAAACGCTATCGCCAGGTGTGTGGATAAAATGGCCATTCCGTCCCGAACGCTTGATGTGGTACATCGCTTTGTCAGCAAGATCAATGAGGTGGGTAGCGTCGGTTCCATGATCGGGGTAAAGGGATATACCAATACTACCTCCGATACTAGCTTTGGTATTTTCGTTAAGATCGATGTTAACCGCAAGTGCCGCGAGTATTTTATCGGCGATCACTGATTCCTGAAGGTCGCCATGACCTTGCTGCACGAGAATTAAAAACTCATCGCCACCCCAACGGATGACAATATCATTCTTACGCAATGTTTTGATTAAACGATTCGAAATGGTGACCAACGTATGGTCACCCGCATCATGACCGTACGTATCATTGATGGGTTTAAATTTATCCAAGTCAATCAGCATAATGGCGCAACGAGTTTTGCCGGCTTCGGCTTTCTGTAGTGCTCTTGCGATGGCTCGTTCACCCGCTCGTCGATTGAGTAAATTGGTAAGAGGATCACGTTCCGCTTCTTTACGAGTTTGTTTCTCAAGGGTTTCGGAATATTCGCGTAAACGACGTTCGCCTTCGAGGGTATTTTGCACCGCCGTCAACAGCTGATTGGTATCCCGAACAAGCAAACCTATTTCATCATTACGATGCAGAGGCGGGCATTGTAATCGTTCTACACTACCGGGTTCAATCTTATGGAGTGTTTTGGCGAGAACAGTCAGGTGTCTTGTTAAACGACTTTGCACCAGAAAAATCACAAAAATGGTAATTATTAAGGAATGAGTCGTTAACATAGACACAAAAATAAAACCCATTTGTGTCGCTTGCGCATCAATATTATTCTGATTAGGTTTAATAAAAATATCACCGATTTTTTCATCGGTCATAAAGGGGTTGGCAAGCGAGAAGTGTAGGATATTATCGTCGTTAAAATTGAAAGGAGAGCCACTAATAATGCGCATGCCAGAATCACTGCGTAGTGAAACACCTGTGACAATGTCATTCTTAACAAGCCCTTGCGTCACATCGAGTGCAAGTTCACTGTTATCCAAATAGGCTGCGATTGATGCGCTACGCTCGACGGTACTGACCAGTTGAGAAATACGGAGATTGGAATCTCTAACGACCTTTTTAATGGTCCAGTTATATACCGTAATCGACAGTATTAATGTCAATAGCACAGCACCCAATGCAATGCTGAACCCTGTTTGAAAGGGAAGCGATCGCCAGAGTTTAGTCAACATGTGCAATAACCCTAACGCCGTCCTCCAGGTCTTTCTCGTCGATATAACCCACCGCATTAAAATTGTTTCGGATCGCTTTTAATACGTCCTTGCTGTTGCGGATAACCTGTGGCGGAGAGGCCCGGCCGGTGAATAGCAATCTCGCCCAGTATGCATTCACTTGGGCGACGGTCTTACCGACAAGGTTTGCGTAAAAATTCTTCCGAACCTTAGAGTCTGGCGATTGATCAAGGCGTAATGCCATCTGACCGTTGGGAAAGTATAAGTCCCTCCCCATATAAAGATCCACTAATTGCCGCTGGTTGAAATCATTCACGGTATTTTCAGCATTTACTATCACGACCACACCGGCCTGCAAAGGACTTGCAAGCAATGTAATCAATAATAATATGAGTCGCTGTCGTTTTATCATCACTAAAAAATAACGTTTAAGTTAAGAGAATAGGTATCGATAGTTTCTTTTTCGGTAAGCGTAGTCTGCACCCAAAGTAATCCACCCGCATCATCCACCCAGGTTCGATCCCATTGGAATTTCAATGCAACATCATAGCGAACGTCCCATCGGAATCCGATGGAGAGACTGTGTTGATCAATATAGTTTAAGTCATACAGCGCTTGTACGCCCGCCAGCAAAGGATCTAAAGCAGGTGCGAATGGCGCTAATTCAGCGGGGAGGGGTGGAACTTTCTCTCTCGATTTCAGCTGTTTACCTCTCGCCACTAGCCCATACAGGCTGGTTGACGCTATGCGATAACCAACACTAAGATATTGCCCCGTGTAAGATTTAAATAATTCGTCCTCAGCATCATAGTAATTGATTTCTGATTGAATCACCCACGCAGCATGGTCGTAGGATATACCCACCGCATAGTAATTGGCTGTTACGTCCTGAAGAGAAATTTGATCTGCAATATGTTCGGCGTCAGTCCAGTCGAACGGCGTTTGGGTTTTTATCAGCGTTGCGGCTGATAAAAGACCCATAATAAAATCATCGGTGCGAAAGGTCTCTTGCAGGTCGTCATTGAATTCAACGGTAGTTGCTGAAAAGCGCAGTTGCCAATGCATGGTCTCCCAACTGACGGTAGCGCCAATCGCCTTATCAACTCGTAGCTTATCGCCACTATCAACAAAATCGACTGCTGATGAGCCAGTTCCAGCAAAAAATTTGGTACTGAGTGTTCCAACACCTAGAGAGGTAGTATAACCAACATCAACACCATCAAAATATTCCAATGGTATTGCTCCATAGAACTCAACGGGAGGTCTCGCCCAAAGATAAGAAAACCCCAGGTGTCGATACTCCGATAGCATATATAAATCAAGGCCAATGCGACCCGCTCGCGCGGTGACATTTGGCGACAATCGATACCGTAAATAGGCCCACTTCAGGCTTTCTTCAATGCCATTGATAGCGCGATCTTCATAGACGAGCTGCATAGCAGCATCAAAATCATCCGTTATCCGAACACCAAACTGCAGCGCTAACAGGGAATCGGTCTTTAACGACCAATCCCCCTCAAAGACGCCATCTTCTGCAATATCTTGGCGGTAGCCAAGGGCCTCTGACCCACCCCTGACGGCACCCAGCGTCGCGAAGCCATTAAAACTAAACCGGCTAGGCGCAAAATCATCAGCCATGCTATAAGCTGGAAAAAGGGTTAACCAAATTAAGGCAAGTATCAGCGGTAGTTGGCTGATTTCGCGGTAACTGGTAGGTCTATTTAAGGACATAAATGGGATGTTTGGGATGTTTGGGATGTTTGAGGCTCATGAAATTAAGTGTAGATGACATTCATTAAAAAGTACCGCAATTCACCCCCATAGGATGCCTTTTAATTTTCTAGGTCGCAGCTGAATGGATAAGAGTTCTTCTATGCTATCTATCATAACTACCTACCATAACGACCTATCATAGTGAGTTAACGTTCACGACGACTCAAACGTATCACCCACTTCTCTGAGCAAACCATCCACAAAATTAAATATAAGATATCTAAGTTTAGATTCATCTAATTCACCATCAATTTGCGCCCAAGCCTTGACCATATGGTAACCAGACCCCGTGTGTTTAGAAATAACGATATCCATATAATCCTGATCGATATCCGTATGATTCCCTTCTCGCAACAACCTTCCGACGACTCTTCGAATAAATCGATGTAAATGAGCGAACACAACTTTATCATTTGAGCAGTTTAGTATCTCATGAATAAATTCCTTTCTCGGGATAACTAATTCCTGGAGCCTGTCCGTTATTAAGCTGACATTTTCGCTAACCAATTGTATGTTCAGTTCTATCACTTGATATGCCGCATCTAACATATCATCGATCAGATCCAACAATATCTCATCCTTCGACATATAATATCGATAGAAATTCTGTCTGCTCATTCCAAGTCTAGAAACAAGATTTTTGACCGTGATTTTATTGTATGGCATTTCAATCATGCACCGATAAAGCTCTTGCTTTATCCTTTCTTTCACTTCTTGGTTATCAGATAACTTAATCATTCCCCCCCCCTAAGCAACTACACAATCATCAAATAGCATTACTACGTCACGGGGTAAAGCGTACTCTCTTAACTCTATTTTATCCAGAAAACATCGTTACGAATTGGCACCACCCCGCGACAAAGCCCAACGCCCCGCCTACGATGTAAAGTATCCATTCGTCTTCTTCAAATATGGGGCGTACAAAACGGTCAAGTTCCAATGGGGAAAACGCCTTCATGCGCGACTGTATTACTTCACTGAGATTGATGGACTTTTCCATGTAGGCAATACTGTCAAGAACAGGAGGCGGAGGTTGATCCTCACTGCGCATTTGATCGAAAAGCCCCTCCTTTAATTCAATATAGTTTTCCGTGCCGATCAAAGGTAAGAGCAGGTGTTTAGTTCGGCCCAAAGATTTATCAATGGTTTTATTAATATGATATTTTAGCTTTTTATTTAGCGGAGAGGTGCTATCCGACGCCAGTATATATTCCGCGACCGTTTGAGCATTGAGTACGGACTTGGTCATGGTATCTGCATAATCCTCGGCCACTTCATGTTTTCGTTTTAAGAAAAGGCCTTGCAGAGTGAAGGGGCCAATTTTGATAGGATTAATTGGATTGAACAGGAGTTTTATTGCCACCCAGTTGGTCAGGTATCCAACGGCGAACCCACCAATGGGTAAGACGTACCAGGCGCCTGGGTACTGGTAAAATAAACCCATCTGAAATATGCCAAATATGAAACCCAAAACAAGGCCAGACTTAACGAGAAAGCCAAGTTCCTTATTAACGATTTTTTGGATGAGTTCAACCAATAGGTGTTTTTCTTTATCTAGCTTATCAATGACCATTTGTTTTGAGTCAAAAATCGCCTCATGGTTACTTTTTATGTACTCGAATAGGCTGTCAATGCTAGCCGGCATTTCACGCTCTACTTTTGAATAGAGCCTTGATTTAATCACATAAGGTGTATTTTCCCAAAAAACAGGTGACGATTTAGAGACCGCGTCATCGATCATGACTTCGACTAATTGCCGTATATCTGGCTGTAGAATTTTGTTAATTTCTATAGGGTCAATACTTTCCAGTAGCTCCCCTACATCGACTATCCTTTCAACTTGATCCATCTGCAAGCGAGCAAATTTCTTGGCACGAGATGGAATGATACCTTGCCAACCAAAAAGTGGTTTTATACCCACAAAGTGAAGTGGTTTAAACATCATTTGAATGCCAATCACGTTAGTCACTAAGCCAATCACACCACTAATAACTGGAATTAATAGAAGATAGGTAATATCGGGGTGCTGGAGAAAACTTTGCATTAATTCCATTGAAGTCAGGGTCCTTAAAAGCCACAGGATTAAATAAATATCCGTATTAACGTTGGATCGTATACACCATTAAATTTCGAACTACATATCGATAATCTTTTTTAGCAATCCTGTATAAGGAGGATTCAAAGCAGAAAACAGATTCAGTCTAGGCTGATAGAATACCGGTCGCATTTTCGAGAACGACTGAAACCCCTCAGAACCGTGATAATGTCCCATACCGCTATGCCCCACGCCACCAAATGGAAGATCATCCTGTGCCGCGTGCAGCGCAATATCATTCACCGTCACACCACCTGACATGATTCTTGAAATATAGGTCTCTATTAGTTTTTTATCATGGGAAAATATATAGAGAGCTAAAGGTTTTTCATGGGAATTAGTGTAATCAATTATTTTCTGAGGTTCACTATAGGTTCGTACTGAAAGAATCGGACCAAAAATTTCTCGCTGGCAAATCTCCATATCCTGCGTTGGATTGATGACCAAATTTATTGGAAACTTTTTATCTCCATAATTTATCTCTTGGTCACTCAAGTTGATCACTTCTGCGCCTTTACTCTTTGCGTCTTGCAATAGGTTATCAAGACGTTTCATTGAAGCGTCATCGATTATCGACGTAAAGTAAGGGCTATTGATATCGGGAACCATCTTTTTTACCGCCGCCTTTATGAGCTCTACAAAGCGATCAATTTTAGATTCATGAACAAAAACATAGTCCACGTTAAGACAGACTTGCCCGGCGTTTGTTTGCTTTGCAAATACGATACGCTCAACCGCCTTTTCTAGCGGATACGTTGGATCAACGATGACAGGGTTTTTCCCACCCAGTTCTAGAATGACGGGAGTCAGATTATTGGCTGCAGATCTCATGACGGACTTTCCCGTGTCGGGAGAACCGGTAAACAGCAGTAAGTCAAACGATAACGTTGAAAACTCTATTCCAACCTTTCCCGTTTCATCAATAAATGACAGTTTTTCATCTGAAAAATACTCGGGGGAAATGTTGATAAGGACCTTGGCAAGATTTCGCGAGTTCTCAGACATTTTGACCATGACCCGATTCCCCGCCGCAATGGCGGTTGCAATCGGTATAAAGGACAAATAGATAGGAAAATTCCAGGGAACAATAATACCGACGATACCAAGCGGCTGAGCCAACAGTCTGCTTTTACCACCAAAAAAACCAATGCTAGCTTGTCGCTTTTGTGGTTTCATCCATTGTCGCAAATGTTTGATCATATGGTTTATGGCGAGAATGGATGATGCTACTTCAGCAAGGTTACTCTCAATATTGCTCCGAATCCCGTAGTCCAAATTAATCGCTTCTTTGATATTTCGACGATTCTTTATCAGCATTTTTCTTAGCGATTTTAGATGCCGGACCCTCTCTTCGTAAGATGGCTCTGGATCATTAAAATATGCTGTTTTTTGCTCGTTAAATGTCGAGTTCAAGGAATCAACCCCTTGCTCATAAGCTAACGTTACAACCGTTTCCATCTTAGCCATCAATCTACTCCTTCCCCAATTGCATTCGGCACATTGCCCGCAGATTTAGGCTGGCTCAAGTAGTGAAATTCTTTCTCGAGCTCGCTTTTTCGAATTTTTCCCGCATCGTTTTTTGGAAGTTTGTCAATTATACGAATGTGCTTGGGCAGCTTAAATCCATATAGACCCTTCTCTTTACAAAACGTTATGAGTTCTGATTCATCAATCGCTTTTCCATCAACCATTTGTATCAGCGCACCTGGCACCTCGCCTAAATCTACATCGCCCACTTTAATGACGGCAACATCCATAACATCTGCATGCTGCTTTATTACATTTTCAATTTCTGTTGGAAAAACATTAACCCCACCCGATATGATCATGTCTTTGCTACGAGACGTTAAATAAAGAAAGTTATCTTCATCAAGGTAGCCAATGCAACCATCGTCATACCAGTAGACGCCATCTACTTCAAAGAAAGACGCATTTATATCGTCCGAATTACCCGCTTGCACTTGATAAATTCGCGGGTTGCGTATCAGTACATTGCCAATTTCTCCTACGGCACACCACGATTTTTTCTCGTGATTGTAGATGCGCGTTTCAGAAACAATGGCTTTGCCAACACTCTTGTAGCGTTCGGGTTTTTCCTCGTAATCTCTCGGTCGCAGAATTGAGATCATCAATGCTTCCGAAGACCCGTAGTATTCGGTAAATACGCTCACACTGGCGCCCTGCTCTCTAAACAGGCCATTAATGTTTACCTTCACATAATCAGGGCAAGGAGCGGCAGCACAGACAATGACCTTCATGCTGGAAAGGTCATACTTACGCTTGGTTTCTTCCGGCAATTTCAATATCCGCTCAAGCATTGTCGGGGCGACAAACGTAAAATTCACCCTTTCTTTTTCGATGGTTTGTAGAAAACTTTCTGCATCAAATTTCTTCATTACCACAACGGTGCCACCCAAATAGAGTGGTGCCACAGCAGCCTGAACACCCGAATGATAAAGAGGCCCAGGTATCAGAGAAACAATGTTATCTTTTATATCGCCCAGACCCAGACTAGTAAGACCAAAGACGAACCTTTGCTTTAGCACCCGAAGGTCACGTTTCGTCACCCCCTTCATTCGCTGATTAAGCGCTGATTGGCCGTCTTTTTGCTGTATAAACTTTGGCACTCCTGACGACCCGCCACTGAAGGGCATTTGCGCCACGCCAAAACCTCCTGGTGGAAGTTTGTATTCAGCAGAACCAATCATTGCCTCCAAAGAGGTGTACGGTTCTGACGCCATGGCGTCAGATGCACAGACAAAAAGCTCAACGGAGGTCAGCTCTTTTTCAATCTGTTTAATGTCATCGATTAACCGGTGAGAAAAAACCAATACCTTTGGGGCACAGGCATTTATACAGTTCTTGAGCTCAACCTGATTCAGGTGTGTGCTAAGCATCGGCATTTTCACGCCAGTCAACATGCAGGCAAGCATGGTTTCAAACCAGGCTTGCTCATTATCAAGGAGAACGGCCACGCGATCATTTTCGATCACGCCCTGTTTATAAAAGCCGTTCGCCAATTTTACGGCTCTCGTTTCGAGCTCAGAAAAGCTCAACACTCCCGACTCTGTCACAACGGCCTTTCTATCACCCAGACCTTGAAAAAGTGCTTGCATTAAGAAGCGAGGAAGAACCTTCTTGTCATATGCACTTTCTCTACTAGCGAGAAACAAACTTTTTGCAAAATTCACATATCCGAGTGATGCCAATGGCTTACTGGCAAATTGCCTAACGTCTTTCTGTTTAATAAGATCCAGAAAACTGTTCATAATATCTGCCTAGGCTTATGATTAAAACGCGATCCTCGTGCTATGTAAATTCTCATGCTGTGCCTTTAGTGCTACTGTAATTGTCTGAATTACTATCAAACTTAAGGTCAATGCCCATGTTACTGTACGCATAATCCACACACATTTTCTTCACCCTATTTTTACCGCCAGGCAACATCTCCATTGCCTTTAATTTGGTAAACTTAGCGACTATTGGAGTAATCAAGTATGCCGCAGATGCGTAATTTAGCGGCGATGCGGTAACACCAAGTTGCGTCGCATTTCGCTTGCCCATAACTTTCGTGAGAATAAGCTCACCCAGTTTACGATCGGCTTTGTCCCACAACTTGTCCTTAATACTGATGTTCGGAGTCATTTTTGCATTTAACGCCGTTGCGGTTAACTCAGATGCCCAGGCTTCGTACCTATGATTCAACGTTGATGAAACCATTACCATGACACCCTTCACCTCTTCGACGCTGTTACTGGGCATACGCGTATCGACGCCCGTTAAATACATAAGGTAACGCAACGCAGAAATATTCATCGGTTTCCCGCTCATATTCTCCATTACCGATAAACCGCTAGCAATAAGACCCCATCCAGCGTACATATCGACCTGGGGCAGAGGCACACCGTAAGTCGAGACATCCCATGCTTTTGGGTTACTCAGTAAATTAACCCGTACCAGGGAGTGCATAACCCGGACTCTCACCAATAACTTTAATGCTACGCCCTGCCGACGTAATCCTCCGGGGATCGCAAGGTAATTAATAACACTGACAGTTTCTTTAATTCTACCGGGAGCCGTTTCAGGTTTGTGTAAGGCGCCCGTTTTCACCATCGGCAAACCTTGATACGAGTTACCAAAAGTCAAAACAAACCCCGCGCGCCATCCAGTTTGTCCCAAAGCGTAAATCATTGGACCTATCAGCTCTGCTGTTTTATCCACAGCGTCCCAATCGACCCAGTCCGGCACATGATCTACCTGCGCCATCAACGCAATAAGTTCTGCTGGGGCATCTTCAACAGCGTCAATTCCTTTGTCCAGGGCCGTATTGAGCATTTGCATTGCAACGCTATGTTTAAGGTCTCGGAACCTTAAGGCGAACGCATCTGCTACAGGATCACCTGCTATCGACCATTGACGAAATTGTTCCTGCAGGTCGCCATCGGACATCATCTCCTTATCACTGTCAGTAACCTGTGACCAGAGAGAGCTATTTTCGCTCGGTTTTTTTCTGTATCGGTCAGGTGCCTGAGTAAGATCAACGTTTTTATACACATCAGGGCAAATATCCATATGCTCCTGTCTAATTGTCTCAGTCTTTAACGGGATATCTAGCATTTTCAGGCTCCTATCTGTTCAATGATTTCTAGTTCCTCATTAAAACAGATAGGAGAGCAGCAGACGTATTGACAGACTTCTAAGGTGACAAGGTGCGTTTTGGGGGGGTTAACCGCCAATACCATAAAGTAACGGTCCAAACGCCACAATGACCAGCGTAGTTCCCATTACCAACAGTGGTAACAAATACTTCTCATTCCGATAGTAGAAGTTATGACCTTCTTGAGCTGCTAATAAACACTCCGTCTCACCGACAACCTGACGGGTAAAGATATGGCTCAGAGCCACTGGAGGGCTTAAATACCCCATCTCTAATGCCACTAAACATGTCATCCAAAAATGAATGGGGTTGATACCTTGCTGATACGCTATAGGTGCAATCATCAGGGAGACGATGGCCACGGCGGCCATGGATTCTACAAACATGCCTATCAAGACAAAGAGCAGCACCAACGCTCCCATCGTTGCGTAGGTAGTATCAAAATCCGCCAAGAATGTCGCAGAAACCATTTTTCCACCCATCCCTTGAATAATCATGAATGTCGACATCAACATCAATAACGCGCCAATATGAATGGATGCGTCTACCATGGATTTGTTGAGAGCCCCTTTAACCGTATCCATACGCTCTGGGTCGTGATAAATCGGCTTGGCTTTACTCATCCATCTTTCATAAGCAATCACTGCAACAATCAGAACAGGTAACATAATTGGCGCTGAAAACTGATCCATATAGGCATCAAGTGACACTGCATACAAGCCCATCATAATGCTAAAAACAGCAATATAGGGTAGTAATGACCTGAGGTTCGCTAACGATGGCGATAACGCATCACTGACTTTCGCCACACGTAACGGCTCTTGCTTAGTTAACAAGGCATAAAAGAAAAACACCCCCACGGTTAACATAAACACGCGAACACCCCAAAAGAAAAGGTCATCAGTAACCACTTCTTTATTCAAAATTGAAATGATGACCACTAACAAACAAGGGCGTAATACAATACCAGAACTACCACTCATCGCCGTTGTCGCCAACGCCAGCTGTCGTCGAGTTCCCACCTTACGTAACTCACGATAAACCACGGTCCCCATCGCCAGAATAATAATAGACGATGCGCCGGTGTAAGCCGTAGGTACTGCCATTACCACAACGGCAACGAATGCCAATAATTCCGGTGGCAACTTCCACGGAGTAAACACACTAAAAACACGCTCTCCTAACTGTGTTTGCTTTAACAACATGCCGCTCCACAAATACAAACCAACATCCAGGTAAGTACCCGCGTTTTCAAAGAAACTACTAAAATAAATCGCCAACCCTGGTACATGCTGTTTCACACCGTAAGTAATAAATGCAAATATCAGCATGACAAAGGTATATAGAGGAACCGAGAGTAAGGCGCGACCTATCGTTCCTCTTTGCTCGAGTCCTTTTGGATGTCGAACAAGCTGATACAACGAAGCCAACACCAATACTGTGGAGCCGATCGCCAGGCCGTTAATAATCTCAGGATTACTGACTTCAATTGTTGAACTGAAAGTTGTTGCTCTGTAGCTCCAAGCTGACACCGCCAACGAGGCGTTAGCAAGCAACTGCAATACTGTCGACACCCGGTGATCTAAGGTGCTAGAAATGGGCCTAAACGCAATATGGTGCTGCTTTTGCGTCGCGATACTACCGGCAACAAATAATAAGATAACCAAGAAGAATTGTTGCTGAGCTGTGGCGAATAAACTCGCCGTGGCAAATTGATGCTCTATATAACGGTATACACGAACACCTGGCGTCACCTTGCTTTGAAGGTATTCCGCTTTCGCATAAGAAGCAATACATTCGGATTTTTGTTTCTCAAGGGATTGACGAGTGGCGTCACGATCAAAACTTTCTTCAAATATATCAAAATCATCTGACGATGCATTTGATTCGACTTCCAATGTATTTAATCGCAATCCAATATCAGGGTTTTTATTACAGGTCGGTGTTGGGCTATCTTCTCTGAGAGAAAAGTAATCTTCCCACAGCGACTCTCCGATCTTGGTTAGCTGACCATGAAAACTTTCGCCGGTTCGCGCAAAAATCAAAAACACTAACAATAACAGTATCACTGAAATCGGTGCACGGTCGGTTAGTAAGGAGAAAAAAGAGGGGGGAGTTTCTAGCGCAACTTCGCTCACAATGACATACCTGACTGGAAAAATTATAACCAAACGAAAACCAACCTAAGTACAAGACAAGCACTTACGTTGGCTATTGTATTTACTCTGCGTTTTTATCCGTACACTCTGAACGCGACGGGTCTTGCTTACAACGAATTTTCCGTAGCAATGTAAGCATTTTAGGGTCATAAACCCCCATGTCTCTAAACGCCAAACGGACTTTTCGGGTTGTCTCGTGTAACTCGTCTTCCTTACTTTCTGGTACCGGAATCCACCATTTCGCTGGAATACTCTTTTCACCCGCTTTAATAAAGTTCAAACTAGCATCGAAGTTCGAAACAAAGTATTCACGAGACTTTTGCGCAAAGCCTTCTGGTAATCTTTCTGCGCGCCCAATAAATTGTACATTTGCTTGAACTAACGGGGCCTCTAACACCCCCCCATCTGGTTCCATCCCTTTATACAATTCCATCATGTCATACACTATCGCCGGGCCACCGGTTATATCAATAACACCGTTATTAAATTTCTGGAAGACATTGGTTAACGTGGACGAAACCGGTGTCATCCCCATATCTGCAACCATCTGTCGCATTTCAGGCATGCTCTCTAACACGCCAATCTTCTTTCCTGCAAGGTCGCCCACACTCTCAATCTTACGGTCATTGGTGAACAAGAAGACCGCTCCTGCTGGCTGGATGCCAATAATTTCGTATTCTCCTTCTTTCATGTATTTCGCCGCTCTGGGTTGAGCTAACGTTTCCAATACAATTCTCAAGTGATCATACGTGGGGATACTGCCTGGCGAATCCAATGTGCCGGTAAACTTATTAAAACTACGAGCCTGCATTCCCGTCACATTCGCAAGATCGCATACACCTGCTTTTAATTCTTCCGTTACGATTTTCTCATTATTGTAGGGCTTAAGCTCGACCTTCACGCCCCAGTTTAATGCCGCAGCTTGGTAATCCAGCAACATTTGATGTTCCGGGCCACCTTCTCCCATCATCATTAAAGCACACATAGTGATAGGCTTAAGATTAGCGGCTTGCGCACCGCTAGCTAATAGCATTGCAACGGCAATACTAACCGCAGTTTTTTTCGCCTTCGATATTATTTTCATTTTTTCACCCCTTTTTATCCTTTTTTATTTTTCGCAATAAAGAAAATATCCGCTAAAACTATTTATACACTGAGACTATTCCGTGAATTAGAAACGTGACACTCAAATTACAGCACTTTAATTGCGACACTTAAATTGCGACAATTGATTTTCAACACTTACATTGTGAAACAGTGATCAGAATTTAGTTCTTATAATAAATCATCAATATCCAATGCATTTTCTAACGTGGGTTTGTCATCCCAAAAAGTGCCGAGTTTCCCATACGGCGTTCGCTGCCCCGTCGCTTGAGTCCACAATTTGTCAGACACAAGTTTGATGGTTCGAGTAGCCATTTTATCCATCAATTTGAATTCGACGCTGGCAGGTGTCTCTTTCTTGCTCGTGACATGATCACGGATAACTTGCTTCACTCGTTCTTCTTTACCTTGCATGGCAAAGAGTGAGGCCTGTAACGCTTGAACCATACGAACACCATCTCGCTCACCTACGGCCGAAGCCCGCGCCAATTTGGCGTACCCAACATCCAACGCGACTTGGTCATCACCCGCGTTCGCTAATATAATTTCAGTCATTGATAACGCTGCTGCAGGTACCCCCCAGAAATCATCACTCCCTAAACAGCTCATACCGCTCATTACTTTAGAAACCGTATCTGAAGGAACTAATGTTCCACCCAGGGAGAAATCCGATTGAAACGCTTGCAGCCCAAGTAATAACCCCATTAGGTAACTCATTTGATCATTGCGATCGGATAACGCTGGACACGTTTTACCAGGCTCCCCCCACGCACGCACACCCGCTTGGTAACCGAAATACTGTCGTTTGGCAGCTAGCGCTAACCAACGCTTCTGTAGGGTTCGAGCATCTTGTGCGGTTTCGATATCGTTTCGACGTATAGCTCGAATGTATCGTAGCTCTTCTTCTTTACTTCGTTCATCCGCACACATTCCGGATGCCAAGCTCAGCATAGGAACAAGAGCATCCGCATTTGGCCCCATGGGGTAAGTCATTGCCGATAAACCCTCGCCCATCCCACACATCACATCAGTATCTTCTGATGCCAAAAACCATGGGGCGGCGTAATCATTACTAAACCCCACCATGCCAGAGGCTGCGACGTCACGCATCATGTGTTGCGAGCAACCACTCAGAAAGAATGAAAGTGAAAGCGCTGCCACAGCAGCTATATTCCGATAAGTCCCCATTAGATTCCCTCTCTAATTATTTTTATGTACCGCATCTTTTACCCCTGAAAACGTAATTTGTCACCGTTACATCACCACGCCAAAGTAAAGTCAGTAATTCTCAAATTCACTTTCTGTTAGGTAAAACAAGACGTTAAATCGCTATTTTTTAAGACACTATTAAATTTTCTACAGATCATGATGTCTATCATGCTGTGCAGTAGAAGTTTATATTTGTGTGTTAGGTATTAACGTGTGTTCGTTTTGATGTTGCCACGTTCTATTTGCCAGCATCATCAATGCTGGGGCCAAAATAAAGGTCGCTAATAACGCGAGGAATATGCAAAAAGCCGTCATCACACCAAAACTAAACATATTTTTCATTTCGGAAAGACTGTAAGTAAGAAACCCGATACTTAACACCAGTGACGTAATCAACATAGCTCGCCCTGTTGACAACATCGTTTTCTCAATAGCAAATACCGGGTCACCAGTTTTCTCATATAAACGTCTAAACCCGAGCATAAAGTGCACATTATCATCCACGGTTAACCCGATGGCGATGGAGCCGATAAGCATCGTCAACATATCTAAAGGCATGCCGATAAGCTTAATAATGGACAGTACGATCAAAATAGGCAGTAGTGAAGGAATCATACTCAGTAGTCCCAGCTTTATACTACCAATCATCAAGATCATCATCAGGGTAATAACGATGGCGGCAAAGCCATAACTTTCAGCGGCGGAAATCAACATTCTGGCAATGGTTCCACCCATAATGGCGGCACTACCGGTAGAGGTTATTTCGCGGGTATGTGGACCTAGTTTTTCTTGTAGAAAGGGCCTTAATCGCTCCAACAGTTGTTTTGCATAAAGAGCATCCATCCATGGGATCATTAAGGTGAGGCGCGCTATCTGGTAACGACGATCTATCATCGAGTAGAGGTCGTCGGGCTCATCAAGTTCTACTAGAAACAACTCTTGGCTAATAAGTTCAGCATTACCTGGTATTAAAAATTGTGCTTCATCATTATCGTGTAGAGCACGATTGGATTCTTTCACAATATCAGCAACACTCATGGTTTTCACTACTCGGTACGTATCCGTATCCCAAGTCTCGACTTCTCTTTGCACCTCATCTAACGCTCGCATAAACGCCGGATTATTTACGCCTCGCTCCACTCCGGTATCAAGCATTACTTCTATTGCCATACTTGAACCCATACGTTGCTCATAGTTTTTAAGAGCGAGTACCGGTGGAGAGTTGTCAGGTAGCCAAGCCAGTGGGTTATGGCTAAATTGGTTTTGACTAGCGATGCCCAAGCTCACAACAAAGACAATAACGCCGGAAGTAACGATAACTTTAGGATAGGTGGTGGAAACTCTAGCGCACCAGCTTAACAGCCTATGCAGGCCATTACTTTCTTCTTTGCTTAACGGGCGACGTTTAATGGGCAACAAACTGATGAGGCAAGGCAGGACAAACACCGTCAATAAAAAAGCGATTATGGAACCCAGCGCACCATAAAGCCCAAGTGACGCTACCGCTGTAATTTCTGACATAGCAAAAGATGCCAAACCTGCAGCTGTGGTAATGCTGGTAAAGAAAATAGCCAGGCCTGTATGCTCCATGGCATTCGCAAGCGCTTGAATTTTATCCTGCCCTTGATCATAGTTTTTATAAAAAATGGTTAGCAGGTGGATACTATCCCCCACACAAACCGCCAATAAAAAAGAGGGCAGAATCGATGTGGTTACCTGAATAGGGGTATCCATGATAGCCATCAAACTTAGCGTAGTTATCACACCCAAACTCATAATCATAAGCGGCATAAATACGCCTGAAGCACGGCGAAAAATAATAAACAATACCATGCCGATGAGAAAGGTCGCTATGCCGGCAAACATTGCAAAATCCCTTTCTAACATTTCTCCAAGCATTAACTGAAAGGGCATTGAACCTGCCAGACGAATGTCATGGGACAACACACCTCTATGTTGCTTAGCAATATCAGATAACTTTTCTAAAGACTCCTGCATATGGTGCGTTTCCATATACAGCGTTTGTAACGCTCCATTTTCGTCTTTCTCATAACGATAAGACTCTAACCGCACAATCAAAGCCAATAGGTGGCGGTCTTTTGAAATGAGATAATCCGCGTAGGTGGCATTACCAAAGGTGTAGTCTTTTAGCTTTTGCAACCCGCCGGGATCCGTTGGCAAGGTGACGGGTAATAATTCTTCGATATAAAGGGTGTCGTCTGCTCCATAGGTGTAACGAGCATTAATTAGCGAGTCGACAGTTTTAACGTGGGGGACTTCATCCTCAATTTGTTGATGCAATGCACGGAACTTGTCGGCAAAGTCCTGAGTAAAAATTTCGCCAACTTCTACACTCACAATAAAGACTTCGTCCCGGCCAAATATGTCTTTAAAGCGGTTGTATTGCTGAAGTTCGATAGACCCCTCTTCTAGAAAACCCTCCACACTGGTGTCCTTGCGAAGATGAACCAGCTGTGAGGCCATAACACCAATGACGAATACACAACCTATAAGCCAAAGCCACGAGTGATTACCCATGGCATAGCCTAATTGACCGAAACCACTTTCAACACGCCTCTTCCAGTTTCTTTTATTTGAGTCCATCGTTACATAAGCCTGCGGTTGTTGGTTTAGGGTGGGCGCGTTTTCATCTATTTGCCTTGATTTTCCGTATTAGCCATAGCCACCCGTTCTACCAAGGTCCTTAGCGGTGGCTTTATCATGCGCGTGAAAAAGCAGCTATATTCCGATAAGTCCCCATGAGATTCCCTCTCTAATTATTTTTATGTATTGCATTTTTTACCCCTGAAAACGTCATTTGTCACCGTTACATCGCCACGCCAAAGTAAAGCCGGGGATTCTCATTGTCACTTTCTGTTAGGCAAAACAAGACGTTAAATCGCGAAATTTTATTAACGTTGGAATTTGATTGATAAGTAGGTTGGCTTTTTGGTGTAATATGCCTTTTCCCCAACTTAGAACACTTCATCAATTTTTTATTGATTTTCAGTGTACCAATTCACAGAAGGCGGGGAAAAAATTAACCATTCATGATCGCTATAAAGGTATTCATTTGGAGAAAATGAAAAGCAGGTGCCACCTTAAGTGCGTCATAACTGATTTTTGTAGTTTCGTAGATGGTTACAGAATGGCTTGAGCGTGAGTGAAATTATCAAAGGCTGTGTCGCAACCAAACAGAGAGCTAACCAAACTAGGCGCCTACTGCTGCCGCATGCACTCAACAGGTTTTAATTTGGTTTTATACACTGTCAGTTATCACTTTTTTCAGAAGTGACATTCGATTTCATGTAGAATGATAAGCAATGAAATACGTACAATCTTATGATTTTAATTTTATTTCTTTATTATTTAATAAATCCCTTTGAAACGAATCCCTCTAAATATGAAAACATCCTATCTTGAAAATCCTTCGGCTGGTTTTATTCCTCGTATTGCGGCTATGGGTTACGACACCTTGATGCTGTTTGCTATTTGGATGTTAGTTGCCGCAATTCACGCAGCCATTCTCGGTGAACCCGGCCAAGGTGACGCCAACAGACTCCAGTTCACCCTATTCCCTGCCATTGTTTGCAGCACCTTTCTATTCTATTTCTGGTTCTGGACTCATGGTGGCCAAACGTTAGGCATGAAAGCCTGGCGAATCAAGGTGGTACATGAAAACCTAGACGGCTCACCCGTCAAACTGTTTCAATGTATTATTAGAATGATCGTTGGCAGTCTTTCATTTTCCTGTTTTTTGTTAGGCTACCTTTGGGTATACCTAAACAGTAACCGCGATACTTGGCATGACACTGCGTCTAAAACACGAACCATTCGCCTACCAAAGGCTAACGGGTTGTATTAAGCCTTTCTCAACACTATGCTTTTCTCAACATAGTCACGCCAAATACCAAACACACCAAAATAGGGATTATAGCGGCCAATAATGGTGAGGCGTGAAACACCACACTGACATTGCCCAAAATATCCTGGATGTAGTTAAACGACAACCCTGTCACGATACCAGCGGTTATTCTCTGTCCCAATGTCACGGAACGTAGCGGCCCAAAAATAAACGATACCGCAATAAACACCATCACTACCGTTGCAAACGGCTGAAACACCTTTTTCCAAAAGGCAAAGTAATAAGGTGCACTATCGATACCCTGTTGCGACAAATAACTCGAGTATTCATAAAGCCCTGTTATGGACAAATAATCAGGGCGCAATACGATGATAGATAACATATCAGGGGTAATTGAGGTCTCCCACTTAATTGTCGTGCTCTCATCTTGCTGAGTTTCCTTATCAAACAGGAGGGTTCTTTTCACCTCTTGCAATACCCAATGATCACCTTGAAAAATAGCCTTTTCGGAATAATCAGACGAAATCAATTTGCCCGTTGCATCATAATCAAAACGCGCGACACCAAACATAACGCCATTTGGCTGTATAGCCGTCACGTGGATAAATTGATCACCTTCACGGTACCATGAGCCATGTCGAGCACTTAGTGCTTTTCCACCATTTTGCTGCATAGCCCGTTCACTTTGGGCAAACTGCTCCATCTGTGGCACAACAAATTGCGCCATCAATAACCCAACTCCAACAATTAGAATGAGTGGCTTGGTGGCGTACATAACAATACGAGGCACAGAAATACCCGAAGCCCGCATTACAGTTAACTCACTATTACTGGCTAATGCCCCCAACCCCACCAAACAACCAATCAATGCACATACCGGTATCAGTAAATATAAACGGCGAGGAATAGTGTAAAGGGTGTAAATAAGTGCCTGCTTTGTTTGGTAATCATTTTCCAAACGGTCCAGCTCTGCGATAAAACCAAAGACAACGTCAAGACCACCAACCACAAGAAATACCGCAAGTACTGAAAACAGTACGGTCTTACCTACATAGACATCCAATAATTTCATGGAGCCTCCTGCTTATTAGTCGCCTGCTGAGCAGGTGGCTTTTCTTCTGCACGCAATGTTAGCTTTAATGTCGGCCAATAATTAAGCAACACACCCAACAATAAAAAAGGCACATGTACCCACATTATTCCGAGTGCCGCGGGTATCTTTCCTCGCTCCATCGCATCTTTTGCGACCATCAGTACCGCAACATAACTCAAGTGCAGCATGATTGATGGCAATAATTTCAAATACCGGCCTTGCCTTGGGTTCACTTTGCTAAGGGGTACAGCCATTAACACAACAATAGGAACAAGCAACGCCAACGATATGCGCCATTGCAGCTCTGCTTTAGCACCAACGCGCTTATCATCCCATAAGGATATCGAAGATAAGGTATTAAATGCTTCTCCAATTTTCACAGGTTCAGGGTCTTTAATTTTAATTTCATAACGCTGAAAAGACACTCTTGTGAAATCCGCCTCCCCTGGCATACCATCATCTCGATAACCATTTTCAAGCACTAAGTAACGAGCACCTGAAGTTGGATCTTCGCGATACCTTGCAGAGGCTGCACGCACAAGGGACAACTTATTTGGGTTAGACTTATTTTGCGTCACAATAAAAACCGTCTCCATACTGTCTTCACCGGAAATCGATTCAATATAAGTCACCATGTCTCCCTTCTTAGTGGAGTGGAAACGCCCCGCTGTTAAGGCATCAAGTCCTGACTTACTCTTTTGTTCTTCCACCAGCAACTCTGACTTCATAGCTCCCTGGGGAGCTAAATATAAACTAATTACCCCGATAAACAGAGCCATCATAAACGCTGGAAACATGGTCAATGCGGTTAGCCGAGCTGTACCCATGCCGCTACTTTCAAGCACCACCATTTCATTTTCCAAGTACATTCGTCCATAACACAGCATAACGCCTAGAAATAAACCTAATGGCAAAATCAATTCCAACATACCGGGCATACGATACGCTAACACTAAGAATACGGCTTCACTGCTCAATTTCCCTGATGCTGCTGCGGTGAGAAAGCGCACAAATTGGCCACATACAATAATAATCACCAACACACTACTAACCGCAATCGTGGTTAAAAGCAGCTGGCGTGATAAATATCGATAGATAATCAAAACGTCATACCCTGTAACTCGTCCAGCAATGCGCCTAACAATAAGCCTAACAAAGAAATTCCTAACAACCTCGTCACAAAATGCACCCACAAAAACTAAACAAGTTCTTCATTTATCGTTACACTCTCACCACTAGGCTCAATACCAAGCGCTCCACCGGGAATAAGTCTACCATTACAATCTAGTTCAAATTAAAAATCCCGTTAACAACCACCTACATCGTTTGGGGGATTATCTAATAAACACATTCATTTGTCTTGCGGAGAGAATACATGGAATTCCTAGCGAAATCAGCGCAACCTGAAAAACATAAAAGCGGCTGTCTTGCCGTCACCATTTTTGAAGGTGGTGCTCTCTCTGTCGCAGCTCAAAAAGTTGACGAAGCCACCGATGGGACTATCTCTAAAGCCCTTAAATTGGGAGATTTCACCGGAGCATCTGGTCAATCTGCCTTATTGCCGGCACCTTCTGGCATTCAAGCACAACGGTTGTTACTGATTGGCTTGGGCAAGCTCCCTGTGGCTGCAAAGTCATTTCGTAACAGTATCAGCTCTGCACTGGCAAAGGCGGCGTCATCTAAAACTAAAGACCTCGCTATTTGCTTTGATGGCGTTGACGTTACAGGCCAAAACAGTGAATGGATGGTGTCACAAACTGGCGAGCTTGCAGCTACGACAACTTACGCATTTGATCAGTTCAAAAGTAAAGACAACAAGAAGGCAGTTAACTTAACCAAGATCACCTTTTTGGCTAACGACAAAAAAAGCCAAACCGCTTTATCTTCTGCTGCAACCACCGCCCAGGCAATTGCCAATGGAATGGACACCACTAGAACCCTAGGCAACCTTCCTGGTAACGAGTGCCCTCCTGCTTACCTTGCCAAAGAAGCCAAAAAAATTGCACGCGGCCAAAAGAAACTAACGATTAAAGTCATCGAAGAAAAAGAGATGAAAGAACTCGGTATGGGCGCCTTACTTTCGGTAAGTGCAGGTAGCGACCAGCCAGCCAAATTGATCATCATGGAATTCAAGGGTGGCAAGAAAGGGGACGCTCCCCATATATTGGTTGGAAAAGGCGTAACATTTGATACCGGTGGTATTTCATTAAAACCCGGGGCTGACATGGATCAAATGAAGTTTGATATGTGTGGAGCAGCGAGTGTTCTAGGTACCATGCAAGCCGTGGTAGAAATGGATTTGGCATTAAATGTTATTGGCGTTGTTACTTCTGCTGAAAATATGCTCAGCGGTGGAGCTACCCGCCCCGGTGATATCGTAACCACTATGGCAGGGTTAACCGTAGAAGTTTTAAATACCGACGCAGAAGGTCGATTGGTTTTATGTGACGCATTAACGTACGTGAAACGGTTTAAACCCGCTTCTGTTATAGATATCGCAACCCTCACTGGCGCTTGTCTGGTTGCATTGGGTAATCACACATCCGGCATGCTCGGCAACGATGATGAAGTGATGGATAATCTACGTTTTGCCGCAGATAGCACCCAAGATGCCGTGTGGCAACTACCTATGGGTGAAGAATATATGCGCCAATTAGACAGTCCGTTTGCAGATATGGGCAATATCGGTGGTCGTAATGCTGGGACAATTACAGCGGCTTGTTTCCTGTCTCGCTTTACTGAAGATTACCCCTGGGCACACTTGGATATAGCCGGTACCGCTTGGGTTAGCGCTGGGCCGAAGAAAGGGGCCACCGGTCGACCGGTACCTCTATTAACGCAATATTTGATTAATCAGGTTTAATTGTTAATCTGACGTCAAACTAGCCACATATAGCAACACCTTATCTACATTAACATTGAGGTAAGATACCGTTATGTGTGGCTTAATACTCTAATTCAACAAAATACTGCGTACTAAGGCCTTTATGACTCGCGTTGATTTTTACATATTACCGGATAACTATCCCCAGTCACCGCTTGTCTATGCCAGCCGCCTTATCGAAAAAGTGTATCGTCTCGGTCATGGTATTTATGTTCACCTCGAAAATGAGCAAGATACACAATACCTTGACGAGCAGCTTTGGCAATTTGCCCCCGAGAGTTTTGTTCCTCATGAAATAGTTGGCCAACAACAATCTGATGCGCCCGTGTTGCTCGGCTTCGGTAACGAACCACAACACCACGGCAACGTTATGATTAACTTGTCCGGAAACATCCCTAATTTCTTTAGTCGTTTTGAGCGCGTTGCTGAAATCGTGCCAGGGAATAAAGAAATGCGCACTAAGAGCAGAGAAAACTTTCGATTTTATAAAGAGAGGGGCTATCCTTTACATACCCATAACATAAAAACGCCTTAGCACTTCCACCATACATTAGCCATCGAGCAACACCGTATGAGCGACAAGCAAAACGAAAGTGAGCGCCTACTATCAGAGTTAGAATCACTCAACAATACGCTTGATAATGACCCTTTTGATTTAGATTCCGAGCAGCAGCTGGAAGACCTGCCAGTACTTAAAAGCTTTGTAGAAGATGTGCCGGTTCTTAGTGAGCGAATTATTAAAGAAGACGAGGAAAAGCAAGACCCTGCCACTGCCACGAAAGGCGCCCATACTGCAGACTACCAAGGCAGCAATCACTCTGAAAATAGCACCGACCCTCTAGCCATTAGTGATTTTGTTAAACAGCAACGAGCTGCCAACCTTGCATCCTCAGGGAACACTCAAACCACTACAACTCCACATAATTCAGAACCATCTTTAACATCTACATTGCCCACGCCCGTACCCAAAGCGGTCATTGAACCACGAACAACAAGTGACCCTAACATCACTAAACCAACAGCCCTGGAAAGTAACCCGTTTCTGCCTCAATCCGCTAAAGATCGTATTAGAGACAACCGAAGTGCCACTACAGGTAACAATTTAAGTAGCAATCGCCCAAGCAATAACAATAGCAACAGAGTCAGCGACAGTAGCGATGCATCCTCAGAACTACATGCTTTGCTTAGGCAATCGGCAAAAGCAACATTCGACGATGGTCAAGGTTCCCCGGAATACCAGCGTTTACGCCAAAAAGCATCTTCTGTAATCAATGACATCGTTAAAATACAACTGCCAAGGTTGGAGGCAGAGCTGCGGATGCGCTTAGAAGCAGAAGTTGATGCAATGATACGTGAGCAAAACAAAGAATAACCGAGCTTTCCCCGCCCCCAATCGGTATAATGCCGACCCATTATCAAGAATTATTGTCACTGTTAGCGAGCCTTTCGCTAACCCCCCTCCCCTATTGAGAATCTGTACAACATATCATTATGGAAAAGACGTTTAACCCAAGTGAAATCGAGACCCGTTGGTATAAAACCTGGGAAGAAAATGGTTACTTCAAGCCTAGCGGCGAAGGTGACTCCTACTGCATCATGATCCCCCCGCCGAATGTTACCGGTCGTCTTCACATGGGGCATGCTTTCCAAGATACCATTATGGATACATTGGTACGCTATCATCGCATGAAGGGGCATAACACCTTATGGCAAGCAGGCTGTGATCATGCGGGGATAGCCACCCAAATGGTGGTTGAACGTCAATTACAAGCTCAAAACATTACTCGCCACAGCCTTGGCCGTGAAGCATTCCTTGATAAAGTATGGGAGTGGAAAGAGGAATCCGGTGGAATCATCAGCCAGCAGTTACGTCGTATGGGGAACAGTATTGACTGGACCCGCGAGCGTTTCACAATGGATGACGGGCTATCAGAAGCGGTAAAGGAAGTTTTTGTACGTTTACACGAAGATGACCTTATTTACCGTGGTAAACGTTTAGTCAACTGGGATCCAAAACTACACACCGCCATCTCGGACCTGGAAGTAGAAAATAAAGATGAGAAAGGCAGTCTCTGGCATTTTCGTTATCCTTTAGCTAACGGCGAAAAAACCGCCGAAGGCCTGGACTACATCATTGTTGCAACAACTCGACCAGAAACCATGTTAGGTGATAGTGCCGTAGCGGTTAATCCAAAAGACGAGCGTTACCAAGCATTAGTGGGTAAAACCATTCTGTTGCCCTTGGTTAACCGAGAAATCCCTATCGTTGCTGACGATTACGTGGATATGGAATTTGGTACTGGTTGCGTAAAAATCACGCCAGCCCACGACTTTAACGATTATGAAGTAGGCAAACGTCACAACCTGCCTCTTATCAACATCCTCACTGACGATGCATCCATTCTCGCAACAGCAACCGTTTACAATATAGACGGCACGGAAAACAACGAGATTGATGGCAGCTTGCCCGAAAATTACGCTGGCTTAGATCGTTTTGCTGCCCGTAAACAAATCATTGCTGAATTTGATGACAATGGATTACTTGAGAAAATTGACGATCACGGGTTAAAAGTGCCTCGTGGTGATCGTTCCGGTGTGGTAATCGAACCTTACCTTACTGACCAATGGTATGTTCGTGTTGCTCCATTAGCAGGACCCGCCATAAAAGCAGTGGAAGACGGCGATATTGAATTTGTTCCAAAACAGTGGGAAAACACTTATTTTGCTTGGATGAGAGATATTCAAGACTGGTGTATTTCACGTCAACTTTGGTGGGGGCATCGCATACCGGCTTGGTATGATAACGAAGGTAATGTTTACGTTGGCCGTGATGAGCAAGAAGTTCGAAGTAAACATCAGCTTGCAGACGATTTGGTGTTACGCCAAGACGAAGATGTATTGGACACCTGGTTCTCTTCTGCATTATGGACGTTCTCAACGCTAGGCTGGCCGGAAGAAACACCTGAGCTCAAAACCTTTCACTCTACTGATGTATTAGTAACCGGCTTTGACATCATTTTCTTCTGGGTTGCCAGAATGATAATGATGACACTGAAATTCAAAGATGAAGTGCCGTTTAAAAAGGTTTACGTACACGGTTTAGTTCGTGATGCGGAAGGCCAAAAAATGTCGAAATCCAAAGGGAATGTCTTGGACCCTATCGATATCATTGATGGCATTGAATTAGAAGAGCTTGTTACTAAACGTACGGGCGGCATGATGCAGCCTAAAATGGCTGCAAAGATTGAGAAACAAACCCGCAAGCATTTCCCTGAAGGCATTTCGTCATACGGTACCGATGCTCTACGATTTACCTTCTTATCATTAGCATCAACAGGTCGTGACATTAAGTTTGATACCAGTCGTTTGGAAGGTTATCGCAACTTTTGTAATAAGATCTGGAACGCAACACGTTACGTGTTGATGAATACCGAGGACCAGGATAACGGCATCAATGGTGAAAACGTTGAACTCAGCCTAGCGGATCGTTGGATTATTTCTCGTTTACAAAAAACGATCGATAGTGTTAACAAAGCTGTTGAAGAATTTCGTTTCGACCATGCGTCACAGGCACTTTATGAATTCATCTGGAATGAATATTGTGATTGGTATCTAGAATTATCAAAACCTATTTTAACCAGCGATGAGTTCAGCGCCGAAGCTAAGCGAGGAACACGACGTACATTGCTTCAAGTACTGGAAACCACATTACGTGTTGCTCATCCAATGATGCCCTATATCACCGAAGAGATTTGGCAACAAATCGCTCCAATGGTTGGCAAGAGCGGCGACAGCATCATGCTTGCTGAACTTCCAGCACCCGCTGAAGAAAGCATCGACCCTCGGGCTGAAAGTGACATTGAATGGGTTAAAGGCGTTATCGTAGGCATTCGAAATATTCGTGGTGAAATGAATATCTCTCCAGCCAAACAAATCCCTGTGTTATTAAGTCACGGTGATGATATTGATAAGCAACGCTTTGACACCAACGCTCAGTTCCTTATTTCTCTTGCAAAGTTAGAAAGCCTCACGTGGCTAAATGCAGAGGAAGAAGCACCAATGTCCGCTATCCAGCTTGTTGGGGACATGGAAGTGCTTGTTCCAATGGCTGGATTAATAGACAAAGATGCAGAACTCGCTCGCCTTAATAAAGAAATAGATAAACTCAAAATCGACATTGACCGTGCGGAAAAGAAACTAACAAATCCTAAATTTGTTGATAAAGCTCCTGCAGAAGTCGTTGAGAAAGAGAAGCTAAAAGTCGCGGATGCAAAAGCTGCTCTTGCAACTTTAGCAGAGCAGTCGAAAAAAATAAGCGCGCTCTAACCCTAAACTATAACCAACTAAGCAAAAGGAGGGTTTTCCCTCCTTTTTTATTATGACTAACACTCCCATCGAAACCGACACGCCCCTAAAAACAGATGACTTTTCTGCCAAACAGTTTTTTTCTGAATGGTGGTTTTCTCTTTTGGTACTTGTCATTATATTCACTACCGCCTCCTTCGGTGACAGCCTTACTCAAGCACTTTCGCTAAAACGCGAAATGATTAGCCAAGGAGAGTGGTGGAGGATCATCACTGGCCAATTTGTTCATTTAACAACAAACCACACCTTATTAAACGCTACGGGTTACATCATTCTTTGCTTTGGTTTTCGAAAAGAGGTCACTGCAACGGAAGAAATGATCACACTATTTATTGCAACCATTGGTGTTGGTTTAGGCATTTATTGGTTCAACCCAGAAATGGCATGGTACGCAGGACTATCCGGTGCAATATATGGACTGCTGGTTAGCAATGCGATGATAGGTGCGAAAAAAACACCTTACCTCTCTGCCTTCTTTTTGTTTTTTGTTACTACAAAAATAATTTATGAGCAGTTCTTTGCCGAGCCTGACCGAGCAACTGCGGCCCTAATTGGCGGAGAAGTTGCTATCGACAGCCACTTATACGGAGCAATAGTAGGTATTATTCCAGGAGCATTTTGGGTGTGGCGTAGAAGAGTGCAAAACTAAGACTCTATGTAACATTAACTTACCAACTGATCTCTAGCATCCGTTAGCAACCAATTACTTTCCCCGCTTTGCTGGGGAACCACCACAGAAGCACCACACGCAACAGATACAGAGATACAGCATACGCCAAGGTTTATCGGCTCAGCCTTTAAGCGCGAATTAATTTCCCTTACTAGGTGCTCAACTCCATCTTTATCTGTATTCGGCAACACCGCAGCAAATTGTGCAACTTCAAGCCTGGCTAACAAGTCAGCTGGGCGAGTAACTAGCGAACGCAGCATCTGGCCAATCATTTTTAACGACTCATCCGCTGCCACATAGCCATAACAATCTCCTATTGCGTCAAACCGCTCAATCGAAACCAACAACAAAGCAACTGGAGCTTGTTCACGGTAAGCTCGATCCCATTCTTCTTGCAATCGCTGCGTAAAGCTCACTTGATTTTTAAGGCCCGTAACCGCATCAACGGTATTTATCTCTTCCAACCGATGATTCATCTGCGACAACTCTGCCAATGCCTGGTGCAATCGTTCCGTCCGCTTTTTGATGTTTTTTGCTAAACGTTCATTGCTAATCCGCTCCCGCTCTAACGCAAAGGCCTGATCCGCAAGAACCTTTGCTTCGGTATGTTTTGCCTGTTGAGCAGCAATCGATTGTGCATTTCGCTTTCGATTAAGTTTATCGGCCAGTGCAAACGATAGAAGGCTTAGTTCCAAAACTGCACCAATTTCCATACTATATTTCGCCACAAAAACGGCGGGTAAAAAGCCGATGCGATAAAAAAGCATTCCGCTAACACCGACAACATAGATAAACCAAGCGACAACAAAATACCCTGCTTCCTTTTGTCCTCGCCTCCACGCTAACAACCCCGAAAGCATTATAAAAACAGATGCAACCAACACAACAATTGAATTACTTTGCTGCACGTAGTACGCGTCGACAAAACCACCCACAAAAACCATAACGGCAGAATAGAGTATTGCCGACATTGCCAAATAATATAGTGTACGCTGCAATTCTTTTAATCGTAAAAACTCAACAACAAATAGGCCTGCAAAAAACATCGTCATACTAGCAAAAATACCCACAGCTTGATGCTGCCAATAAATCGACGAGGGCCACAAATACTGAAAAGCAAACCCCTGCTCAGCGGACATAAACATCGCACTAGACAAAGTGAACAGCACATAAAATAAGTAAGCAAATTCACGAGTACCAAGAAATATAAAGAAATTGTATACCGCCATAACAATCAAAAAACCAAAAAACAATCCATAAGCCAACTCTATTTGAACAGAGCTCTCTAACAATTCAGTTTGTTCAACAATCGAGACTGGCACTCTTATCGGGTACGGTGTTTGAACTCTTATCAATACTTCTAAAGGTTGCGTTTTTTCCCACTCCAATGGAAACAAAAAGGATCTATATGTTAAAGGGCGCCCAGAAAACTCAAAACGATCTCCTGTTTGATATACCTTTTGAACCCTTCCTTTTTCAACAATATATAAATCCAAGGCTCTGATTTGAGTATTGTTAACATTGAGATACCATTGGCGAGCATCCCCTTGAGAAGCGATCTCTGCGTAAAACCAATAGACTGAACGTGAATAGCCAAAACTAGGCATTCCATTAGGTACGTCTTGCCACGGTATTGCCAATCGGTCTTCATAGATATCAGAAAACCCCAACTGACCCTGCTTATCCTCGTAAAACTGCAGGTATGGACTTACATTCACCCTTGTCGACGCATCACTCAACATCACCTTAGAATCAGTAGTACCCCCAACCGCTGGCACAGCAGCCGTCAAGAGGAAAATAAATCCCAGAAAGGTATTTAAAACGATACCGATAAATAAAGAATGATCACTAATGCTCTTTTTAATTTTTTTGATGAGTATCACAATATACCGTCACGCTATAGAATCCGTTGCTATTCACTAGATGCTAAAACCTAGGCGCATTTAACCACATTCAACCACAAAAATAGCGCAACCACCGCTATTCTTCTAAAAACATACAGGATCTCGACGAAATGAAAATTAAGCCCGGTATATACACCCATTACAAAGGTAACGAATACCACGTTATTGACGTTGCAACCCACAGTGAAACAGAGGAGCAACTTGTTGTTTACAGAACCCTTTACGGTAACTATGACTTGTGGGTGAGACCTTTTGAGATGTTCAATGAGTCAATCACTATCGACAATAAAGAAGTGCCGCGTTTCCGCTGGACACGGAATGCAAGCGAGTAATCCTACATGGCCATTAAGACTGCTAGCTACTCCGTTACAGTCTAGCAATGATATTTTGCAGTTCATCGGGGGTCATATGACCCTCTGTGTCAAAAATATTATTTAGCCGCTCAATCAAGCGCCGAAAACTCTCATCAATTTTAACTCCTTGATTAAACAACGCATTAATATTAGTTACTCCATCAGACATAATTGATGTGAATACCTCTTCCTGCTGTTCCGTTAAATCCAGAAACATCGTTGCCTCATCAACTCGAGCAGACATTGATTCCACTAATTCAGCGCAACTTGCCATCACTTTTTGGTACCCTTCATCCACCTGCTCCACAACTTGCTGCATTTTTCGCCCAAGCCCTTGCATCACTTCCTTTTCCATCTCTAGCATTTTACTGCCATCAATAGAATGCACTCTTGCATCCATACCCTGTACCATGGAAACCACATTATCTTTTACTGCGCTATATCGTTTTTCATCTTCAGGCATGTTTTTTACCAAAAGTGAAACACAGCCATAATTGATAATACAACGTCGACCAAAGTCTATATAACGCCCATCATCTTTGAGCTCCCACAACAATCTTGACTCCAAGTCTTTTGCTAAGCCGTTCTCCTCAATGTTTTTCAATTCAAAAGTACTACGAATTTGAAGGCTACAACGAATCTGGTAATTCATCAGCGAGCTAAACAACAATTGAGCGAGCTCATCTAAGTTGCCACATTCATGACAATGCAAAAGAAACTGAACATTCGCCCCTAAATCACTGGTATCCGACATTGCAGAAAATGCCATATCATTGGCTTGACGCAAACGACTTTTCAGCTGTTCATTGGCAATTTTATGGAAAACTTCCTTTTGCAAGCGAGCTCTTAGCTCCGTCTCCCCCATCGATGCGTCAACAATATCATCCACCCCTGCGTTAAATGCTTCCATAGGGTCAACCTGAATACCATCAGGGCAATAAATAATAAGTGACGCCGATTCTAAATCAGAAATATCTCGCAGCATTTCACACTGAGGCGTAATACTGCCTCTTTCTGAAGCAACAAGAAATAGAATATCTAGCACATCCAATGCAGGTAGTGTCGCCACTCCGTCGGCAGTATCAACGCAAGTTATAATAAAATCAGTTTCTAGCGCGACTACGACGGGTAACTCATCGGTACACACCAATAATAATCTACGCTTCGCTCCTGCCACAATAAATGCCCTCCTGTCTGGCTTCTACTTTTACGAATATCGTAAAGGAATATTATTAGCTTAGAAGCAAAACATCAGACCAACAAGATTAAGAAAGGTAGTTTATGGTAAAGATCTACTTAGAAGGCAAGTCAGGGCAGTCCTCGGCAAGACCTGAGGATATAACTCTAGCAGCCACAGCCCTCATCACCCCTTTATAACGATCAACTTCACTCTGAGTACAGTTCGTATTCGTCAACAGATTAATCGATGCGCTTTCCATCGACCATATCAATGAATAGTGCACCAACGGATCCAAGTGTCGCCCTTCGACTTCATGATATTTATCATCAAATAGTTCGACAATTTGTCTAATAAGAGCTTCCCTGTGTTGTGCTAAAGGTGAGTCTGTACGACGCGCCTCTTCCGTCATCATCCGAACCAAAGGCCCTAAGCTTGCATGATAGTCAAAATATAGATCGACACAGCGCATTACAAACTCCGTTAACGAGCTAGTATTTTGACGCTCAGACTTAAAACGGGCCGTTAACAACTCTGCCGCAAGCCGATAGATACTTTCCAGCACATCGACCTTATTTTTGAAATATTTGTAGAATGTACGCCGAGATATGTGGGCGGCCTCTAGTAAATCTTGAACCGTCGTCTCTGTAATCCCCTTGCGTGCAAACACTCCTATTGCATTAAACAACACATCTGACTTTGCACCTTGGCCAGGCAAAGGGAAGTTCAATTGTGTTGCATCATCCCCACGCTCACGCTCCGTTTCTTTTAACAAAGCGTCCATAAAATGAGTATCATCATGATCTTTATCGATAACATTTGGTTCTGAGCCTGGTGTTACATCTTCCATCGTAAGCCTCTGTTAGCATTCATAAACTCATTCAACGCTCTATGCTGCAGATTACCTGCTATACATAATGAATGGTATATATATAGTATCAGCAATATTCTACGCAAACAAAAAACATATACAACGCGTTTAACCAAGAATTTACTGATAATTAAGGTAATTGACCTAATGATTATTGTTATAGTTTTGTTATCTGTGAATGACGCACTTGATGCGCCTATTTTATAACCTTAAACTCCTAACTAAATTTGATAAATCAATAACGATAAAAATAATAACTACAACCTATGTTAAAAAAGTGGCTACTCTCCCCGCAGTCGATCATCGCGCTTGCCTTTGTACTAAGTTTACCGGCTCTTTTCACCGGCTACTTTGGCGACGACTACATGCATCACGCATTATTGCAAGAAAGCTCTCCCATACAAAAACCTCAGGACTTGTCTCTATTCGGCCTCTTTTCATTCGTAAATGGTGACACGGCACGCACACATAAGCTAATGGACTTAGGGCTGCTTCCTTGGTGGACAAACCCTGATTTGAAGTATGCTTTTTGGCGGCCTATATCTGAAATAACTCATTGGGTTGACCACCGTTTTTGGCCTTCTAGCCCCGCATTGATGCATGCTCAAAATATTGCTTGGTACCTTCTTCTTATCTATTTGGCCCACATCCTGTTTAAGAGCTCATTACCAAACAAAGCATCAACTCTGTCTGCTAGCATTCCTATTTTGGCGATGCTTATCTATGGTCTTGATAGTAGCCATGGATTTACAGTGTCTTGGATCGCTAATCGAAACAGCCTCATAGCTGCCACCTTTGGTGTCAGCTCACTGATTTTTTACATACGCTGGTACAACCAGGATCGCCACTTTGACTATATTCTTTCATTAGTATTCTTAAGCCTATCGTTACTATCCGCCGAGTTTGGCATTTCGACATGCGCTTATTTAGGGGCCTTTGCGATTTTTATGGACAAAAACGGTCCAATCAAAGGGTTAACTTACATTATCCCACACGCAGCTCTCACGGGCTTGTGGTGGTTAATCTATAAAGCAGGGAACTTTGGTGCCGCAAATGCTGATGCCTACTACCTTGACCCTATCGCTTCCCCCTTGTTATTCCTATCTACCCTCGGAGAAAGACTGGTTGCACTTATTGGTTCACAATGGGGGTTAATTCCAGCTGAAGTCTTTGGCTTTATTGGGCCAGGTAATCAGGTTGTTGGGAATGTGGCACTTATAATTGGCGCCGTATTTATTTCCCTGACATTACTGCTGTTAACTCCACTGTTAAAGCAATACGCACATATACGATTTTGGTTTTTTGGGATGTTATTCGCTGCATTGCCCGTCTGTTCAGCTGCACCCCATGACAGAGTGCTACTTTTCATCGGGTTAGGAGGAAGTTATTGTGCTGCCGCTATAATTATCGCGGCGTTAAAACATGCACAAGAAGTCTATGGAAAACTTGCCCCGGCTGCAAGGTTAACAGCTTACCCTTTTGCTCTGACGCACCTGGTACTCGCCCCTCTATTAATGCCTATGATGTCTTATAGTACAAAAATATGGAGCGCTCAGCTGGACTTATCTCCCGCCCTGCTCACTGGGATAGATTCGACAGAGGGCAATATAGAAAACAAACAAATCATCCTATTTAACGTGCCCATTGGGTCAGCACTCGCTATAACAACAACCCGTGTTGTTCAAAACCTGCCGTTACCCAGCAAGCTTTGGGTTATATCAACAACAGGTACAGAAACCACGGTTTCTCGTATTTCAGACAATCAACTGCTAGCCAATAAACCTTCGGGGTTTATTACAGGTCCAGAGCAAGCCACTCGAAATTTACAATCGAAACCTATAACAGTCGGAGATAAAATCCCTCTGAGCGGGGTTACCATAGAAATCATCAAGATATCCCCTCAGGGTCACCCTACTGAAATCTTATTGACCTTCAAAGACTCTCTTGATAGTGCTGACGTGATGTTATTGAATTGGAACTCTGAGACTAAAGACTTTCTAAAAGTTGATATACCTAAGGTTTCAAAGCAATATATATTTTTAGCCTCAGACAAATAGCAAACCTCTATCTCCATCACACATTCATAAGGTTTCTTTCATCGATTCCCTTAACGTCACTATCTAAACCTCACTATCTAAACGTCTCCATCTAAACGTCATCACCTTAAAGATGCACTGGCGCACACTACTAAAAAACACCCTGCTAAACGATAACGCCAGCTAACCTAACGAACATAACGAACATAACGTAAGCCCATAAAACGTAGGCAATAAAAAACCCCGTCCATTTCTGAACGGGGTTTTTTGGAATAAATGCCCAACAATGACCTACTCTCACATGGGGAAGCCCCACACTACCATCGGCGATACTGCGTTTCACTTCTGAG
>MAAL01000130.1 GCA_002163245.1 Gammaproteobacteria bacterium 42_54_T18 | reverse complement strand
CTGATGCCGGTAAAACCACCATTACTGAAAAGTTGTTGCTTTATGGCAATCAAATCCAAGTAGCGGGTACGGTTAAAGGCAGAGGGGCTGATCGCCATGCCACGTCTGACTGGATGGAGATGGAAAAGCAGCGGGGAATCTCGATAACGACCTCGGTGATGCAGTTTCCTTACAAAGACCGTATTGTGAACTTATTGGATACTCCTGGGCACGAAGATTTCTCTGAGGATACTTATCGAACGTTAACGGCGGTTGATTCTGCGTTAATGGTAATTGATGGCGGTAAGGGTGTTGAGCCACGCACCATTAAGTTGATGGAAGTATGTCGTTTACGTGATACTCCTATTCTCTCATTTATCAATAAAATGGACCGTGATATTCGTGATCCTATTGATGTGATGGATGAAATTGAAGATATTCTGAATATCAAATGTGCGCCTATTACTTGGCCTATTGGCATGGGCAAATTCTTTAAGGGTGTTTATCACCTTTATGACGATACTATTCATTTGTATTCCACCGGACAAGGCCACAAAATCCAAGAAGACAGGGTGATTAAGGGTATCAACAACCCCGAGCTTGATGAGGCTATTGGTGATTTGGCACCTGATCTTCGAGAGGAGTTAGAGCTTGTTCAAGGTGCTAGTCATAAATTTGATCTTGAAGAGTACTTAACCGGGAAGTTAAGCCCGGTATTTTTTGGTACAGCACTGGGTAACTTTGGTGTTGATCATATGTTGGATGGTCTTGTTGAGTGGGCTCCGACGCCAATGCCTCGGGAGACGGATGCTCGGGAGATTAAGGCGGAAGAGGAAACGTTCAGTGGTTTTGTGTTTAAAATTCAAGCCAATATGGACCCTAAACACCGAGATCGTATTGCATTTATGCGCGTGTGTTCGGGCCATTATGAAAAAGGCATGAAAATGCGTCATGTACGTATTAACAAAGATATACGTATTTCTGATGCAGTAACGTTTCTAGCAGGGGAGCGTTCTCACCTGGAGACGGCCTGGCCTGGTGATATTATAGGCTTACATAATCATGGTTCAATCCAGATTGGTGATACGTTTACAGGTGGGGAGCAATATAGCTTCACGGGTATTCCACACTTTGCACCAGAATTGTTCCAGCGCGTAAATTTGCGAGATCCGCTTAAGAGTAAACAACTTCAAAAAGGCATTAAACAGCTTTCTGAAGAAGGGGCTACACAAGTATTTATGCCATTACGAAATAATGACATTATTGTGGGCGCCGTTGGTGTGTTGCAGTTTGATGTGGTTGCACAGCGCTTAAAAGGCGAATATAAAGTGGATTGTAATTACGATTCTATTAGTGTGCATACAGCACGTTGGATTTATTGTGATGACGCTAAAATGCTCGAAGATTTTAAGCGCAAGTGTCACGATAATTTGGCAATAGACGGGGGTGGTTACCTCACGTATTTAGCCCCGACGCGAGTGAACTTGCAATTGACCATAGAGCGCTGGCCAGATGTGCGGTTTATGGAAACACGTGAACACTAGTCGATAACTGCACTAGAACATCATAATAGAGGTGTTATAAATGGCGGGTTTTTTGGTGGGAAGTGCAATTATCACCTGGATTTTGTGTGGTGCTTTAAACGGAGTGATTGAATACGCTGCGATCCAAGGGTTCTTGGATCGGACCAAGGCTTTTATTGGTATGGTAGTTGGAGTATTGCTAATTGCTGCCGCAATGGTGAGTTTGGCATTGTGGGGGTTCCCTACATCAACGCTTGCGCTAGAGCATTTAACACAAACTGAAATCCAGACTGTTGCAAAAACCAGCTGTATGGTGAATGTGTTGTTTGCCGTGGGATATTGTGCGTTTCAGTTGCGACGCTTTTGGGAAGACGATTAAAGCGGGAAGATGACGGAAGAATGATACGTGAAATCTCAAAAGCAATAACAGGGCCGCTTACTAAGGCAATAAAGCAGCGGATAGATTGGTTGCAAGGTGTTGTTGGTGAAGAAACACTGTTGCAATTGGCGGGTGATGAAAAGGTATCTGTAAAGGATGCAGGCTTTCCTGCCCGTATTACAAAGATTCGACATGAAAATGGGCAGTGTGTCACCGTCTCTTTTGAACTGATGGAAGGTTATCGCTTCCGATTTAAATCAGGGCAGTTTGTAAGGGTTGTAGTGGAGTTAGGCGGTGGGCTATACCGCCGTTGTTACTCGTTATCTTCTTCCGCAGAGAGCGACATTCACACCTTGACAATTAAACAACATTTTCAAGGTCGTGTTTCTAGTTATTTTAATGGTCGGGCCAAAGTTGGCGACTTGTTTTATATCGATGAGCCTGCGGGTGAATTTGTGTTACCTAAAGCAAAACCCTATGAGCAGCGATATGGGTTTATGGCGGCGGGTTCTGGTATCTCTCCTGTGTGGTCCTTGATACAGGATGTGCTAGGAAAGGCTCCAGAGGCGGATATTCACCTTGTGTATATCAATCAATCTTCTGGGAATACTATTTTTAAGAAAAAATTAGATTCCTTGGTTAAGCGATCCCCAAACTTCACGGTTGATTATGTTTTAACGCGTAAAAACGGTAGGAAGCGTGATAGACGTCATGTGTCTGGGCACGCTCTTGTTAAAAAAATGCCAACGCCTATCGAAAGAGAGCTTTATATATGCTGTCCTTCAGGCATTGTGAGCTCCGTGCTTGAGGCCTACAGTGAAGCAGGTGTGAGTGATAGGGATGTTCGAGTTGAACTTTATACTGGGTCATCTTCTGTGACGGATGATGCGGACTTAAAACCTAGAGTGGTCAGTTTTGTGCGCCCAGGGTTGTTTTCTCGTCCACGCCATATTCGTCAACGTAAGGTAGAAACCATCTTGGAAACAGCGCGGCATGCTGGTGTTGTGATTGATCAGATGTGTACGGTAGGAACCTGTCAGACCTGTAAAGTCCGTTTGGCATCAGGTACTGTCTTAATGGATGAGCCTAATACGCTCACATTGCAGGATGCTGAAAAGGGGTATATTTTGGCCTGTGTTGCTTATCCCTGTGAGACGGTGGTTGTAAAGTTACCTTAGTCGGATAGCTTTAAAATCCTAGAGGTCCCTGTCTCTTTACTTCTACTTGCGGTGTGGTTTCTGAGGGTTGTAAGGCGCTTTCTTGTAAGAGAGGGGAGGCATTACTATTCAAGGATACTACCAGCCAAAGTAATATTAGTGCGCTAAACCAACCAATAATCAATGACTTTGTGTTGATATTCATCTGTATCTCCAAATGGCTTTTTGCGTGTTTGGGTGATGCGTTTTGTTGATAGTTAGTGTGGACCTTTGGCGTGGAAATGCTTGGTAATTCGTTGCAGTGAAAACTGGTAAAATTACCATTTTGTGCGCCCAAAAATGGTCAGGAGCAGCAAAGTTGTCACTTTATGTTAGTGAAGTTGGTGGCTTTGGTGCTTTAACTGTGACTGCCTAGACAGGTATACTCGAAACCTTTAATGAATTGATAAAAGCGAGAACAACATGGAACTAGCAAATAAAGTCGCCGTTGTAACGGGTGGGGCGTCAGGGCTTGGAAGAGCAACAACCGAGGAGCTGTTAGCCCGTGGAGTAAATGTTGCAATTTTTGATTTAAATGAAGAGCAAGGTGCAGCTGCGGCCAGTGAACTGGGCGAAAACTGCCATTTTGTGAAGGTGAACGTTGCCGATGAAGCATCTGTGAAAGCAGGAATAGCCGATGTTGTTGCCACCTTTGGTGCCATCCATGTTTGTGTTAATTGTGCGGGAATTGGTCCAGCGAGCAAAACAATGAGCAGTAAAGGGCCTCATAGTTTGGAGTTATTTAATACCGTTATTAACGTTAATCTTATTGGCACCTTTAATGTTTTACGCCTTGCTGCAGAAGTGATGGTCAAAAATGAAGCGGTAACAGAAGATGGTGAAAAGGGCGTTATCATTAATACGGCATCCGTTGCCGCATTTGATGGGCAGCTTGGACAGGTTGCTTATAGTGCCTCAAAAGGCGGTATTGTGGGAATGACATTACCTATTGCAAGAGACTTGGCGAATTATGGAATTCGTATTAACACCATTGCTCCGGGTATATTTGGAACTCCTTTGTTGAGATCTTTGCCTGATAACGTAACCAAGCCACTTATCGATGCAACTCAATTCCCTAAACGGTTAGGTAATCCAAATGAGTATGCGCAAATGGTATGTAGCATGGTGGAAAATGGCTTTATGAACGGTGAAGTTGTGCGTTTAGATGGTGCGATCCGAATGGCGCCACGTTGATATACCATTATTGTTAGTCTTATTTTTGAACTGAGTTTTAACGTTGAGCCTGAGCAATTACATGAATGTACTTGCTCAGGCTTCGGTAATAAAAGCGCTAATTGAGTGCGGTCATGGGAATCCGCTGAATAGATATTTTACTTTTACGTTATTTGTTTTTCTGTGATGACAAGTAGCGATCCAACGAGTTGGCAAATTCTTGCTTGTCCCTAGAGCCTAGCGTTGCTGGGCCGCCCGTAACTTCACCCGATGAACGCATTGTTTCCATAAAATCACGCATGTTTAATCGTTCTCGAATATTTTGCGGCGTGTAGATTTCTCCTCGAGAGGTAATAACCTGAGCTTTCTTTTCAATTAGCTCTGCAGCTAAAGGGATATCAGAGGTGATAACAAGGTCATCGATTTCAACATATTGCACAATGTAGTTATCAGCCACGTCAAAACCAGCAGGCACTTGAACCATTTTGATCCAGGGAGAGGGTGTGATACGTAGAGCATGATTGGCAACCAATATAAGTGGGATTTCAACTCGTATAGCGGCTCGAAACAATATTTCTTTGATCACGTTGGGGCAGGCATCTGCATCAACCCAAATTGTCATAATGACTCCAAAATAAAAAGTAAAAGTAAGGTTTGTCACCTGTACCTATAATTGGCCTTCGTAAAGAAGCCCTATTATACCGTTGATTCGTGTCCCTGCTAAAGGTTTGTACTGTGGGTTTATCTGCTGCATGATGGGTCATTTCATCATTAAGTGAGTAGATTATGGCTTCTAACCCTGCGATACATGGATATTGTCACCCACAGTTTTCAGCAGTGCGCCGACTGTTTATGGAGAACTTTATTCATAGCGGGGAGGTTGGAGCTAGCGTTTCATTGTGTATGCATGGAGAGCCTGTCGTTAACTTGTGGGGGGGACATACGTCTTGGACACGCTTTCAGCGTTGGAAGGAAGACACCTTAGTAAATATCTTTTCGGGAACCAAAGGTGTTACCGCTATATGTGCTTTGATATTGGTTGACCGAGGGCTTTTGGATTTAGAGGCTCCCGTTGCGCAGTATTGGCCTGCTTTTGCTCAGAAAGGAAAGGAACATATTCCGGTAAAATGGGTGCTTAATCATAAGGCTGCAGTGACAGGCGTTAGGCGACGATTGTTGGGGCGATCACTTTATAACTGGAAAACCATGTCAAACGCGTTGGCGGCTCAACAGCCTTGGTGGGAGCCAGGCTCAAGGCATGGTTATCACGCCTTGAGTTATGGTTGGATTATGGGAGAGATAATAAAAAACATTACAGGAAAAACGGTAGGACAATTTGTGGCGGATGAAATTGCACAGCCATTGGGTATCGATTTATATATTGGAATGGATAAAAAGGAACACTCTAGAGTTGCTCCTATTATTTTGCCAGTCGGAATCCCCGAGGCTGCAGATACATGGCGTTTGATTGGAGCCTGTTTGACCAACCCTTTGGGCGTTTCTAGTAGTGCAATGTTAAACCCAACAACCATTGCTACTGGTGTGAATTCAAAGCAATGGCGCTCAGGAGAGCTGCCTGCAGCTAATGCACACTGTGCACTGGCGTTAGCGAAACTGTATGGTGCGTTAACGTTTAGGGGAGAGCTTCAGGGAAGCCCTTTGGTGTCCGCTGATACATTGAAGTACGCCACAGAAGAGTCGTCTTCTGGGCATGACTATGTGCTAAAAATGGATACGCGTTTCAGTATGGGGTTTATGTTGAACCAAAAGGCTGAAGCTGGCCGATTTGGCCCAGGAAAAAGGAGTTTTGGTCATAATGGTGCTGGAGGTTCCTTTGCATTTGCCGACCCTGATGTTGGCTTGTCCTATGGGTATGTTATGAATCGTATGGGATCTTATTTGTTGATGGACCCTCGGTCCCAGCGTTTGATCGATGCGGCGTACCGTTGTTTGTAGTGGGTGAAAATCGATCAACAAAGGTAGGTTGGAACATAATCAAATCTACTGCCATACTGGATGTTGTACTTTATTGTTTAAAGGTATTTGGATTAGGAAGGCGATACCTGAAATGTTTGCTTTTGGATATCAGGTTGCATGTTGGGTTATATAGGGTTAAATAGGATTGGGAAACTGAATGAACAGCCAAACCTTGAAATGTTGTACAGTGCAGGGCTCTGTGTGGCGTATTTTTTTGCCATTAGTGTTAATTCTTTCTGTTTATAGTGAAGGGGCAAATGCAAATAGCGCTGAGGGTAAAGCGATATCCATATGTTCTGATTCAAACTATTGGTTCCCTTATACTTTTGACGAAAATGGCACTTCGAAAGGTTTACATGTTGATCTTGTAACAAATGCATTAGCCAAATTAGGAATAAAGGCCGTTATAGAACCCTTACCTTGGAAGCGTTGTTTGTTTTCTGCAAAAAAAGGACAGTACGACGCAGTGATCAGTGCATCGTACAAGAAGGGAAGGGCTGAGTATTTGTATTATCCTGATGATGCGGCCCTAGGTGGAGTATCAAAGCAGCGCTTGACTCAGGTTGAATATACGATATTAACATTGAAGAATGATGCATTCGATTTTGATGGGGATTTTTCTAAAATCCCAGAGCCGGTAAGGGTTCCCTTAGGCTATTCCATAGCGGATGATCTTACAAAAAAGGGACTGTTCGTACAAACCTCAACAAAAGGGATCTATAACAGTTTACGAAATTTAGTAAATCATAAGACAGGTTCTATTGTGACTACAAAGGACTTTGCAACCCTGGTGGCAAAAGATGAGTCGATTGGGTTACATGTATCGTCGATGCCTATTAAATCAAAATCCTATTTTATGGCGTTTTCAAAGAAAACAGCATTAACGGGCGATGAGCGTGCTGGAATTTGGGATGTAATTGCTGCCGTAAGAGCTGATGCAGCGTTAATGTCTACTTTGTTAGAGTCTTATGTTAAAAAAGATGAAGCTCCCTCGAATTAATTGTGGTCTGATTTAATAACAACTGATCCCCTCGTCAGTTTACGAGCGGATCAGTTGTTGCCTGGATTATTTCCCCCCCATGAGACCTTTAATAGCAGAAGGAATATCGGCTGGGAAGACAACGGATTTAGCATTATCAGAAGCAGAAAGGTTTTGTAACGCCCCAATGTATTTCTCACCTAATAAATAAACAATCGGCATTTCTTTGTCCCCAATCGCATCCGTGACAAGCTCAATAGCCCGTTGGCTTGCCTTTGCTAATACGACCTGAGCCTCAGCATCACGCTTTGACGCTTCCAGGCGCCCTTCTGCTTCAAGTATGGTGGCTTGTTTGTCTCCGTCTGCACGGGTAACTGTCGCTCGGCGTTGACGCTCTGCGGCGGCTTGTTCTTCCATTGCTTGCTGCATGGTCAATGATGGGTTGATATCCTGGATTTCAACGGTTTTAAGGATAATACCCCAGTCTGCAATATCATCAGAAATAGAGGCTTTGAGTTTCGCTTTGATGTGTTCTCTGGACGACAACGCATCATCTAAGGACATTTCACCTAAGATAGAACGCAGTGATGTTTGGACCAATGTTTGGATGGCAATAATGTAACTTTCAACACCATAAACTGCTTTTTCCGGTGAAACGATGTTGATATAGGCAACGGCATTGGTAACCAGGACAGCATTATCCTTAGTAATGACTTCTTGTGATGGGATGTCTAATACAATGTCTTTTGTGGTTATTTTATAAGCGACGTTGTCAACAAACGGTATAAGAATATTTAAGCCCGGTGGTAACGTTGAGCTGTATTTTCCTAGTCGCTGGACAACCCATTTATTCCCTTGAGGGACGAGTCGAACACCTTTGGCGATGGTTAACATAACAAAAATAAATAGGCCAATAACAATGATTAAACCTGCAGTCATAATGTTGCTCCTTAGTGATGATGTTTTTAAATAGGGTGTTCTAAAACAGTGTGCTGCTTGTATCTAAATCCTTTCCTTAAACCCTTGCCCCTAAACTTTAGTGACAATTAAACTGTTACCAGAAAGATCAATGACTTTTACTCTATCACCTATCGACAGAGGGGCTTGTGAAATAATGAGCCATTCATCTGCTCCTAAAATAGGCGCTGGAAAACGCAATTTTCCTTTTATGTCATCATGGGGAGGGGATAGGACTTGGCCTATTTGTCCAACAATAGCTTCCCTTGAAAGGCCCGCTTTGGTTTTATCAATAGCAAGAGGTTTTAAAAATTGAAACCAGCCGATAGCGAGTAATGTGGACAGCGCTGTCCACAAAAAGATTTGCCAGGTTAATGATAATTCGGGGAAAAAATAAAGGATGCCGCCAATGACTATAGCGGCGGCACCAAACCAGAGAATAAAGAATGAGATTAAAAAAATCTCACTCAGCATTAATAGAAAGCCAAAAATTACCCAATGCCAGTAAAGCGGTTCATATTCCATGTCGAACTCCTTAAATGAATACCGACATTATCCCTGACTGGCTACGCTTTTCAAATACTTATTTAACCCTCATTCTTACTGGTTTGGTGCGTGATGTGTTTTAGGTTTTTACTCTGTGTTGCTGCTGAATTCAAACTTTATCGCATCGGCGATAACGGTGCCGTCGGCATTGAGATTGGATAGCATTACCTTCTGCTCACCTTGGTTAAACCAATAACGGCCTATTAGTTTCCATTGTCCCGATAGCTGGCTTTGATCAATGGTTTGAGTGGAAGTAATGGTTGTGTTATTTGTGGGTGATTGATGAGACACGATAAATGGAGCATTTGTTGCAAAATTGCCATGTGCTGGGTTTGCTGTGTATACGTTATAGTAACCAGCAATGGGTAGGTCAGGCTTCCAGGAAAAGGTTCGTTCTGTGCGGGTACTAGGGGCTGCATAGCGATAATTATGAGCATAGTATCCACTGCGGTAGATGCTAGGCCACCACCAACCTGTGCGCTTGGTTTCAGGGGCAGCGTTATCAACGATTACTTTTGCGCTAACATCAATAAGGTCAACTGTTTGCGTAACGCTGTCCACCCCCATATTGAGTTGATAATCTAGGATCTCGTTAGGTACGGTCCAATCCCCACTGTATATACCATCTCCCGCGGTTTTGTCTGGCGATAACCCTGTATCATTCAGAGTGACTTGCTCATTGGTAGGAGATACCGTGATGGTGATGCTGCTTTCAGCGCTGGGTTCGGCACACTGGTATTTATGCACTTCTAAGTAAAGAATATCCCCTGGAACTCGAAAAATATTACTTTGTTGTGGTTGATGGCGGCGCTCGAACAGTTGGTTGCTACAATTTAGTGCGCCTTTGCCTTGGTCTCCCGTAAGCTGTATTAGTTGTCCTGAGCGGGTTGTCTGCTTCAACTCATCAAGGGGTTTACCGCTGGATAATAATAATCGTTTGATTTGAATGGGGCTCAGTGTGGCAGTGTTTGTGTTAGCTTTTAATAATGCGACCACACCGGTAACAAAAGCGGTTGCTTGTGAGGTGCCGCTGGACACAATATAGTCTGCAGACGTTTCAGACCCCGTAATATCAACTCGTGGATTAGTACTTAAAATACTTTCACCTGGGGCTGCAATATCAACGGTCCAGCGTCCAAAACTTGAGTTTGCCCAAAGGGCTCCTTGGTTATTAATTGCGGCAACGCTGATGATGTTATCTAATTCAAATGACGCGGGGAAGTACATGGTCTCTTCATCGTGGTCAATGCTCCAGCCATTATTTCCAGCGGCACTAACGAGGGGAATATTTAATGTGTTTAGACGCACTAAAGCGGCTTGCACTTCAGGGGTGTTGAGCCAGTATTTTTGTCGTATTTCCCCTCGTGCAATAATGAGATTATTAAAAGAAGACGCACCACCAGAGCCATTGATAACGGCGATGTTAATACCTTGTTCTTTTAAATCTGCAAAGTAGTCCAAGCAAGCGATGACACTTTCGGGCGTGCCATAAAGCCCCTGCCCACCAGGAATGGTAAGGTAAACATCACTTTTCATTTCTGCTGCCGCACAGGTCGCAATTTTCACGTTGCCTGCAAGCCCCGCTATGCCAACGACGCCACCATGAAACTGGGAACCAGATGCGGTTCCGTTGTCACCCGTTGCTAAAATTACGCCAGCCATGTTCGTGCCGTGACCGATAGCGCTATCAATAGGATTTCCTGCCAGAGGGTTGGCTACCCCATTAATAGTTTTTTCTACTAGCGTGTTGATACCATGACAGTCATCGATATAACCGTTATTGTCCCTGTCGGTATTATTTTCACAACCATCATCGATGCCGTTATTATTGTTATCTAGGTTAAGTGCTTCACCGGGGTTAAGCCAGACCCGATTTTTTAAGTCTGGGTGAAGATAATCAATACCCGTATCAATAAGGCCAACCACAACCTCTTGCTGTACTAATGGCAGAGTTGAAAATTCTTGCCAGCCAGCCTCTGCATTAATATCAATCGAATTAATACCAGGGGAAATATATTGAGAACAGGTATATTGATCATTACTAATGTCGGGTTTGTTTTGGCAGGTACCAATTGGTGTGGTGTTATCTTCTGGAGATAAACGAGGTATGTTTTTTATAGCCCATTGTTCACTGATTAAAAGATCCGAAAGGCTGTTTGCTGAGGCACCTAAACTACAGAGGGATAATAAAATAGCGAAAGAAAATAAACCGTATAACTTCATAATAAACAGCCTTTGTTTCGAAGAACCGCGTCATTGCGAATTATTAAAAGGCTAGCGAAATGAGAAATAAAATCTATGGCGGATGTCTGCGTTAATTATTTGACGGTGGGTGAAAATAACAGGTTCACCTCCACCGTCAAATAATTAGCGGGATTGTACTTGCGGGCTTCAATATATCAATAACTTAATCGGCATTTTGAAGTGAGGTAATGAATAGCTCAATGCATTGACGCAAATATTAAATGTATGCTTTTGTTACGCTTTGTATGTGTTTGGTATATTTGCACTCTGTGTTGGTTGTTTTGTGCTTTTGTGTCAATTAACTTTTCTTTTTTCCAAAAAACATATTGGTTGTTTCTTCATTGTCGGGTTCTTCTTCTTTGAGGGGTTCAAGGGACAGGCCATCGAGAGCGCTTGGTGCTGCAGCGGGCTTGGTATGAGCGGTGCTAGGGGCTTTTCCAAGCGGTTTTTTACCTGTTGCCGCAACGGGAGCAGGGGGAGGAGTACTGCCTTTTTCTGAAAGTGTTACTTTAAGGCGTAAATTGTTTTTTGAATCGGCATTTCTCAATGCTTCGTCGAGCGATATTTTATGATCTTGATAGAGTTGAAGTAATGCACCGTCAAATGTCTGCATACCTTGTGCTTGAGATTTTTCCATAACCTCTTTTATTTCATCCACTTTACCTTGCTTAATTAAGTCGCAAACCCTCGGAGTTCCCAATAATATTTCTATTGCTGCAGCGCGTTTTCCGTCAGTAGTGGGGATAAGGCGTTGAGAGATGATACCCCGCATATTTAGCGACATATCTAGGAAAAGTTGTTTGTGCCGCTCTTCGGGGAAAAAGTTAATGATTCTATCTAGGGCCTGGTTTGCATTGTTGGCATGTAACGTAGATATGCATAAATGCCCAGTCTCTGCGAATGCGATTGCTTGCTCCATCTGCTCTTGGGTACGTATTTCTCCGATTAGAATAACGTCCGGTGCCTGGCGTAACGCATTTTCTAATGCATCATCGTAGGAAAGTGTGTCCACACCGACCTCCCGTTGGTTTACAATGGACTTTTTATGACGATGTACAAATTCCACTGGGTCTTCGATGGTAATGATGTGTCCTGCACTGTTGGTATTTCGGTAATCAATCAACGACGCTAATGATGTAGATTTTCCAGAGCCGGTGCCCCCTACAAATAGGACTAAACCCCTTTTTTGCATAATGAGTTTGGTAAGGATTTCGGGTAAACGTAATAGTTTATAGTGCGGTATTTCTGTTTTGATGGCACGAATCACCATCGATACTTGGTTGCGTTGTTTAAAAATATTCACCCTGAAGCGACCAACTCCGGGTTCGGAAATGGCCAAGTTCATCTCGGGGCGAGTTTCAAAGTCGACTTGCTGTTCTTTTGTCATCAATGAATTGGCAATTTCTTGAACTTTTCCTATGGGGAGGGGTTCTGGTGACATGGGCTCCATTGCGCCAAAAAATTTGGCGCTGATAGGCGCTCCTGTTGACAAATAGAGGTCAGATCCATCTTTTTCAGCGAAATTTTTCAGGTAATCCATGAATTCCATAGTTTTTCTCTGTTGTGCGTGCAATTGTTCTGGCAGTCAGCGCTTTGGTCCGCAGCTTCCGTCTCAAAAGGGGTGTAATTTGGGGTGCTACTTAGGCTGTAACTAGGGCTGCAACCAAGAGTGCAATTAAATCAGTATAGACAAATCAGCGTATTGAGAAGCTAGGTTTAGCAACTCTATGGTGGGGTGCTTAAAAAAGATTCGAATATTGATCGTTAAAGGGGGAAATGTCCCGTAACTTGACGCTATAATGGCCAGATATAATACTTATAAGCCCGTCAACGGGTAAAATTAGCTCAACTTTGGCCTTTTTTATGGAAAAAACACTCCCAGACCTTATCGCAGATGAATTGATTGCCCGCATTTTTATCGGAGAATTTAAGCCAGGATTTAGATTACCCGCTGAAAGAGGGTTTGCAGAAACATTGGGGGTGGACAGAACGTCTTTGCGCATGGCCTTACGAACGCTGAATCGAATGCGGTTGGTGCAGTCTGTAAGGGGGTCGGGTATTACCGTTATGGATTATCAAAAGTGTGCAGGTTTGGATTTTTTGGCTGCGATATTTGATATACCACAGCTAGAGTTAGGCACAAAAATAAAGAGAGAAGGACTTGAGGCGTTTAACGGTATTATTCCTGGCATGATGTACGAGTTAGTGAAAGGAAGCTTCGATGCAACAATGGCAGTCACAGTCAGGGATATTCTTCAAAAAGAACTGAATATTTTGGACGAAGGGGATTTAACCGCCGAGCGATTGGATCGTTTGACGGCGTTGCAGATGCAGCTTCAAGAGTTTGTTTTGTACCAAAATGGCTCTTCTATTGTTGCTCTGATGGCAAATAGCTCCCGAGTAATGAGAGAGCAAGTTATGCGAGAATTACTTGAGCATATTGATATTCGAGCCAATGTGAAATTTAACCAGCAAATGTTTATAGATATTGGGTCGGGTAAATTACCGGTTGCTGATGTGGTTGGGTATTATCATCATTATTCCGCAGAATATACCAAACCACTTATTGAATATTATAATAATAACCCCAAACAATCACGGTTATTGGCGTCACCTCTACAATCCGTTTTAGCCAGGTGCTCGTAATAGAGCACCTGTTGCATAGAGCTTTAACTTGCCATGATTAACAGGCGGTTCCTCGTAACGATTTGACTTTGTGCTCTAGTGCTTCAGCCGTTGCATCATCTGACGTCACGAAAGGTGCAGCGACAAGTTCTACTTTTGACCAGAATCGACGGGGGCGACGGGTCAATGCATTACCATCTTTGTGGCTAAAGAAGCTGCCCCATAAACCTTTTAGCGCCATAGGGACCACAGGTACGGGGTTTCTCTGTAATATTTTTTCAATACCATTTTTAAAGGTATCAATATCGCCATCAGTGGTCAGTTTTCCTTCGGGAAAGATACAAATAACTTCTTCGTTATTTAGCTCTTCTGATATTTTATTAAAGGCCGCTTCATACGTTTCAGGATCTGCGGATTTTGAGTGAATAGGAATAGCTTTTGCTGTTCGAAATACAAAGTTTAATACCGGCATATTGTAAATCGGTTTAAACATTACAAAACGTATGGGGCGATGGCAGGCGCCGGCAATAATCATCGCATCCATATAACTTACATGATTACAGACAATAACCGCAGGACCTTCATCAGGAATGTTATGTAAATCCGTATGTTTAACGCGGTACATGGTATGAGTAATAATCCAAATAATAAATCGCATAAGAAACTCAGGGATTGTGCGGTAGATATACCACGCAACCACCGCATTCATAATGGCGATAACCATAAAGAATTCTGGAATAGATAGGCCCATTACGGATAAGAACAGCATCGCAAATATGGCTGAAACTACCATGAATGCTGCATTTAAAATGTTTAAAGCCGCGATGGTACGTGAGCGTTTTTTTGGATCAGATCGCTCTTGAACCATGGCGTACAAAGGAACAATGTATAGCCCTCCTGAAACACCAATCATCACAAAATCAAAAAGAACACGAATATTCGAAGGAATGGTAATAAATTCCATAAAACCTATGGTGGTTTCACTTACCGAATGAGCAAAAAATAGATCGACACCAAAAACGGTTAAACCAATTGACCCTAAGGGTACTAAACCCAGTTCAATTTTATGCCCAGATAAACGCTCGCATAGCAGAGAGCCTGCAGCAATACCGATAGAAAATAATGCGAGCAATAACGTAACAATCGTTTGATCACCGTTCAGTACAACTTTGGTGTAATTGGGTAACTGGGTTAAGTAAGAGCCCCCTAAAAACCAAAACCAAGAAATAGCCAAACTGGCAAGGTAAACCGAGTGGATTTCACGGCCTATTTTTAGGGTCTTTAACGTTTCTGTGAAAGGATTGAATTTTATTGTAATGTCGGGACAGGCTGCTTCAGCGGTAGGTATTTTTCGACTAGAAAACCAACCAACAAAAGCCACTATCAATATACACAGAGAAATCCACATTGGCCCATGATCGATTTTAGTCAGCACACCACCTAATATCGTTCCCAATAAAATGGCGAGAAATGTACCCGATTCAACCAGTGCATTGCCACCTACTAATTCATCAGAATGAAGGTGTTGCGGTATGATACTGTACTTAATAGGAGCAAAAAAAGTTGACTGAGCTCCGGCACAAAATAGTAATAATAGTAAGCCAACAACTTGGCTGAAGTAGAAGGCCACACCAGCACAGGCCATAATGGCAATTTCAAATAGTTTGATTCGACGAATTAAAAATGATTTTTCATATTTTTCAGCAATCTCACCGGCAAGGGCAGAAAAGAGGAAGTAGGGGAGAATAAACAGCATTGCCGCGATATTGTTAAGGGCGTTAATTTCCATGGAAACTTGATAGCTAGCACTAAAAGCGATGAGAATTAACAGCGAACTTTTAAATATATTATCGTTAAATGCCCCTAGAAATTGTGTCCAAAATAGTGGAGCAAATCGCTGTTGTTTTAGCAGATAAAACTGAGACCGTTCCTGGTGGTTGTTATCCATAGAGACCCTTAGTTAGGAATTAACGTAGTTTTTGAGAGTATTCTGCGGGTCTATAAATATTGCCATTAGTACTGTATTTGACGTAATGTTTCAGAGATTTCTGAGGCAAGGACGCCGAAGTAAGCATACATGGATGTATTTACTGCGGTTTCTGAAACATTATGTCAAATACAGTACGATCTAGTCGATCCGCTGGGTGTTAACGCTACGTTAATTCCTAAAGCAAAAAGAATCAATATTGATTAAGGTGTAACTTTAGCTACCCCCGTTATAGTTCCCGTCCAAATCCCTCCAAATGGGCCAATCTGGGTAGCTGCATAGAAACTATTGTAATAGAACCACTTCGACATTGGCTTAAAAAACACAGAAGAACCCGTATCCCAGTCCAAAGCTTCAACATTCCAGCGACTATCACGTTGGCCAATGCAATAGAACAAATTACTCGCCGCGCTCATTGTTGGAATACCGTTGGGGCAACTAATATCATTATTAACCCAAGCTACATCAAGGGAACGTGTTTCAGGGTTCCATTCAAACTTTTCAACACCATAAGGGGCATATTTAGGCTTATTACTAAAGAACACCACAAAAGCATTGATAAGATTTGAAAGGGTAGAGTTAGAAGATTGTGCGATATCTGAGCCGTAATCATTGCTTACTACTACGGCCCCGTAACCACGAACCAATACAGACTGTTCTGACATTGCTAATTCACGAGAATCATCACCGTAATTTACTGGTACTTCAGCAGCAATACGACGACTTTTTCCTGGGGCTATAGGCTGCCAATCAGCGGGAATTTCATCGCGCCAAAACAATACAAGATTGGTAATCATTTGGCCGTCAGTGATAACAACAAATTTATCCTGATCACCCACGCCCATTAAGGACGGTGTTGACCCCGACCCACTGCCCAAACGGCCAGGAACCTGAATGTCAGCCCCATTCTCATAAGCTGATTGCCACGCACCATCCGCTTCATCTAATGAGAGTTTTTCACCTGTCCATTGTACTCTATACATCTGTTCGCTAGTAACAACATAAATACCACCGTCTTCATCGATCGCAAAAGAGTTGGATACCTCTTCTCCTAGTTCACTATCACCCAATTGTAGGTAGTGGAATTCACTAAAATCTCTAGAGATAATCGCGATGGTTCCCCGTTTTGTCGCTATGGATAAATAGCCATCGTACATCATATTAATGCCGACAATGGGGTCTTCAGCGTTGCTTCCACGTAATACGTTTGCTGGGATTTCTAATGTACGAAGTAATTCGATATCAGAGGTAGCATCGTCCTTTATGCTGTCAGTATATGCATATAGATTCCCTTGTCCTGGCACATAGAAAACATTGTCTTTATCAAGAACCGTGTACGCCCCTGTTGTCCCATTAGCGATGTTAGGGGTTTCTGTTTTTTTCATCTTGTCGATAACGTGAGTTCTGTCGGTATCAACACTGATTTTATAGACATCCGTTGCCCCGGAACCCCATGCAACTAAATCGCCGTTGGCATAGGGTGCAGACATTGCCAATGTGATGTTAAGCAGGTTGGTTGCCTTATAAGATGCCTTGCCCAATGATTCTGCTGAAGTAGGCCCAGGGAGAGGGGATGAGCCCTGAACATAAGATGTGCGGTGGCTCATTGGCCAGGCAGAATCTGCTAAAAATGTGTTATGGGGCGGCTCGTTATTATCAGGATTAGCCGGGTCTGTAGCTGCCTGGGCATTGGCTGAGACTAATAGGGTTGACGTTAACGATAGTGCTATCCCAGCAATCAATGTGCGAAATGTAAGGGGGGCTGAGCGCCTATGGGATATTGTTTTTGTTATAGCCATACTTGTGGTAACCATGTTGAGTTGTCCTTTTATGGGTGATGATGTTCAACCGTTTCATCAATAGATTACGCGTAGTACGGACAGTGTTGTCCCCGAAAACTGCCATGTTTTTACCAATTCGCGACAATTGCTGTTAATGTGTGGGTTGTTAGGTTATTGAACCCGTTAGAACATCACAAGTGCGCCACAAGAGTAAAAAAGTGACAAGCAACGATCAACCCAAACATAAGTCTTCACACAAGGCCTCCAGCACAATAGCAACATGGGCTGCAGCGATAGAGCGAGCGTTAAACTCCTATGCATGCACAAAAATAGCGGTGGATGCATTGTTTGCTGATCATGCCATTGACCAGTCTCGGCTCATGGATGCTAATTATCGCATCCCCGTAGTGGTGATGACTAAACTGTGGCGCTCATCTGTCATTTTAACAGGTGACGATGCTTTTGGTTTGCGGGTGGCTGAATCGGTATCCCCAACAACTTTTCATGCGCTTGGTTATGCTGCAATGGCATCAAAGAATTTTACCGAAGCTGTGCAACGTGTAATTCGAAATGCACGTTTAGTGAGTGATATCGCTAATCTGAGGTTAGATATGGGTGAGGATCAAATACGTTTATATTTTAACGTTCGAGATGAGAGTCCCGATGTTTCTTATGAAGCAATTGATGCATTTATGGCATCATTAATACATATTACACGCCATTATATGCATGCTCGAATGCCTTTGTTAGCGGTTGAAATGGTTCGTCCAGAACCGAAAAACCGAAAAAGGTTTGATGATTTTTTTGAGATACCAGTAACGTTTAAAAGTAAATCAAATTGTTTTTCAATTCACTCTTCTGTGATTCCTGCATTGGTGCCTACTTACAACGCAATGTTGCTTGAAGCCAATGAAAAAGTGATGAAAGAGTATTTGCAGAAAAACCACCTTTCATCGACGGCAGACATTGTACGGACGCATATTGAATCTGTTTTGCCGGAAGAGCCAGTGTTGGAGAGGGTGGCCGAGAGAATGCATATGAGTGAGAGGAAGTTACAGCGATTATTAACGTCTGAGTCGACCTCTTATCAAAAAGTGCTTGATGCATATCGTCAAGAAAAAGCAGAGCAATGGTTAAATGATACCGGTAAAAGCATTAAACAGGTGTCGGACTTGCTCGGTTTTGGAAATCAAAGTGCATTTACTCGGGCGTTTAAGCGGTGGACAGGAAAAACGCCAAAGCAAATGCTGCGTTAAACTTTATCGAAAAATACTACTCTTCTGAGCAACTACAGCTGAGCAAATTTTAAATCATTGATGGTTATGTTTCTTTGTTTTCTTTGTCTTGTATATCTTTTTGCTCTACACCATATTGTTCTAACTCCTCGACAAGTTCCTCAAGTAGGCTTTTGATTTCTTCAGATTTTTCTATTGATGATACCTCATCGTACTTTGCCAGTAACTCGTCATTCGTTTGCTTGGTAAGTATGGTCGCTTGCTCTAAGCTAAGCATGGGCTCTGCTTGAGATGTTTCTCTTCTACCTGGAAGGTTAGCAAGGCCTATGTCCAGCTCTGAAAATTCCAGGCCTGGAAAGGTTGGTTCAAACTGTTTCTTTATTTTATCTTCCATGTCCAAATTTCGTTGAGATAAATCCACTTGTTGTACAAAGCCCGCCTCGCCATTTTCCATTAAAAAATAACCAGAGCGCTGGATGCTACCTAGGGAATTGTTGTAATCATCTTTGAGCTCAAACGTTGTGTCATCGTGTTCTAACCCTATCACTCCAACCCCTGCATCTTTAAGGGACATAAGGTGGTCGTTTCCGGCTCCGTCTTGTGTCCAGATTTCAAGTTGTTCATAGATACTGTCGTTTTCATCAATAACGCCATTGTTGTCGTCATCGTATTGGCTTAAGTCTTGAAATCCATTACCTGATTGGGTTCCAAACATTTCATTGCCATCATTAATTTTTCCATCATTATTCTTGTCAAAAACAATAAAACCATTCCCTTTTGATACAAAGGATATGTTTTCTTTAGTACCATCTGCATCAAGATCAAACTGAAAAGAGGAGTCTCTCAGTGTAACGATCCCTCCATCGAGATTAATTGCTAAAGGGTCAGTTTTTTGCGTGTTTTGCGATAATATTCTAGCGTCTTTTTGAAGGGAAAAATTGCGATCTAGTTGTGCCGATAGGGTGAACTCAACAGATTTACCGTCGATCATGGTGACTTTTCCAGATATGCTGAAGTTGGTGTGTTCCTCTTCTTCATAAATGCTTTGTTGACCAATGGTGACCTCTGCCTGGATTGTATTGCCTGCTTGAATATCTGATGCTGGCTCTAACACCGTGATTTGCGATAGATCCATTCTGATATTTTGAGTGAACGCTTTGCTTAAGGTGCGCTCTATGATTTTTTCACTGGTAAAGACTGCATTGTCGTCATCATTGTTAGGGTTGGTAACATAAGATTGACTATTAATTTGGTAACGTTGTTGGCTGTTTAACGTTACTTGTTCTCGAACAGCAAGTTGTCCTGAGCGGGTTACTTGTGTGGCTGAAGGGGTAGAGCCATTGGGGGTTGGCTCCGCTGATGTGCTACTTGTGGACCTCTGCAAAAGCGCATGTTGTTCCTGTCGGATTCGCAGTGTATGTCCACCAGAAAAGTTGAGCTGGGATGAGGCTACTTTCATGGTGAATTCCATTTTTTTGGACACACAATAGCCTCTTTCCTATAAGTGAGAAAAGGTCGTGTGTGTCTTTGAGGTTGAGGTAGAAATTGCTTTCTAACTATCTATATCGGCCAAAAATAATAAACCTTAAGACCTTTTTTGTTTTTCTATCTCAATGGACTGACGGAGTTGTTCTGCTAAATCAACAAAATAAAGCGATAAGAAGTCAATAAATTGTCGGGTTTTCTGCGGCATGTAGCGGGATTTAGGGAACACCATGTGCACCAAAGCACCAGGTGTTTCAAAATCTTTGAGTAGGTGTATTAACGACCCTTTGTTTAATGAGCGTTGGATTAGATAATAAGGTAATGCAGCGATGCCGAGTCCTGCATGGGCGCTATGATAAGCCAAATCCAAATCATTGGTGATGAGCTTTGCCGATCGTTCATGCAGTTTTGCGGACTCCGCTAGTCGTTTTACTTTGCGAATATCGATTGACTCATTACCGGTGACAATTAACATACTGTGATCCGCCAAAGCATCGATTGAATGAGGGTGTCCATGTTTCTCAATGTATTCTGGCGATGCACACAAAACGAGACTGAGAGGCCCAATGGTTTTGGCTATTAGTCGAGAATCAGGAAGGTCACCTAAGTAAATGCCGATATCAAAGCCATTACCGGTCAAATCCATTGGCGCATCACTGAGAAACAACTCTATATCAATGTTTGGGAACTCTTGGCAAAAATCAGCGGCAACTCGGGAAAGAAGAGAGCGCCCAAAAACGGAGGGTACCCAAACGCGCAATGTACCTCCCACGGAAGACTCAAGGTCTTTTACCATAGCGTTGGTTTCTTGAATGGCTTCAAGAATTAACATACAACGATTGTAATACAGCGTACCTGCCTCTGTGGGACTGATAGAGCGGGTGGTGCGGTTGAGCAGTCTAACACCAAGCGTTTTTTCTAACTGACTGATTTGTTTGCTGACAGCAGAAGGGCTGAGATTAAGTTGTTGTGCCGCTAAGGAGAAGTTTGCTGTCTTCACCGCGGTGGTATAGACCGTCATGCTATCCATCATATCCCCCTGATCCGTATATCTTTTATTTGTGAAAAAAACTCATAAATGTTGTGATTATGCCTTTGTTTGATTCCTAGATTATAGTTAATGAAGCGAAACTTGATAGGAGAACGAACATGGGAACAAAACTAGTTACTGAACCACCGAGCGCATTACGTTATTTTCCTGACGCAGATGATATAGCTGCGGATATGCAACCTCAGCACGTAGAGTCCATTCGAGAAATTTTTCATACACCGTTAACAGGTTCGTATAATTGGGATTATCTGAGTGCAGATGGTCGAATTCGTAAACTCTACGAATTAGGAAAAACACTTAACTGGAATGTGGAAATGGACCTGGATTGGTCTCAAATCATCAGCAAAGATGAATACTGTACCGATCAAGATTTTAATATGTTTAAAGGCTACGCGCCTTTTGAAGCACTCTCTGAGCAAAGGAAGATTGAGTTTGATTGGCATTATATGGCATCGAATATGAGTCAATTTCTTCATGGTGAGCAAGGGGCGCTTTTGGTGGCCTCGCAGCTAGTGAGTTGTGCTCCGACCTATGATGCTAAGCTCTATGCTGCTTCTCAAACATTTGACGAGGCGCGACATGTAGAGGTGTTTAATAAATTCATTCAAACACAAATCGGTTTTATGTACCCGGTTAACAATAAACTTAAATCGTTGCTAGATAAAATCCTTACGGATTCTCGTTGGGATTTAAAATTTATTGGCATGCAAATTATTTTGGAAGGCTTGGCGTTGGCGGCTTTCAGAGGTGCGCGGGCAACTACACGAATACCTGTGTTGTCAGAATTGTTGCGATTGGTGATTCGCGACGAGGCGAGGCATGTTACCTTTGGCGTTAATTACTTGGAAGAATATTGTAAGAGCCTGACGGATCAGGAGCGAGAAGATCGAGCGTTGTTTGCATTTGAAGCTTGTATTGTCATGCGAGACCGATTGATCAGCGAAGAGGTGTTTGTGGCGTTTGGTTGGGATCCGATTGATGCAAGAAATTGCGTGTTGGAAAGCACAGTGTTAAGCGAATTTAGAAACCTTCTGTTTAGCCGTATTATGCCGAATCTAAAACGTATTGGTTTACTGACGGAAAGTGTTCGTTCAAAATTTGAGGCACTGGGTTTACTGAGTTATGAGAACTTTGATCATGATGCCGATATTGACTGGGACCATTTGTCCCGGCCATTGTTTGAGTCAAATGTGGCTTAACGTGGCTTTTGATTGCAAAAAGGTTGGATCAGCTTATTGAGCTGATTCAACCTTTTTGGTTTACGGTAGTGAAAACTTGGATAGCTTTAGTGGCATTAGTAGCTTTGATGAATTTCGGGGGTGATATTAGGCAAATAACTTATCAGTCACAAATGCTCTGGTTGGTTACAAACTAATTACTGACATATAACAAAAGCCTGTGATATTTTGCTGGAACAACAATAAATAAGAATAACAAACAATAATAATACTATTAGGTGATTCTCATGGGGTTCTTAGGAAAAAAACCTTCATTAACAACGATTTGTACCTCCCTTCTTATGGGCTCTGCGATTACTGCTTCGACCATTGCAACCTCAAGTGTTGCAATGGCTGCCCCTGATTGGTCAAAAGCACCCATTTCTCGGGTTATTGTAAAATTTAAATCTACTACGGGTGCAACGGTTCAGGCTCGAGGGGCAATGACTCGTAGTGTATTGACAGCTGCGGCTGAAAAATCGGGAGCACCCTTATCGACCTTACGTGGTATGGCAAATGGTGCGCAGGTTGTTAGTTTGGGTGGTAATAAGTCGTTAGCAGAAGCACAAAACGTTATTAAATACCTTGTGACAGATCCTTCGATTGAATACGCAGAGCCTGATTTGTTGATGGTGCCAATGGCTGCACCTAACGATCCTATGTATGCAGATCAGTGGCATTATTTTGAGGAGACAGGTGGTCTGAATGTAGAAACCGCATGGGGTTTAGGTGAAGGTGAAGGTGCCGTAGTTGCGGTATTGGATACTGGTTATCTTCCTCATGTTGATCTAATTGGCAATATTCTTCCTGGTTATGATTTTATTTTCGACACCGATTATAGTAACGATGGTGATGGTCGTGATAACGATGCGACTGATCCAGGTGATGCAATGGGGGTTGGTGATTGTGGCTTAGGTTTTCCGTCGGAAGAGATAGCAAGCAGTTGGCACGGAACTCATGTCGCAGGCACCATTGCAGCAGTAGCCAATAATGATATTGGTGTTACGGGTGTTGCGCCTAAGGCAAAAATTGTCCCAGTTCGTGTGTTGGGTAAATGTGGCGGTTATACTTCAGATATAACGGATGCAATGTTGTGGGCCGCGGGTATCCCAGTAGATGGAGTGCCGACAAACGAAAACCCAGCAGATGTGATTAACATGAGTTTGGGAAGCGCTGCAACGGGTATATGTAGTCAATCTTATTCCAACGCGATTGCTGATGCACGTAATGCTGGAGCTGTTGTTGTTATCGCAGCTGGGAATAGTGATGCCAATGCAGATACTTACCCTCCAGGAAACTGCCCTGGTGCCTTTACTGTTGCCGCCAACAATCGCTCCGGTGGCAGAGCTTATTATTCTAATTTTGGTTCTATTGTTGATGTTGCAGCACCTGGTGGAGCACAGTTTTTTAGTAATGACTCTAATGGCGTGTTGTCGACATCAAATGCTGGCGCTGATGGTGCAACAGCAGATAATTACCTCTATTATCAAGGCACAAGTATGGCAGCGCCCCATGTTGCTGGTGTTGCAGCACTATTGTTTGGTGCGAAGAATGATATAACCGTTGAAGAAGTTGAGAATGTTTTACGAACCAGTGCTCGGGCATTTCCTGCAAGTTGTACGGGATGTGGCACCGGAATTGTTGATGCAGATCAGGCGCTAAATCTAGCGCTTGGTAATATACAGCCGGTTGATCGAGCTAATCTTGCGTTAACGTTAACGGGTGATAATGGTAAATTTAAGAAGTCAGCAGAAGATCCTGATATTGGTACTATTCAGTATATTGCGACCGTGACAAATAACGGCATTGATACGGCGTCGAGTGTTGTATTGGAAACGATTTTCCCTGTTGACGTGACATCAGTCACGACGATGTCTGATTCTGTTGTTTGTGATGCTGATGCGGCAACATGTCAGGTTGGGGCGTTAGCGGTAGGGGAGTCATCAACGGTGACGTTTGTTGCAACCACAGCAAATAAGAAATCAATGTCTTTCACTGGCAGTGTGTCTAGCGAGTTGTTAGACCCAGATACCAGCGATAATATTGTAATCAAGAAGTTTGGCGGTGCATTGGGAATTTGGATGTTGCTAATGTTCTCGGCGGTAGTGGTAAGACGTCGTATAAAATAGAGAAATACTTTCCCGCTGTTTGGGTTTGCATATGGTGACTATGCAGCGGGGAAGCAAAAGCTAAGTTGAGAACCTGCTTTTATCGGTTCTTCAAATCGCACACCAAGCCCCAATAATCGAACGGGTTTATTGCCTCGAACGAAGGCCTCTTCACAAAGGGTTTGGTATGTATTGAGATGTGGCTCTTGCACGCTACGTTGAATACAGCGCTCAATTGTAGTTTGTGTAAAATCACTAAACTTTATTTTGATAAAGGCTTTTTTGATGGGGTGTGACTTGGATTGTTTATTGAGTCTATTCTCCATCTCACGCTGTAATTCTGGTAGTTTTTCTATGCATTCTGATAATGCGCGCAAATCTTTTGAATAGGTGTGTTCAACGCTAAGGGATTTGCGGAATTCTCTGGCTTGCACAGGTCGATTATCAAAGCCGTAAGCCAGTTGGTGTAGTCGCTTACCAAATACCCCTAAGTGCTTAGTAAGTTCAAAAATACTGTGATTCTGAACGTAGTTGCGGACGTCATTGCAGGTGACGATTCCAAGTCCTGCTAGTTTTTTCTGTGTTGCTTTGCCAACGCCTGATAGCTTACTAACCGGCAATGCTTGAACGAATCCATCTACCTCTGCTGGGGTGATGATGAATCGTCCATTGGGTTTATTCCAATCACTGGCAATTTTGGCAAGAAATTTATTTGGAGCAATACCAGCAGAGACCGTAATCCCAACCTCTTGAAACACCTGGGATTGAATCGCTTGAGCCATTAAGGTCGCGCTGCCCTTGTAGCCCTGTTGTCCGCTTACATCTAGGTATGCTTCATCCAAAGACAGCGGTTCTATGGTGGGGGTAAATTGTTTGAATATTTGCTGGATCTGTTTGGAGGCTTCCCGGTAACGATTCATACGGGGAGGGACAATGGTGAGGTGAGGGCACAGGCGTTTTGCCGTAGAAGATGCCATAGCAGAATGAATGCCAAATTTTCGAGCTTCATAGTTACAGGTTGCGATCACACCGCGACGATCAGCGTCACCGCCAACAGCTATGGGTTTGTTACGTAAATAGGGGTTATCTAGCATCTCTAGTGACGCATAAAAACAGTCACAATCCACGTGGATGATTTTTCGATTCGCTTGTTCTAACGGTTTAGGAATATAGGCGCTCATGGTTCTCTGTTGTATTTAAGAAACCGGTTTACGCCTAGTATAGGTGTGTGCTGATTGTTTGTACAGCTCTGGGTGTTTGTACAGTGTTTTTGTTGTGCTGTATTATTGTTGCCGTTTGTTGTTTGGCGTTATTTTTTGATAGACGCCTGTTCCTTCGCAACCAGGAAGTTGGCAATGGTGAGCAGCTCTGCAGCGCTTTTTATGTTGCTGTTGTTAATTGCATATTTCCCATTAACAACGATCAGCGGAGTACCTTTTAATTGTGCTTGCTTCATCTTTTTTGCAGCCTGGCTAAGCTGCCCGTTAATTTTAAATCCATCCAATTGTGCGTAAAATGCGTCTTTTTCAAGTCCGTAAGGTTGAAATACGCCAGCAAGAGTTTCTTTGTGTATTTCTAGATCTTTCTGACCATGTAGCCCCATGATGGTGCTAAAAAGCTGAGCATGAAGCTTGTCCGCATTTTTCAGCGATTGTGCAACAAAGAACACTTTTGCATGTAGCTTCATTGTGTCATTCCACATTGCAGGGGACTGCTCTAGAGAAACTCCCGCAGGCTTTGTTTTATTCCATTGCTGAAGTAAGGGTTCAAAGTTTGCGCAGTGAGAACAACCATACCAAAAAAATTCTGTGACAACGATGTTATCCGAGTTGTTTATGATCGGGTCTTTCAGTGTTTTGTAATGAACACCTTCAGTATAAGTTTCACCACTTGATTTGTTGGGTGGGGAGACCTGGGAAGTGCTTGTTGTGTTGGTATCCGAACCGTTATTATCTGAGCTGTTATTATCTGAACAGCCAAGCAGGGAGAGGCATATTAGAGATAAGCCGAGAAGTGCACGAGTTAATGATTTGAAGATCGTTGAAGTGGGCATGATAAGCATCCGTTGGTATCGCAATTGTTTGAGGTGTATTAATTAAATGCGATGTAGCTTACCAGAAAATAAAAAGGGGCAGATAGTGTGAATTACTATCCGCCCCTTTTTATTATGCGTTTACGTATTATTGGTAATTACTTACCAGTAACAGTTACACAAGTTTCACCAACGAAAGGATAGAATCCTTTTGTGTGGTAATCAGCAGAAGCAACAACAGTGATGCCACCAGCAGCTTTAGCCGCTTCAATTGACGCATCGCCAGTGTTGATCAATCCAATGATAGTGTTTGCACAAGAAGTACCAGTCTTAGAACCTTTCTCGCCAGTTGCTGTGATAGGACCTTTAACATCAGTGATAAGTCCAATACCTACAGGTGAAGGCCCAGTCGCACAACCAGATAATAGTAGGGTAGCTGAAGCGGCAGTTGCCAATGCTAGTTTCTTAAGCATGTTTAATTCCTTTAAATAAACGTTAAATGCCAAACACGAGTGTCGGCTGTTATTGTTTGCAGTTCTAAGCAAATCAACTCGAGTATACGGTGGGGAAACGCTAGGGCAAGCAAAAAAACACGGTATCTGAAAGTATTGAAAAAATAATCGATTTATCGTTCTGTTTTGTGAGAAATGTATTATTTCTTTGTGTTGAACTTGTCTTTAACTCCAGAGCTGCTATATGGTGAATTGGTTCGTATGAAAAATGACACACTGTGCATTGTGTTTGTTTTTTGAGCATCAGCATCAACAGGCATCAAACCTGTAAAACTTAGATTAATATTGGTATCAGTTGAAGAGTTTATATTCATAGCCTCTTCTTTCTGTGTGGTCCAGTAATAAATAAAACAACAGGTGCTACGGTCAATATGAATATGGTTAAAGAGGTAAGGAGCAAAACCTATTTGCGCTTACCAAATTTAATAAGCTGGTAAGCGATAATCATTTTCAATTTCAATGTATAACGCTTACTTGTTTGTAGTAATCCTTTGAGTGATGCTTTATTGATCGCTAGTGCGAAGGATAGGAGTATTGTAGTAATAATAAGTAAGATGTGGCTGGCTATATCTTCGGGGGATTCAAAAAAAGATTGGGCACCTGCTGCAGTGAATAAAACAAAGGCTAGCAATAGAAAAATTGGCTTGGCTGCGCTAAAAGAGCCATTGTCTTTTAGACTTGCATAGGCATCTTTGAGCTGATTAGTAATATACCAAGTCATTGCAACTGCAAATAAAACCAGCAAGTATATCGATAACATTCTGACCATGGTTAACTCCTGCAGCGCGATTTCACTTCTTTGATATTGTAATTTGCTTTGGTTCTTTATACTTACCCATGACAGCGTTTGAATTTTTTCCTACTGCCACACCAACAGACTTCGTTTCTCCCTGGCATGGTAGCGGGGGGAGTATTTGATGTGCTGTGCTCTCCATCTAAGTAATACCATTGTTGCTCTTCTTTGACAAAGCGGGAGGTCTCAGTGAGCACGCCAGGTTTGCTGTTTTCGATGTAATGGGCACTAAAGGTAACAGTACCCTGGGTATCATTTCTTTGGCCTTGGTGGCATTGATGGATGAGTAAGCCCGTCCATGTTGTTTCTTGGCAGCTTTGTTGTAGGAGTTGTGAGTTGTCTAGGGATTGGGTGCTGGAATGACGTGTATGTAGTAAATAGGTGATATCAGTATTCACAAATGCGCTGTAGCGGGAACGCATAAGGTGCTCCGCAGTGGGTGGGTATTTATCACCAGAATGAAACGGTTGGCAGCATTCTTGATACGGAACGCCACTCCCACAGGAGCATGTTGTTGTGTTCAATGTACTGTACTCAGAAAATTGCCAATAGCGCTTGCGAGTGCGTCGGATCGTTCAGTGGATCGAAATGCTTGGCGTACACATTGACCAACAGTTGGAATAAATAGGACATCCGTTAATACCTGGTTAAAGGCTTCTTGTCCTGCATCATTGGTTGCCAGTGCTTCTAAGAACAATAACGCAATGCCTTCATCAGCCAGGCTATCCCAAGCACGACCACTAACAGCAACAAGTACTTCAATGGATACAGGGGCTGTTTTGTATGTGCTTAAGGTATCAGCGATGTACTGTTTTTGGGGTTGTTTATTAACACTGCCAGATAGTGCCCGAATAGCGGCCGCGAGAGTTGTGTTGTCTTCTGTGTCCGGTTTTGCACAGTTAACCACCGCTCCGCTAAGGTCGTGGTTAATGGTTTCGTTCTCTAAACCGTGAAGCAACGGAATCATCACTTCCCTGGGTAATTGGGGTAAATGTTTTATTAGAGGTTCACTAATCGCAGGTTCATTACATCTGGCACACAAATCTGCAATGCCCTGAAGGCCAATATGCTGCCATTGTGCAAATTGCTTAGGTTGGTTGAGGTATGTGAGTATGGACGTGAGGTATTGGCTGCCTGGGCGTTTTAACTCTACCAATGCTTTGGCATGGAAGGTTGCCATTTTGTCTTGGCGAGGCGTGTAGCTCCAGGGGTTATCTTTTAGTTCTCGGTCTTTTTGAGGTTTTTCCGCTTGTTCAGGGCTGTCTTGTTGATTGCTTATGATAGCCTGTCCTAATTGGTCTAGGGCGCGACGTAAGAAGTCATCTCGCGCAGCGAGGCTTAGGAAGCCTTGTTCATCTAATGGGAGCTTTAAAAACCAAATATGGTGTTGATGGGTGTTCTTAGGGTCCCAAAATAACACACCAAACCATGCGTGGCGCTGTAAAGGGTAGGGGTAGGGAACCTGGTTGGCTTCTATCTTTTCAAACAAAGACTTGTCCATTTTAAGTACTCGCCTCCCTAGATCAAAGAAGCGGTATTGTGCGCCGGAAGCGGATAAAAAATCTTGCAATGTTTGGATTGGTTGCATAATAATTGAACAATGGTCTGTGAGTTGGTGATGGTTGTTATACTATGTATTGTTACAGTCTAACGTAGTGTGTCGGACATTATATCAAGGTATAGGAAGGCTGTTCCATGATTTCTATTCTATGATGTTTATGGTGTTTCTTTAATAGTTAGAAGTTCCTAAATGGCTTTACGTAGTTGGTATGTAGTGAGTTAAAGAAAGGTATTTGCAATGAGTGTTAATGTAGAAGCGCTGAATCTTAGTAAGCTGAATATAGATCGTCCAGATCACTTGAGTTTACACACCTTGTTATCCGAGATTAATGCGTTGTCATTACGTTGGCAGGATGTACTTAATAACCACTTTTCATCAGAATCATTTACCGTGTTTAGCCGAATGTTGCATGAGATAGCGAAGCTAAGTGAAGAGCATCGCTACACCCAGGTTTATGACGTAGTGAGTGAGATGGAGAGTACGGTCATTGCTCTCGGGAGAAACCTTGGGGCAATGCAAGAGGCTAGTAACGGCTCGGTTGTTGAATATATGTCATCTTGTGTTTTGATGTTGGAAACCCTTTGTCGGCGTCTAATGGAGGAGATGTTAAAGCAGACAGAAAAAGATGCTGTTATCTTAACCAATACGGCTTCTCGCGTGTATTTTCTTGATGAAAACCCACAGACCAGCCAGGCACTGGCGGTTGATATTAAAGGTCACGGGTATCAAGTGCTGTCCTTTCGTTGTGTTGATGACTTGATTCACGCGGTGAGGTTTCGGGAGCCAGTTGCAATTCTAGTCTTTCTTGACGCGGAGTCACCTATAGGTGTGTCGCAGGCTGACAATGAAAGGAAGCAAAATGTCACTGAGGAGCTAGAGCTTATTAATCGCCAAGAGCTCTTGCTGTCTGTGATGGCTATTAGCAATGGGCGAGTGCCTTGTATTGCCGTTGGACGAGGCAGTGATATGACATCCCGATTAGCTGCAGCCGCTGCTGGTGTTAATAGTTTTTATGTTGAGCCGCTGCCTTTGGTTACATTGGTATCTGAATTACACAGTTTACAGCATACCGTTAAGGTCGAACCTCTACGGTTGTTATTGATGAGTGATGTTGAGGGTCGATCATCTCTATTAATAGAACGTACGTTAGTTGATGCTCATTTACAGGTAACGACGGTAACTCAGTTACCAGCGTTGGTTGAGCATTTGGTGGCAGGCTTTAAGCAATCGACTCCGGTGGATGTTGTTGTCTTATATGATCATGGAGATGAGGTGCTGCTGCGCCAGTGCTTTGCATTATTGCGCCAAGATCCATTGTTGGAAGCTGTGCCATTGTTTGTCATTACTGAGAGTAAAGTGCATTACTCAGAGCATTTTTTGCGATTAATCGTATTGGGCTCCTCTGGCCACTTCTCTATGGCTGAATTAGTAGAACAAGAGCAAGTTGATTCTGGACATTTTGAATCTAAATATGCTGAATCCAGGTATGCCGAGAAAGTCGCGCACCTACTGTTAAAGATACAGTCGAATGCATTACGTTATCGTCGACAGCTAGCGATACAGGATTATCAGAAAAACGTCGAGCCTGATAGTGGGTTGTTAACGGTGACGGGGTTTTATCAACAGTGCGGAAGGGTGTTGTCCTCGATTGATGCGCTTGAGGGTGCACCACCAGTAATGATAAGGGTTCAGGTGATAGCGTTGGCACGCTTTGCTGATGAAATAGGGTTAACCGATGAAGTTTTGAAGCGGCGAATTGCCCATGGATTAATGAGCTTGCTTAGCCCGATGGATCGAGTGGTAGCATTTGGAATGGATCAATTTTCACTGTTTATAGCACAAGCGGATCCAAGACGATATGAAATTCTGTGCCAAAAAATACAGGATTGGATTGCACATTTTTCAGCTCAATATGCAGATGAGGTGATGTTGGGTGCGCTGGTTGGCAGTGGCACAGTTTTGTTTGGTAGTGGTTCAAACCATGCCTCATTAAATGCAAGTTTACACGCCGCTGAGCGCGATGCAGTAATGGCTATACATTGGCAAACTAAACCCAGTGATACCGAGCAGCCCCCTCAGTTTGATACAATTACAGAGAATATGGGTGGCAATATAAAACAAGCCGATAGGCCCCGTCGGTCGCCACTTGGTGAATCGGTGACAGAAGTGCCTGATGTTATTACGAGTAAAACCAGAGTTAGTGATTGGTCAGAACGAATTAAACAGGCGATTAAAGCAAAGCGCCTGAGTTTGGTATATCAACCCATTGTTAGCTTAGGAATGGATAGTTATGAGCGTTATGAAGTTTTACTTCGGCTAAATGAGGAAGGAAAGGTTATTACTCCCAGGGAATTTTTGGGCGTAATGAGTGATAGTGCACTTGTTAGTTATATTGACCGTTGGGTGGTGGCAACGGCCTTAAAAGAATTGCGACAGGCTAATAGAATTAATAATCACATCAGTGTCTTTTTTATTAAACTGACGGCAAAAACGATTGCTGATAGATCTTTTGTACCTTGGTTGAAAAAAGCATTCGATGGTAGTGGTATTGATCCCGCGCAATGTGTTTTTGAATTGCCAGAAGCATTATTATTAGCATCATTTGCTGAATCACAAGATGCCATTCGTCGATTGCGCGAGTTGGGAGCAAAAGTAAGTATTTCTAATTTTGGAGGGTCGCAGCAATCATTATCGATACTTGAGTATTTTGAAGTGGATTTTGTGAAGTTGGACCGACGATTTACTGTGCAAGAGAATGCAGGCGAGTGGAGTGATCAGTTAATGTCTTTGTTGCAACAAGTTACTATACGAAAGGTTGTTGTGTTAGCGGGGTTTGTTGAAAATACGGACAGCTTATTGTCTGTGATACAAAAAGGGGTTGGATTAGTGTCGGGTGATTTTTTACAGCCGCCGGATGCTGAGCGGCAATTTGATTTTGCGATCAATTTATAATCAAAAACTTTGTTTTTTTGGTCCTGATAAATCAAATAGTGTGCATTTTTTTGTTTATGCATTTAAGGCATAACCATATTCTGAGTTGTGATTGTATAAGGGTTGCAATGTGACTTGTTAGTCCGTTAACTGTGACTTACCAGTTTCTAACTGAAAATTACAACCTGAGCTCTCAAACCTGCTCCAAATCCTAAAATGCTTGCTAAAGTCATGCGATTGTCGCAGAATTTCTCGGCTCTCCGCCAGTGGTTCCAAAACTGGCTGGTTTTTTATTTCCTTCGTCAACCCTATATGGGAGAAACAGTTGATGGTCTATGAAGGCAAAGCGATAACGGTTAAACCGTTAGAAGACGGTATCGTCGAACTCAACTTTGATTTGCAAGGCGAATCTGTAAACAAATTCAATCGTATAACTCTAGATGAGTTAAAAGCTGCTGCTGATGCAGTGGCTGCAGATAGCTCTGTGAAGGGCATGATCGTAACCAGTGGTAAAGATGTTTTTATCGTTGGTGCGGATATCATGGAATTCACTGATATGTTCAAGTTACCAGAAGCAGAACTTGCTGGTTGGGCATTAGAAGCAAACAAAGCATTTATTGCAATTGAAGATCTACCTTTTCCTACCGTGTCTGCTATTAATGGCATTGCGTTAGGTGGTGGTTTAGAAATGTGTTTGTCTACTGACTTCCGTGTTATGTCAACGACGGCTCAGGTAGGTTTACCAGAAACGAAGTTGGGTATTTATCCAGGCTTTGGTGGCACCGTACGTTTACCTCGTCTCATCGGTGTGGATAACGCTGTTGAGTGGATATGTGCTGCTGGCCAACACAAAGCAGAAAAAGCGCTAAAAGATGGCGTTGTTGATGCAGTTGTTGAACCGGAAATGCTGAAAGATGCGGCTATTGCGTTAGTGAAGCAGTGTATTGAAGGCAAGATTGATCACAAAGCTAAGCGTCAAGAGAAGTTGGATCCATTAACACTTCCTCCAATGGAAAATATGATGGCATTCCAATCTTGCATGGGTATGGTTGCACAGCAAGCGGGCCGTAATTATCCTGCACCTATTCAAGCTGTGAAGACGATGCAAGCAGCGTCTGGCATGAAGCGTGAACAGGCATTGGAAATTGAAGCAAAAGGTTTTGCTAAAATGGCCAAGACCTCTGCTTCTGAATCATTGATTGGTTTGTTCTTAAATGACCAAGCATTGAAGAAAACCGCATCTCAGTGGGAAAAGAAAGCAGGTGACGTGAAGTTGGCTGCGGTACTTGGCGCAGGTATTATGGGTGGTGGTATCGCTTACCAGTCTGCCAGCAAAGGTACTCCAATCATTATGAAAGACATCGCTGAGCCCGCACTGGACTTAGGTATGTCTGAAGCCACCAAGCTACTTTCTAAGCGTGTTGATCGCAAGAAAATGAAAGCAGCGAAGATGGGTAAGGTCCTTTCTTCTATTCGCCCAACCTTAAACTACGGTGATTTCGCCAATGTTGATATCGTGGTTGAAGCTGTTGTAGAAAACGAAAAGATCAAAAAGTCTGTATTAGAAGAGACTGAAAAGCACATTGGCGAAGACACTGTGCTAGCTTCTAACACCTCAACGATTTCTATCACACGTTTGGCTGCTGATCTTAAGCGACCTGAGAATGTTGTAGGGATGCACTTCTTTAACCCTGTGCACATGATGCCGTTGGTTGAAGTTATTCGTGGTGAAAAGTCATCTGATAAAGCAATTGCAACCACTGTTGCTTATGCGAAGAAGATGGGTAAAACCCCCGTTGTTGTTAATGACTGCCCTGGATTTTTAGTTAACCGTGTATTGTTCCCATACTTTGGTGGTTTCGGAATGTTGATGCGTGATGGCGTTGATTTCCAGAAAGCGGATAAAGTTATGGAGCGTTTTGGCTGGCCAATGGGTCCAGCTTATTTGATGGACGTTGTTGGTATTGACACAGGTGTTCACGCCGCTGCTGTAATGGCAGAAGGTTTCCCTGAGCGTATGAGCTACGACTTCAAAGATGCAACAACCATCATGTATGAAAACAAGCGTTATGGTCAGAAGAATGGCGTTGGTTTCTACAAGTATGAAACAGACAAGAAGGGTAAGCCGAAGAAAGTTGTTGATGAAACAACTTACGAGCTAATCAAGCCTGTTGTTGCTGAGACAAAAGACTTTGAAGATCAAGAAATCATTGATCGTCTAATGATTCCTATGTGTTTGGAAGTTGTTCGTTGTTTGGAAGAGAAGATTGTTGATTCTGTTGCAGATGCGGATATGGCACTGATCTTTGGTGTTGGTTTCCCTCCATTCCGTGGTGGTGCGTTACGTTACATCGATTCCGTTGGTGTTGCAGCGTTTGTTGAAAGTTGTGATAAGTACGCGGATCTTGGTGGCCTTTATACACCAACTGATAAGTTGCGTGAAATGGCGAAAAACGGCGAAAGCTTTTACGGCTAAGTCACGGATAGCATAGGAGAATAATGATGAGTTTAAATCCAAAAGACGTAGTAATAGTTGATGCTGTTCGTACGCCAATGGGCAAGACCAAAAATGGTCAGTTCCGCAATGTACGTGCTGAGAAGTTATCAGCTAATCTGGTTATCGCTTTGCGTGAGCGTAACCCTAACTGGAATACAGCAGAAACCGAAGATGTTATTTGGGGTTGTGTAAACCAGACTTTAGAGCAAGGCATGAACATGGCTCGTGCGGTATCGATCCTTGGTGGTCTTCCTCGTACAGCTGGTGCTCAAACGGTTAACCGTTTATGTGGCTCCTCTATGCAAGCGCTTCATACAGCGGCACAAAATATTCAAACTGGAAACGGTGATGTGTTTGTGATCGGCGGTGTTGAGCACATGGGTCACGTTGGCATGATGCATGGTATCGATCTAAACCCTGAGAACTCTAAGCATATGGCTAAGGCTTCTAATATGATGGGTTTGACCGCTGAAATGCTAGGCAAAATGCACGGTATTTCACGTCAACAAATGGATGAATTCGCCCTGCGTTCTCACCGTTTGGCGTGGGAAGCGACACAAGAAGGTCGTTGGAAAAATGAAATCGTACCGGTTGAAGGTCACGATGCGAATGGTTTCAAAGTACTTTGTGAAATTGATGAAGTAATTCGTCCACAAACAACATTGGAAACATTGGGTGCCCTTCGTCCAGTATTTGATCCAAAAGGCGGATCTGTTACTGCGGGTACTTCTTCTGCATTGTCTGATGGCGCATCTGCCATGTTGATTATGTCAGCAGAGAAAGCTCAAGCGATGGGTCTTAAGCCACGTGCTAAGATTCGTTCAATGGCCGTTGCTGGTTGTGATGCGGCGATCATGGGTTACGGCCCTGTACCTGCCACACAGAAAGCACTTAAGCGTGCTGGTTTATCTATCGATGATCTAGATTACATCGAATTAAACGAGGCATTTGCCGCACAAAGCTTGCCTTGTGTTAAGGATCTTAAGCTTACGGATAAGGTTGAAGAGAAAGTTAACCTTAACGGTGGCGCGATTGCATTGGGGCACCCTCTAGGATGTTCTGGCGCACGTATCACGGGAACGTTGCTTAACATAATGGAAGCAAAAGACGGTACATTAGGTCTAGCGACTATGTGTATTGGTCTTGGTCAAGGTATAGCGACCATTATCGAGCGAGTTTAAGTAGAAAGCGGCTAGGTTGTTTGAAAAAAACAGCCTTGAACACTTAGATACTTAAAACAAAAAAGCCTGGTTATTAACCAGGCTTTTTTGTGCCTGCAAGTTAGCTCAGCCTACGTATACTCGACTTTTCAGCTACGCTTAAGGGTGAGGTGAAACACAGAAGTTATTGAGTATGGAGCGACTTGTATACCAATGAAATTACCAATTAGAAATCGGCTGTCTATACACCAAGCTGTGGCTGCAGTCCTTGTCGCTGTTGTATTGGGTGCTGCCTTTAGTTTTATTCAAATGGGAATAGACTACGTGGCTGAACGTCGATCGGTAAAGGAGGAAATGACACAGATTACACGAGCATTCTATCAATCCAGTACACATGCCTCCTTTAATTACGGTTACGATTTGGCAGGACAAGTGGTTGAAGGGGTCTTTGAATTTCTACCGGTATATTCAGCGCGTATTATAGATGAAAACGGTTATCTTTTAGCTGGAAAAGAGCGTCCTTTGGTGAAGAGCAGGATGCGTTGGTTGGCTGAATTTATGTTTGGCGATCTGTGTGAATACAATGCTGTATTATATCATCCCAGTCGAAAAAATACGGTGGGTAGTCTGGAGTTAAAAGTTGACTCTGTGGTGATTACTCAGCATTTTCTGTTTCGAAGTACTGTTACATTGTTGTCTGGTTTTTTGCGTAACTTACTATTAGCCTCTGTATTATCGGTGGTGTTTTTTTATATGTTAAGTCGACCGTTAAATAACATCATTAAGAAGGTTGCAGGGCTTGATACTGAAATGTTAGATCCTGATAGTCTCAATGATGTGTTACCAAAAAAGAACGATGAGCTACATTTTTTGGTAACACATATCCAGAATTTTTTGTTGAGACTTATTGAGTATCGAAAGAATAGTACAGCTTTAACAGAAAAAATTCAGTCACAAGCAGATTTGCTTAGTATGACGGAAGAGTTAACTCATACGGGTAGTTGGTGGTTTGACTGTGAAAATGGTGGGGGAGCATTTTCAACCTATGAAACTCAAGTGTTAGGCGTTCCGATAGATCAAGACGCTAGCTTGTCGTTCTATCTTTCATGTGTGCATGTTGATGACCAGAGTAAGGTAAAGCAGCGGTTTGAGTATTTAATACAGTCGGAAGATACGTATTTAAAACATGAGTATAGGCTTCAGCTTGAAGGGGGTATTGTAAAAGATATTATAGCTACTGTTCAGGTGGTGCGGGATATTGATCGACGAGCGATTCGACTTGTAGGTGCGGACAGGGATGTAACGGAAACCAAACAAATTGAAATGGCATTAAATCAAACGCAGCGGCTTAATGCGATTGGAAAAATGGCAGGTGGATTAGCCCATGATTTTAATAATTTACTGGGTATTATTATTGGCAATTTAGATTTTTTGAAAACACAAATAGATGCGGAGGATAAACGACTAAAGCATGTTGATGCATCGTTTCGAGCAGCAAAAAGAGGCGAGGACCTTGTTAATAAATTGCTGGCTTTCTCTCGTAATGAAAATCACGCAAAAACAGTGGTAGATGTAAATGGGGTTGTTGGTGAATTAGAACAATTGTTGGGGCGTAGTATTCCTAAAAATATACAGGTTCATTATGTTCTAGGGTTGGATCTTTGGTTTAGCGAGATTGACGGCGGGGACTTGAGTGATGCGTTATATAACTTGATGAGCAATGCGTGTGATGCAATGCCTGAGGGTGGGGATGTATTTGTTGTTACGACAAATATTGTGCTAGGTGAACATTTTCGATTAGAACACCCGGAGGTGGTTCCAGGTGAGTATGTTCAGATAAAGGTAAAAGACTGTGGCGAAGGTATGTCGCTACTAGCTAAAGAAAGAATGTTTGAACCGTTTTATTCGACTAAGGCTGCAGGAAAAGGCACTGGGTTGGGTTTAAGTATGGTGTACGGTTTTGTGCAGCGATCGAATGGATTTGTTGACGTAAAAAGTATTGATACTGTAGCGATGGAGCAACCCAATAAAGGAGCGAAAGCGCTAGAAACAGGTACATCTATTTCTCTTTATTTACCTCGCTCCAAAGGGGCACCTTTATTACAGCAGCGCTTATCTAAAAATCCCTCTCGTGAGTCTTATGAGGGTGAGGGACGAATTCTGTTGATTGATGATGAAGAGGAATTACTTTTTTCTACCAAGGCTATCCTCGAAGGTGTGGGTTATGAAGTAATGACCTTAGCTGAAGCTGGTAGAGCTGAAATGATGTTGCAAGCAGCTGGGCCATTTGATTTAGTGATTTGTGATGTGGTTATGCCAGGGGATGTGAATGGGTATGAGATTGGGGAGATGGTAAAGCATCAGTATCCCGAGACAAAATTTATGCTTACGTCGGGTTATGATGAAGATATAAAAACTTGGGCCGAGGGCGATGGGCGAGAATTTTTACCGAAACCATATCAGCGGGATGTGTTGCTTGGAAAAGTAAAAGCGCTGATCTCCTGATCGTTGGTATCAGTCAAGCAGGGTTTTGGTTAATTGATTTACTTTTTCTAATTCATTTCCAAGGAGTTTTCCGTGCTCGCAAACATCCACAAGCTCTACCATTGCTTTTTGAACCAGGCTCATAAAAAAATTTTCTTGCTCTTCCGTTAACGCCAAAGTATGTAGTGCTCCCCCCATATCCAATAATAAGTTATCCATGATAGAGACATTTTTCCGTTCATGTTCATTAAATTGTTCCTTCGCTAAAACAGTGGTGCTTTTTAATGCACTAACGATGGATTTAATACCTGATTTTCGTTCAATGTCGAGCAGTCTTGCTTCAAACCCCTCGATGATGACAGCAACGATGTCTTTTAGTCGTCCGGTTTCCCCAAGGTCATCGTTTGGCATGTTTTTAATTAGGATAGACGCATGTATGTCATTAACCATCAGCCGACTACCGAACTCAAATAAACGCCCTCGTGATTTTAGTAATCCAAACAATTCGTCTTCCATGGGACTGCAACTTCGATTATGAGGGCGCATGGAAATGTCTTGGCTGGGTAAGCGTATTTGTATACAGCAATTGAGTTGAAAAGAGCTTAACGTATCAAAAAGGGCGTTAGTCAGTGTAAATATATTATTGCAACTAAAGGATGCTTTAAGAAACTGTAAAACTTGGCCGTATTGTGATGCTTCTTTCATGGACTCAAAAGCAATGTTTCTGGCGTGTACTTCCTGTTTGGTTAGACTCTTTTTGGTTTGCTGATAACGACAAATAGTGGATATCTTTGTGGTGAATTCATTCAGTTGAAATGGTTTGCTAATGTAATCATCTCCGCCTGCTTCATAGCCCGTGATTTTCTCTTCAACGGAATTGATACCGGATACAAAGATAATGGATGTATTATCTGCAGAGTCGAGTTGCTTAATGGTTTTACATACTTCAAACCCATCAATGTCAGGAAGGTTGATATCAAGCAGGACTAGGTCAGGGTGATGCTCTTTGTAAAATTCAATTGCCGATTTACCATCGTTAACAATGGCGATTGAGCCCGTTTGTTCCAAAATGCTTCTAACAAACTCGGCATAATCTTGTTCATCTTCTACGATGAGTATCGTTGGCAGGTCCATAATGTGCTCTTTTAGTGTCGATGCGCTGGTAATATTAAGTCTATCTCTCGATTATAGGCCATTAATTGCGCTGCCGGTTGAGATTTGACCGTTGGTTTGAGAGGGCTGTATAGCCAGGTAATACGTGGTGTAGAGCGATGTAGAGTATAGAAAATGAATAACAATGCTAAGTAGATTAGGTTTGTGAAGGGCTAGCGGCGAGTTATAATCCGTCGTTTGAGATGAGTTGGGGATAGTTGTGACAAAAGGTAGTTCTGTAGAGTTAGAGGTAGATGTCGTTGTGATTGGTGCTGGTGCTGCAGGGCTAATGTGTGCAGCAACTGCAGGGCGGCGGGGACGTCGTGTGCTGGTGCTTGACCATGCCAATAAAGTAGGCAAAAAAATTCTTATGTCTGGTGGTGGACGTTGTAATTTTACTAATACTGTGACGGATCCAGATGACTATGTCTCTGGAAATGCTCACTTTTGTAAGTCTGCTTTAAGTAGATATACCCCGTGGGATTTTATTGATCTGGTTGAGCAGAATGGCATTGCTTATCATGAGAAAAAGTTGGGTCAATTATTTTGTGATAATTCCTCAAAAGATATTCTTAAGATGTTGTTAGCAGAGTGTGAAAGTGCGAATGTCGAGATTAAAACGCATTGTAAAATCACCTCCATAACTAAAAGCCTTACAGATCCCGGTGGGCCTTTCATCATAAGTAGTTCCTCTGGTGCGATCAAGGCTAAAAGGGTTGTGATAGCAACCGGCGGCTTATCAATTCCAACGATGGGGGCGACGGGGTTTGGTTACCAAATCGCGCAACAATTTGGTCATGAAATTGTTGCAACAGAAGCAGCCTTGGTACCTTTTACCTTGAGCAAGGAGCAGCTACAAGCCTTTGAAGGGCTTTCTGGGGTGAGTGCGAATATTGTGGTTTCGTGTGGAGATCAGAGCTTTCGAGAGGCAATGCTGTTTACTCATCGCGGGTTTAGCGGCCCAGCAATGCTGCAAATTTCAACCTACTGGAAGCCGGGAAGAAGTATAACTATCAATTGGCTGCCAGATATCGATGCTCTGAACTATTTGCAGAAGCAACAGGATTCAAAACCGAACACCGAGCTTAAAACAATCCTTTCTGAGCAATTGTCGAAACGCTTGGTATTATGTTTGATGGGGCAAGGGATTGAAAATAAGCCGATGCGACAATACACAGCCCAGCAAATTGAAGTGATTGCTCTGCAACTATCCTGTTGGGATATTATGCCCGCCGGTACAGAAGGCTACAGAACGGCGGAAGTGACCATTGGCGGAGTCAGTACGGATAAAATATCCTCTAAAACCTTTGAAAGCCAAAATGAACCAGGGCTGTTTTTTATTGGAGAGGTTTTAGATGTTACGGGTCATCTTGGCGGTTTTAATTTTCAGTGGGCGTGGGCATCTGGCATAGCGTCAGGTCAGGTAGTTTAGGTGTAAATATTCATGTTTTGAGAGTCTAACCTTTTTTAGGAGAGGCTCTCTTTATCATTTTGTGATGTTGCATGACGGTTTAATTTAATGCACTCACTGGCACTATTGGTAAAACAATACTTGAAGGGTGTTCAGGGCTGTTGTGAATCGTCGTGATTCCATTTATCGAGTTGTCTTGTTGTACATAGTTCATAACCCCTTGCGCTTGATTACTGGGGCTAATAGAAACACGTAACCGATGACCTTTTCGAATGATTGCACTTGTTGGGAATATTTCAACTTGCATCTTTATTACTTCACCTGGGGTAATTGCAGATGCAGTGCCCTCAGTAAAGTAGTGATAGGGTTGTATCATTTGATCATCGAGGTATCGTGAGAGTTCGGTATTTACCGCTCTGGATGTAGCAGCAAGTAGTCCATTGGTAAGAGGGATAATGGTATCTCCGTCAGGGGAGACCTCATCAATACGTACAGAGAGCACTGCTTCATTAACGCTGCTTTCAATCCAAATGTCAGCTTGAATTGGCCCATTAATGTAATAGTCTCCTTGCATTAATTCGGTTTCATAATTCAGTGCATTTAATTCTAGGTCTTTGTTATTAAATAGACATTCATCTGGGAATAGGGCTAAACCTGCCCCACCCAGTGTCCACTGGCGGTAACTGATGGAGCACTTGGTTCCATCAACAGGTGTTACAGAGAACATTAGAAATTGCCCTCCTTTTGATTTTCCTATCTCAATCTCTGTAAAGTTTGGTGTTTGCATGTTTTGTGTTTCTTCTGCAGTGATAGGAAGTTGTTGAGATAAAGACATGTCACCATGTAAATACCATCGCTCAGGGGTGGCTAATGGATGAGGCCATGCTGTTGTTGTGGAAAAACTATCTGAGCCCTTTGGTTTATAGTTTTTAACAAACTGTGTAACAAGAGGGATGTCTTCTGTGTGAGAGTTGATGCCTTTTACGTGTTTATCAAACCACTGCAGCAATAGGCTCATCAACGGTGCAAGCGAATCATTTCCGTTGGATGCTTGAAGTATATTCATAATATGGTCGCTGTCGTAAATTGCGAGCCTTGAATCTACATTTTGCTGTAATGCTTCGTATAGTAATGGGGCATCTCTTTGGAATATGTCGTGTAGAGCTCCGGTTATAAACGTAGGTGCGGTGATTTTATTGATATTTTCAATTGGAGACCGTGTTCGCCAAAAGTCGCCGTCGTAACGAATATAAGGAGTACCATTTAATGCATCGTCGATAAGCGGCAGGTAATAACTATCGATATGATCAATGTGTTCCATTGTGGATTGATCAATTTGATGGCCGTGTTGGGGGTGTAGGAGCTTGGCGAGAGTATTTTGTGTACCAAGTAATTGTGTCAGTGACATCCACGTCTTCATGAAAACACCGTTGATTAACCCTCCTGTTCCAACAATTCCTCGTTGTGCATCACCAAGAGGTACAACGGCAAAAACAGCTTTAACGGCGTCAGGCCGTTGTTGTGCAGAAAAAAGGGCGGTGATTGCCATATAAGATGCTCCTGAAGTCGCAATGTCTCCGTTTGACCAGGTTTGTTGAAGTATCCAATCTATCGTGTCCCCGTAGCCATTTTGTTCCTCTTGGCCTAGCAGTTCCCAGCCGCCCTCTGATATTCCTGTGCCAAGAACATCGACGGTAACCATGGCATAACCACGCTTAATGAAATAAGGGTCTGCTCCGCCAATTAACGTTCCCTGCCCGAGAATAGAGGCGGGTGACATTAAACTCATGTTGTAACCGGTTTGAACCAATATGGCGGGAAAGGATTCGTTGGGGATGCTGCCTTGGTCGGTCGCTGGGAGTGATACCGATACTGCTATTTTTTTTCCATTGCTTGCAACAAAATATTTGATAGGCAGCGTGATTATTTTTGGATAATCTTCATTCCTTGTGTAAATGTTTTTTTCAGCACTAGCGTTGTCATCGGAGCCCTCATCTGTATTGCTATCAGAGTCATCATTAGATTCACCTTCGTCATTTTCCGAAGGTGTTTGAGCTTTATCTGTTTGCCCCGAGCTTTGTTCTTGAGATGATTTTCCGGAACATCCTGAGATTGTATAAATCAGAACGATTGTAAAGAAAATGGTTTTAACGAGTTGAATTGCTGAGGTTTTTTTTGAAAAAAACATAGCTCTCTCCGTTTTATTATTATGTCCAATTAAACTTGAAGGAACATAAATAGCTTATGGATTTATTAATCACAATAAGACGGAATTAGAACGCTATTCTCATATATGGGATCTGGTGTTAAAGGTATTTAGCATGATTTTTTTAGAAAAGTGTTGTGGTGATATCAAGTGTGCCAAATGGTATTTATTGGATGTTCCTAAGGAAACACCCAGTGGAAAAATAAAGCTACGCGACTTTTATGACTAATCTTTTTGCCTGGTTGTTTTGTAAAAAAATATGTGATTATTATGGGGTTCTTATGCGTTTGCGGAAGTTTTGGCTGAAGTTTTTATTTAAGTTTTGAAAGAAACTATTTTCAGGGAGGCAGTGTGAAGGTATCACTCGATGAAATGGCGACATTTGTAGAGGTTGTTGACAGCGGTAGTCAATCAATAGCATCCAAAAAAACAGGCGTCCCATTGTCAACGGTGAGTAGGCGGATTGCTGATCTTGAAAGGCGTTTGCGCGTGCAGTTAATACAACGCTCTTCTCATCAGCAAAATACTACGGACGCTGGGGCGGTGTATTACGACTACTGCAGTCGCATGTTGCATGAGGCCAAGGCGGCCGAAATTGCTATGCAGAGCATTCAAAAGGAACCGTTTGGTGTGCTGAGGGTGTTAAGTTTAATTCCCATTGATGATCCTTTTTTATCAAATATGCTTGATAGTTTTTTGCGTAAATATTCTGAAGTAACTATTGAGTATCTTACCGTAACAACACAGCTTGATTTGTCTGAACAGCGCTTTGATTGTATTTTTATGATGGGAGAGATTGCTGACTCCACTCTTATTGCTCGTGAACTCGGTTGTTTTAAAACGATTTATTGTGCAAGTCCAGGTTATATAAAAAAGTACGGAATGCCGAGTAGTGTTACGGATCTTTCTGGACATCAATTTGCACATTCCCAAATTTCTGACTGGGCAGATTTTAAGGAGCCATCTTTTAAGAAGGGCGCTTTTAAGAAAAAAATGGAGAGCCGTATTCTAACCAATGATTTTCTATCGTTACGGCGGTTAGTACTTGATGGGGTGTGTATTGCTCAATTACCTGATATTCAAATATACCAGCACTTAGAAAAAGGCCTGCTCGTCGAAGTGCTGCCCCAGCAATCAATAGATGTGCCTATTTATCTGGCTTTTTCTAAGAAAAAACAGTTCACCACTAAAGTTAGAGCTTTTATAGATCATACCGTGTCTTATACCCGTGAATGTGCTCCTTGGGTTTTGAAGTAGAGTATGAATTAGGGCTCTGGCACCTTAATGGTATATCAGCCTATAATGAAGGATATAAAAGACTAAGTGGTTGATTTTGAGAGGTAAGATGAATACTGAAAAGGTGGTTTTTGCATTTTTTATTGTGCTGGCATTGACGTTGAATTTTGGTTTTTTTCTGGGAGAAATGACCAATCCAGAGCATCACAACGTTTACGAACTCTTTTTTGCAACAGCGGTAAGTCTTATTGCTACTGTGATGAAGTTTGGTGATAGAACTCATATGGGTGCAATTCTGTTGGCAACGAGTCTGGTAGCAGATCTGCAGTTAATTATTGCTGCTGTTATTTGGGGGTGGGCTGTTCATGTTTCTGAAGTCGGGATGGATGGTGCTGCTATTGCTAGTATTGTGTCTTTATCTGGAGGAGCTCTGTTGGCGAACTTGTTGTCTGCGGTGTTATTGTCGATTGAAACGGTGATGATTCGGCGTTAATTATGAATTACGTAGCCTTTTTAATACTTCGGCGTTTACGAGCACCATTGATTGCGCTGATCAGTATTTATTCAGTGTTAATACTGGGATACACCTTGATACCGGGGCAGGATGCTAACGGTAATGAATATCGCATGAGCTTTTTTCATGCGTTTTATTTTGTTAGTTTTATGGGATCAACGATAGGATTCGGTGAATTACCTTATGCTTTTACTGAAGCGCAACGGTTCTGGACTATTATCGCGATATATTCTTCGGTAATTGCGTGGATTTATAGCATTGGAGCGGTTGTTGCAATCTTGCGTGATGAAAGTTTTTTACGCTTGCTACAGCGAGGGCGATTTCGTTACCGTGTTACATCTGAGAAGGATCCCTTTTATATTGTTTGTGGTTATGGATTGACCGGCAGCAGTGTTGTTGAAAAGATGACCAAAAGAGGTATGCGCTGTGTGGTTATAGACATTGATCCAGCGCGAATAGAGGCGCTGGAGCTTGATAGTCTACCGTTTGATGTTCCTCAGCTGTGTGCCGATGCTTCAGATCCTGGTGTTTTAAATGATGCAGGTATTGAACATAAAAACTGTATTGGTGTTGTGTGTTTAACAAATGATGATCATGCTAACTTATCCATAGCTATTACTAGCAAACTGTTAAAGCCGAAAAGAATGGTTATTAGCCGTGTTGCAACGCGGGATTATGCAAATAACTTAGGTTCATTTGGTACGGATCATATCCTGGATCCCTTTGAGATCTTTGCGGATTACTTGGACGGTGCAATACATCAGCCTTATCGGCACTTGATTTACGACTGGCTGATCAGCCCTGAACATAAAGCACTGTCTTCTGCATACACCAAAAAGCAAGGTACTTGGGTAATTTGTGGGTACGGTCGGTTTGGGAAAGCGCTAAAAAAACGTTTCGATCAACAAGATATGTCAACGGTTATTATTGAGCCAAAACCAGAGCTAAGAGGGTTAGAAATAACCGAACATGTAGTGAAAGGTTTGGGTACGGAAGCGGATACATTATTGGAAGCCCGAATTACTATAGCGGTAGGGGTCATTGCTGGAACGGCTGACGATGCAAACAATTTATCGATTGTAATGACGGCTAGGGAGTTGAATCCTGATTTGATTATGGTTGCGCGCCAGAATCATCGTTTGAATCGAAGTGTTTTTAGTGCGGCGGGGATTGATATGCTAATGGACCCTAGCAATATTATATCTAATCACATTCTTGGGTTACTGAAAACACCATTGTTGATTGAATTTTTAGCGCAGCTGATAGAAGAAAAGGAGGAGTGGAGCAAAGAGCTAATAGAGCGTTTGGAGTCGATAGTCGGGAAGAGTGAGCTTGATAGTTGGTCTTTGGTGTTAGATAAGAAATCTGCCCCAGCAGTGTATGAGGAGTTACGAACAGGGAAAGAACTCACTTTAGAAGATTTAATGAAACACCCTCATGATCGAAGAAAAGCACTAGATTGTATGCCGCTATTATTGAAACGGGATAACACATTAATGATGACGCCGGCAGGGGAAACGCAATTACGAATTGATGATGAGGTATTGATGTGTGGATTATCAAGAGCTGCATCATGGATGTTATGGTTGGTGGCAAATGAAAATGCGCTAAGGTATGTGGTATCTGGGGAAGAGGGCGGGGGTTATGTGTGGAAGCACTGGGTTCGTCAATATCTGGGTCAATAATGGTAAATGGGTGGGAGAGTAAGAATGAAAAAATTACCAACAATTATGGCAATTATGAGCCCTTTCCCTCATTCCATAGAAGGCAGTCAGTCATTGTCACAGGCATCTCTTATGATGCGAGAAAATAATGTGAACCATTTACCCGTTACAGATATTGGTCAGCTTATTGGGGTGGTGTCGACGGAGGATCTAAAAATTGGATCTTCAGCATTTGTACCTACGGGTGCTTCAGTCGATTTGATCGTGAAAGATGTGTGCTCATCCAAAATTTACCTGGCCGATATTTATGACCCCTTAGAAGCAGTGCTTCGGGTGATGTCAGAGAAGCATGTTGATTCTGCTATTGTGATGAAAAACGATAAATTAGCTGGAATATTAACCCATTCTGATATATGTCGCAGTTATGCTGAGTTGTTGGCCAAATTGAGCCCCAATAGTAACGGTGATGATGCTGCGTAGGACTAAAAAAGGCGCTATTCTTGGGTGATTGTCTGAAATTGTCCTAAACTGACAACATGGAAAAAGTAACGTGTAATCAAGCAATTGCTACCTCCTTAAGGTGTTGGCAATGGAGCTAAGTCGCAGTTTGCTGGAGCAAATTGTTAATGTCTCCGTTGATGGGGTGATTGTTCTCGACCCTGTTGCAGAGACTGTCGTATTGGTGAATCGTGCCGCACGGTCTTTAGTGTGTTATGAGTTCTCTAATGAGGCGTCTGTGGCTTGGGTTAAGCTTCCTGATTCACTTCAGTCATTCTTGCGTGAATGCTGTCAGGGGGATTTAGGTGCAGCTTTTCATATTAAAACCACTGAAATCCTAAGTGAACAGGGTGATGTAGAAAATGATGCTGGTGCTGATACCAATAGTGATAGCTCTGAGAGTCTGGTCGAAGCCAGAACACACCAGCTTTGTGCAGAGGATAAAACATATATTGCCGTTAGTTTGAAGGTTTTAACGGATGCCGTTGTTATTGGCAACCGCTTGGCTCGACTAAATCAAATCTACTCAGTGTTGAGTGAAACGAATAAAGTAGTGGCGAACAGTAAGACTCGAACGGATCTGTTTGTTTCTATTTCAAAAATTGCCGTTGATATCGGTGGTTTTTCCATGGCCTGGATGGGCATCAAACATGGAGATCAAATTATCCCAATGGCATCTTCTGGTGACAATGATTATGTCAAAACCATTGCTGTTCGCTTGGATGAAAGTGAAAGGTCAAAGGGGCCAATTGGATTGTCAGTACAGAACAACCGTGTTTGCTACGTTAACAACATAGCAACGGATCCAAGTTTTGCTCCGTGGAGAGCTGCAGCTTTACAACGTAATTACCATTCAATGGCCGCTCTTCCTATTCGCCTAAAGGACGAGGTGGTCGGGTGTTTTAGTCTGTATTCGAATATCGAAAATTACTTTGATACTCCGACCCTGGAATTGCTGGAAGATATGTGTCAAGACATCAGTGTTGGTTTGCGTCAGATTGATGAAGAAACAAAACGAGTGGAAACTGAGGGGAAATTGCAGCAGCTTTATCAAGCGATCGAGCATAGTGCGTCTGCGGTAACGATAACGGATAAACATGGTATTGTTGAATACGTTAACCCCCAATTTACCTCGTTAACAGGGTTCCTTCCAGAAGATATTATTGGGCTTACGCCTGAAGAAATGGCAAGTTATGAAGTTAATCAGATAAATTACACACGGATGCAACGGCATTTAAGTGAAGGTAAGTCTTGGCGTGGAGAGTTACAAAATAAAACCAAATCTGGGGAATTGTTGTGGACACTGCAGCATGTCGCCCCTATTCGTGATGATCAAGATGAAATTACCCATTTTGTGAGTACAGCTTACGATATAACTGAGCTCCGATCGGCCCAGGAAACCATTGAAAAGCTTGCATATTATGATGAATTAACAGGGTTGCCAAATAGACGGCTTTTTTATGACCGTCTTAATCAAGCATTAAAAAACGCAAAACGGAAGAATGCAAAATTTGCGGTTTGTTATTTGGATTTGGATGGGTTTAAAAATATCAATGATTCTTTGGGTCATGCAAACGGTGATGAATTGTTGAAAGCGGTTGCGCAACGAATTAGGACCCATGTTAGGGGGAAAGATACTGTTGCTCGGTTGGGGGGAGACGAATTTACCATCATATTGGAGGGGATTTCAGGTCCAAGTGATGTGTCTACGGTAGCTGCACATATTATTAATGCATTAGGACAGCCTGTTGATATTGCTGAAACTCAAGTGGTGGTGACTACCAGTATTGGAGTTGCCATTTACCCTGACGATGGCGTTGAAATTAATGATTTAACGCGTAATGCTGATATGGCGATGTATCATGCCAAAGATAATGGTCGTAATAATTGTCAGTTTTTTGCGGATGAGATGAATCGTCGAATTCGAGAGAGGCTAGATCTCGAACAACGATTGCGAAAAGCGATTAAGGAAAAAGAGTTTGTTTTATATTATCAGCCTCAGATTGATGCGGTTGATGGCTCGGTTGTCGGGGTTGAGGCGCTTATTCGTTGGAAGACCCCCGATGGTAAGTTACTGCTGGCCAGTAGCTTTATGCCGCAGGCTGAAGAGTCAGGGTTGGTTTGTGATATTGGTACTTGGATGTTGGAACAGCTGTGTATTGATTGTAAAAAAATATTGGATGTAACCTATGATTCGTTAAAGGTGAGTATTGATTTGACAGATTTTCAGTTTAGAAATTGTGAATCCATGCTTCAGAAGCTGTCTGTATCAATTGCTAGGGAAGGGATTTCTTTCAGTAATATTCAGTTTGAAATTAATGAAAATATTTTAAGCTCAAATGTAAAAGAAAGTATTGTTCGGTTACGTATGTTTAGAAAGAAGGGGATTACCATTGCTATCGATAATTTTGGTATGGGATACTCTTCGTTGCGTTATTTGCGACGTTTTCCGGTAGATATTGTTAAAATTGATCAGGCATTTGTAAAGGATGCTGTGGATGATGAAAATGATGCTTCAGTGACATCAGCGATCATAACTATGGCGCACCAGCTAAACTTAAGAGTGGTGGCAGAGGGTGTTGAAAGTCGCAAACATTTACAGTTTTTAGAGCGATATTGGTGTGACTATTTTCAGGGAGGATATTATTGTGATCCTGTGCCGTTGGATGAGTGTATTGAATTTGTTAATCGTTGGATGGAGCAAATTCCTTAGATGTGAGTAGAGTGTTTTTGTTTTTACAGGTATTGGAAATAAATTAAATCATTGGGGTTATCTTTTGCCGGAGCGCCTAAACTGATGATGCCAGTTTCTGGCAACGCAAATTCTTCCATATGTACAAAGACCTCGTTGCTAGATTTGCTGTTAGGCATGTTGTTTGCATTGAGTGTGACAAATGTACCATTGGTGCTTTTATCTTGTAAAACCGCTTTTCCCCAGCGAGATATAATGACTGCATGTTGGCGAGAGGCCTGCTGGCTGTGTATGACGGTATCGCATTGGTTACCGCGTCCAAGAGAGACGGTAGGGTGAGATCTATTTATAATGCAGTTTATGCCATTGTATTTTAACTGAACTGACCACTCTTTTTTTGTTTCTAATATGGATTTTGCTGAGATGAAACAGGTTAATTCTGTATCGTCACCCTTCCATAATATTTCATGAATATCAATGAGTTGGTTTTTCCCCTTGACCTTTAGAGGATCAAGTTTACGTTGGTTGAAATTGTCTGGATTGACCAGTGAATCATAAAAGGATCCTGTTACAATGATTTGTTCTTGTTTTGCAAGCCCCACCATTCTGGCAGCAACATTAACGGTATCCCCAAAAACATCTCCTTGTTTTAAGATGGTGGGGCCAAAATTGATGCCTATTTTTACCTTTAGATCACTACTTTTATCCGCGAGAGTTTCCTGTATTGTGCAAGCTGCACTGGCAGCTAGATTGGCATTTGGAAAATGACACAGTATCTCATCACCAATATTTTTTACCATATGCCCCTGATTGCCTTTAACAACGGCAATCATTGTGGATAAACAACCAGATATTTGAAACTCTGCGCGCACGTCGCCTAGCGTGTCATAAAGCTGTGTGCTGCCTGCAACATCCGCAAAGAGTATTGCAATATTGTGTTGTGTTGAATCATCCATATCTAATGGTTTAGCTCTCTACCCTGACGAACGCAAGCAAAAGAGCGATAACAGCGTGGGATAGGCTATCACGCTATAATAGAGGTCCTGGTTATTTCATTATCGACTAAGTGTTGTTGTTTCGTGATACTGTTTATAGCCTGTTCGTCGTCTACTCTTAAATTAGGTTCCCTCGTCTGTGATCTGGGTTTTTCCTATGTTTTGTTTTCTAAACGGGAGGTACGTAATGCATCAACGGTTGTCTGAGAAAATTAGTCACTACCTGTCAGATATTAAAACGGATGAACTTGCAGATTTTCTATCAGCATTAAGCCATGACTACCAGTCATTAGAAACCGAATTAGAATCCTTACGGTTGGCCCTTGATGAGAAAGCAAATGAGACTCAGTGTTCGGATCAAGACGCTGAAAGACGTATTTCTCAACTAGAAGGTATTGAAAAAGAGCTAAAACAAACGGTTTCACTCATTAGCGCAACACTAGAGACGTCTCAAGAGGGTGTGTTGGTTATTGGCAATGACAATAAACCTGTGGTTTCTAACGATAATTTTATCAACATGTGGAATCTAAATCGAGAGTGGATTAATAGTAGCTCCGGTCGCGACATCTATGAAATTGTTCGTGTGCAACTGAAGCAGCCCTCTCTCTTGTTGGAGCACCTCAGAGAGGTTGAGGCTCCTTCGTGTGCGGCGCTAAAAGAGTACATACTAAAAGACGGACGGATCATTGAAAGTTACGTTACACATCATGTCGATGCGGGAATGGTGTGGCGATTTAGAGATATTACTGAGGCGAAAAAACAGGAAGAAGTTATTCGTTTTCAAGCACATCACGATGCACTGACCAATTTACCAAATCGAACGTTATTTGGTGATCGTCTTTCTCACGCGTTACGAAAAATATTGCGGACGGATGGAAAATTGTCTGTTTTTTATTTGGATTTAGATGGTTTTAAAACCATTAATGACAGTCTGGGTCATATGGTAGGGGATGAATTGTTGGTGCAGGTCGCCAAGCGACTGTCGGATGTACTACGCGATGATGATACCGTAGGGCGTGTGGGAGGGGATGAGTTTACGGTATTGTTGGAGGATATTGAGGGTCATGCGGATGTTGTTCGCTTGGCTGAACGAGTGATTGATGTTTTTCGTGCTCCGTTTGTATTAGATGGGCAGGAACTGTATATAACAACAAGTATTGGGGTTTCAGTGTATCCCGGTGATGGGCAGACGGAAGAGCTGCTATTAAGAAATGCTGATATTGCAATGTATAAAGCGAAGGATCAGGGGCGAAACAATTATCACTTTTTTACATCATCTCTTGAGCGTCTTGCCAAACACCGCCTGTCACTGGAAACGCTATTGCGTAATGCGGTTAAAAATGAAGAATTTGAATTATATTATCAACCCGTATTAATCATGGGTAATGGTGTTGAAAGCGAATCCTTGAATGGCTTTGAGGCGTTGTTGCGTTGGAAAACTAAGGATCAAGGGTTTATTGGTCCTGATACTTTTATTCCCGTAGCTGAATCAACAGGTATGATTTTACCGCTTGGAGAGTGGGTGTTAAATGCCGCATGCCAGCAAGCTAGGGTGTGGATTGATATGGGGTTTCCTGATATTAAAGTTGCTATCAATCTGTCGGCAAAACAGTTTCAACAAGCAAATATCTTTGAGATGATTCTTTCTGCAATTCGAGATTCAGGTATAGGGTTTCACAATGTAGCGTTAGAGATTACAGAAAGCATGGTCATGCAAAATGTTCATGGTTCAATAGAAATATTGTCGAGATTACGAGAGAAAGGCATATCGATCAGTATGGATGATTTTGGGACTGGGTATTCGTCGTTGAATTATCTTAAAACATTACCCATCGATATCCTTAAAATTGACAGAACGTTTGTGAAAGATGTAACCGAATCAAAAGATGATCGTGCTATAGCATCATCTATTATTACTCTAGGCCACAATCTTGATATGCGTATTGTTGCGGAAGGTGTAGAAACACCAGAGCAACGAGACTTCTTATCTAGCCAAGGGTGCGATATGGTTCAAGGGTATTACTTTGGAAAACCGTTACCTGCGAAAGAGGCCATAGCCCCTTACGTGGATTAAATATCAATACTCCATACTAGAAAAGTGTTTTCGATATTCAGTAGGTGATAGGTCAACTTCCCGTTTGAATAAGCGCCTAAATGAGCTGACATCGGCGTAACCAACCCGATTGGTGATATCGTCAATGCTAAGGTCTGAGTTTTCCAATAAACGTTTGGCTTCGTTAATACGAAGCTTTTGTAAATATTGCTTGGGTGGTTTTCCGGTGGAGCTATTAAATCGGCGAATAAAGGTTCTTGGGCTTACTGCCAAATGTGATGCGAGTTGATCGAGGTTTATATCTTGATTGAGGTTGTCAGTCATCCAGACGATGGCCTGGTGGACAACATCGTCTAATTTGTCTACTCGGGTGCTTAATGGAATGTAGGGGGCTTGAGATGCTTCTCGAGTATGTAGCAGCAGAGTCTTTGCGCACATGTTGGCAATTTCTTGCCCAGTGAACTTTTCGATAACACTGATGCATTGATGAAGATAAGAGGTGACGGCACCAGAACAAAATATGTTGTCGTCTTCTGTGACGAGTTTATTCAGTTTGAGCTTTACTAACGGGTAGTTGTTTTTAAAGTGATGTGCTAGCCACCAGCTGGTTGTGGCTTCTTTTTTATCAAGCAAGCCAGCTTGGGCAAGAATGAACGCACCGCTACAGTTGGCAGCTAGTGTGGTGTTTTCTTGATGTAATTGTCGAAGCCAGTCACCGATGCTTTCATTGAGCTTTCGTGCGCATTCCACTACTTCGCTACCATAAATATGGTCAACGCCTGGGATGACGCAAATATCACTACCATGAACATCGTGCATATTGCCTTCAACAGGGATTAACAAACCCGTTGATGTTTTTACGGGTTTTCCATCTTGTGAGTATAGCTTCCAGCTAAAGAGTGGTTCAGCATCTCGGCCTTTTAACACATTGTTGTGTGTATTGGCGATGTTAAACACGTCAAGAGGACCGGCGATGCCGGATATGAAACAACCATCATAGGCGAAAACAGCCACTGTATACGTCATAAAACCTCTCAAGTCTGGCGAATATTACCATTAACGTGTCAAAAATGACGTTTTATTGGGCTGGAGTCAAGTATGATTTTAAGGATTTGATGGAAATCACTGTTCTATTAGTAATACTTCAATTTTACAATTGCGTTGAAAACTATACCCAGAATTGCGTTATAAACAGTGGTCGTTCCGCTGAAATGAACGTCTGTTGGGCCTATCTTCTTTTTTATCAATCGAACAGGTATCCTAGCTGACACTGAGAATTTACCCGTTACTGTGAGTTAGAATCGAATGAGTCAACCCGAAAGACCCCGCACTTTGAAGCGCTTGAGTATTGCCGTCGTTTTTATTGTCGTTGTGCTAATAGCCCTGCCTTTTGCAGTGAAATATGGCGCGATTTATGGGTTAAAAAAAGCAGGTGCTACAGACGTTGTCATTGAAGATGTTGATCTCAATTTATTTACTGGGGAGTTGGTCATTAAAGGGCTGCAGGTTGGGGAGGAAGAGAATCCTGATTTGAAGTTGTCTTATCTTCAAGTGGATATTGCGTATTTACCGTTATTTGAAAAACGCTTTTTATTGGAAGCAGTTCGGTTGGAAGAGGTGCGCTTAAACATACGTGAAAAGCAAGGCGAATTGCATGTTGTTGTTCCTATCCCTGTTTCAGAGTCGGGAGGAGATGAAATGCCCCTGGAGGATGACAAATCTGTAGCTTGGGGTATTGGCTTGAATAACGTTGTCTTGCGGGATGTTGTGCTTGACGTTGATGTAAAAGGTGTAGTGTCAAATGTACAGGTCACGAAACTGGACGTATCGGAGCTTCATAGCTGGACGCCTGGTGATATGAGTGCGTTGTTGTTGGAAGGAGAAGTTAATGGAGCACCGTTGAATGTTAATGGAAATGTACAACCATTTGCTGAAATACCTGAATATAAAACACACGTAAAAATTGATGCGCTAAGCCTCTCTCCGTTAACGCCATTTTTGAAAGATTACGTGAAATCCTACGATGTGAATGTTTCGCTCGATACTGATTTGCGTATTGTGCTGACTAAAGAGGGGGCTGTAGAGGTCTCTCAGCAAGGCATGCTGGATATTGAAGTTGGTAGTTTAGTTCGTGAGGATGTTGTTTTAAAGGCTTCGCATATAGGCTGGGAAGGAGAGGTTCGCTTAGAATTACCAGTAGATGCAGATCCATTGATTAAAACGGATGGTAGGCTTGCAAGCAGAGCGTTAAGTGCTGATTTTCCTGCATTTGAAATGGGTGTGAGGCATCAAGGTGTAACATGGCAAGGAGCTGTTAGCATTGATGTGGGGAATGTGGAAAATAGCATACAAGCATCGGGAGCTTTGTTGGTGTCGGAGTTAGAAGCAGTTGATCATAAGGAATCGGTAAACCCTGTTGCACTACAGCGTTTTGCTATGGATGAGGTGTTAGTTGCAGGTCTAGATGAAATTGGTTTAGGGCAGATTAATATACAGCAGCTATCAGTACTTTCTTCTAAGTCGCCCCCTGTGTTGTCACTAAGTGATATTGCAGTTCGTCAGATAAAATTCAAACAGAAAAATGATATTGTCATCGATAGTATTGCTTTAAATGGGTTAGTTGCCAACATTGACGTTTTAGAAAACGGAGAGCTAGATGTTATTAATGCCTATATTGAAACGGTTAAACGTCGATTAGATGTTGGTTCAGAGACCGAGGACGGTGTTGCTAAAGATGTTGCCGGTGAGGCTGAACAAAATGTGCAGAAAAACACATCACCAGATTCAAAAGAGCATGTTGTAGGTCTTGAAGAGGGGGAGGAAGAGTCTGTTGTTCAGTTTGCATTAAAAGAATTTCGTTTTTCCGGAGAGAATAGTATTCAATTCTCTGATCATTCTGTTACTCCACACTACAGCGAAACTCTGTATATTGATTCAATAGTGATTGGATCTTTAAGCAGCAAAGAAACGCATGTATTGACACCCGTGGACGTGGCTTTACGTGTGGGTGAGTTTTCAACCGTTGCTTTAAAGGGCGCATTAACGCCATTACAAGAGAAAATTGAGGGAAAGTTGAATCTCGTACTAAAAGGTGTTGAGTTAACAAAAGTATCCCCGTATTCCGAAGAAGCAATAGGCTATGCCATTGGCAGTGGTCAGTTTAATTTAGATACTGCAGTAGCCCTTGCTAATGGTCAGATGCGGGTTAGTAATGATGTATTGTTAAGGCAGCTAGTACTAACACCTGTGAATGAAGAACTAATTGCAAATGTGTCGAAGCAATTTTCAATGCCTATCGGTATCTCTCTTGGTTTACTAAAAAATTCCGATGGAAATATTGAGCTATCAGTACCGCTGGAAGGGGATTTGAATGACCCTAGTGTGAATGTAGCCTACGTTGTTCAACTTGCATTGGTACAAGCTATTAAGAAAGGGTCGTTGAGTTATTTGAAATATGCGATACAGCCTTATGGTGCGATCTTGCTGGTGGGGGAAGTGGTAGGGGAAATGGTAATGAAGGTAGAGCTCGCCCCTTTAGAGTTTGTTGCGGGGAGCAGCGATATTGTAGAGGAAGGCCTGTTGTACTTGCCTAAGCTTGCTGTGTTATTAAATAAGTTGCCGGGTAACTCTGTCACGATGTGCCCTATTGTTACAGTGGAAGATGACGCTACTAAGGATGATCCTTCGAAAAAAATTAAGCTAACAATAAATGACGATCTCAAAGCTTTGGCGGCATCTCGATTGGTTAAAATCAAAACAAGGTTAGTGTCTGATCATGGTATAGCCCCAGAGCGGATTCTTTTTTGTCGCGCTAAGGTGGGTGAGGGGCACCCCCGGGTAGAGCTAGAATTCTAGGTTTCCTGTTGCGAACTGCACGGGGGCATCTATGCTTTTAACGTAGTTATCTATATTAATGGTTATTATTAATGGTTATTGGGGGTTGTAGGCGTTGAAATTGTTGTTGCTTGCTTCTGGTGCGTCAAAGCAGCATATTGGTGCTGTTTTCCAGCACTTAGAAGGGCATCATGAGTTACATACTGAATGGCTAAACGGAGCTCGTCAGGGGCAATTGTCATCAGTTATAGATGGGTTGCCGATCACGGAGTTTGATCGTGTGTTAGTGTGGTTGCCGTTTAAGCGTCTTTATTCTCAGATCTCTGCTTTACGAAAGTTATCGAAATTAATAGTGTTTGACCCGATATTGCATGAACTTGCGTCAATTGAGGGAGAGGCATTACATCGTCACGTTAAGTTATGTAAGGCACTCCCGTGGGCGCGTTTTGTGGTATGTGGTCAAAAGCGTCAACGTTGGCTTAAAAAACAAGGGGTGGACGTATTGTGGCTGCCTTCTTTTGTAGAGCCATTTGCTGTCGAGGAAGAAGTTGCACCGAAAACCAATGGTGTGTGTTTCTTAGGCGATCCAGAATTGCCAGAATATAAGCAGTACAGAGAAATGCTTTATGAAGTTCGGCGAGAGCTAAAAATCCATATAGTAGGCAGTGATGCAGGTATGCCTGAGATATCAGGGGTGCTGGATAGTAGTCTAATGTGTTTCGTTTGCGATTCGCCCTTTGGCGGAGTGAGGCGGCAGACGTTGGAGGCCTTTGCTGCGGGTTGTGTTGTGTTACTTTGGCCTGCTGACAAAGATGAGTGTGCGGATATCGGTTTGGTGGACATGGAGAATGTAGCGCTTGTTGATTCTAAAGAGGAGCTGGTAGCAAAAGTGAATTTCTTACAGCGACATAAAGATCAGGCTTCGAGAATTGCGAGTTCTGGCCATTTATGGCTGACAACACTGGAAATGCAGGCGGGTAAGTGCTTAGGCGCGATTGTTGAGCCACCTTTTGGGGAATATACGGGAGATAATGCGTGGGGTGGTCTTAAGTATCTGTTTTATCGATAAAGAGCCGGTGTGATATTCCTTTGACATTTACAAGTGCATCATCAAAAATGACGCCTCATTCTGTTCCAGGATTTTTGTTGTTATGGTTAATGTCGCCAGTGTTGAAAAAGTTGCTCGTCGTAAGGAGGAAATACTTCAAGCCGCAATTACCATATTTTCCGAAAAGGGCTACTATTCGGCGAGTATCGCTGATATAGCCAATATACTAAAAATTGGTCACGGAACGATTTATCGGTATTATAAAAATAAGCAGGCAATATTTGATGCGGTAGTAAATAGTATTCTGCAAAAGCTAGCGACAGTGGTACAGGATGAGCCACCGGAGACAAATAGTTTACATGAGTATCAAGAGCAAATTATTAGAATTTCTGATCGGCTTATTAGTATTTTTCAAGCAGATCAGCGAATTGCTCGAATAGCATTGTATGAGACACCCGAAGGTAATAAAGATACTGCCAACCATGTATCTGCATCATTTTTATTGTTCTCGAAATTTATTCAAGAATATATGCGCAATGGTGTTGATAAAGGTTTTCTAAGACAGAATATGGATCAAGAAATTGCAGCGCGTATTGTTACCTCTATGATTTTTGAAACTATTAAAGCTGCATCGATGGAAGGAAGTGATGAGGTGTTGGTAAGTCGCTGGCGGGATGAAATTATTCAAATAATGATTGGGGGTTTAGGCGTTTGATTCCAGGTGTCTTCCTGAGGTGTCTTTTCTCTTAAGTGGTATATTTTCTCTGCATAGGGGATAGAGGGTGTTTGGAGGTAACGTTGTATTTCTTGTGAGCCGAGTATCTTTGGGCCTCGCTCTAGCCATAAACTCAAAAATGCTAGAATACTATCTTGTTGGGTGAAATTGCTATTTAGCGCAATGCTAACCCCTTGCTCTATAGCCGTATCAAGATTTAGGGAAGAAAATTTTTCCATAAGATGAGGTGATTTATCCCATAACATTAACTCTGAACGTTTGCTGATAGCCTTAATGTATAGAGAGTAACCCTGGTCCTGCTGTGTCACATTGGCTGAGTCTTCTTTGGGAGTGTGTTTGATCCATTGATTATTTTCATTTTGAAAATACAGAAATTGGCACGGTGCCAGAGCATGGGTTGCTTTTTTTTGGTCTTCATCACAGAGTATAGATCGCAATATCTTAGGGTCGTAAAATCGCAATAATATATGATTTTCTATATTGTTTTTTGTGTCATTTGTTTGGGGGAAGATGATGCTTTGCCAGTGTTTAAGTGCCTCATCTAAAGAGTGTTCCGATAAATAAAAAAATCCCCATTGTTTTCCGTAAGTAAAAAACCATTCAATAAATTTTTGTGAATCGGCTGATATTTTCACCAAATATGGAGAGCAGTGTATGTGTTCTTCCAGGTGTGTATTTAGAAAAATCGGATAATACTCAAGTGTGCCATCTAGCTGGAAGTAGGTGCTGCTGAGTTCGTTGTGGAGGTTGCTATCAAACAGTAAATAAAGATGTTGGCCTGAGAGAAATTGGCGATCATTGTTGAGGTGAAAGCACAATTCCTCCAGAGTGTTGATGTACATTTTTTATCTGCGACGCATGCAATGTTGAATATCTTGTTGTAAATGACTTGGCACAAGATCCATCATGATTTTTCGAGCGTTGAGTAGCATAATGCGAACATTGGTAGCGCTGTGTCCTGTTTTTTCAGCAATTTCATTCGTGGTTAACCCATCGCAAATAGTGTAACGCAGGTGTTTGAACTGCAATGGTGTTAAATAAGAACGAACAACCTCCATCCTGAGGGAAAGCTCTGCATCATCATGGCTCTGCTCCTGCTCAGTTTCACTCCAAAAGGGAGTGCTACTTTCTGCTGCAAAGAATGCAGTTGCTTGATGCTCTCGATTTGTTTGATGTAGCTCTTCAGGTGTTTCAGTCCAATCATCACTGTCGACTGGGTCTGTTGCTGAGTTTAGTGTGACGTAAGCAGGGTATTCTTTAATGAGTGCATCAACCATGCGCGTTGTGGAAATCATTTTTAATGTTCCTAACATTATTTGATTTCTACGTTCGCCAACAGCGTTGATATTTTTCTCGTGGGCACGAGTTAATGGGCGATAGCCTACGTCGCAAAACAATCCCATTAAGGAATCTCGCGTATCTGAAGGTAGGTGCTGGATGCCGATTTTCTTAATGAGTCCAGAGCAATAACGATTGAAATTAGCAGCAATAAAAACGTAAATATCGAGAGATTCCCATTCATCTTTTTTTAATGAGGAAAGGTCTCTGTAATGGTTTAAATCTCCATTCTTTATGCTTTTACTCAGTGTCATTGTCTTATCCCTGTGGCGGCATCGCTGTTAAAAACGCCCGTGTTTTTAACGTTGTAATTAATTGTTAGCGAAGCGTTTAAATGAAACGTTTATTCCATTTGGTTACTAATATGCCGCGTACAATAACAGCCTGAAAGGCCTATATCAACACGCGTTTCTCAAATTGAGCAATATCTCACACAATATAAATTGGTTAGGGCGAATGTCTTACAAAGGTTGCGGAAAATGGTCGTTTTTTTGTTTTATTAAAAATATTTATACTTTTTTTAATAAAATCTTTTTGTTTTCGATGTCTTTCTAGCGTTGCTTTTTTTATTTGTTTTTTAGGTGTGCAAAAAGTTGCACAATCGTTACGTTTTTGTGTAGCGACGGAGACTTCGTAGATGCTGGATTACTTTTTTAGCTGAGGATATTGCCAGGTCTGTTGTTAAAGGTATATTTTCGAGAGATTGCAGGTAGCGTTGTTGAAAAAGATTGCTTAGCGGTGTGCAACTATTTAAGTGTTGAATAATAATGCTTGCAAGTAAATAGTCATTGGGTTCTTTGGCTGTTAATGATTCTAATTGTTTGATGATTTGTAAATTTTGTGAAGAAAAGAATGTGTTTAGACTGTTGCTTGTGGTTGTTAGTGGATCGTTACATTGGTCTTGATGTAATCCGATCTTGGTATTATAAAACTTGGTGAATTGTTGGTAAAAAAGGATGCGCTGGTTTAGTTGTACTAAATGGTGTGGGCTGAACCCGTTAATGCTGGAGATTAATCGAGTCTCCTCACCTTGTTTAAGGGCACCCCCTAGTGTTTCTAGTAAGGATATTTCTAAGTTGTGTTGTTGATGTTGTTCGGGGGGGGATTGTGCAAGTTGTTTGATGAGGAATCGTTTTATCTCGGTAGATTTTTTGAGGGAAACATCCCTTGTTAGTGATAAATAGTAAATATATGCGGCGTTCCATTGCAGGCTATCACTAAATGTTTTTTTGTTAAAGGTGCTGTTTATGAGAAACTCTGTGCTCATGGTTTTGTTTTTTATAGAGTTTAGGTATATCTCTTCTTTTGCAAGTTGTATAGCGATTGCATTGGAAAATAGATTGTTTGGAATAATTTGTGCATTTTTGTTAATTAGGGAGGATAGTTTTTTTAACGCTGATGGGTATGATTTTCTTAAATCTTGGTTTGTTTTTTCGATCTCAATCATTGTTTTTTTAAATGTATATTTATTATTTAGAAAATAGGATTCAAATCCTAATTCAATAAGAATGGTTTCTTTTTTATGGCTTGTTGGAAGTGATTGTATAAGATCTAGCGTTTTTTCTAAGAGACAGCTAGGTGTGATGCTGTTGTTACATGAAGCCAGATGGCTTGATGTTGAATTGGCAAATACAGGGTTTGTGGGAATAGTGGTAAATGCCACTAACCAAAGTGTTGCCCTAAGAAGGTATGTAAATGCCATAATGGGGTTTCATCATATTAATGTGCAAACAGGTTTGAACCGTGCTTTGAGAAGGTGTTCTATAAGGTGGGGAAACCTTCTTTTGATAACCAAGCAAGCGCCTTTTCTTTAAAGGGTGCTTTTGCTTCGTATTCCATAAATAATGGCGGGTGAGGCTCTGATTCAGATGACTCGATGATTTGGTGGCAACACTCATGATAAATTAAGTAGCGCAAAACAAACATGGGAGCACCACGACGGTGAAGATGTGGGTGGATTGCAATAGTTTGAGTGTCGGGGTAATAACAGGCGGCAGGAGCCATCATCTCTGTGATGAAATGGTCGTTGTAGGCTTTAGCATAACTCTGCCAGTCTCCATGTTGTCGCTTTAAGATATGGCATACCAGTAGCTCAGAATCTGGGTGGCCCTTATCTGCAAATGGTGTGAGTAACGCCAGGGCTTTGTCTACTTGGCCTTGTTTTATTGCCAATGTTGCTTGTTCGAAGATAAGTTCTTCTGTTGATCCATTTAGCGTGTAGCAGGGGGTGCCTTTGTTAATGGACACCATACCTTTTGGCACTTGCCAGATTATTGAGCCTGTAATTTTACCTTGAAAAAACCGTTGATTAACAATACCAAAAGAGTTACTCAGTGCTTGAGTGGATAGGCTGGAGTCGGTTGATAAGCAGGGCGTGTGTTCATTGCTACCTTGCTCTAGAGGTGTTGCTGAACTTTGAGTCTTTTCATCTGAAACGTTCTCAAGGTTAATACATGCCGCATTGTTCATTAGAAACCTATCCCTTGGTTTTCTGAAATGGTGTGTTAATCGCCCTATAAGTGAGCGAATCGGGATTTTAATGCAAGTACAGCGCGAAACAAGTGAAATAATACCATTTTGAGGGCCAGATCTGGCCTTTTGAGAAGAAAGGGACAATATCCTACAAAGGAGTCGGTGTATCTCTCGTTTGACTGTTGCGTCAGTCTCGTTGAGCTGATTATTTATTGTCTATCTACGGTTGGGTGGGATGTCTAATAGCTGATCTATTTTACTTTCTAAGCGTTGGACGTGAGCTTAGAGTTCTTGCAGTTTTTTAACTCTGGCGGCGATAATCTCCAGGTGTCGCCCCCGTCCACTTTTTAAATGCGCGATGAAATGTGCTGGGTTCTGAAAAACCTAATCGTAAGGCAATGTCGTTAATCGGTAAGGTGCTATTACATAAAAAATTGATGGCACTGTCTTGGCGCAATTGATCTTTAATTTCTTGATAGGATGAGTTTTCTTTTTTTAGCCTTCTGCGAATGGTTTGTGTGGTGGTGTTTAATTCGCTGGCAATTTGTTCTAGCGAGGGAGGATCGGTATATAACGTAGATGCCAGCACAGTGCGAATCTGTGTTGTTAGGCTATTTTCGTTATTTGGGATGGCCATTAGATTGCCAGGAGCACCCTTAAGAAATAGAGATAATGTATCTTTGGTTTGCACTACGGGGGTTGCTAATAGTGATTTAGGGAAGGCTAGTGCATCTTTGGTTTCAGAATAGTTAATTGGGCATCGATATAGCCGGCCATGTTCTTTGTGATAACTTGGTTTAGGATAGGTGTAGCTAACATGGTTCAAGGGGATGTGTTGACTTATCAACCAGCTAAAAAAACGGTGTAATAACACAAGATTGCAATCAGTTGTTGTGTGATCGATATTAATGGACGGGTCAGAAAAATGAATAGACAGGTAGGCCAATCCGTCGTCGGATGATAAACGAAAATAAATGTCTCCCCAGAGTAAATTATAAAATTGCATACTGCGAAGGATGGCTTGGCGTAATGTTGGTTCATGGATGGCAAGTTGGCACATTAGATTAAAACATCCCACCCGTGATCGTGCTTTGCCACCTAACATCAGCAATTCGTCATTGAGCGTTAATGCTATATAGCTGACCAGCTTTTCATATTGTACTGCGGATATACGTGCTTGTGGCTGAGATAGTAAGTTAGGTTGTAAGTCTGCATGCTCTAGGCATTTGTTTTGATCTAGCCCTGCATCAGTGGCTCGTTGGCATACGGCTAGCACGTAATGCATACAAACAGTATTGCGAGAGGCGCTATTTTTGATAGTGAGGCTTTCAGCCATAAGTTTAATATGATGTCCGGTGTGGTGCCCTGTGGGTTCTTAGGCAGTGCTTAGATAGCTTTTAGCTGTGCGGTATATCTTGTCTTAGTTTCTACTGTTGCCAATAATGGTCATAAAGAATGAGCGGTTTGGTCATTGGCCATCGGGGTGAAAGTTGATTACCCTTGACTCATTAGTGCTGAGTAAGCATTGTAAACTGAAACTGGGGAGTGATTAAACATGGCTGGACCGTTAACTTCGTTAAAAGTGTTAGACTTTTCTACCTTATTGCCAGGGCCTTTTGGCACAATGATGTTGGCTGATATGGGGGCAGAGGTAGTACGTGTTGAGTCTCCTACACGGCCGGACATGATACGTATGATGCCACCGCTTGAGCATGGCGTGTCCGCTGCCCATGGTTACCTTAATCGTTCCAAAAAGTCACTCGCACTGGATTTAAAAAAGCCTGAAGCCGTAGAGGTTGTTAAGTCCTTGGTGAAAGAATTTGATATTGTTGTTGAGCAGTTTCGCCCAGGAGTGATGGACCGCTTGGGAGTAGGTTATGACGCTCTCAAGGCAGTGAACCCTGATATTATTTATTGTTCCATTACCGGTTATGGCCAAACAGGGCCGTATAAAAACCGTGCAGGGCATGATATGAATTATTTATCCATCGCTGGGGTAATGGGATATAACGGTCGCGAATCTACGGGCCCTGCCCCTATTGGTGTACAGGTAGCTGATGTGGCTGGTGGATCATGTCACGGTGTGATGGGGATATTGGCAGCCGTTATTCACCGTCAGCAAGGTGGAGGCGGGCAATATATTGATATCAGTATGACGGACGCAGCATTTGCCATGCATGCGTTAACAGCACCGCCGGCGTTGGTGGGCGGCATACAGCCTGAATTAGAAGCAACCCAGTTAAATGGTGGGTCTTTTTATGACTGCTATGAAACAAGCGATGGCCGCTACTTCTCAGTCGGTGGTTTAGAGCCGCAATTTTTTGCACAATTTTGCCAAGCATTAGGTCATCCTGAGTGGTCTGGTAGAGGCTTGGTGTTGGTGCCTGAAGAAGTGAAAAAACTTAAGGCAGACATTGCCAGCGAAATGAAAAAGAAAACCTATCAACAATGGAGTGATATTTTTGCCGATTTGGACTCATGTACAGAGCCAGTGTTAAGTTTTGAGGAAGCATGTGAGCATCCACAAATTACCGCTCGCGAGTTATTGATTGATGTGCCGGTTCGAGAAGGCAGTGAAGATACTCAGCGACAAATAGCATCTCCTATTCGCTTTTCAGAAACACAACCTGATTACCGAAGTATTGGCGCATTATTGGGTGAGCACACCGATGAAATCTTAGGTAAAGCAGGTTATTCCGAGAGTGACGTTGAAAGCATTAAAAAAGCGGGTGCAGCTATGTAGAAATCACGTTAGCATAAACACATTGTTAATGAGACAACTTGGTGGGTTTATGAAAAAGTGGGCAGCGAATCTTTTTTTAACAACAACGATTATGCTTTGTATGCCGATAGTGGGGTGTCAATCTGGAAATCAGGACACTGCAAGTGGTGACGATATGAAGAAAGAGGGTGCTTCATTACCTGTTTTAGGCACCGCTGCTATCTTAACTGCTCCACAACAGGATGCACTTGATGCGTTTAATCGTGGAGACAAAAAATTATTGGGTGTACAAACACGTGGGGTTTCTGTACCTGGCGTGAATGAGGCGCTATTGCCAGTGCTTAGGGAGCGTTACGGGATTACTTTGCGACATGTGACTGATGTGATGAAAGACCAGAAGGATCGGGATAGCATTGCCGAAGTTTTTCAATATGTTCGTCAGTACAACGAGAAGATGGCAGAGTTATTAAGCGCCGAAATGTAAGTTTCTCTTTATAAGTTTCTCTTATAAGTTCCAAGCTATAAATAACTAGTCACAAAAAAGCCCCCTTAATTTTGACATCAAGAGGGCTTTTTTGTGACTAGTTATTGGTTGTTCTTAAAATATTAGTCCTTCCACCGGAAGAGATACGTTGTTATACCTCACGGTAAAGACCCCTCCAGATTCTGTAATGGTAACGTTTAGCGGGGTTGCGATAGATCCACTGAGTGCTGGTAGTTGCGTTACTGCTTTTGCAACATTACTACCGTCGGTGATATTAGTTTGTAAATTACACCCATTAGTTCGTTGGAGTTGAATGCGTGTATCGGTCATCACCTCAGTTCTAAGTTCATCGGTTGCTGTTAGGCTATCGACGTCAATAGTGAGTCCGTTGACGGTAATAGCAATGCAACTATCTGCTCCACTAGTCGCAGACATTGACGTTGTAATTGCTTCACTGTCGCTAAAGGATATGGATATATCCTCAGATGTTAATGTGTTGGTGATAACACCGTTATCTTCAGGGCTTTGGCTTGTGATAGTTTCCGCGCTTTGCCAGCCTATAACGTCTACCGATGAACTGGTAACGGTCGCCTGAAAGTTGTCTCCGTCTGCACCGCTAACAATTGTAGAGGTAGCTAAGATAGCGACAGTTGCAGTGGCATTGGCTGAATCATCTTTTGTGTCATTTGCTTTTACGACGAATGAATCACTTCCAGAAGCATCAGCATTTGCTGTGTACGTATAATTACTCCCGTTAATGCTAAGGCTTCCTTTGCTTGGCCCTGAAACAATGCTAAAAGTTAGGGTGTCATCATCGGCATCAGTGGCTGAAAATGAACTGGTGTTGGACTCACCGGCTGTTATGGAAAAGTTGAAATTACTTATAACAGGAGGGTTGTTGGCAGGGATAATTGTTATTGAAGCAGTAGCGTTGGCTGAGTCGGCAGCACCATCATTGGCTTTAACAACGAAGGAGTCAGCCCCGGAAGCGTCACCATTTGCAGTGTAGGTATAACTGTCACCATTAACACTTAAGGTGCCTTGTGTGGGTTGGCTAACGATACTAAAGGTGAGGTCGTTATTCTCAGCGTCACTTGCAGCGAACTGATCGATGTTGGACTCGCCTGCATCGACAGTGAAGTTGAAATCATTAACAACTGGGGCAGCATTGGCTGATGTATCGATGGTAATTGTGCCATTGCTCATATCAAAGAATATGTTGTCAGAGCATTTGATTTTTATTCTGCCTTGGGAGGTGTTTACGTTCGGAACCGTGACGGATTGGGTTCCATCATTGCTAGTGCCTGCAATAATGGTTGTACTAAACGTTAATCCATTGTCAATAGAAAATAATATATCTACCGCGCTACAACTCACGGGTGCGCTGGAGGTGCTTGCTACGTTCCAAGTAATGGTTTCTTGTGTGTTGCTTGCCCAGTTGGTGCTGCTTGATTGTGATGTTACAGCAAATGGACCAGAGGTTGTTGTGACGGTAAGTTGCGCGTCATCGGATGTCACAGCACCATTACCGTCCCTCACGGTAAGCCTAAAGTTAAGTGATCTATTTGTGGAGGGCAGAACAGAGCCTGTTGGCGGGCTTGAATTACTGATTAATGTACTGAGTAATGGCAGTGTTCGAATAGGGGTTGTAGAAGGGGAGAATGAGCGGAAAATGGGGCCGGTTCGATTATCAATGCCGGGGGCAGAAGCATCTCCTAGGTCATGTTGCTCCCAGTTGTACGTGAGTGTATCACCATCACCGTCAATTCCACTGCCGGTTAATTCAAAAGGGGTTTGTTGAGGAATAGTAAAGTCGTTACCAGCGTTGGCGGTTGGGATTTGATTTGATTGGTCAATATGAGTACCGCAAGAGCTACCATTGCCACTGGTAAATGCAGCGATCTCTTCAAGGCTGTTGGTATGGAAATAGTCATCACTGCTGTTTACGATATTATCGCTGCCGCAAATGCCTGCATATGCCATGATGGTTGAACCACTGCCGGGTTCGTAAGCATTTGTTGAGCTTCTGTTTCCACCAACACAGGAGCCCTGGTCACCATTAAATGTATGATTAGCTCCCATTTGGTGACCTATTTCATGCGCGACATAATCAACCCAGAACGCATCGCTTGTCGGGGTGCCTAGTCCGGTTACGCCTTCCGCCTTTGCCGCGCCACAAGGTGCTTGCAATGCAGCGATACCTCCGCCGCCAGTGCTAAAAACGTGGCCAATGTCATAGTTGTCAGAGCTAATAACGGTGTCTATATTGGTTTGGTTTTCTTCTAACATCGCAAACCCATCGTCATTGGTGTAAGGGTCGCTTCCTGCATTGGTATAAACCAATAAACTGTTGTTTGCTATTAATGTATATTGCACGGCAATTTCACGGGCGTAAATTTCATTGATTCGGTTGATAGCAGTGACAATTGCTGCTTGGCCCGCATTAACGGTGCCGCCATGAAGTGCGGTGTACTCCCCGGTTGCCGCCATGGCTAAACGGTAGGTGTGTAATTTGCTTCCGGAAATTTGAGCAGCACTTATTACTGGCTTTTCACTTAATTTATTCGATAGGTCTGAGTCATGTTTCACACCACAAGTAAACGTTGAACTATTGCTATTTTCGATGTAAGCACTACGAGCATAGGTTTGATAACGTTGTTGAGTTGTATCGGTTTGAACGGGATCAAAATAATAGGTTTCGCTGAGCGTACTAACAATGCCGCTAAATCCCTTTGGGGTAATATCAAAGCGACCGGTAATGAATTTATCGGTTTTTCCTACTGCTTTATAGGTTTTGATATAAGAGAATTGTGCAGCAAGCTCAGGTTCCATCATTGAATATTCGAAAAGCTCGAGTTCGATCAACTCACCGGAAGGTAACGGGATTTCAATGGTATAGCCTTGTGATGAGGTGTTTTCTTTTGGTGTGTTTTGAAGTAACGCGTCTAACGTGCTTTGATCCAAAGACAAAGAAACAACGGTGTTGTTGCTGGATTTATTGGCAGTGGCGTTTGTATCAAGTGTCCAGAGTGCCGTGCTGGCAAAGCTTGATAACGGTGTTGCTATCATTGTGCTGAGAGCAAGTAGTGAGAGTAACTGTCTTTTCATTGTAGAAATACCCTAATTAGGAATACCTTGAGATAGAGAATAATATACGTATTAACCGCGTTTGATAGTTGCTGAACCTGTTAACAATGTGACGGTGCTGGTATTTTCATTGCTATTCTTTTCGATGTCGAATCTGGCGCTGGTGTTAGCAGGTAAAACGGTGTCGCCTGCAGAGACGGTATAATCGGTGTCGATAACCATTGTAATGGTGTCCGAATTCCCCCCTGTTGAGCCACCGCCACTTCCGCCACATGCGAGTAAAAATAGGGGGAATAGTAGCAACGCGGTTATCTTGCACTGGTTGTAGATTTGTTTAATCATTGTAATGAACCTAACTATATTAGCTTTGTGGTGTGGGTATGAATTTGTCGTCTGGAGGGATAATATCCCTCATGCAGTCTGAATACCAAGTGTAACTAGATTAAGTCTAGCGTATGTTGATGAGCTGCACATTTTTCAGGCAAAGAAGGCGGGAGAGGGAGGATTTAGTTGAAGCGTTGTAGCACTTCTTCAATCTTTTCAATACTGTAGGGTTTCACTACAAAACCTTTTGCTCCAAAGCCTATTGCGGCTCTGACATTGCTTATTGAGCTTTCTCCACTGACCATTACGACGTAAACTTTAGGATCTATTCGCTTTAGTTCTACCAGTAATTCGAGACCAGTGACTCCTGGCATATTGATGTCTAAAAATACAATATCGATATTTTCTTGTTGGTACGTGGCGAGCGCCTGTGCGCCGTCTTCGGCTTCTGCTACTGATGTGAGGCCGAGTTTAAGTAATGTGGCGCGTAGCAAAGAGCGCATGTCAGGCATATCATCAACAATCAATGCTGTTTGAAGTTGCGCCATGGGATTGGAGTCCTCCGAAGGTTTTAATACAATTGTTATTGATACTAACAAAGGTAGCTAAATAGGGTGGTTAACTATTTACTATAGGCGGAAAAACGTTTTTCTCCAATCTATACAATGATGTAAAGGTCTAATATATTTGTGTTTTTTGTGCTATTTAGGATTGTCGTGGATTTTTTGATTACTCTGTTGGTTTTGATATAGCGTTTCTGCATGATCCCTTAATTGGACAAATTCCTGTTGAATTTTATCGTACGCATGTTGTTTTAAAAGCGTTTCAAGTGTTTTGGCTTGCTTACTTAATTCTGGGTAGCCAAAGCTGCCACCGCTGCCCTTGAGTTGATGAGCTAGGTCTTGTAGTTGTATCCAATCGTTGTCGGATTTTGCGAGTTCCATTTTGTTAACCATATCGTGAAGCCCTGCTAAAAAATTTTCTACGATAGGGGCAAAGTCAGGGTCATCAAGCAACTGATTTTGATGTGTTTGTTGTGAAGTGCTTTTATCTGATTTAATTAGGTGTGCTGATATTGTCTTGTGCAATAGTGCTTTATTCATAGGTTTTGGTAAATATCAGTCAAACCCTTTCGCAATATATTCGTCTATTTTAACCTTGTCATCTTCGGCCGTTAGGGCGTAGATGGGTCTGCTATACCCCGCACTACGTAGTAATTGAAGCGCTTCTATGCCATTCATTTTTGGCATTTGAATGTCCATAAGTATTAAGTCGTAGCCATTGATGAGTGCTTTTTCTGTGGCCTCTTCACCATTGATGGCAGTGTCTACTGTTGCACCGGTTTGGGCTAGTTGCATTGAGAAAAGGTTGATGTTGTCTGGGTTATCGTCGACCAATAAAATGCTTCCTGATACGGAAGGTAAGATGTTTCCTATTATTGGTTTTCTCTTCAATTTACCCTCAGAGATGACCGATAAGTATTGTTTTAATACGTCGTAAAAACGATGTCGTTGCACAGGTTTTGATAAGTAGTCGTTACAGCCTGCCTCTATGTATGATTTTATTTCATGATCCATAAGATTGGCAGTGATCGCTACAATAGGTTTCTTAAAACCATTTTCTCGAAGTAAACGCGTTGCCGTTGTTCCATTCATTACTGGCATTTGGATATCCATTAGTACCAAATCAAATTCGTCCTTTAGCGCAGTGGAAAGGGCATCTTTTCCATTTTCTACAATAGTGATGTCCGCACCGGTTTGCCTGGCAAGCATGCCAATTAGATGTTGATTATCCTGGTTATCTTCTGCGTATAAAATGTTCCCTTCCAATACAGGAACAATAGCGTCACCTATATTATCTTCCTGTGTTAATCGAGCGTCAATATCATTGGTGATCCACTGTGCATCATCTAAACAGCCCGAAGAAATGTTGACGGTAAATCGGCTTCCTATACATTCTTCGCTTTCTAGAGTGATGTCACCTCCCATTAATTGCGCCAGCTTTTTCGCAATACTTAGCCCTAAGCCAGTTCCGCCGTGGGTTCTTGTTGTGGATGAGTCGGCCTGAGTGAATGCGCTAAATACTTTGGCTTGTTGGTCTTGGGTCATGCCAATGCCTGAATCAACGACACAAAAACTGATCTTTTCTTGCTCTTTGTGACAGGCTACTTCAATATTAATGCTTCCTGTGTCAGTGAATTTTAAGGCGTTACTACAAAGATTGAGTAATACCTGCTTTAACCGTGTGGTATCTGAAATAAATGTTCTAGGAAGAGGGAATTCATAGTGAATGAAAAAGGAAAGGCCCTGTGATCGTGCTTTCATTTCAAAAAAGGATTGTACTTCATAAACGAGGCTGAACAGATCGACGGGTATAGATTCTACTTCTAACTTGTTGGCTTCAATTTTCGATAAATCAAGTATTTCGTTAATGACATGTAATAAATGTTGGCCGCTACGAATGATGGTGGCAATAAAATTGTCGTGAGATTCTTGGGTGATGTTGTCATCACGGATTGATTCAGAAAAACCGATAATGGCGGTTAATGGTGTGCGGATTTCGTGACTCATGTTGGCTAAGAAATCAGTTTTTGCTTGTGTTGCCGCGTACGCATCTTTTTTGTCTTTCTCCGCTTTTTCTTTTGCTTTTCTTTCGGTAATGTTTCTTATGGATCCCTCGTAGAATGTATCTTCATCCTGTGTCGGTGGTATTTTTCTAATTGAAATGCTTCCCCAAATAATGTGTTTGTCTTTTGTCAGTAGTTCAAATTCATATGCGGATATTTTTGAATTTACTTCCAGTTTTTTGAAAAGTTCTGAGCTTACGTCTTTTTTATGTGATAGCACTGCCTGTAGATTGGGTATGCCATTCATCATTTCGTTGGCAGATGTGTAGTTGAATATTCTCGCTAGGGCCGGGTTTGCATTGGTAAAGCGAAAGTCAGAAGAACATTTGAATATCCCATCTACCGCATTTTTAAACAGAGATTGATATTTTAATAAGTTGTCTACGGCTTTTTTGTTAGCGTTAAGGGCTTCATTCATTGCTTTGGATTTTGCTTCTCTTTCTTCGTTTATTCGTGAGGCTAAGGCTATAGATAGCAGTGTTGCTTGAATGATTGAACCGATTTCCCAACTGCTTTCGGTGAAGGTGTTCATCGGGAGTAGGCCTATCTTATTCAGTGCAAGAATTACCCCCCCTAGCAAGAGAGCTACCCAAGAAAGAATAAATAGCTTTGCTGTTTTATTTCCCTTGTTGAGTTCTGTTAAGCCATAGTAAAACCAAGTGAAAAACAAAAAGACTGACCACGGTATGAGTGCCTGAATGATGTCGTTATAAGGTAGGAAAATGAATGGAATAAATAACACCATGTTGGAGAAAATAATGTAGTCCAATTTGTGAAAAAGCTGGTTCTTATTGGTCTTTAACTTTAAGAAATGTTTGGTGCTAAGTGTTCCATATAAGCATAGAAAAATAATTGAGAAACTAATGATTTTGTCTTGCAGCATCGGGGAGGCAGGGAATAAATATTGATATGCCATACCGTTGAGTCCCGATTGCATCCCTAAGGTTCCAATGACAAATAGTACGTAGTAGATGTACACACGTTCTCTTAAGAAGAAGTACAAAGCTAAGTTGTAAATGGATATGAGTAACATGCCGCCCATAAATAAGGCTTGTAATAAAGAGGTTCTCGCAGAGTTTTCCCAGAAGTAGGTGTTCTCCCACAGGCTTAGCGGTAGTTGTATCGAACTTGTTGTGTGGAGGCGGATATATAACGTGTAATTGGTGTTTTGATGTAATTTTAGCGGTAATAAGAAGTTTCTATGATTAATTTCTCTTTCTATGAAAGGTTTTTTGTCACCAAGCAATACACGTTGTATCTCATCTTCGTCCTGAAAAACATAGATACTTATGTCATCCAATAATGAGTAAGCGATCTCGAGTAACCAGTTTTCATATTGAGGTTGGGTGGAGCGAATGTTGAGCCTCCACCAATAAACCTCTGTTCCAAAACCGAGATTAGGTGTGTCGACTTGGTTTTGTTGCCAATGTATATCAGGGCCATTATTAACAATGTCTTCAATGTCGCGCTGCCCACTTTTATCGATATAGTAATTTAGGTATTGACCTAGCCCGTAGTAGGTATCCTCTCCATATATATCGACGCTGGCAGCATGAGCTGGCTGCACGCTGATGGTTATATATATCAGCAGTAAGTAGGTAAAGCGTTTATTCATTGTACGTAACCTTGAACGGGGTAAGTGTCCCTTAATTCGAGCACTGTCACTGGAGAGGGCTTACTACAAGGTTAGCAATGATTGAGCCTATGGTAGTTAGGCTTGGGCTGGTTGTGCTTGTTGTGTTAATGTGACCGAAAAATATAAATAATAACGAGCGAATTTGCCGTTTAATAAGGAATAAGAATGAGATGTATTGTAAGGCCGGCTAGAACAGCCCTAGCTACTTTTGTATGTGTTGTTGGGATATCTGTGTTAACCGGGTGCCAATTGCTAACCCCTGCAGATGAGATTAAATGGATAGAGAAAGGCACTAGCAAAAAAAACTCAGCGTATTTGATCTCTAGAGAATGCGAATTGTTAGAAGAGGTTGTTGGTTCTTACGGGGATGATGATGCGTTTTTGACAATTATAATGACGAATGATTATTTGCGAGAGGGCGCTCGTGATGACCTTGAGGATAAAGCAAAAGCACTAGGTGCGAATGCGATTCAAATCACTGATAACCGTGAATATCAAAAGCAGTTAAAAACACGCTTGGGGTTGTTTAAAGTTGAAATTATAGCCGATGCTTATTTCTGTAAAAAATGATCGTATGAAAGTAAGACTGATCCTTTCGCATAGGGCGTGGCCCATGCGAAAGGAGGTAAGGTTTAGCTACGAAGGTTTACCATTCCCCTTTGCGTTTTTGTGTAGACATTTTCGGTACGGTTAGGGTTAGAATGACACCAGCAATAACTGCCAAAATACCCCAAATGATGCCATCTTCTAAATTGTCGTTTTCTAGGATTTTGTTCTCTTCCTCTAGCTTTTCCAGCTTAACGTCCAATAGCTCAGTTTGCTCTTGTAGCAGCTGATAATTTTTTGCAGTAACGATGGCATTGCTTGCTGTTTTTTCAATGGCGCCAAGTTTATTTTTTAGTGAGCTTGCAGATGATTCTAAGCTACTTTGCAGTGTTTTTACTGACTTAAGCTCAGCTACAACTTCTGCAAGTTGATTCTGAAGCGCCGTGTTTTTCTGCATTAATGTCGCTGCGTTTAGTTCAGATTTCTTGAGTAGCGCCTTCGCAATGGGGGTGGGTGTTGCATAACGAGCTTGAACCCAGCCTTCTTTTCCTTTGGTACTTATTTTTAACCATTTATCATCGTCTGATCGGCTAAGAACGCTGAGAATATCACCGCTTTTTAGGTATCGAACAATACGATAACCCGTGGTGGGGCCTGAGTGCATTTCAATGCGGATTTCATCTCTAATATATTGGGTTTCAGCGTGACTGAATGACGCAAACACCATAAGGCTGATGAGTGCAATGGTTGAAGTAATGACTTTCACGTAATGATCCTTTTGCAATCCATTTTCTGTCCATTCGGAATGGTAGAAAGTTTAGGGTAATACCTTTTTATAGGGTTTCACGGTGACGTTGGCGTATACGCCTGCGTCGATATAAGGGTCTTTGTCTGCCCATTGTTGTGCTGCGTCTAAGCTTGTAAATTCAGCAATGACTAAGCTGCCGGTGAAGCCTGCTTCACCGGGGGTTTCAGTGTCAAGTGCAGGGAAGGGACCAGCAACAAATAATCGACCTTCTGACTTTAGGGCCTCTAACCTTTCCAGGTGCGCCGGTCGTGCGGCAAGGCGCTTTTCTAGGCTATTTTCAACGTCTTCAGAGATGACGGCATAAAGCATAACAATTAGTCCTGTTTTTGCGATTCGTTGGAAGTGATTTCTTGGCTTTGCTCTGTTTCTGCGGCGCTAGTCTCATCGACGGGGTCTTCTGTCATGAATTTTGACAGGTAAGCAAATTGACCAATAAAGAAGGTTAAGTTAAAGAGTGTCATCCCCACCAGCTTAAAGGTAACCCAGGTGCTTTCGTCATAGTTTTTAGCAACATAAATATTCACTGCGCCCAGAAAGATGAAAAATACGACCCAGCTCAAATTGAGCCCTTTCCATTTATTTTGAGGGACATCGATGGTGAGGTGTGGGGCTTGTTTCAATAAGCCTTCAATAATGCGCTGAACGATTGGACGTTCGCCAATGAATTGGCTGCCAAGAATAACAATGGAAAATGTCCAGTTGATGACGGTTGGTTTCCACATGATAAAAGTGGGGTCTTTAAACGCTATGGTGAGTCCACCCATTACCGCTAATACAAGAAAGGTATATAAGTGAACTTTTTCTACTTTCTTATATACCAGTAGTCCAACCACTAGTTGGACCGCGCTTGCGCCAACCAAAAACATAGTCGACAAAATGATGTCTTTCGTATTGAAATATACGGCAACAAAAATAGCTACCGGGAAAAAATCAAAAAGTTGCTTCATAATTCAGAGGATGTCCGTACATATTGGGTGACCAATGATAGAATATTTGATAACGATAAGCACGAAAAGCAACCCTCATGAGTTCAAAAATCTACGATCTTCATAGTCATACCACCGCATCTGACGGTGAGCTAACCCCTTCCGAGCTGGTAAATGCCGCTAAAGAAGCCGGTATCTCTGTGCTTGCAGTAACCGATCACGACACCACTGACGGTGTTGCAGAGGCCAAGCAGCAAGGGATGCAGGTGGGTATTGATGTTTTAGCGGGAGTTGAAATATCGTCTCGCTGGGCAAACCAAGATATCCATATTGTGGGATTAAATGTGGACCCCGGCGCTGATGTGTTAATGACGTTATTAGCACAACAGCAAGCATTTCGCGTTGAGCGATCTGTGAAAATGGGTGAAAAGCTAGAAAAATTGGGCTACCCCGGCATATACGAGGCAGCTGTCTCGAAGGCTAACGGTCATGTACCAGGACGGCCCCATTTTGCAAAAGCGATGATTGAGGCGGGTCATTGTAAAAATATGGAAAAAGCATTCAGCAAATACTTAGGTAATGGAAAAAAAGCCTTTGTGAAAACAGAGTGGGCAACGATTGCTGAAACGGTGGAAACAATTGTTGGGGCCGGTGGTGTTGCTGTTATTGCACACCCAGGAAAATACAAGCTAACTCGAATGAAGTTGTCACGTCTAGTCGCGGCGTTTAGCGAGGCGGGAGGGCAAGCTATTGAGGTGTGTACAGGCACTCAAAATGCCGGTGAGACGCAAACGGCAGCATCAATGGCTAAGGAATTTAGTCTATACTCTTCCACAGGCAGTGACTATCACGGGCCTTCCGGCGGTTGGGCGCAATTAGGGCGATTTCCTTCTTTACCCTCCGACAGCAGACCTATTTGGGAGTTATTTGGCTAATGTCGCAAATTTTTCGAGTCCACCCTGAATCACCACAATCCCGTCTGATCAAGCAAGCTGCAGATATTATTCGAAAAGGTGGCGTCGCTATTTATCCTACGGATGGTGCTTATGCGATTGGTTGCGTGATGGGTGATAAGCGGGCTTTGGACCGTATTATTCAAATTCGGCGTTTGGATGCCAAGCATAACTTTACGCTATTGTGCCGTGATCTTTCAGAGTTGGCGACTTACGCACGGGTTGATAATATTGCCTATCGCCTGTTGAAGCATAATACCCCTGGGCCTTATACGTTTATCCTACGGGGAACGGTTGAGGTGCCTCGCCGTTTGATGCATCCTAAGAAAAAAACCATCGGTTTACGTGTACCCGATAATGCAATTGCCTTGGCGTTATTGGAGGAATTGGATGAGCCCATGATGACGGCAACCTTACAAATGCCAGATGATGAATATCCTATGACAGACCCTGAAGAAATGTTGCAGTTTATGGGCAAACAAGTGGATCTTGTGATTGACGGGGGGTGGGGAGAAATGGTTTGCACCACCGTTATTGATATGACAGAAGGTAATCCACAAGTGATTCGTGAAGGGAAGGGCGACCCTACTCCCTTTATGCCATAGATACCGTTATAATCCCGTCTTACGTTAGTCGTATCACCTACGACCAGGTGCGCTTGTCATGGCCAGAGAGCTTGATGATTGCATTAAAAATTCTACAGATATTTTAAAAATACCATAATAATCAGGAGTTTACATTGAGTACCGTGATATCTAATCAGCGGGTTTTGTCCGGTATGAGACCGACGGGCAGTTTACATTTGGGCCACTACCATGGGGTGTTAAAGAATTGGGTTGAGTTGCAACATGAGTTTGAATGTTTCTTCTTTGCTGCTGATTGGCATGCCCTAACAACTCACTACGAAGATCCTCGAGTTATTGAAGAATCTGTGTGGGATATGGTGATTGATTGGCTTGCGGCTGGTGTGAACCCTGGTTCAGTAACACTATTTATCCAATCTCGTGTACCTGAACATGCTGAACTACATTTATTGCTTTCTATGATGACGCCTCTTGGCTGGTTAGAGCGTGTTCCGTCCTATAAAGATCAACAGGAGCAACTTAAGGAGAAAGACCTAGCCACTTATGGCTTCTTAGGTTACCCGCTGCTTCAAAGTGCAGACATTCTGATGTATCGAGCTGGCCGTGTGCCGGTCGGAGCAGACCAGGTGGCACACGTTGAATTAACCAGAGAAATTGCCCGACGGTTTAATTTTTTGTATGGTAAAGAACCTGGTTTTGAACAGCTTGTAGAGCAAGCTATCAGTAAAATGGGCAAGAAAAATGCCAAGCTTTATCGTAATTTGTTAAAGAAATTTCAAGAGCAAGGTGATGATGATGCGCTACAAACTGCTCATGCATTGGTTAGCGGACAGCAAAATATTGCGTTAGCGGATAAAGATCGCCTACACGGATTTCTTGAGGGAAGTGGTAAAGTTATCCTTCCAGAGCCTCAGTCTTTACTAACACCGGCTTCAAAAATGCCTGGTTTGGATGGGCGTAAAATGTCCAAGTCATACCACAACACGATTAAAATGCGAGAAGCACCGGATGATGTGGATGCAAAAATTCGCAGAATGCCAACGGATCCGGCTAGGGCTCGTCGAACCGATGTCGGTGATCCAGATAAATGTCCTGTATGGCAGTGGCATATAGTTTATACCGATGAGAGTATTCATAAGTGGGTACAAGAAGGTTGTAGAAGTGCAGGTATTGGTTGTGTTGATTGTAAAAAGCCACTCATTGAAGCCGTGCAAGCTGACCTAGAACCCATTCGTATGCGTGCCGCTGAATATACGTCAGACCCTGATTTGGTGAAAAGTATTGTGGCAGAAGGCAATGAAAAAGCCCGTGATGCTGCGCGACAGACCTTAGAAGAAGTACGAGAGTCTATGGGCCTCGCTTACCGGTAACAGATGATGTCAGATGAGTTAGAACTACAATTACAAGCCCCTTCAATGGCGCAATCTGAAACTGAGACAGCACCTTCTGAGAAAGCTGTTGATGGAGTGTCAGAAGCGGTAGCTGCGGGCAGTTCATCGGGGGAGTCTCCCAAGCAGGAAGAAATGCCTTTTGCCATGGTATATGGTGAAGCGGTAACCAAGCTTCCTGAAGATCTCTATATTCCCCCGGATGCGTTGGAGGTGTTTTTAGAAGCCTTTGAAGGACCGTTGGATTTGTTGTTGTACCTCATTAAACGTCAAAATCTTGATATTCTGAATATCTCTGTTGCCGAAATTACAGCGCAATATATGCAATACGTTGAGTTGATGAAAACGTTAAACTTTGCGTTGGCGGCAGAATATTTGGTAATGGCTGCTTTATTGGGGGAGATTAAATCCCGTAGTTTGTTGCCTCGACAAACTGAAGAGCTGGATGATGAAGGTGACCCTCGTGCTGAGCTGATTCGCCGTTTACAAGAGTATGAGCGTTATAAACAAGCAGCTGAAGATATTGATGAGCTGCCAAGGATTGGGCGGGATGTGTTTATCGCCGAAGCTTCCCCCCCTGAATATCGAAAAGAAATACCACCACCGGATGTGGACTTGAAGGATGTGTTGTTGGCGCTTCAGGATGTATTGCAACGGGCAGACATGTTCGAAAGCCACCAAGTTGAACGAGAAAAGTTATCTACCCGAGAGCGTATGTCTGAAGTATTGGAGTATTTGGATGACACACGGTTTGTGCCCTTTGAGAAGCTATTTACCGCAGAAGAGGGGCGACTTGGTGTAGTGGTAACGTTTTTAGCGATCTTGGAACTTATTAAAGAGCAATTAATTGAGTTGATTCAGCACGAGCCTTTGGGTTCTATTCACGTGAAGGCAAGAGCATCGGCCTTAGAAGAAGCTGAGCCAGAAACAGAATCTGAAGAGAGTTAATGCATGCCTTGGGATAAAGACAAAATAAAAAAAATTGTAGAAGGTGCGTTGTTTTCTTCAAGTCAGCCAATGAATATGGACCGTTTGAGTGGCCTTTTTTTTGATGAAGAGCGCCCAACAAAAGATGAGTTCAAGCAAGCGTTAACGTCTTTACAAGAAGATTATGCTGATCGCGGCGTAGTGTTAAAAGAAGTGGCCTCGGGTTATCGTTTTCAGGTCAAAGAGGAAGTTGGTGAATGGGTAAGCCGAATGTGGGAAGACAAACCTGTTCGTTACTCTCGTGCTTTACTTGAAACGCTCGCTTTGGTTGCCTACCGTCAACCGATTACCCGTGGCGAGATTGAAGAAATTCGTGGCGTGAGTGTAAGCTCTCATATTATGAAAACGTTATTAGAGCGAGAATGGGTGCGTGTTGTAGGGCATCGTGATGTACCTGGTCGCCCTGCGATGTTTGCAACGACACGTATCTTTTTGGATTATTTTAACCTTAAAAACTTGGTGGAATTACCACCGCTATCCGAGATTCGAGATTTTGACAAGATCAATGAAGAGTTAGAATTAGAAGATGTTGGTTCTAGTGATTCTGATGATAAAGCGGGCGTTACAAGCGAAAGCGGTGAAGGTGTTGATAGTGAAACGGTTGATAATATTTCGCCTGAAAGTTCGCCTGAAAGTTTTTCTGAAGACGTTCAGGGTGAAGGTCAAGCAGCGGAAGTTGAGGCAGGTGAGACCGCGGAAGTAAATGAAGATGGTCTTGATGTCGTGGTGGAAAATACCGTTCCAGAGACAGTCGAGGAAAAATTATCTGCTTCTGAAGGAAAACCTGCAGTTAGTTCCCTCGCAGATATAGTTCGACAGTTTGAAGCCAATAAAGCCCAAGAAAGCGAAACGGACGCATTAGATGACGCTGTTGCTTCTGATGCTCAACTTGAAGAAGATTTAATGTTGGCAGAAATAGTGGAGCGCCAGTTGGAAAAGGGCGGGGAAGTACCTGTTGGTGATTTGCCGATAGATGAAGGCGAGGAGTAATACGCCCTCGCTCTTTGTTCCCGTATGTGTATCTTTGTTACAGAGCCCCTAATCCATTAGGTATGCCCTGCCTCTGGTGGTATTCTACGCAATTCTGAATACATCTACTGCCGTGACGGTGAATCGCTAACGCGTTGTCTCCGTGGCAGAAGGAAAAAACAAAATGACTGAAAAACTGCAAAAAGTAATGGCGCGTGTAGGGCTTGGCTCTCGTCGTGCTATGGAAAAATGGATTAGCGAAGGCCGTGTTAGCATTAACGGCAAGGTTTCTAAGCTGGGTGACCGTATCGGAGAGAATGAAACGCTCCGTGTTGATGGACGAATCGTACGCTTTGAGGCCGAGGCAGAAACACTGCGTCGCGTCATTATCTACAATAAACCTGAAGGCCAGGTATGTACTCGAACTGACCCTGAAGGCCGCCCCACGGTATTCGACCGATTGCCTAAGTTACAAGGCGAGCGCTGGGTTGCGGTAGGCCGTTTGGATATCAATACACAAGGTTTGTTATTGTTTACCACTGATGGTGAGTTAGCCAACCAGTTGATGCACCCGTCATCTCAAGTTGAACGCGAATACGCGGTGCGTGTACGTGGAGAGGTCAGTAAAGAAGCGTTAGATAACCTTCGATCCGGTGTAATGTTGGAAGATGGCGAAGCGCGCTTTGACGACATCGTTGATAGTGGTGGTGAGGGTTATAATCACTGGTATCATGTGCTAATTGGTGAAGGCCGTAAGCGTGAAGTAAGGCGTCTATGGGAGTCTCAAGACATTCAAGTTAGCCGCTTGATTCGTGTACGTTATGGTAGTGCTGTATTACCGCGCGGTATGCAAACTGGGAAATGTGTTGAGCTTTCGAAAGAAGAAATTGATGCTCTTGCGCGTTTATGTGGTGTTGGTTTGAAGAAGCGAACCGGGCTTTATGGGCGAGCTAAAATGCGCGCTGATCGTACTAATGAAAAAGCGACAAAGCAGCGTGGTGGTTATTTACGTCGGCCTCGCGATAAGTAAAGCGAAAGCAAAATAAACGAGTTAGATGAATGCACGGATAAGACCGGCGTTTTTGTCTAACTCGATGCCTCCAACGAACGCCCAATAAACGCACTCAATGTACATGGGCGGTGTCAGGTAGCTCCTCTGCATGGGTTATGCAGTTTCTTCCTTTTTCTTTTGAACGGTACAACGCTTTATCAGCACGTATCAATAACTCTTCTTTTGATTCCCCCAGTCGTAATGTTGCTGCACCAATACTAATGGTTACGGGGATATTATTCCCTTCAAAATTAAACGAAAGATTTTCAATAGTGGAGCGTAATCGCTCTGCAGTGATTTGTGTTCCGGCAATATCGGTTTTGTTGAGTAATATTACAAACTCTTCACCGCCGTAGCGAAAGGTCATGTCTGCACATCGGCTGGCTGCTTGTAAGCTATGTACCACAGATTTAAGAACGTAATCACCGGCCGCGTGGCCGTACTGGTCATTTACATTTTTAAAATAATCTAAATCTAACATCAATATGGATAACGGTTGGTGATAACGAGAAGCAAGGTCAAATTCACGAGCCATCACGTTTTCCATGCTGATTCGATTCCCGGCGCCAGTAAGTGCATCTGTTAAGGCTGATTTAACCGCCTCTTGGTAACGTAAGCCATTTCGTAAGGGGTAGATAAGCGAGACAATGAGCCGCTCTATGGTTTCTAGCTCAGCTTCAGCAAAGCGAGCTTTGTTACGATGAAAGCTAAGTTCCCCTAAAAAGTCATCAGGAGTTTGTAGTCGGTAGCTGGTTGAATGGCCGTTGGTTTTTCCGATGGCGTATTCGTAGCGGCTTGCTTGATGTTGATAAGCGATGCCGTCAAATGGGACAATTTGTCTAACTTCATCGTTAAAAATATGAAGGATTTCCGCCAATTCAATACTGGTTTGAAGAACTGTGCTGAGGCGTGTAATTAGCCGGCTTACGGAGCGTCGTGTGTCCGTTTTCTTCGAAGGATTTCGACTATAAGCACTGGTTAGCTTATTGGTGTCAAAGTCCAAAATTCTTGCGGTCAATGGTGCGGCCATGTTCAACAACTCCTGTTGATTGTTCTTGATTACTCAAGATTGTCGCGAAATTCGTAAAGTTTTCTACCGTTTCCCTAAGATAGAGCGAAGATCGTGCCAATTTTGTACAGATTGATCATTTTTTTGCCAAAATGCTATAATTCCAACTGTATTCAGTATGTTACATAAATTAATGAATGCGAGTTTTTTAAGGACAATTTTTTGTCGCGGTTATTTTTTGTCGTGAAATCGGGGGGTTTGTTGAAAGGTTGCGTCAAAAACCCGTGTTACCGGGTTTTGTTAAGACGTCTTGAAGGCTGCTAACTATGTTGGTTCAAGGGGTTATTTAGGCTGTGCGTCTAAGGACTGTCCGCGAATATCTAAGCTGTCTTTACCCATCAGGTAGTGATAAAGCCCCATTATGTCTTTGGGGTGGCAAACCGTTGCCGGATCTTCTGCCGGATAGGCGTTGCCGCGCATTGCTGTACGGGTAGCTCCAGGATTTATGCAATTCACACGAATGGCACTGGTATTCTCCAACTCATCTGCGAGAGTTTGCATAAGCCCTTCTACCGCAAACTTAGATACGCCATAGGCTCCCCAGTGAGCACGACCTTTTCGACCGACAGATGATGTGGTGAAAATAACGGAGCCAGCATCAGATAGGTTAAGTAGCGGTAACAGTGTTTTGGTAATCGCAAACTGTGAGTTTACGTTCACCTGCATAACGTGCTCCCATTCTTCAACGGGGTAGTTACCAATGGGGGTGATGCTACCAAGCATAGCGGCATTTAGAAGTAGGCCATCCAGTCGGCCAAATTCATGCTCAATGGTTGTTGCCAGTTGTTGGTACTCTAATTCTACTGCGGATTCTAGATTGAGTGGTACGATGGCGGGTTGTGGGCCGCCGGCAGATTCAATCAAGTCATAGACATCATCAAGTTTTTCTTGGCTGCGCCCGAGTAAAACTATGGTAGCGCCAAGCTTTGCGTAACTGAGGGCGGCTTCTTTACCAATGCCGGCACCAGCACCTGTGACTAAAATGACTTTGCCCGTTAATAGGCCTTCTGGGGCTTGGTAATTATGCATGGTTGTTTTCTCCTGCTGGGCGAACATTGTAGGTGCTGACTAGCAACTGGAGTAATTCTTCACTTGTGTGAACAATGTGATCTGCGTTCCAGAGGCTTAAGTCTTCGCCTTCATCTATATATCCCCACGATACCGCAATGGTGCTATTTTGTGCACTGTTTCCTGAGGCAATATCTCGAATATGATCACCCACATAGAGTGTTTTTTGGGGCGTGGCATTAATGGCTTCGCAGGCCATTAATAGTGGTTCTGGGTGGGGCTTTTTGTGGGTAACATCATCTGGGCAGATAACGACGGCACAGCGTTTTGCCAGGTTTAACCCATCTAATAAAGGTTCTGTGTAACGTCTTGGTTTGTTGGTGACAATACCCCAGGGGATGCCTTGCTGTTCAAGGGTTATGAGTAGTTCATCAAGCCCATCAAATAAGGCGGATTCCTTGGCGAGGTGGCTAAAGTAGAGGTCAAGGAGCTGTTGCAGCTTTTCTGCAAAACCTGCCTCACCTTCTTTTAGATCAAAAGCGAGGGTGATAAGAGCGCGGGCTCCATTGGATACCTGGGCTCGAACCAATGCAGCAGCTATTGGCGGAAGGTTGTCTTCTTGTCGAAGTAAGTTAACAACTTTTACGAAGTCCGGAGCGGTGTCGATTAAGGTGCCATCTAGATCAAATAATACGGCTTCGATGGGGCCGGTAAGTGGTTTGCTCATCCTTCTGCAGCCTGGACATGCATAAAGTAATTTACGCCGGAATCATCACCAATTGTGGCGACATTTGTTAGTGGGTTGTAGCTCATACCGCTGACATCATTTACCCGTAAGTTGGCTTGCCTTGCCCATAAACCTAACTCTGAGGGTTTGATAAAACGCATGTATTCGTGAGTGCCGCGGGGAACCAAATTTAATAAGTACTCTGCGCCCACGATGGCAAATAAGTAGGACTTTGGGTTGCGATTGATTGTAGAGAAAAAGATATGGCCGCCGGGTTTTACGAGAGTCGCGCAGGCTTGAACGACAGATGCTGGGTCCGGTACGTGTTCGAGCATTTCTAAACAAGTGACTATATCAAAACTACCGGGTTGTTCTGCGGCGAGGGTTTCGACGGCAATTTTTTGGTAGTTGATGCTAAGGCTGTTTTCTTCCGCGTGTTGGCGGGCTGTTACAAGGTTCGCTTCTGCTAGGTCGATGCCGGTTACATCTGCGCCGCGTTGGGCAAGACCTTCGCTAAGAATGCCTCCTCCACAGCCCACGTCGAGAATACGTTTTTCTGCTAAAACGCTGCGTTCGTTAATGTAGTCCAGGCGTAGAGGGTTGATTTCATGAAGAGGTCTGAATTCACCACTTTTGTCCCACCATTTGTCCGCGACGGATTCGAATTTTGCCAGTTCGGCAGGATCAACATTTGTACTCATAGTGATTCTCTTACATTAACGAATTTTAATGTTCTGCATCAGATTGTGCGATTTTTTCTTTCCAGCTTTTCGCGCGTTTTATAATGTCGTCACTGTCTAATGTCGTCAGTTCTCTATTACGTAAAACTTGACGTCCACCGATCCAACTGTCAGATACTTTATCGGCGGTAGTGGAGTATACGAGCTGCGAAATAGGGTCGTAGTAAGGCTGGGTTTCAGGGGCTGTCATTTCAATGGCGATGATGTCAGCCATTTTACCTTTTTCAAGGCTGCCTGTTAGGTGGTCGATTCCTAACGCTCGAGCGCCATTAATTGTGGCCATTTCTAATGCTTCGTGGGCAGGGATTGATGAGGGGTCACCAGAAACGCCTTTTGCTAATAGCGCTGCTGTACGCATTTCACTGAACATATCTAAGTCGTTATTGCTAGCTGCACCATCGGTGCCCAGTGCTACGTTTACACCCGCTGCAACAAGTTTTGCTACGGGGCAGAAACCGCTGGCGAGTTTCAAGTTACTTTCGGGACAATGAATAACGTGAACACCATTTTCTGCAAGTGTGGATATTTCATCATCCGTGAGTTGTGTCATATGAACGGCTTGAAGTTGCGGAGTAAGCAATTTTAGCTTTTCAATACGGGCTAACGGGCGTTGGCCATATTGCTTTTCGGATTCTTCTACTTCGTGGGCAGTTTCGTGCAAGTGAATTTGTACGCCCATGCCGGTTTCAACGCTGATGGTTGCAACTTTAGACAAGGGCTCATCGGACACGGTATAAGGTGCATGAGGGCCAAAATTGATATTAATAAGTTCGTGGTTACGGTAAGTGTCGTGTAGCTCTAGGCCTTTATGCAAATAATCTGCGGCATTTTGTGCCCACGCGCTAGGGAAGTCCAAAATGGGGAAAGAGAATGAGGCGCGCATGTGAGCTTCATTCGCCGCTTGGGCAGCGACATTGGGGTAGAAGTACATGTCATTAAAGCAAGTGGTGCCACCGCGAATCATTTCTGCCATCGCAAGTTGAGTACCATCATGTACAAAACTTTCGTTTACCCATTTGCCTTCGGCTGGCCAAATGTGGTCGTTAAGCCATGCCATTAGCGGAATGTCATCTGCTAGTCCGCGAAACAAACTCATTGCGGCATGGGTATGCGCGTTGATCAAGCCCGGTATTATTATGTGATCTGGGCGATGTATAGCGTTGTCGCATTGGTAGGGGTTATCATTGGTAGGGATGATATCTATGATTTTCCCCTGTTTGATGACAACTGCATGATGTTTCAGTGGCGCGCTGTGTCCATCAACGGGTATTACCCAATGAGCGTGAATGATTAAGTCGGCCGTGTTGCTGGAATTCATGGTTTGTCTCGTTGTTCAGTTTGTGTCGATGCCCAGTTTGAATCGTCGCTCAGAAAGTTAGCGCAATCTTACCTTAGCCAGAATATAATTCATCTCTTACGCAGTACTAAAGGCAAAAATAATTTTATGATGAGTCATGTGGGCAGTGTTGCAGAGAGCAACGTAATTGCTATTGAGTGGAAAAATAATCAGCTTTATTTATTAGATCAAAGGGTGTTGCCAGGAGAGGTTTCCTGGATTGAGCATAATCATGTATCTCGAGTGGTTAGTTCAATTGTTGATATGGTGGTTCGAGGTGCTCCTGCTATCGGTATTACCGCAGCATACGGTGTTGTTCTTGCTGCTCGGGCTCGCTTTGAAGAAAATCCAACGAATTGGCTAGTGCTCATTCAGCAAGATATTGATGCGTTAGCTGCATCTCGACCCACTGCGGTGAATCTGTTTTGGGCGTTGGATCGGTTGAGTGCAGTCTGTAACAGTGTGGAGGAGGGCGTTGATCCCGAAGTGTTGTTGTTGGCAGAGGCCGTCGCTATTCATGAATCAGATTTGGCCGCAAATCATGCGATGGGGCAGATGGGTGCCGAGGTTATTCGTGCTGAAGGCGAGGCGGGTACGTATGTGATGACACACTGTAATGCCGGAGCATTGGCAACGGCGGGCTATGGCACGGCGTTGGGGGTGATTCGTTCAGCCTATGCTCAAGGCCTCATTGAGGGGGTTTACGCCGATGAAACGCGGCCTTGGTTGCAGGGGGCGCGGCTAACCTGTTGGGAGCTGCAGCAAGACAATGTACCTGTCGCATTAAATGTGGATTGCGCTGCTGCTCAATTGATGGCAACGGGGCAGATTGGCTGGATTATTGTGGGTGCAGATCGTATTACTGCTAATGGTGATGTGGCGAACAAAATTGGTACTTACGGCCTGGCAGTATTAGCTCAGTATCACGGAGTAAAAGTGATGGTGGTTGCCCCAACGACAACCATTGATATGAAGCTATTTGACGGTGAAGATATCCCTATTGAGGAGCGTGAAGCATCAGAAGTTACGCGGTTTAGGGGGCTTGATACTGCTCCGATGGGCACGGATGCGATTAACCCTGTTTTTGATGTTACACCGAGCAATCTAATTGACGTTATTGTTACCGAAAGAGGGGCGGTAACAGCGCCTTTCGAGGAAGGTATTGCTGCAATAATGAACAAAGACAACCTGCATTAGGCAGGCTCTTGTTTTTTGTACAAAAAATAGGGTCTTAGGATAGGGTTCTGGAATGAAATTGTGATATTATTTTGCCCTTTAGTTTTGCCTGAAGAATAATAATTCACGTTGCTCTATAGACAATCCCTGCCCCGCAGGCCTAGGAATCAGATGTCAGATTTAGCCAAAGAAATCCTCCCGATCAATATCGAAGAAGAAATGAAGCAGTCCTACTTGGACTACGCCATGAGCGTTATTGTTGGGCGAGCGTTGCCGGATGTTCGTGATGGACTAAAACCCGTACATAGACGGGTATTGTTCGCCATGAATGAGTTGAGCAACGATTGGAACAAAGGCTATAAAAAATCTGCACGTATTGTTGGTGATGTTATCGGTAAATATCACCCGCATGGTGATAGTGCGGTATATGACACTATCGTTCGTATGGCTCAACCATTTTCACTGCGTTATACCCTTATCGATGGTCAAGGAAACTTTGGTTCTATTGATGGTGATAATGCGGCGGCTATGCGTTATACGGAAATCCGTATGCAACGTATGGCTCATGACTTATTAATCGATCTTGATAAAGAAACGGTAGATTTTGTCCCTAACTATGATGGCACTGAATATATGCCATCGGTGTTGCCCACAAGAGTCCCTAACTTATTAGTAAACGGTTCTTCGGGTATTGCCGTTGGTATGGCGACTAATATTCCGCCACATAACTTGGGAGAAGTCGTTGACGGTTGTTTGGCGATGATCGACAACCCTGAAATCGATATTGACGGTTTGATGCAGTTTATTCAGGGGCCAGATCTACCAACATCGGGTTTTATCAATGGTCGGGCTGGTATTATTCAGGCATACCGAACGGGCCGTGGCCGTATTTACATGCGTGCTAGAGTGCATGTGGAAACAAATGCCAAAGGCAAAGACTCTATCATTGTTACTGAGATTCCTTACCAGTTAAACAAAACGCGTCTTGTTGAAAAAATTGCAGAGCTTGTTAAAGAAAAGCGAATTGACGGTATTACTGAGCTACGTGATGAATCGGATAAAGATGGTATTCGAGTTGTTATGGAAGTACGTCGTGGTGAAAATACCGATGTGTTGATTAACAATCTTTACAGCCAGACGCAAATGGAAAGTGTGTTTGGTATCAACATGGTTGCTTTGGTTGACGGTCAGCCAAGATTGTTGAATCTTCGCCAAATTATTGAATGTTTTGTGAAGCATCGACGTGAGGTTGTTACTCGCCGAACCGTCTATGAATTGCGTAAAGCGCGTGAGCGAGGCCATATATTAGAAGGCCTTGCCGTTGCATTGGCAAATATAGACCCTGTTATTGAACTGATCAAATCATGTCCGAACCGCGCTGAAGCAGAGCAGAAAATCATGGCGAGAGGTTGGGCGCCAGGTGATGTGATGGGGATGTTGGAGCGTGCGGGTAATCAAGATGTTTGTCGCCCAGATGAGTTACCTGAGCAGTTTGGCTTTAGAGATGGAGAATACTTCCTATCTACAATACAAGCTAAAGCGATTCTTGATCTGCAGCTTCACCGGTTAACCGGTTTAGAAAGTGAAAAGATCATTGCTGAATATCAAGAGAAATTAGACTTAATCAAAGAGCTAATGGCAATTCTTGCTGATTCGAATTTGTTGATGGAAGTTATTCGCGAAGAGCTTGTTGCAATTCGCGCGCAGTATGCCGATGAGCGTCGTACGGAGATTACCGCATCTCGATTGGATCTAGAGCACGAAGACCTTATTCCTAAAGAAACCCTTGTTGTTACGATTTCTCATGGTGGTTATGCGAAGACGCAGCCTATTGATACTTATCAGGCGCAGCGTCGAGGTGGTAAAGGTAAAGCCGCCACGCAAATGAAAGATGAAGATTATATTGAACACTTATTAGTGGCGAGTAGCCACGATACCATTTTGTGCTTTACCAACGTGGGTAAAGTGTATTGGTTGCGAGTGTTCCAATTACCGCAAGGAAGTCGACAATCTCGTGGGCGCCCTGTAGTGAACCTGTTACCTCTGGTTGATGGCGAGAAAATCACGTCAATATTGCCATTGCAAGAATATGAAGAAGGCAAATTTGTCTTTATGGCAACCAGCAATGGTACAGTGAAGAAGGTAGGGTTAGAGAACTTCTCTCGTCGCCGGTCTAGCGGCTTGATTGCAATAGAGTTGGATGAAGGTAATCGCCTTGTGGGTGTATCTATTACCGATGGTGAGCAAGACATTATGTTGTTCACCAGTGAAGGTAAGGCTAACCGTTTCAATGAAGGTGATGTACGAGCAATGGGTCGAACGGCTCGTGGTGTTCGTGGAATGAACCTGCCAGAAGGTGTTGAACTGATTTCGTTGATTGTGCCGGTTGAGGGAGGTCAAATTCTTACGGCTAGTGCGAATGGTTATGGTAAGCGCACTTTGGTGACCGAGTACTCTACCAAAGGCCGTGGTGGTAAAGGCATGATAGCGATGCGTACCAGTGAAAGAAACGGTGATTTGATTGGTGCGGTGCAAGTTGCAGATAGCGATGAAATCATGTTGATTAGCAACAAAGGAACATTGGTACGTACCCGAATTGCCGAAATCGGTTTGCAAGGTAGAGACACTCAAGGTGTGAAACTTATCCGTGTCGCGGAAGGTGAGCAGCTTGTGGGTGTTGAGCGAATTGAAGAAATTGAAGAAGATGATGTTATCGAAAGTGATGCAGTAGAAGGTGAGGCTGCGGAAACAGATGCTTCTTCAGCAGAGGGTGTAAATGCTTCTTCTGAAGGTTCAGATTCTGACGATACAGCTTCTGATGATAAGCCGTCTAGCGAAGACGCTGAAGACGACGCAGCAGAATAAGCAATGGGGTGGTTCATACCCGCCCCATAGTGTTTTGGATAGTTTTTAGTTTGTTATTGTGATAATAATTAATCGATTGGAATCAACTATTATGTCAAGAGCATTTAACTTTTGTGCAGGGCCTGCAGCATTACCTGAGAGTGTCTTAAAACAAGCTCAAGAAGAGCTTTTGGATTATCAAGGTTTGGGTTTGTCCTTGATGGAAATGAGTCACCGGGCACCGGAAGTTGTTGCTGTTGCCGAGCAGGCAGAAGCTGATTTGCGTGAATTAATGGCGATACCAAGCAATTACAAAGTATTGTTTTTGCAAGGTGGCGCAAGCTCGCAATTTGCTATGATTCCAATGAATTTGTTGGGAGACAAAAAGACTGCAGATTACGTTAATACCGGGCAATGGTCTAAAAAAGCCATTAAAGAAGCGGGTCGATATTGCGATGTGAATGTTGTGGCAACCGATGAGGCCAATAACTTCGCTGCGGTTCCTGCTTTTGATACCTGGTCGTTAAATAAGGATGCAGCATATTTGCATTACACGCCCAATGAAACCATTGGCGGTGTTGAGTTTGATTTTATTCCCGATGTAAATGTGCCTTTAGTTGCTGATATGTCATCAACAATCCTTTCTCGCCCAGTAGATGTATCCAAATTTGGATTGATCTATGCCGGTGCTCAGAAAAATATAGGCCCTGCTGGTATCACTGTTGTGATTGTGCGTGAAGACCTTATTGGGAATGCGTTACCAGCAACACCTGCCATGTTTGACTACAAAGTACATGCAGATAATGCTTCTATGTACAATACACCACCGACTTATGGGTGGTATTTGGCTGGTTTAGTGTTTAAGTGGTTAATTGCGCAAGGTGGCCTTGAAGCGATGGAAGCTCATAACCGAGCGAAGCAAGAAAAGCTTTATCAGTATATCGATGCAAGTGATTTTTATGCTAACCCTGTAGCAATTAATAATCGATCGTGGATGAATGTACCGTTCACTTTGGCAGACGCCGCGCTGGATAAGGCATTTCTGCAAAAAGCGGAAAATGCTCGATTGTTGAACCTTAAAGGCCATCGATCAGTGGGTGGAATGCGTGCGAGTATATATAACGCGGTACCTATGGAAGCGGTTGATGCATTGATTTCCTTTATGAAGGATTTCGAGAAAGAGCAAGGGTAATTGAGCGGCAATCAGCGTTGAGCATGGTTAGATAAAGATAGCCAGATTAAGCAGTCAGATAAAGATAAATAAGGCTAAGCAATGTCCAAGGACAAGTCACCAGAAAGTCAGTCTTCTATTAATACATCAACAAATAAACCAACGCTTGATGCGTTGCGAAATGACATTGATCGATTGGATAGCGAGATACATAGGCTACTAAATGATCGTGCTCGTTGCGCTCAGCAAGTTGCCGATGTTAAAAATGAGCAGGCAAATGGTGAACCTGTTATTTATTACCGTCCTGAACGTGAAGCGCAGGTATTGCGACGTGTTATGGATCGTAATAAAGGGCCCTTAAGTGATGAAACGGCAGCAAGCTTGTTTCGTGAAATAATGTCGGCATGTTTGGCATTAGAAGAGCCTATGAAGGTGGCGTTTTTGGGCCCAGAAGGGACATTTACTCAAGCTGCGGCGTTAAAGCATTTTGGCCATGCAGTGAATACCTCTTCGCAAGCCACTATTGATGAGGTGTTTCGTGAGGTGGCCTCTGGTGTTGCTAACTATGGTGTTGTGCCCGTCGAAAATACTACTGAAGGTATGGTGAACACCACGCTGGATAGTTTTATTGGTTCGAATCTTGTGATTTGTGGTGAGGTCGAGTTACGTATTCATCATCATTTGCTTATTGGGCCAGCTACAAAGTCAGAGTCCATTACACGTATCTATTCACACCAGCAGTCATTTGCTCAGTGCCGAAAATGGTTAGATGCAAACTTCCCCAGCGCTGAACGTATTCCCGTTAACAGTAACGCGGAAGCTGCCCGTCGATTAAATGATGAGTGGCATGCGGCGGCGATTGCTGGAAATATGGCTGCGGAAATTTACAACCTCGATAAGCACGCTTCCAATATTGAAGATAACCCTAACAATACAACACGCTTTCTTATTGTGGCTAAAGCTCCTGTGCCACCTTCAGGTGACGATAAAACTTCTGTTATCGTGTCCACAAAGGATAAGCCTGGTGCGCTCTTGGAATTATTAGAGCCGTTTCATCGTTCAGGCATTAGCCTTACAAGAATTGAAACGCGGCCTGCTCCTGGTGGTGTATGGGCTTACGTATTTTTTATTGATTTTGAAGGCCATCAAGATGACCCTTCGATTCGCTCGGTGTTAGATGAGTTGTCTGCCAAAGCGGTAAATATCAAGATGTTAGGTTCATATCCTCGCGCAGTCCTTTGATGTGCGTTAGTTATTTTATCCCTTCTTGGTAATGGCTTCTTCGTAATAGCTTCTTGGTAACAGCTGCTTCCTAATATCTGCTGTTTGTTGAAGTAAATGCTTAATTGAATTGTGAGTTGTACTTATGGGTTGTGATTTTATTGCACTAGCAACACCAGGTGTTAAAGGGTTAACGCCGTATCAGCCAGGCAAGCCGGTAGAAGAATTAGAGCGAGAGCTTGGTATTAATAATATTATTAAGCTTGCAAGTAATGAAAATCCATTGGGCCCCAGCGCTTTGGCTTTGAAGGCTATAGAAAAAGCGGTACCCGACTTAGCGCGTTACCCTGATGGCGGGGGATTTAATCTAAAGCAGGCGCTCTCATCAATGTTGGGTGTGAACATTGGACAGATAACGTTGGGCAACGGCTCAAACGATGTGCTGGATTTAATTGCTCGAGCGTACTTGTCGGCGGGTGATGAAGCTATTTTTTCTCAATACGCTTTCGCGGTTTACCCGGTTTCAACCCAGGCGGTTGGGGCAACGGCGGTCATTACGCCGGCAAAAGACTATGGCCATGACCTGGATGCAATGGTTGAGGCTATTACGGACAAAACGCGCGTTATATTTATCGCCAACCCCAATAATCCTACGGGTAACTGGCTTACTGGCGCTGAGCTGGAGCATTTTTTAAGTAGGGTGCCAGAATCTGTTGTGGTTGTGTTAGACGAAGCGTATTTTGAGTATGCATTCGACTCGGCTAGCCCTGATGGTGAGTCTTACCCTGATGGGTTGGTTTACCTGTCTCAATATCCTAATGTGATTGTTACCCGAACCTTCTCTAAGGCTTATGGGCTGGCATCATTGCGTGTAGGGTATGGGATTTCAAACCTTGAGGTTGCAGATATCCTCAATCGAGTGCGCCAACCTTTTAATGTCAATAGTTTGGCCTTGGTGGCCGCTGAAGCTGCATTGGCTGATAAAGCGTATTTGCAACAAGGTAGGGAGTTAAACAAATCTGGGGTAGCTCAATTGCAGGCAGGTTTTGATGCGTTGGGTTTATCTTATGTGCCATCAGCGGGTAACTTTGTGCTGGTACATTTTGAGGTGGATGCTCAGCCTATTTTTGATGCCTTGTTAAAAAGAGGAGTCATTGTTCGGCCTGTTGGAAATTATGGGATGCCAAACGCTTTGCGAGTTAGCGTTGGTACTGAGCAAGAGAATAAACGGTTTTTGGATAGTTTGGCGGAGATATTATAACTATGTCTGAATCTAATGCTGAGGAACCTGCGTTTCAATTAAATCGAGTGGTTATTGTTGGTCTTGGCCTTATTGGTGGCTCTTTTGCTTGTGCCTTAAAAAAGGCAGGCGTTGTTAAACATATTATTGGTTGTGCCAGGAGTGAAGAAACGCTCAAGCTTGGGTTGGCAATGGGTGTTATTGATGAAGCCCAAACAGATGTTGCCGAAGCGGTTAAGGGGGCGGACCTAGTCATGCTTGCTGCGCCAATTGGGTTGACCGAAATGCTGCTTGAAAAAATGAAGCCTGGATTGGATGGTAAGACCATTGTTACGGATGCGGGTAGCGTGAAAGGTAATGTGATTGCTGCCGTTGAAAAAGTGTTTGACGGGTTGCCTAGCTGGTTTGTGGCTGGTCACCCTATTGCTGGTTCAGAACGTAGTGGTGTGGCGGCTTCAAATGCAGATTTATATGCTAATCATAAGGTTATACTGACCCCCACAAAGGAGTGTTCGGCTCAGGCTGTTTCCATTGTTACCAAGGCGTGGCAGGTGACGGGTGCCGAAGTGCTAGAAATGGAAGTTGAGCGTCACGATGAAGTGTTGGCTGCGACGAGCCACTTGCCGCACCTGTTGGCTTTCTCTCTTGTAGATACCTTGGCGAAAGAGGATGAGAATCAAGCGATTTTCCGCTATGCTGCCGGCGGATTTCGGGATTTTACCCGAATAGCCTCCAGTGATGCATCGATGTGGCATGATATATTTATTGCAAATAAAAGCGCAATATCTACGATGTTGGATCATTTTGAGCACGGATTGAAGACGCTGCGTGAGGCGGTAGATAGCCAAGATAGTGAAACGATGTTGGGTGTGATGACTCGGGCCAAAGTCGCCAGGGATCACTTTACGACGATGTTAGAAAAGCGAGCGTATAGCGAGAGCGGCACTAGTGTGCTAAATAAAAGTTCGGACAATGACTCAAGTAAAAAAGTAGACAGTAATCAGATGACAGAAAAGAATATTCAATTTATTGCAAAACCTGGCGGTAGCGTAGTTGGTGCGATTCGAGTACCAGGGGATAAATCAATTTCCCATCGCTCCATTATGCTTGGCTCTTTGGCTGACGGTGTAACCGAGGTGCAGGGCTTTCTTGAGGGTGAGGATGCATTGGCGACATTGCAAGCATTTAGAGACATGGGCGTGGTGATTGAAGGCCCAACTCAAGGTTACGTCAAAGTATTTGGCGTGGGAGTGAACGGTTTGCAAGCGCCACCGGGCCCGTTGTACGTTGGTAACAGTGGGACCTCAATGCGATTGCTGTCAGGTTTACTTGCTGCACAGTCATTTGATTCTTTGTTAACTGGGGATGAGTCATTATCAAAGCGTCCAATGGGACGTGTGGCAAATCCATTGCGAGAAATGGGGGCGGCAATAGAAACCGGTGAAAACGGAATGCCTCCTCTAAAAATTACCGGTGGACAGAAACTAATACCATTGCAATATGAAATGCCGATGGCAAGCGCTCAAGTTAAGTCTTGTGTGCTGTTGGCGGGCTTGTATGCTGAAGGTGAAACCAGTGTAGTGGAGCCAGCTCCAACGCGTGACCATACAGAACGTATGTTGCGTGGTTTTGGATATTCGGTGACAACTGATGGAAGTCGAGCATCGTTATCAGGCGGTGGTCAGCTTACTGCCACCAATATTGACGTTCCGGCTGATATCTCTTCCGCGGCGTTTTTTATGGTTGCTGCGAGTATTATTCCTGGCGCTGATTTGTTGTTAAAGCATGTAGGTATTAACCCTACGCGAGTGGGCATCATTAATATTTTACGCCTAATGGGTGCTGACATATCCTTGGAGAATGAGTCTGAGGCGGGTGGAGAGCCTGTAGCGGATATCCGGGTGCGTTATGCGCCGTTGAAAGGGATTGATATTCCAGAAGACCAAGTTCCGTTGGCGATTGATGAATTTCCCGTATTGTTTGTTGCTGCTGCCTGTGCAGAGGGGCAAACAAGACTTAGAGGAGCTGAAGAGCTTAGAGTAAAAGAAAGTGATCGTATTCAGGTGATGGCTGACGGCCTTTTGGCATTAGGTGTGGATATCAAACCTACTGATGATGGTGCGATTATCCAAGGTTGTGGCTTAAATGCTCAGGCAATGAGTGGTGGGCATGTGGAAAGTCATGGCGATCATCGGATTGCGATGGCGTTTGTTGTTGCTTCCTTGCGCGCATCCGCTGATATATCTATTGGTAATTGCGCTAACGTTGCTACATCGTTCCCGAATTTTGTTGAATTGGCCACAGAAGTGGGAATCAACGTTGAAGAAAAGGTCTGTTAACATGAACGATATGTGTTCTGTGGCTCCAGTTATTACGATTGACGGCCCTGGTGGGTCGGGAAAAGGTACTATCGCGCAGATGTTGGCGTCGGCGTTAGGTTGGAATTTGTTAGATAGTGGTGCGTTGTATCGCTTGACGGCTCTTGCAGCACGTAATCATGGCGTTGATATGGAGAATCCTGAAGCTTTGGGGGTGCTAGCCCAGCATCTTGATGTGCAGTTTTTGGCATTAGAGTCTGGTGATACCAAGGTCGTATTGGAAGGCGAAGAGGTTACCAACGAAATTCGTACAGAAGAGATTGGTTTGATGGCATCTCGTGTTGCGACGCTTCCCGCAGTGCGCGATGGCTTGTTTAAGCGCCAGCAAGCTTTTAAGGATACCCCTGGATTAGTGGCCGATGGTCGAGATATGGGTACGGTTGTTTTTGTAGAGGCGGGTTTGAAGGTTTATTTGACCGCAAGTGCCCAAGAGCGGGCAGAGCGGCGTTATAAGCAGTTGCAAGCAAAGGGGATGGATGTTAAATTAGCGCAGCTTTTAGAAGCAATTGAAGCTCGTGACTGGCAAGACATGAACCGAGCAATTGCTCCGCTAAAGCCTGCGGAAGGCGCGTTAGAGATTGATAGCACCGCAATGAGCATTGATGATGTGTTTAACACCATCATGGCTGAAGCTAAAAAGCGTCAGATGATATCTAGCTAACACCAAGCTATTGATATTGTTTGCAACAAAGAAATACAATATTCTGGAGATAAGGGATTCCTTAGGGCATCGCTTATCTCCATTTTACGTTTAAAAGATTAACCGAACATCAGCAAAATCTTTTAAACAACAATAAACAACCCCGCGTAATGCTGATGATATGCGGTGTATTGGGTGACTTTTGCAAGCAGGGCTGTCGAGTGTGGCAAACGTGCTGAAGATCAAAAGGAACCGATAACTTACAGGTATTAACATGAGCGAAAGCTTCGCCGAACTCTTTGAAGAGAGTCTAAAAGAACTTGATATGAAACCCGGTTCAATCGTTAAAGGCATCGTTGTGTCTATTGATGATGATTGGGTTACCGTACATGCTGGCCTTAAATCTGAAGGTGTTATTCCTCGCGTACAGTTTCACAGCCTAGAAGGCGTGATTGAAGTTGCTGTTGGTGACGAAGTTGATGTAGCACTTGAAGCGATCGAAGATGGTTGGGGTGAAACCCGTCTTTCTCGTGAGAAAGCTAAGCGTGCCGAGGCGTGGAAACGTCTTGAGAAAGCATTCGATGATCAAGAGATTGTTAAGGGTGTTATTAACGGTAAGGTTAAGGGTGGTTTCACTGTTGATGTTGAAACAGTACGTGCCTTCTTACCTGGTTCTTTGGTAGATATTCGTCCGGTTCGTGACACTACCCATCTCGAAGGCAAAGAGTTAGATTTTAAAGTTATCAAGCTAGACGCAAAGCGTAACAACGTTGTTGTTTCTCGTCGTGCGGTTCTTGAAGCAGAAAACAGTGCAGAACGTGAGCAGTTGTTGTCTAATCTTCAAGAAGGTATGGAAGTTAAAGGTATCGTTAAGAACCTTACTGACTACGGCGCCTTTGTTGATCTTGGCGGAATCGATGGCTTGTTGCACATCACAGATATGGCTTGGAAGCGTATTAAGCACCCAGGCGAGATTGTGAACGTTGGTGACGAAATCAACGTTAAAGTATTGAAGTTCGATCGTGAGCGTAACCGTGTATCCCTAGGCCTTAAGCAGCTGGGTGAAGATCCATGGGTAGCGCTAACTAAGCGTTATCCTGAAGGTAGCCGTGTTACTGCACGTGTTACAAACTTGACGGATTACGGTTGTTTCGCAGAAATTGAAGAAGGTGTTGAAGGCCTTGTTCACGTTTCTGAAATGGATTGGACGAACAAGAACATTCACCCATCTAAAGTTGTTTCTATTGGTGAAGAGCTTGAAGTGGTTATTCTTGATATCGATGAAGAACGTCGTCGTATCTCTCTTGGTGTTAAGCAATGTAAGCCTAATCCATGGGAAGAGTTCGGTACTAAGTTCGATAAGAGCGACAAAGTTAGCGGAAAGATCAAGTCTATTACTGACTTCGGTATCTTCATCGGGCTTGATGGCGGCATCGACGGTCTAGTTCACTTGTCTGATATCTCTTGGGATGTTGCTGGTGAAGAAGCTGTTCGTGAATACAAGAAGGGTGATGAAATTGAAACTGTTATCCTTTCTGTTGATCCAGAGCGTGAGCGTATCTCTCTTGGTATCAAGCAGCTAGATAGCGATCCGTTCGCTGAGTATGTTCAAGATAACGATAAAGGTAAGATCGTAACCGGTAAGGTTCTTTCTGTTGATGCGAAGGGTGCTGTTGTACTTCTTGCTGAAGGCGTTGAAGCAACGTTGAAAGCCTCTGAGCTTAGCCGAGATCGTGTTGAAGATGCACGCACAGTTCTTAAAGAAGGTGATGATGTTGAAGCTCGTATCATCAACGTTGATCGTAAGAACCGTGGTTTGAATCTTTCTATCAAGGCGAAAGACGCTGCAGATGAGAAAGAAGCGATGAAGAGTCTAAGCCAAGAAACTGAAGCACCTAAGACCATTGGTGATTTGATCAAAGCTCAGATGGAAAACAAGTAAGCTTTTCTTTATAGAAAAGTCTTGTTTTACTTCTCGTAAAAAAGGGAAGGCATTTATGCCTTCCCTTTTTTATTGTCTGCAAATTGAAGCGTTAAATATCTACTTCGTTGCTAACCAGCTATTTATTTCCGTAATGTCTTCAGCATCGAGTGTACCTGCTGTTTGTTTTAGCTGTAGTAAGTCAAAGATATAATCGTAACGCGCGTTAGCATAATCTCGTTTAGCACCATATAGCGCTTGTTGAGCCGATAGCACGTCAACGATGGTTCTTGTCCCTGCGTCATACCCAGCTTCCGTTGCTTCCAGAGCGGCTTGAGCAGAGCGTATACTCTGTTTTTGTGCCAATACACGAGATACATCGGTATTAACTACGCGATATAGATTGCTTGTATTACGGATTATTTCGCGTTTCTTCAGGTTGTAATTGTCTTCGGCTTGGAACTGTAATTGTTTTGCTTGTCGGCGTTTGGCGCTGGTGGTACCGCCGGTGTATAAAGGGATCTCCAAGTTGATACTGATGCCAGAGGACTCGTTGCTGCCAGGGCTACTATTGTTGGTTGTGTGGCCGTCACTATAGGTGCCTATAAGATCCAAGGTCGGTAGGTGAGAAGATCTTTTGGACTTGTACACTGCTAATGCGGCATCTTTTGCGTGACCGGCCGCGATCAGTTCAGGATTGGTTGTTAGGGCAGATTTTGTCCATTGTTTTACATCGGTTGGTTGAGGTGGCGAGATAGGTGCGTTGGCTTTAAGAGGTGCAACACTTTCCATTGGAGATCCTGTTAAGGTCTCAAGGTTTTGCAAAGTGAGAGCAAGGTCTTGCTCGGCAATGATGTGCTGGACCGAGCTAATATCAAATGCAGCTTGAGCTTCTTGAACATCGGTGTTGGCAATTAGGCCAACATTAAATCGTTGCTCCGTTTGTTCAAGTTGGCGCTTAATTGCTGATTTTTCAGCATCACGAAATTGCTGGTTTTCTTCTGCTCTTAATACATCCAAATAAGCTTTTACAACACGAAGATAAAACGCTTGTTGATCGGCATTAAATGCAGCATCAAATCGTTTGTCGTTCGCTTTGCCTTCTTGATAAGAGTGCCATCTATCGAGGCGAAATAAGGGCTGGCTAATGCTCGCCCCAATACTGCTAGAGTTGTAATTATCGTCTGAAGGAGAGAGAAGTGAGCGAGCTGACGGGTCACTATCACTAGCATTTCGGGCAATGCTTCCCTTGACTTGTGCCGTAGGCTTTAGTCCAGCTGACGCTAAATGAATGTTCTCTTTGTTGGCTTTATAGCCATGACGTGTAGCTGCCCATTGAGGATCATTTTGGATGGCTTGTTCTAGTGTGGTAGAAAGGTTTAGATATTCTGCTCCGAAACTAGTGCTACTTATGAGGGAGAGCGCTAATGCAAGCGTTGTTTTTTTTGGAATATTTAATTTCATGATTGATGGTTTCTTTTTACGCAACAATAAAGGGTAGGGTTATTCTATGTGAATGTGTGGTTATAGGGTAGTTGATAAACGGCATTATCAATAGAATAGACTGTTCAATTACGATACCGTTCCAAACTTCAATTTATATCCGTTTATATCTTTTTGATGATTTAGAGGGCGTTTATGTGTCAGGAAAATAAGATGCAATCTCAGCAATTGCTTTTGCTGCTTGATCGCGTGGAAACTGAAATGAAAGCTGTTGGTATGTGGGGCGATATGATGCCGGCTCTTGAATCCTTTCAAAGTGAGCTGCCGTTTTTCTACGACACAATGAGTTTTGAAGAGTGGGTGCAGTGGGTTTATATTGCTCGTTTCAGAGAGATGATTAAGGCAAAACAATTATTACCACAAAGTTCTGATGTCTCTCCTATGGCAGAGGAGAGTTTTAAGGGGAGAGTGCAAAACTGCGTAGGCGTAGTTGCCGCGTTACGTGCTTTTGATCAAGCGTTGGGTCAAAGGTAATCTAGCGGGCAATAGCAGGATAATGGTAGGGCAGTAATTAGGCTACAGTCTAAAACGTAAAATAATCTGTTAGTGCTGATTGTGATAGTGCTTTTACTGTCTTTTCCTGGTTGTCCGAAGAGTAGGGTTCTGCTTGAGAGTGCCCCCACACCGGACCAGGCCATGCAGGGTCATTTTGGTGGCGGGCGACGTGATGGACGTGTAACTGGCTAACTACATTACCAAGAGCTCCGATATTCATTTTCTCTTGTGAAAATGTGCTCATTAATGTCTTTGCAAGTACGCTGGATTCGGTGAGTAATGTGGATTGATCTTTGCTACTCAACTCATAGATTTCCCTGAGGCCTACTTGTTTGGGTACCAAAATACACCAAGGGTAGCGAGAGTCGTTCATGAGTAGTAATAGGTTAAGTGCCGATTCGCCGATCCTAAACGTATCGGCTTCTAATCGGCTATCGAGTAGAAATGATGTCATTTTTTGTTGTTCGGTAAATTAATGTGCAGCAACATGAGTTTTGGGGCTAACTGAAATTAAATCTTCTAAAATGTAACCCGCTTCTGTCAGGATATAATCGATAGAGATTTTTTTACTGTGCTGGTTCTCATCTTCGACTTCTTCAACAGCGGTTGTAAATGCCTTAAAGTCTTTATAAGGTTTTTTACCTTTAGCTACGCGCTTTTTATTTTCCATTGCTAAGCCACGCGCTTTTGCTTTGTCCTGCTCTTTGATGCGTGTTGTTTCGTTAAGAGAAACAACGGTTTTTCTGCGTATTTCATTGAGGCTGGAAATTTGCTCATTGGTGAATACAAAATCGGGGTTTGTTGCAATGCGCTCATTATGAGCAGCTGTTAAAAAGTTTAGGTATTGGTCGTAACTGCTCCAGCGCTTAAATCGAGCGGGGCGAATGTTATCAGAAGGTAACGCATTGGCTAAGGCGCTCTCGCCTATTTCATCGAGATTAAAGGTGCTCGGAAATAATATATCAGGCGTGATGCCTTTGTGTTGATTACTTTCTCCAGAGATGCGGTAGAACTTGGCTGAGGTGACTTTGAGTTGGCCGTTCTCAATAGGGCGGAGTGACTGCAAGGACTGAACGGTACCTTTGCCAAAGCTGCGTCCACCAATAATTAAACCACGGCCGTAATCTTGTATTGCTCCAGCAAATATCTCCGAAGCAGAGGCGCTGAGCCGGTTGATAACTACCGCCATTGGACCGCCATAAATAATGCGCTCATCGGTATCTTCCCATGGTTCAATGTGGCCACTGGAATGTTTGACTTGTACCGTAGGGCCGGCATCAATAAAGAGCCCAACTAATGAATTGGCTTCATTTAGGGAGCCGCCACCGTTGTTTCGTAGGTCAATGATAATGCCATCGACATTTTGCTTTTCTAGCTCTTTAATTAGGCGGGTAACATCGCGAGTGGTTGATTTGTAATTGGGGTCACCATTTTGCATAGCCTGAAAATCCGCATAAAACGTAGGTATGTCGATAATCCCCAGCTTTTTTGCTTTACCATCGTGTTTGATTTCAAGAACAGTGGATTGGGCTGCTCGATCTTCAAGCTTTACGGTGTCGCGGGTAATGCTAACTATTTTGGTAATGCTTTCGTCTTCGGCGTTGGCAGGAATAACTTTTAATCGAACTACGCTACCTTTTTTGCCGCGAATACGGGACACAACATCATCTAAGCGCCAGCCAACAACGTCGCTCATTTCCCCTTTGCCCTGTGCTACACCAATAATTCTATCGGCAGGTTTGAGCTGATTGGATTTATCTGCGGGGCCTCCAGTAACAAGGCGAACAATTTTTGTGTATTCGTCTTCTGCTTGTAATACGGCCCCAATACCTTGCAACTGCAAGCTCATATTAATATTGAAGTTTTCTGAAACCCGCGGAGAGAAGTATTGAGTATGAGGGTCGTAAGTTTGTGTTAGTGCGTTAATGTATATCTGAAAGGCATCTTGGCTAGCGGTTTGTTGTACGCGGTTAAGTTGATTCTTAAAACGCTTAATGAGGGTTTCTTTGATTTTATCATTGTCGTTACCCGATAGCTTTTGGTTAAGCACCATATGTTTAAGGCGTTTGTCCCAAAGGCTATTTAATTGAGCTTGTGACGTTAGCCAGGGAGCATCTTCTCTATCAGTTTCATAGGTTTCTGCGGAAGAAAAATCAAATTTCGTCATGCTTTCAAGGGATTGTAGGACATAGGTTAGACGATCAATTAGGCGAATTTGGTAGCGGTTGAACACATGGTAAGCGGGAGCAAGGTTGCCACTTTTTAAGGCATTATCCAATTCGTACCGGTAGACCTCAAACTCCTTAATGTCAGATTGAAGGAAGTAGCTATGGCTGCTGTCCAGGTCCTTTATATAGCGGTCGTAGATTTGCGAAGATAATGCATCGTCTAAATAGATATGGTTGTAATGGGTTTGCTCGAGGCGTTTCACAATACTGATGCTGGTTTTTACCTGGGCTCGAGTGGGAGATAGTAAGTTTTGAGTGAGGTCGGATGTGCTGGAGATGCTATGAGCTTGGTTGGCTATTAAAGAAAGAACAATAAAGGGGATAGCAAGGAGTGCAGTGGGTATTCGACGAATCATATATAGCCAACCTGAAATTGTCTTGCGGGAGCCCTAGTTATTGTTCAAGGAGCAGCCCATGAATAAAACGAAACAAGCTATCAAAACTAACTTTGTTAAGAAAATGAAGCTGTTAGCTAACATCCGCAAAGAGCGGTTAGTTACACAATAGGCCGTTTAGCGCACTTATACCAGTAATCTTCTGGTCTAACAGGTGCGCCATTATTATGCCTGAGTCGAACTGTATAAAGTGTGATCGCTTCTTCATTACAGAATAGAGATTTTGACAACGTGATTTACTAAAAAGTCCATTTGTGACTGTTGAGTTTCCAATGGTGCTATGTAAATCTAATGGAACCAGTCGGTTCTGTGTGCGCTAAGTTGCCGCATGATGATAAAGAGCCTGGGGGTAGGAGTGATGTAAAACAATAACAATAAAGAGCAGCATAGCTGCGTCTGCTCGATAGGGAATAGTAGATAATGCATCAGTGTAACGGAGTGTTTTTAATGATTTTTTTGTGCTTTGCAAGTGAGCAAGCATTTTCAGCAATCGTAGAGAATTTGACTATAGGGAATGCAAAGGCGTTGTCTCTGGCGAATGCTGTAACGGCAGACCCGCCAGGCGTCGATTCCATTCATTTTAATCCCGCTGGTTTGGCGCTTATGAAAGGGCGTAAATCAAACCTTAAGATTATGGCCGCCTACTTATCATTTAATGTGGAATTTGGTGATTATTCCCCAGAGTATCAAGAGCGCTTGGATGCTCTGGGTTTGGAAGATGAAATACCTAACAGCTCAAGCAGCACATCGACTTTAGCTTTAAAAATCCCAGGTAAAGAAAAACCTGAAGAATGGCCACTTCCGTTTTTAATAGCTCCTTTGGGTGGAGCAATTTATAACCCGCCGGGATCCAATTTGACGTTTGGTACTGCGGTATATACACCCATGGCTGCAGGGTATGTAAGAGAAGAGGATGACCCTGCAACATATATGGGCGAAATGTTGGCAATATCAAGGATTACTTACTTCTCGCCTTCGGTGGGTATTCAATTGACCGAGGAGTGGGCCGTTGGGGTGTCGCTTGGGTTATCGTATTTTGGCATCGGTGGTAACACCAGGCTACGTGTGCCTCATAGTCTGGTTGGGCTGGCCTACCTATTGTCGGATCAGTTCACCGAGCAAAACTTATGTGTGCCGGGGGTGATTGAGCTTTGTGACGGCGAACTGACCCCAGTAACAGAGGCGGCACGATTAGAGTTCTACGCCGAAGATACGTTGAGTTTTAGTGTTAATTTTGGCGTGTTGTGGAAACCTGTGCCGTGGTTTAGTTGGGGGGCCGTGTATCAGTCTGAAAGTGAAAATGAAATGAAAGGCACATATCAGATTACTTATAGTGATGCGTGGTCCTCGTTTTTTGAAGGAATCTACGAATCGTCACTAGGGCAGGCTGTGAATGTGTTGCTACCTTTGCCGACAGGAACACAGGTAGAAAAAGGCAAGGCGACTATCAATTTGAAGACGCCAGCGCATTTTGCAACCGGTGTCAGTGTACAGGTGACGCCTAATTGGAAGGTCAATGTTGATGCAAAATGGACTGATTGGGGGGTATGGGATGGGATCACTGTCGAGTTCGACAAGCCGTTAGATTTTTTAAAGATTGCTGGCCCTTTGTCACCCTATGCTACAACGGATGTGTTAACGATCCCCCGTCAATATGAAAGTAGTTGGAATTGGGCCTTTGGTGTGGAGTATCAGTGGAATGATGTGCTTGCATTGCGAGCAGGGTATGAGCCAAGGAAGTCATCGATACCTGAAGACAAACGTGACGTTTTGTTACCTATTGGTGACGCAGAACTATACAGTGCAGGGTTTGCGTATCATTTGTCTGAAGATCAGTTGTTAGAGTTTGGTGTGGGTTATTTGATTTCAACCATCGATGTACCGGCAGGAACCAGCACGAATGCCAATAGTACCGATGAAAGTATTAACATCCTTTATAACCCTTATGCGGGTATAGATTTCACGGGAAAGGTGAAGGGCGTGATGGTTGAGTTCAGTTATACATCAGAATTCTGACACAAAGTTATGTGTGGTGGCTCAAAAAGGCAGTTTTGCTTATATGCTTATAAAACAAGGAGTTGATACCTTGTTTGGAACTGTCGTCCGGATTTGTTTGGGTGTGTTTTTACGCTAAGATATTGTGTTATAAGTACTTTTTACAGCGTTTAGTATGTTTATTCTAAAAATTGTTGATAATCTACTCACCATTGAGAGAGGGCTTGTACACAGAACAACTTTTCCAGGAAAGTTAGCAGGTTGCCTCTAAAGAATTTATTCTACCTTTGATAAAGCTTGGTATGGGAACCAAATATTTATTGATGGGTGGAATAAGAAAAGCCCCTGAGGGGGCTTTTGAAAAATCATGTTGTGTGCCGACTCAACATATTGTTCGTTTTAGCAATATTTTTATTATTGCGGTGTTGTTTAAACACCATTTTTATTATTAGTATTTTTTTATTGTTAGATTTTCTCGCCCGGACCTCATCGGGCATTCCCTTCGCCCGCTACCCAAGCGGGCTTTTTTTTGCCTTTAAAATGTCGCCTAAAAGCAATACGCCATATTTTACCAAATTTTACAAAAAAGCAAGTTTTTGAAGTAAAACTGTGATGTTTCTCATGATTTTTTATAGAACGCTCAATCTAAATGGAAACACATTTAAGAATTCTATTGAATAAACTTATTGGTGTATAAAAGAACAACGCAAGATAATTGGTTGAATCATAAGCGATTTAATGTGTCGTTTCGTAATAATGTGAAATAGTTCCGCTTTTTTTGCCTAAAACAATGCATCCCATGCCCCTTGCTCTCGAAATTAATCCTCAATGTGTCAGAATCCTGCGTAGACTTCGAATATACAGCAGAGGTCTGCCTAAGTGTTTCTGCTTGTTTAACTATTGAACAGTTGTAGCAACATAGAATCGAGCATTGCATGATCCACTCGCCTGGGGTAATGCTCACTATAAAAATTAGAAGGATTGCACTCATGGTAAAGCCGAATGCTAAGTTGGCCTTGCTTCCGTTAGCGATTTGTATTGCTAGCGCACCAGCGCTTGCGGTGACCAATGCCGAATTGGAACAGCGACTGCTAGAGCAAGAGAAAAAAATAAAAAAGATGGAGCGTCGAGTTAAAAGCACTCGAAACGCCGTAAAGCAAAACCGAAGCCGACTCTCTGATATGTCCAGTCGCTTGAAGATTAATGGGTTCTTTTCTTCAGGTGTTACTTTATTGGATAGCGAAGACTTTGAGTTTGGACAATTGGATATTGATGAAGATTATAGTACTTCATCGGTTACTAAGTTGGGGATTCAGATGTCGTTCCAGGTGTCTGATGATGTCAGTGTTACTGGGCAGTTAGTTTCCAAGGGTGTGGATAATTACGATGTAGAAGCCGAATGGGCATACCTTAGTTGGGATGTGACAGAGAACTTTACTGCTCGTATTGGCCGTCAACGTACACCTTATTATATGCTTTCTGAGTATCTTGATGTAGGTTACGCCTACCCATGGACCCGCCCGCCAATTGAAATGTATAACTTACCGTTAAACAATACAGATGGCTTGGCGCTTTTGTATGATTTTAACCTTGGTGACTGGAATTTTGGTACTCATGCTTATATTGGTGAAGGTTTTGGTGATGTTGATGCGCTAGAGGGTAGCTTTCGGTTGCAGAATAAAGGCATATCCTTTACTGCTGAGACAGGTTCCTGGACATTCCGTTTAGGGTACAGTGCCTCAGAAGTTGAAGTGGATAGTATTGTAGCCGGTGGAGCGGGTGATACGTTACTTAACGGTATAAATGGCAATGGAGATGTATCTGGGTTAGTTGATTTTATCGCTGGAATTAATGTTGCCTCTGCTACACCGGGCATAAATGCTATTGACCAAGTTAATCCTTTGCCTCAAGAGGGCATTGAGACGAACTACCTTTCGGCTGCCTTTACTTATGATAATGGAAAGTTGTTGGTTATTGGTGAAATTTCTAACTTAGAGGTTAGTGATTTTATCCAGCCCGCGGGTGATGGTGGGTACTTAATGGTTGGTTATAGATTTGGTAAATGGATGCCACATATAACTTACTCTAAGTTTTATACTGACGCGAAAAATGATGAGCAGGTTCAGGAGTACATAGACGCGGCATTAAATGTGAGCAAACAGGCGCCTGCATTAGGCTTGCTGGCATCACTAAATGCTGGTGGTGGAGCTGATGTGTTTACAGATGCACAAAAAGATGCCACCGCCGATGCAATTGTTGCTGGAATGACTAAGCTAGCAAATAACTTAGAGCCATTAGTGCAGGAGCAGGACTCAATTACGCTGGGTATTGTTTATGATATTAACCCTCGTGTAAAAGCTAAGTTTGATATTACTAAGTATAATAATTTTGGTAAGTACAATAGTTATACCGTAAATGTTGCTGACCCTGCTTTATTTCCTGCAACAGGGACAGTTATTGAAACTGAACTCGATGGTTACGGCCGTTTCGGGTTAACTGACGATGCTGATGCTACTAACATCGATTCCAGCACAACCATCTACACCTTCGCTATAGACGCAGTATTCTAAGGGGACGATATCACATGAAAATAATAAAACGGTTGATATCATCCGCTGTGGCTGCGTGCCTCCTTACGGGAGCAACAGCATCGGTTGCTGATATAGCAATTATTGTAAATCCAGAGTCTGGTCTTAGCAGTGCAGACGTTAAGCAAGTCGCTTCAGTTTTTCTAGGTAAGCGTGGCAGTATTTCAGGTGTCTCATTGATACCTATAGACCAAGAAGAAGGCCAAGCATCTCGTGATGAGTTTTACACAAAAGTTGTGAACAAAAATGCATCACAGTTAAACGCGTTTTGGTCTCGATTAATCTTTACCGGAAAAGGCATGCCACCTGATCAAGTCTCTGCAGATGCAGAAGTGGTTGAAGTGGTTGCTGATGATCCAGAAATGATCGGCTATGTTAGCCCTGGTGCTGTTGATGACAGCGTTAAGGTTATATTGGTTGTTCAGTAAAATTGTTCAGTAAAGTAGTTCAGTAAAGTAGTTCAGTAAATGGTCTCCTGAGAATGTCTCGTTGCTACAATAGCGGATGGGACATTCTAGCGATTCAGGAGGCCTACTTTCTAAACACTCCGCAACGGCGGCTTTCCTTTATTTGCCTGCGATGCCAGCGCATCCTTCTGATCTCCCTTCACCGGAAATACACAATCCTCTAACCATTCCGTAAATGGCCCTATGCCCAACGGCGGGGTAAGCAAATACCCCTGAATGATGTCACAGCCCATCTCCGTTAACACCTCCATAATATCCTCCGTCTCCACCCCCTCAGCAACAACACGCATATTCATATTGTGGCTAATATCCAGTGTAGAGCGAACAATCATCGTGTCATCCGTATTGTTCTGCATATCAGTAATAAACGAACGGTCAATCTTAAGCTCATTCATTGGCAGCTTCTTCAAATGTGACAAACTGGAATAACCCGTACCAAAATCATCAATTGAAGTAGCTAAACCAATCTCATTCCAGCGCACCAAAATATCGTGCGCCAATTCTGGATTCATCACCATCGCGGTTTCAGTGATTTCCAACGTGACGTATTCCGGTGCGATGCCATGGCAAGATAGCTGCGAGACAATAAAGTCTGTGAGGTCAGGCTCCTCCAAATTGTGAGCAGATAAGTTGATTGAAACCCCTATTAAATACTGCTTCTTGTGTAGTTGTTTTAATAGTGAAAGGGAATTTCGAATAACCCAGCGAGTTAATGGCTTAATAGCGCCCGAGCTTTCCGCCAAAGCAACAAACTCATCAGGTGGTATAAATCCATATTGCTCATGGTTCCATCGCAATAGAGCTTCTGCACTCGTGATTTCCATCTCACGAATATCAAGCTGAGGATGCATGTAAATCTCAAGCTCGTTGCCTTCAATCGCCTTGCATAGATCGCCCATTAATGACAAGCGGCGCTGGCTGTATGGGTTTACATCTTCATTGTAAATACAGCATAGCTGTCCGCGGGTTTGAGACTCCTCAACTGCCACAAATGCATTACGCAGTAGTATTTCTGAGTCGTTGCCGTGATCAGGTGCAAAACATAAACCGCAAGACGTACTGATATCCAAAGAAATACTTTCGAATTGAAATTGCTGAGGTAGCTGATTAAGCATACCGATAACTGTTGCCGCACCCGCACTGTTTTTGGGGTGACGCAGCAAAAATGCCAGGTTAACGCCTTGAATGGCAGCAAGGTATTCCCCTTTTTCCTCATTAAAAGGAATGCTGATCCGCTTTGGAAGCTTTTTGAGTAAATTGTTGAGGGATTGTGCGGTAGTTTTTGCCACCATATCCCCGACATAGTGACCCAAAGTATGATTGATTTCTCGTAATCGCTTTATTTTAATAAGTACCACATAAAGATGCTTAAGCGAGCCTCGTTGATTTTGACTGGCAAGTTCAGCATCAATCACCTCGATGAGTTTATCCCGATTAGGGAGGCCGGTTATTTTGTCGTGGTATGCACGATAGGTTAGCGCAGCCTCGGCTTCTTTGAGGGCATTAATCGCTTTCTGTTGTTTTTGAATGGCGATACGTTTTTCTTGTTGGTGTTGCTGTATGCGATCACCGATAGCGACCGTGATAATGAGTATTTCCGCAACGGTTCCGAATTGTGCTGCATGTAACGTGAAAACGTTAGGGGGGAGTATTCCTCTGAGGGTCAAAATATAAATTAATGTACATACTAATAATGTGCCCCAGCCCAGCAGAAAAAAGCGAGCGGTTTTTCTACCTGAATTCCAGGTGATGATACTCGCTAGAATCATTACAAAAGTGAGCACTGCTAAGGATATATCAGTGAAGGTGATAATGGTCTGATAGGGTAGGGTCATTGCACCGGCAGAAATCATGATACCTATAGGAAGCATGGAGATTAAGGCTTTGTCGGTTTTTGGGGCAAGTTCTTCGGTGTTAAGAAAAGGTCGAGCAAATAGAACACCAAAAACCACCGCGATACCGATAAAAAACAGGTGCGACACCTGGCTCCATTGACTGGAACTTCCCCAAAGATAATAGGCGCCGTGAGTTGATATACCGGCTTGAGTTAGCGCTATCGCGATGACATAACCAATGTAATAAAGGTAAAGTTTTTCTTTTAAAGAAAAATAAATCAGTAAGTTGAAAATTGCAGCAACTAAAAAAATGCCATAAAAACCCCCCCAGATAAATTCACTGTTTTTAACAGAAGTGTAAAATTGCTGGGGTTTCATTAACTCTACCGCTAAGGATTGCTGGGCACGGCTTTTTATGGCAAGGGTAATGGTATAATGCTTGTTGGCTTTTAACGTAATAGGAAATGCCATCATGCGGGACTGTGCATCGCTGCCAGGGGTATTTAAACGATCGTCTTGTTGAAAGTGAGAAGGGGTTTCCCACTCTGTAGCAATGTATAGGTCGACATTATCGAATTGAGGGTATTGGCGATCTAAGACAAGGTGCAAGTGTTGAAGAGTAGCCTGGTCGCCTGTGTCTAGCGTCTGCTGTATCCAGTACGTTTGCTCTGTATTGTTTAGGTGTAGATACTGCTGTGAGGTTTGTTTTACCTTTGTTTTATTGGAATGAAAGCGATCTTCAGCTTCGGAGAACGAAAGAGACCTTGAGGTGCTAAACCACTGGGCCCCCGTAAGCAGTGATTGGCGGTCGGGCATGATGGTTTGCTGTGCCAGAGCCGTATTCGCACAGAGGACACTTACCAGCAGCGTACCGAGTAACGAGGAGCCTAGTAGCAATATGTGAAGTAAGCGTGTTATTGCGTTATTGGTGACCAAATGGAGACATTCCTGCGTGTGATTTCCGGCATATTAGAAAAGTGTAGTGTAAAAAATCAGCATTTCTAATGATGGCCTCCTATTTAACTGCGATCGATAAATAGTGTTCTTGATGGCATAAACTTCATTACTATTTTGCATAATAGTTTTTATAATGGTCGGAATATTGACGAAAGAGGAGAAAGTCTAGTGTATAGCGTTTTAAAACATGCACATATGTTGTTTGCTGTTACGAGTGGGGTCTTGTTTATACTGCGAGGCATCTGGATGATGATGGATTCAGCGCAATTGCAAAAGCGTTGGGTCAAGGTTTTGCCGCATATAAATGATACATTGCTATTGGGGTGTGCAATTGCGTTGACAGTGATATTGCAACAATATCCATTTGTAGATCATTGGCTTACCGCCAAAGTTATTGCATTGGTGTTGTACATCTTGGTGGGTACTGTCGCTATAAAACGAGGAAAAACTAAGAAAATTAGGGTTTTTGCTTTTGTGGTAGGGTTACTGCTGTATGGGTATATCGTTGGTGTGGCTATTAACCATGATGTATTGAGTTTTCTTGCTTAATTCGCAACAGGTAGCGCCAGCGAATGTTTTGCTGGCGCATGCTTTTCGGACTGCCCCCTGAGTTGCCAAACCAGTTCAGTGCATTGTGCTAAGCCTGTTGCACCGAGTGGGTGGCCCTTGGATAATAATCCGCCAGACGGATTTACAACAACTTTGCCCCCGTACGTGTTATCTCCATCGAGAATAAACTTCTCCGCGGTACCTTCTGGTGTGAGCCCAAGAGATTCGTAGGTGATAATCTTGCCCTTGAGGGTCTCCCGGCTTAGTGAACTTTGTCATTCCTACGCCAATAACATTTACACGTCTGGTCATGTTGCTGTCCATTATTTGTTCCCTAAATTCGACATTACGGCCATCATGGCTTCTTGGGTGTTTGATGGGTGATCAGCGTCGGTAAAGTTGTTGATGGTTTCCCAGTGCTCGTTAACATCTTCTGCATTAAACCCGTTGGTGATATTAAATCCGTGGCCTTTACTTCGCTCCCAGCGCAGTTTGCCAATCCAGCCAGCGCCGACTTCAAATAGGCTTCCCGTGTCTGTGTTATTTTCGTCACATAGCTTAATCACTAGGGGGGTCACGTATTCTGGTTTTAGCTGTTCGATAAGTGCTGGTGGAAGGATCGTTTCGGTCATGCGTGATCCAGCGATGGGGGCGATGGAGTTTACGCAAATATTATTTTTCTTGCCTTCAATCGAAAGCGTTTGCCCCAGGCTATATAAACCTAGTTTTGCCATGCTGTAGTTGGCTTGACCGAAATTTCCGTAGATGCCCGCTGCGGAGGCGGTAAAGATAATACGGCCATAGTTGTTTTCTTTCATGTGAGGCCAGGCGGCATGGGTAACTTTGTAGGCGCCTTCAACGTGAACTTGGTAAACGAGGTTCCAGTCGGCATCGGTCATTTTGGAGAAGCTTTTGTCTCTAAGAATCCCGGCGTTATTTACGACAATGTCGATGCGACCAAAATTATCAATGGCGGTTTGTACGATTTTTTCACCATCGGTGACGGAGTTGTAGCTGGCGACGGCTTCTCCGCCTGCGGCGATAATCTCGTCAACTACGAGGTCAGCTGAGTTTTTACTGGCCCCTTCGCCGTGGGCGCTGCCACCGAGATCGTTGACCACGACTTTTGCTCCGCGTTTTGCGAATTCTAGAGCGTGGCTTTTTCCTAGGCCGTTTCCTGCTCCGGTGATTATGACAACACGGTCATCAAAACGTACGTCTGACATGGTCTTTCTCCTAACGGTTTATTTTGGGCAAAAAAAAGGGCGGTGAAGTCAAAATCTGCATTCACAGAGACTAAACCGCCCAAACTTTTATGAGTAATTATTGTTCCTATCTCAGAGATCGTGTTGTATTTGAAACCTTATTTTAGAAAGCGCAGCGAGTACATCCGTGTATGCTTTCTTCGGCGTCCTTGCCTCAGAGATTTCTAAAATAAGGTTTCAAATACAACACTACTTGCTAGCGTCTGAGCTTGTCTCAATAATTATCAATGTCTGTAATTAAAGACCTAAACCACGACCAATGATCTCTTTCATGATTTCATTTGTCCCAGCAAAGATGGGGGTTATTCTTGCGTCCACATAGGCTCGGGCGATGGGGTATTCCCACATATATCCGGCTCCACCGTGGAACTGTACGCATTGATCAACAACACGGTTTTGTAAGTCGGTGCACCACCATTTGGCCGCTGCGGCATCATCGGCGCTTAGATCGCCGGCATTCAGTTTTACGACAAGAGAGTCAAGGAAAGTTTGCCCTATCATTATCTCGGTGTGCATTTCTGCCATTTTGAAGCGTGTGTTTTGAAACTTGCCAATAGGTTTGCCGAATGCTTTGCGCTCTTTAATAAAGTCCATGGTCTCTTCAAAGGCGAAGTGGCAGGCACCCATGGCTCCCGCTGCTGTGACAAGACGTTCTTGAGCTAACTTTTGCATTAGGTAGATAAAGCCTTGTCCCAGTTCTCCGAGCAGGTTTTCCTTAGGGACCTTTACATTGTCAAAAAAGAGCTCGGCGGTATCTTGTGACTTCAGTCCCATTTTTTTGAGGTTGCGGCCACGGGTGAAGCCTGCCATTCCTCGCTCTACAACAATAAGGTTGATACCTTCGTCACTTTTTGCGGCGACGATCACAAGGTCTGCAAGGATGCCGTTGGAGATGTACACCTTTGAGCCATTTAGGAGGTAATGATCCCCTTTGTCTTCAATGCGGGTTTTTATTGCTTGTAAGTCGCTGCCAGCATCAGGTTCTGTCATGGCGATTGCCAGTATGGCTTCACCTGTACAGACCTTGGGTAACCAGCGCTTTTTCTGTTCTTCGTTGGCGTAGGTATCCAAATAGGGGGCTATTACATCGTTATGTAGGCCAACAGCAAACCCGCTTTCGCCAACCATAGCGAGCTCTTCAATCATAATGAGGGAATATCGAAAGTCCCGTAAGCCTAAGCCACCGTATTCTTCGTCGACGAAAGGTGCGAGAAAACCGTTTTCTCCCGCTTTTAGCCATGCTTCTCGCGATACGATGCCATCATCAATCCAATCTTCGGTATAGGGTGCGACTTCTTCATCGCAAAAGCGGCGAAAGCTGTCGCGAAAGACGTTATGTTCTTCTTCAAAGATGGTTCGGTTTTCGATGCTCATTTTGTTTCCTTTTGCAGTAACTGCTTGCACGCACAAGCTTGACTGCTTGGTTCTCATTATTGGTTTCGGTCTCGTTTGCAGCAATGACGGAATCTGCCAAATTTCCTGACATATTTGTTCAGAGGGTTATTTTTGGTTTTTTTAGGCCTCATTATGTCGCGAGCAATATGTAGCGGGCTGTGATGTAGTGAATAGGGTGATGACTACACGGGATGGCTATAAAGTCGCTGAATGGGGTATAAAGGGTGTTTACCTTTGTGTTATTGTTTTCTTGATCTTAAGGGATCAATGGAACACTGTCGAGGCAATCAATAGGTGAGGGGCGTGTGAGAAGTAATGTAATCCCAATTCAACAGGTACTTGTTTTGCTAGAAGGAGCAAAGCGGGGGGGTGTTAGCTCGTTGGATCTGCTGGAGGAGTGCGGTATTGCGCCGGACCTTCTTGAGCAGCCACATGCTGTTATTGAGAAGCAAACCTTTATTCATCTTATGTTGGCTGTAATGAAGCGAACACAAGATGAATTTATGGGATTTGGGAAAGGCAGGAAGTCTAGGCCTGGCACCTTTAGTATGATGGCTCATGCATTAATTAATTGCGCTACTTTAGAGAAGGCAATTTCTCGTAGTATAAAGTTCTATGAGTTGTTTGGTTTAAGCATGTATGCAGAGTTAGTACGTGATGGCTGTGAATCGCGAGTGCAGTTTCACTCTTTTGATGATATTGAGTTTCGGGAGCATATCCTGGAAGCTACGATGTTTCTGGCAGTACGTTTTTTTAGTTGGCTAGTGGGACAAAAAATCGTACCAAAAAAAATCTGTTTTGACTTTGATGTAATGGATGACGGTGGTTACGCGGAACAATTTCCTTGTCCTGTTCTTTATAATCAACCGACAACAGTGCTGGTAATAGAAGGTCGGTATCTTGATATGCCGTTGATTCAAAATGCGTTGTCATTGTCTAAATTCTTGAAGTCGTCGTTACGAGAGTTGATGGAAGGGGATATTAAAAACGCAAGTTTGAACGCTCAGATTCGCAGCATTATTAGTAAAGGTTATGGTAATAATTTTCCGGATTTTTCTGTGGTGTGTGAACAATTAAACATGACCCCGCAAACGTTACGGCGTCGATTAAAAGATGAAAGCACTAGTTATCAAGAAATCAAGGACAGCATTCGGAATGATGCTTCGGTGTATTATTTGTCGCAGCGAGAATTAACCATTGATGAAATTGCTATGTTAATGGGCTTTTCTGAGGCAAGTTCATTTCATCGTGCTTTTAAAAAATGGACAGGGAAAACCCCTGCCGTTTACCGACAGGATATTTTGGAAGGTGAAGCATAGGGTTGTTTTTTACTGAGAATGTTTTTATAGAGAACGCTTAATCTGTTGACCTAAGTGTGTAGTACGCGGTAACGGCTGTACCTGTTTCATTGTACTCTACGCTGTCACATAAAGTGTCGATAAGTGAGGCACCTCGACCGAAAGCATTGTCATCATCGGATGCTTTAAGATTTTTTACATCAAAGCCTTTGCCGGAGTCATTAAAGTTTATTTTCAATTTCCCGTATTCATCACCGAGAATAAATTCGACGTTGATGGTTATATTGCCATCGGTGAGGGCGGCAAGTCTATCTTCTCTTTGTTGGTAATAATCTAGGTAGCCGTCTTCTGTTTCCTTAAGTTCAGACGATAATTCAAGTACACCGTGCTCTAGTGCGTTTGAAAATAACTCTGACATTATGGTGTGTAAATAATCTTTATGTTCTGAAATGGCAGGAGATGAACCAATCATGTCGATAATTTGTGATATGGGTGATGACCCATTAAGAGCGTTAGCATCAAGGTTCATGTTTAATGACCAAGGCAGCTTGCCTTGTGCCAATGGTTTTGTGTCATGCTCGGTTTCTAACTCGACAGGGGAGCAGGTTAACTCGATGATGGTAATGTCATCATTCTGTTCCAAGGCGCCTCGGAAGGTTTTAATGTCGTATAGTAACTTTGTGAACGGGTCTTTTTGAGTGCCATCAAATAACGCTTGCATGCGTTCATCACCGTACATCTCTCCGTCGGGAGTTTCGGTTTCGGTAATGCCGTCAGTGTATATATAATACTTATCGCCGGGTTCAGGGTGTCGAATGATAACTTCACGTTCAAACTCTTTGTCGTCTAGTACCCCGAGAGGCATATGACTGGAGATAACGCTTTCTTTAATGCTACCGTTGGCATCGGTTATGATAATGTCGGGTAAACCACCAGCCCAAAAGGTGACGCGGGTGCCGTCGGCATTCATTTCTAATACCGCTGCGGCCGCAAACATAAAGTCTGGTAGAAACCCTTCTAGGGCAGTATTTAATTTTCGGGCAATATCACTAACGGAATCTCCAGCAACCGTACAGTTGTAGAATGTTTGTGATAGAGGCAGTGCGCCGATGGCAGCGGGCAGCCCATGGCCGGTGAAATCCGCTAATATTACGTATAGGCCGCCAGATGGTGACGGGGCGGATAGCAATATATCACCGTTAAAGGTGGTGGCAGGGGATATGTAGTGGCGAGTATTGGCGCAGTCTTGAAGGCTTGCTCCCATTGCATTTTCGAATACTGCCTTGGCAATCTCGTGTTCGCGCTCCGTCAGCGCATGTAGTGCTTCTAGCTCAACTTTCTGTTTGTTGAGTTCTTCGTTAAGGTCTCTGATCCGAGCGTGAGCGTTGATTTTTGCTTGCAGAACCTGTTCATTAATCGGTTTGCTGAGAAAATCATCACCACCTACAGATAGGCATTTTGCTAATGAAGCATCATCCGATAGTGCGGTTAGAAATATAATGGGGATGTGGGTATCACCGAGTATTTCTCGGATAGCTTTGGTTGAATCAAAACCATCCATCACTGGCATCATGACATCCATCAACACCAGGTCTGGGGACTCTGATTGGAAAAGATCCACGCCTTCCTGTCCATTGACCGCTTCTACTACAGTGTGCCCGTCATCTTCTAGAATCCAGCATAGTAGCTTGCGATTGGCTTCAGTATCATCAACAACCAAAATCTTCATATTAATATGACCCGTTTATTCGATGCTGAATTTTTTGTCGAAACGAGAGATAGTTAAAATCTTTTTAATCTGCGGGCGGCAATTCACAATTGATATTTTTGTGTCTTCCCCTAGTGTTTTTCGCATATTTAACAACATACCTAGCGCTGAGCTGTCCATATGCTCGGTGGCTCGCATATCGATAGTGTATCTTGTACCTTTTTGATCGGAGTATGCTGCACGGAATTCTTGAACTAATTCGAAATCAAATCGACCCACAATACTAATAGTGAGTTCTGCGTTGTCGCTGGATAATGCACTTTCTACCGGCATGGTGTTGCTCCTTCTTTTTTGTTAATCATATTTAAAACAAGTCGATATCACTATCAGAACTGGCGTTGTTTGAAGTCTCCACCATGTTTTGATGTTGGTGGAGTACCAAGATTCCAAGTTCATCAAGTGTACTTTTTGCCTGTTGGGTATAGTGACTCTCTTGTATAAGGTTGTCCCATTGCTTATTAATAAGCTCTAGTTGATTAAGCTTAGCTGTTATTTGAGAAACTACCTGGCCAGTAATGTCACCAAATTGCAATGCGGTGATTGCTCGGTTTACGTCCTGGTTTACATGTTGGTTAAGCCCGTTAAGCTCATCCATTGTGCTGGATATGGACTTGTTCATATCTTCTAGGCTGACAAGCATGGTATCGACATGGCCCTTCGCATCAATGGCGTTATTAAGGTCCATCGATGCTATGTCTCCGACAATGCGTTTCACTTCAGTGACGGTGCTTTGAGCGGTTTCTGCACGGTTGCGAATCTGATCACTGAGGTTATTTGTGTGTTGGGAGAGGTTGCGAACTTCATCTGCTACCACCGCAAAACCTCTTCCTGCTTCACCCGCTCGAGCGGCTTCAATAGCAGCATTAAGGGCAAGTAAGTTAGTTTGTTCTGCAATGTTACGAATTTCATTGAGCAGGCCAAACATTTGCTCTAATTCGGTGACCATGTCCCCAATATGATGAACGGCTTGGATGCTTTTGTCGCTAACGTCAACCAATAGGCCAACGTACTCTGATAATGTGTTGCTAACTTCTCTTGCAAATTTTTCAACCGTTACGGCTTCTTCATTTGATTGGCCGGTGCTATCTGTGTTTGATTCATGAGAATGACCAGTAACCAGCATCATAACTTTGTTTATTAGCTGATTGGTTTCATTGGATGTTGCAGACATACCGGAAAAGCTACCGGTTAACTGAGTGGTACTATCGTCAATGGCACTTTTTAGGAAACTTAAATCCTTCTGGATTTCATCATGGCCTTGATGCATGGCCTCCATTGAGTCTTCTAGAGGTTTTGTCTCGCTGTGCGGTAGGAATTCTGGCTCTTCGACAGTATCAGTTACTTTGGGGGGGGCTAGTTGCTCTTTGTGTATAAAAATATAGGCGGCGATAACGGTTGCGAATACGCCAAGGCTCGTCCACAGCTCTGACTGTGATAACTCTGGTAACAATGCACCTATTGCTGCACTGGTCATGAGTAGCAGCAGAAAGAGATGATACTTGTTCAAAATGCGCATATTCCCAAAGAAATCGAATAGAATGATCTGTAACTGGTTGTTTTATAATCAGTTTAGACCAGGAGCGCATTTTTTCCAGTTAGAGAGTGAAAAAGGTTTAGCTGTTTCCTCCTTGTTTTTCTTCAAGCTCCTCCCAGCGAGCAAAAGCCGTTTCTAATAACGCTTCGACTTTTGTTAATTCCGTTTGTAAATCAGTCACTTTATTTGGATCTTCCTGATATAACTTCGGATCAGCAAGTTGTTCATGGGTGGAGGCGATTAGGGTTTCGTATTTCTCAATGTCTTTGGGTAGTGACTCTAACTCTTTATTTTCTTTATAGCTGAGTTTGGTGGTTGCATTGTTTGTACTTTTCTGGAGTTTGGCCGCTTTTTCTGGTGCCTTTTTCAATTTTCCCTTCTCTGGACGCTGGCGTATCCAGTCGTCATAACTACCGATGTAATCATTAACATCCCCATTGCCTTCAAACACCAAGGTGCTGGTTACTACATTATTGATGAAGGTTCGGTCGTGACTAACGAGCAATAGGGTACCGGTATAACCGGATACAAGCTCTTCTAACAGTTCAAGGGTTTCTATATCTAAGTCGTTGGTGGGTTCATCCATAACCATTAGATTGGAGGGCTTAGAGAATATCTTAGCTAATAGTAAGCGATTTTTTTCACCACCAGATAATGCTTTAACGGGAGTGTTGGCCCGCTCAGGTGTAAACAAAAAGTCCTGTAGGTAACCAATGACATGTTTGGTTTGCCCGTTCACATCAATGGAGTCACTGCCTTCCCCAATGTTTTCTCTAACCGTTTGAGATTCGTCTAACTGATCTCGCAGCTGGTCGAAGTAGGCAATTTGCAAGTTGGTCCCAAGATCAACACTGCCGGATTGAGGTTCAAGTTTACCGAGTAATAGATGCAGTAACGTAGATTTACCGACACCGTTTGGACCAATTAATCCCACTTTATCCCCACGTAATATCAGCGTGGTTAGGTCATTAACGATAGGTTTGTTGCTGTAGGTAAACTGAATATTTTTTGCATCAATAACTTTTTGGCCACTGCGATCGGCAACTTGTGTTACAAAGCTGGCTTTGCCTTGTACATTACGACGATCGGAGCGCTCTTGGCGCATTGTTTTTAGTGCGCGAACTCGCCCTTCATTTCGGGTACGTCGGGCTTTGATACCTTGGCGTATCCATACTTCTTCTTGGGATAGTTTTTTATCGAAAAGAGCGTTTTGCTTTTCTTCAGCTTCAAGTTGTTCTTGTTTACGGCGTAAATAGTTTTGATAACTTCCTGGCCAGTCTGATAACTTGCCTCTATCAAGATCTACGACGCGGGTAGCCAATTTATCCAGAAAAGAGCGGTCATGACTGATAAACAGTAGGCTACCCTGGTAGTTGGCAAGAAACTCTTCTAACCATTGTATTGATTCGATATCCAGATGGTTGGTAGGTTCATCAAGTAACAAAAGGTCTGGCTCTTGAACTAGCGCTTTGGCAAGTAATGCTCGACGTTTTATACCACCGGAGAGATCGGCAAACATCATGTCGCCATCCAAACTCAGTTTGGATAAGGTGGTCTCAACCCGTTGCTCAAGCTCCCAACCATTTTTTGCTTCTAGTTGGCGCTGAGTGACTTCCAGCTTATTGAGGTTCTCTTCACTCGGGTCTTCGGTGACCAAATGGATGACTCTGTGATACTCGTCGAGTAGGGGGGCGATATCCCCTAAACCTGATGCAACAACATGAAATACGGAGCCTTCCCCTGTATCAGGTACATCCTGTTCTAAACGGGCAATTCTGATGTTGCCGCTAGATTCGATAAGGCCTTCATCGGGTTTGATGTCACCGGTTAGCACTTTCAGTAAGGTAGACTTTCCCGAGCCGTTACGCCCTACAAGGCATAACCTATCGCCTTTTTCGATCGTTAGGTTGAGGTGATTAAGCAGTAATGGACCACCAAAACTCACAGTAATATCACGTAGTCGAAGCAGGGACATGGGAACTTCCTTTAGGGCGAATTGAATCTAAAACAGGGATTAGAACAGAGAATGGGCGGCAGTATACCTGAAGTGAAGGGAGTGTGCGTTGAAGAATGCGGGGAAGGGGACGTTTGGTGGGAGCGCCCCCAAATTGAGGGCTATTAGCGTGATTCACAGCCTGCTGATTAGCAAAGACCGTTAAAATTCAGTGATACTAACCCCGGGACAGCAAATCCTTCGCTATATGAGTGATTTGTATCTCATCAGTACCACCATAGATTTGGAGAATTTTTGCATCTCGAGCAAGCTGTTCAACATGGTATTCGGCCATATATCCGTTGCCGCCATGGATCTGTACTGCTTCTAATGCAACATCGACAGCCGTCTGAGCAGCATATAACTTCATAGCAGAGGCTTCTGCCAATGTTGGTTTCTGTCCTTTACCTGACAATTCTATATAGCGGAACACCATATTTTGCAGGTTCATTCGTGCGATTTCCATCTTCGCAAGTTTGGCTTGGATTAATTGAAACTGCCCTATAGGCTGGCCAAACTGAACACGTTCTTTGGAGTATTGTACTGATAAGGATAGACAGCGCTCAACGATGCCCAAGGCCATAGCAGCAACCCCGGAGCGTTCAGAGGAGAACGTATCTTTTGCTCCAGATCGTGCGGACACTTCTTCCGTTTCACCTAAGAGTCGTTCAGGCCCCACTTTGACGTCTTGTAGGAATAATTCACCTGTTGGTGAGGAGTGGATACCCATTTTTCTAAACGGTTTACTTTGTTCTAATCCCGGCATTCCACTATCTAGAATAAAGCTTAGTACTTTACGCTGCTTGGGCTCAACACCTGGTTCGTCTAATTTACAAATAAAGATAATGGTGTCAGCGTAGGGGCCGTTTGTGATAAAGGTTTTGTTGCCATTTAAAAGATAACCACCGTCATCGGTACGTTTACAGCTGGCTTTCATTGAGCCAAATGCATCGGAGCCTGAATTAGGTTCGGTAATTGCCCAAGCCCCGACTTTCTCAAGCGTCAATAATTCAGGAGCCCAACGTTCCTTTTGGGCAATGCTACCTTTAGACATAATGGCGCCGGCGGTTAGCCCCATGCTCACACCCATAGCCGTTACCATTCCGGGGCAGTATTTACAGAGCTCGATGATAGGGATAAGGCTCATGGCGGTTTCTTCGCCTCGCATCATCTCTCGCTCTTCATCGGTTTTACTGGAGGTTTTTGGCTCGTACTCGCCGGCTGCAATCGCTTTTTCTTTGCTGATGGTTTTTTCAAATTGTGCCCTCGCCATAACGTCAATGCCAAAGGTCTTAATCATCTTACGTAAAACCTCATAGGGAGGTGTGTCGCCGTGTTCTAGTTCTTCTACCTTGGGGGCAATTTCTGCTTCCACAAAATTACGCACGGCATCTCTCATCATGCGCTGTGGTTCACTCCAATCTATCATAGGTGACTCCTAGGTTATTACGTGGTTAAAATTGATATTACAAAGTACATATTGCAATAAGAAGATTATCGAATTCGTAGGGTTCTAGAAATGACCAAAACTACGACTTTACAGTCACTTTTGGTCAGGGGTTCATTAAAGGTTCATTAAAACGACTTATGAAAAACTGGATTGTAATTCGTCTGCCATACCGTGAAAGCGATATGCATCATCGGATTGCCCTTGGCTCTCCAAAGCGCTGGCAAGAGTGTTAAGTGCTTTTACCAACATGATGTCTTTTTTCGGGTCACTGATAAGGTGTTTAGTGAGTTTTCTGGCAGTATCCAGTTGACCGATATTGATAAAGGCTAATAGTAGTTTGATATCTAGGTCATAAGGGATGGCTGCAGACTCTTCCTGAGATAAGTATTCACAGTACAGGTCGTGAACTTGTTGCAGGTAATGTGTTTGGTGAATACCTTGCTGGAATATCTCGAATGCTAATCGATTGACACCTTTTTGATTACGAAAGAGCTTTTCCAGGTGGTAGTGTTGGATTTTAACGGTAATATCATCAGGGTACTGTTTTTCTAACGCGGTGAATTTCTTTTTTGCGCTATCAAAGTTAAATACCGTCAACTGTTTTAGCGCGTCGTTAAGTTGGGTTCTGTATTCTTCATCTTCATCGGTTGTTCCCGACTCAAGGGCTTCCTTATCAATACGAATAAGCCAGCGTTTAAGGGAGAAAATAATACCGCCTCCCGCAATAAGTCCACCAAGATGAGCGGTGTAAGCAATGTGGGAATCGGGATTCAGAATCCATTGCAATATTTCAATGGCAATCCATACCGGTAAAATGACCAGTGCCGGTGCCGTGAAATAACCAAAATAAACAACAACGGAGTAAAAGAAACGAATCTTACGCAATTCATAAATGGCGGCATACATACCTAGTACCGCGGAGATTGCACCGGACGCTCCAACTAAGGGGGTGGTGCTAGAACCATTAAATAAAGTGAAGGTAAGACCCGCAAATATTCCACACACTATATATGCAATAAAGAAGTGGAAGGAGCCAATTGCTGCTTCTACACCTAAACCGGCTATGGCTAAAAAAAGCATATTACCGATAAGGTGGCTCCAATCCCCGTGTAAAAATTGATGGGTGAAGTAGGTAATTGGACGATTTTCAGAGGGTGTTAAGCCGTATTTGATAAAACTCAGCTCACGAATTTGTTTTTCAACGGCCTGGTGTTGTTTTAGCCATATACCGTACTCTTCTCCACCCCAAAATGAGATGTCCGTGCGATTAAGTGTGTGAATAAAGCCTATGTCGGAGATGATATAGGGGTAAATGGCTTCTTTGTCTCCCTTATCCCAGCGTGCTTCAATTTTTTTTGCGAGCTCTGTTTGACGAGACTGATATAAGTAACTGATGAAAACCGAGTATTCCATTTCTGGCAAATCACTGCTTCTATAATAAGAAGCAATATCTTCAAGTTTTTGGGCATCGTGAGATTGCCATAAAGCGAAAACTAAGAGGTTCACTATTATTAGCAAACCAGTCACCACTGGAGCACGCCGCCAGTCGAGACCTTTTTCAGCAGGGATAATGATCATCGTTGGACTCTTTTAGGCTAATTATTTGAGTAAAAGCACGAACTTAGCGGTGTTTTTAGATAATTTTGTTCTTAATATGGCACATAACCAGCAAATTACACCTTTTTGGACGGATAGTTTGCTATATTCGAAACTTAGGTTATCTTAATAAATACAAGGTTCTCAATTGGTTAAGTACAAAAGAGGGTTGAGTTTTGACTAAATCAGAATTGATTGAGCGTGTTTCCATACGGCAACAGCAGCTCTCTCAGAAAGACGTCGAGTTGGCGATAAAAACAATGATTGAGGAAATGTCTCAAACATTGGCGACAGGCGGACGTATAGAAATTCGCGGTTTTGGTAGTTTTTCGTTGCACTACAGATCCCCTCGCGTGGGACGTAACCCTAAAACAGGGCAGTCCGTGGATCTAACCGGTAAATATGTTCCACACTTTAAGCCTGGAAAAGAGCTTAGAGAGCGGGTGAATGAACACCCGACGCCACCGATGGCTAACTAATAACCGATTGTAAACCTTCAAGAGGCTGTGGAATCGACATAAAGTTGATTGAAGGTTGCTCAGGCCGGTTGAATGGCTGAGCCTGTTGAATAGTTGTAAAAAAACCTTGAACTTTATTTGAGAAAAGCGGCATGATTGCGTCATCATGTCGCTTTTTTTATGTCTATTTTGGCCCCGGTTGTGGGTGTTGATAGGCATTTGTTTTATTTGGGTATTGTTTGGTTTATGGGTAAATTGAAATTTTTGTTAATTCTTTCTGCGGTATTAATTTTTGGTACTGTAGGAGGGGTGTTAATGTGGACGAATGATGGCGTTACTGTTGCCATTGATTTGTTATTTTATGGCCCTTATTCATTGCCTCTTGGGCGATTGATCTTATATTGCTTCTTTTTAGGGTTAGTATTTGGGGCGTTGTTGTGTGTTGCGTATGTTTTTGTTCAATCTATAGAGCTTCGGAGAGCACGTAAAGATGCAGAGAGTTATAAACAGCAGCTTGATCATCTTAGAAGCCTGTCGCTGAAAGATGCTCCCTAGATGAAAGACTTAGTGGTTGGCTCATTGTTATTTCTAGCCATTGTAATTGGTTGGTTTTTGGGCAAGGCAGAAAGAAAGAAAAAACCTGCACACTTGGGGGCAGACCCTATTACCCGAGAATATTTCCTTGGGTTGAACTTGCTGTTAGATGATAAGCAAGATGAAGCGATGGAAGTATTTATACGTACCCTGGATGTGAACCCAGATACCGTAGACACGTACTTGGTGATGGGGAGTTTGTTTCGACGACGTGGTGAGGTTGATCGCGCCATTCGTATCCATCAAGATTTGTTGGCTCGACCAACCCTTTCGAAGTTACAGCAAAATACCGTGCGGTTTGAATTGGCGCGAGATTACCTCAAGGCCGGGTTGTTAGATCGTGCAGAGCGTATTCTCAAAGAATTGGTAACGGAAGATAGTGTGTATGTTTTACGTAGCCTTGAGTTGTTGTTATCTATCTATGAGCAAGAAAAATCCTGGGATGAGGCCGTTGAAACAGCCAATGTACTCGTTGGAAAGGGCAAAGCAGAGATCCAGTTTCGATTAGCCCATTACTATTGCGAAATGGCTGAGAAGTCCCATAAATTAAGCGATATCGTTGATGCACGCCGTTATTTGAAAAAAGCGTTGCAAGCAGATAAAGGCAGTGTTCGAGCAAGTTTGTTGCAAGGACGGTTTGAGTTTGATGCGGGCGAATATAGCGATGCGATTAAAAGCTTAAGAAGAGTTCGCCACCAGGACAACGATTTCTCTCCAGAGACGCTAGGTTTGTTGGATAAAAGCTATGAAGCGCTGAATGAACCGAAAGAATATATAAAATATCTATTTACGTTACTGGAACAACATCCCGCGATATCCATTGTTATTGCGCTTTCAGATAAGCTTCGTCAGTTGGAGGGGGATTATGAAGGTGCGTATGTTTTGTCCGAATATCTCAAAAAACGCCCATCGGTAAGAGGCCTTCATCGTTTGATTGATTTTCATCTTGCGAATACTGAAGGCCCTGCCAAGGAAAATTTGGCATTGTTACAAGCATTTACGCAACAAATGATTCACAATAAACCCATTTACCAATGTAAGGCTTGCGGATTTGACGGCAAAGCTTTGCATTGGCACTGCCCTAGCTGTTTAGGTTGGGGTACGGTAAAACCTATACATGGTTTGGAAGGAGAGTAACGCCTAAGCTTGCCAACCTTCAAGCCTACCAAATAAGTCTCTTAATCAAGTGTGTAAACGTTATGACAAACTCGTCTGCGGCAGCGTCGGCTGCTATCTCCCCGGTTATTGTTGCTCTGGATTACCCATATCTTAGTAATGCGTTGGAACTTGTTGATCAGCTTGATCCGAGTAAATGTAGGGTTAAAGTAGGTAAAGAGCTATTCACGCGAGAAGGCCCGGCAGTGCTTAAAGCGCTACATGACCGGGAGTTTGAAGTGTTTTTGGATCTTAAATATCATGATATTCCCAATACTGTCGCAAAAGCCTGTGGTGTTGCGGCGGACATGGGGGTGTGGATGATGAATGTTCACGCATCCGGAGGTGCGCGAATGATGGATGCTGCGAGAGTCGCTGTTGAGCAATCAGGCTCCGGAGCTTTGTTGATAGCGGTAACGGTATTAACCAGTATGGATGCAGATGATTTGAAAGGCATCGGTGTTAGTGTTGGCCCCGAAGAGCAGGTGTCACGCTTGGCCAGGTTGGCAAAAGATAGCGGATTGGATGGCGTGGTTTGCTCTGCGCAAGAGGCTGAAATGCTTAAGATGCAATTAGGGGCTGATTTCGCATTGGTGACACCTGGTATTCGCCCTGTTGGTGTTGATGCAGGGGACCAGCGTCGGGTTATGACTCCACCTCAGGCATTACAAGCAGGTGTTGATTATATGGTGATTGGGCGTCCCATCACCCAAGCAGAATACCCACAGCAAGCCTTGGATGAAATAATTGCTTCATTAACCTGACTTTCCTTATGCGTCTAGGGTCTCTATATTGTGCATTAAGCACATGATTTTTAACGCTATTAATGCAGTAGCTTACAAAATGATCATAATGGAGATCAAACAATGACGTACCTAAGGATAGTAGTTGCTTCTTTATTTCTTTTTATGGGAAGTATGGTTAATACAAGTTTAGTAATGGCTGAGTCAGCTGAACCTTCTACGCAACAAGTAGTCAATATAAATACGGCGAATGCTGAAACACTGTCAGCGGCACTAAAAGGCATTGGCTTAAAGAAAGCTCAGGCGATTGTTGCTCATCGAGAGCAATATGGGCAGTTTAAAACGTTGAATGAACTGACGGATGTTAAAGGTATTGGTGCTGGAACCATTGCTAAAAACGAGGCGGTTATTGCCGTTAAATAACGTCTTTTAGCGCACTACATATTCGCTACATCGTAGTATTATAGGGCTATATAGAGAAATCTGTGTAGCCTTCCTTTTATGTGAAAAATACCATTCCAATAATGTGGTTCGCATCGAGTGATTGTAATGTGTACAATGCGGCTAACTAAGAATAGGGAGATTTACTGTGAATAATTATCGATTTTTACCTCATGTGTTTGTGGCTGTTTTACTAAGTTGGGTAGTGTCTCTGGCTGGCGTTGTTCAGGCGGCTGACGAAGTTGCGCCTGGAACATTAGTTGAAAATTTGTTCAATGAAATGAATGAGAAGCTTCAGGCGGATAAGGAAATAATCGAAGCGGATCGTGGGCATCTTCTGGCTTTGGGTAATGATGTGCTTGGCCCTTATGTCGCGTTCGACAAAATGGCTAAGAAAGTTTTAGGTAAGCATTGGAAGAAAATCACTAAAGATCAGCAGGCACGTTATACCAAAGCGTTTAAAGAAAGGGTTAGCTTAGCGATGGTGTCGCAGTACGACCCAAGTAAAAGTTATGCCTTAAAAGTAACGGGTGAGCGACGTAACAAAAAAGGTAATCTGGTATTGGTTAAAAGTTCTGTTAAGGAGTTGAGTGGTGCAAGCTCATACTTGATTGATTATAAATTGTACCAAAATAAGAAGACACAGCAGTGGCAGGTATATGATGTGATTGTGGAAGGTATTAGTGTTTTACAAAGCTTTAAGTCCGCTAGTGCTGAAGAAATTAAGAAAAATGGCATAGAGAAATTGATAGAACAGCTTGAAGTTTCTCCAGAAGGAAAAAGTGTAAAAGTGACGGATGATATCGTGGCTAATGTGGTAGTGAAAGATGCGGAGTAACTCATTTTTCAAGGTTTTACAAAGTGATGCTATCTGTCTGAAAAAGGACTAAAAAACTTGCGTGTTTTAAGCCTAAGGCCAATACTGACGAACATGGTGTAAACGTGTTTTGAAGGTTGGTCTTTTTTGATGATTGAAAATGTAAAACTAGCGATAATTGGATTGGGTTATGTTGGACTTCCGCTTGCGGCGGAGTTTGGGAAGAAGATATCGACGTTGGGTTTTGATATCAACAAAAGCCGAATCGGTGAATTAAACGATGGTATTGATAAAACCTTAGAAGTTTCTCCAGATGAGTTGAAACAGGCAAGTAAGTTGTCTTTTAGCTGTGATGTTTCAAGTTTATCTGAATGTAATGTGTACATTGTCACAGTCCCCACGCCAATAGATAACCATAAACGACCGGATTTAACACCTCTTGTAAAAGCAAGCGAGATGCTCGGCAAGGTGTTGTCTAAGAATGATGTGGTTGTTTATGAATCAACTGTTTATCCAGGTGCTACGGAAGAGGTTTGCGTTCCTCTATTAGAGCAACAATCAGGGTTAGTGTTTAATAAGGACTTTTTTGTCGGTTATAGCCCAGAGCGTATTAACCCTGGCGATAAAGAACACCGTGTTACCAATATATTAAAAGTGACGTCTGGATCTACACCAGAAATGGCAGAGTTTGTAGATCAGTTATATCTTAGTGTAATTCAGGCGGGTACCTATAAAGCGAGTTCTATCAAGGTAGCAGAGGCAGCGAAAGTTATTGAAAATACTCAGCGTGATGTGAACATAGCGTTGATCAATGAATTGGCACTGATATTTAATAGATTGGACATTGATACGGAAGAGGTATTGAAAGCAGCGGGTACTAAATGGAATTTTTTACCTTTTCGACCAGGGTTAGTTGGGGGGCACTGTATTGGTGTAGACCCATACTATTTAACACATAAAGCCGAAGAGATTGGTTATCGACCAGAAATTATTCTGGCAGGTCGCCGGCTAAATGATGGGATGGGGGAGTATGTGGCATCTCAGCTTGTTAAATTAATGCTCAAGAAATTAATACAAGTGGGTCAGTCGAAGGTGTTGGTGATGGGGTTGGCTTTTAAGGAAAATTGCCCCGATATTCGCAATACCAAAGTGGTTGATATCATTGATGAGCTAAAAAGTTACGGCGTTACAGTAGACGTATTTGACCCGTGGGTTAGTAAAGAAGATGCGGTACATGAATACGGGATCAATTTAGTAAATGAGCCTCAGCAGAATCATTACGATGCCGTGGTCATCGCTGTTTCACATAAGCAATTTAAAGACATGGGAGTAAGCAAGATTAGAACGTTAGGAAAGGGTGATGCTAGTGTGCTTTACGATATTAAGTATTTGTTCGAAGCGGATAAGGTGGATGCGCGCCTGTAGTTGTCAATAAATAATCTAATTTGTTAAGTTTCATGCTTAAACAGCGTATCTATCTGAAAACTAGGCAAAAAAACTTGCGTGATTTGGTTTTCAGGTCGA
>MAAL01000032.1 GCA_002163245.1 Gammaproteobacteria bacterium 42_54_T18 | reverse complement strand
GAGGTGAATTTGGTTAAGAAAAATCGTCCGCTCTGTGGTAAAAGTTAGGGTGATTTTGGATTAAAAACACCGCTCATTTTTTTCTCAGTGGGGCTACATTCTCTTAACCGAATGCCATTGTTGTGCCCATCCCCTCAAAATCGGCATTAGTCTTTTACATCTAAGCTAAATATGTACTGTCAGACATGGGTACAGCCAAATTGTAACATTCTAAATTTATCAAATCTGTATCATTTAACTTGAGTTGCGCGTTTAAGTATCACAGTTACTGTCTTGTCTAAGATGTTAAATGAGACAGTATTATGAAATTAGGTTATATCCGCGTATTGTCGGAAAGTATTTAAAGTTTAGACAAAGGTATTTAAAAATCACCATTCTGAATAATAAGTCGCGTTCATCTATATGCAGGCACGATACTATGATCCAGTTATCGGGCGTTTCTACTCGAATGATCCTGTCGGGTTTAAGAATGTTCACAATTTTAACCGTTATGCTTATTCGAATAATACCCCGTACAGATATACAGATCCAAATGGTGAAGATCCTATAGGAATTAACACTGGTGGCAGTGCAACCTTTTTAGATAAGGGGAGCTTAAGCACCATGATTTTATTTGATACAGATACGCTGGAACTCGCAGTGGTAACTAATCAGGAAATAGGAGCTGGATTATTTATTAATGCTGTTTGGACTACCGATGATGTAACTATCGATGATTTTGGAGGGACGGGAACATCTGTGAGTGGCTCAGCTTCTGTTGTGAATGGCTCTGTTTCATTGCCTGACTCCCATCATGGTGTAGAAGCATCTAAAAATGTTGCCCTTAATGGTGTAAAGTCGCCAGGAAATGGAGCGATAATGGAAGCAGGTGTTGCTGTTAGTGTCGGAATTGAAGGTGGTGTTACACGTACTAACTCTCAAGTCTATAAAACTACAATTGTTGCTGATGTTGTAAATCCGGCCCAATCGTAAGTTTGTTAGAAAAGACCTACGATTCACACCAAACAAGTATCCTATGAGTTATAAACGGATGTGATAACTCCTTAAGCTAATGATATTATTTAGCGAATAGAAAAAGCTTTGATGTGGCCACGCCTAACTTACTTCGCACAAAGTGATCATAATTCCTGTGGCACTAATAAGATGGTCCGCCTCCCCTAATCTACACTTAGGGAGATTATTAAATGAGGAGAATCATCATGTCTACTATTAACGTTATTGGAATTGATATAGGAAAATCTACCTTTCATCTTGTTGGCCATGATTCATCGGGTCGAGAAGTTTGCCGTAAAAATTAAGCCGACCTAAACTAGTTCTGTTTCTCGCTAATACTAAACGTACAACTGTTGCTATGGAATCTTGTGGTGGCTCCCACTGGTTAGCAAGAAAATGCCAAGAGTTTGGGCATAAAGCACTACTAATCCCACCACAATATGTTAAGCCTTATGTAAAAACGAACAAAAATGATTTCATTGATGCTGATACCATAGCTGAAGCAGCTACACGACCTTCTATGCGTTTTGTAAGTATTAAAACTGAATCATCTCAAGTGATCTCAGTCATTCAACGCATACGTTCAAGCTATCTAAAAGACAGAACGGCCTGTATGTCGCGTATCGGATCAATTTTATTAGAGTTTGGTATGAGCTTTCCAAAGTCTCACGCAAAAATGAAAGCATTATTCCAATGGATAGCTGATTTTGGTGAGCCAATACCAGCTCTGTTGCTTTTAGAATTAAGAGACCATCATGAATATTACTTGAAACTTAATCAGCTTATTTTGACTCAAGATAAAAAACTAAAAGAGATAGTTGACCATGACGAACGTGCTCAACTACTCAAAACAATACCTGGTGTGGGAAACCTAACCGCTAGTCGTTGCCTATCTGATATAAGTAACGCTGCTGATTTCAAAAATGGAAGGCACTTAGCCGCATGGATTGGCTTGGTTCCACGTCTGTTTTCAACAGGAGGAAAGCCAAGGTTGCTCGGTATAAGCAAACGAGGGAATAAAGGATTACGAGAGTTATTCATTCACGGTGCAAGAGCTGTTCTTGCAAGACCAGAAAATGCTATAGCAACCTTCGGAAATTGGATATTAGAATTATTATCACGAAAACCATATAACGTCGTCGTAGTTGCGTTAGCCAATAAACTAGCACGTATCGCATGGTCGGTACTGTCAACCAAACAAGCATTCGAAGTTAGAGTGCAAGCCTGATTTGCAAATGATGATAAAGATGACACAACGGTTAGACCACTAGGTTGAAGACCTGTGGGGCACTACAGCAACTTTCTAAGTATGCTTTGGCGCTTTTGAGGACAATCTAGCGCGGATCTCATCGCGGAGCTGGGCCTAATATATTTGGTAACCCAAAAAGACTTCGAATACATTAGCGCAAACCATCCAAGTTATCGATATTATTACTTGCAATATCGAGGCGGACCATACATTTGTGCCCCAATATAACTTCAATTGTCTACATAACAGTCAATACTATAATGTGTAGACATGCACTTATTTTGTACGAATCGTGCCCCTAAACACTAGATATTTTAATATCTAAACAGACTATTCTCAAACCATTTTTCGCACTAAAAAAGATCTCCTCTAGCTAAAATTAAGACTAAAAATAATTTGTATTGTATTGGCTATCGTAAATAACTATTGTAGTAATATAGAAGTTTATTACTCACCCACACATGCCATAGTTACTAAGTGAAAATATACTGATAAACTATTATTTTATTTTCTACATAATTAAGATGCTACATGGATACTGAAAATATTGTACGTTTAGGTCAGGATCTGCAAACATTGTTGCCGTTTGGAATTGAGGGAATAACGTCTAGAAAGCAATATGAGCAAATAATTGAGCTTGTTGATCAGCGTACTAATGATAGTGAAACTCATGATAGAAATTGGGCGTTGCTTGAAATACTTGTCCCTGCTATCACAAACTATGATGATAAAACGTCTAGCTAAATTATTTAGTTAATATGGCTGAAAATTGACCTTTATATCCGAGGATACTTTATGTCTTCGCCCCACCAAAATTCCATAATAATTATGGCGCGTTGTGCGCCATAAAGTTAAGTTGATTTTTGTATTAGTCATTTGTTCGGAGTTTACCGGCTGTGCTTTTCAGGATATATTTCTTTTTTGATACTTTAGAAAGTAAAACCTCGTCTGCAAGTCTATCACCACAAATCAAAATAAATTGTAACCATGCTTTTGAGCGACTATACCTATTATGAATATGCTCTTTTGATCAAAAGTCACTTCTGTGATTCTTTGAGTGCTAAAGTGGATTATTTTTAAATAGCTTAACTATTGATATGTGTGAATGATTCTAGTCAAATTCTTTCATAGTTAATTCCTACTGCTGTATTGTTCGTAATACCTAGTTTATTAGTAATGCACTGTTTTAATGGCGTTGGACACTTTGATAAAGAACAATTTAAAGTTAACCGAATTGTTTGCCTAGCTTGTCATGCCGTGCTGCAATCGTTGAATACAATCATAAACTCTCTTAATGCCACTATCGGTTACTATCAATGATTCAGGCGTTTGTTTTCCAAGCGATAAATTTGGTGTTTTAAGGCAGAATTCAGTTCTCTCCTTCGAACCTAAATAGCTATCACACAAGTCTAATAATACAGGTTTTGTTATTGCCACTTTTCTCTCTCCTACTTAATAACCTGTTATGGCAAAACTAATTTGACCAGATTTTAAGATGTATCAATAAAAAACTACTACGCTATTTTCCCCTTTGCGCCCCAGTAGTAGAGTGGTTATGTTAGCTTTATGAACAGCAATTTCCGTTAATATTCGGGGAGGATTAACGGCTGGAATGCCACGGAGAAATCCTTAGCGGTAACTTATGTTTTACTGGTCATTGATTACGAGCTAAGGCTCACTGTTGCCACTTTGAACTAAACCGCTCGCGCGGTAATGGCGTTCTTGGCAAGCACTGTTTATTTCCATAACATTTTCATTCTTTCCTACTCTAAGTTTTGAGGCATGTCGCCTCATCTTAGATAGGAGAATATACTCACGCCTTTGGCTGCAGCAGCGATTGCTATGAGCTTCGTTAACAATGAAATTGATTTTACACTGGGAAGCTGCATTCCTTGCTGTTGATACCATGGCAACCATCGGTCATGTTGATCGTGAATAAGGGTATAATTCGATAGATGTTGCATGTCTATTTGTGGCTTATTTTGTGCGAGGAGTTGTGGTGAACAAACCGGAAAAAATTCCTCTTAATAAATTTCAATAAGTTCCAGATTAGTGTTTTTAGGCAGTAAAAAACAAACACATACATCAATATTGGATGGGATCACTTCAGTATTTGCCGATATGGTTGTTAGGCGCATTTCCACTTCAGGATACTCTTTTTGAAAGCCTCCTGCGACACTCATTAAAGCCCTAGTGGCAGTCGGGGTAGTAGCCAAAAAAAGAGGGCCTGACATTATTTCTGAGTCTAATAGTGAAACCGTATCACAAATATGATTGAACCCCTTGGAAACAGCTTTTAACAAACGTTCACCTGCAGGTGTAAGTTTTAATCTTCTGTTACTTCTATCAAACAATTGAACTGAAAGCTGTTCTTCCAATAATTCTCTTTTACATAGTGTGTATGAAATACAAGCCTCAAATTCATAACATTTTAAATGTATATATTCGTCTACCATGCTTTAACCCTCCAAATTAACCTGCTTACAAGCCATTGCCAATATTGTGAGCTGATATCATTAAAACTAAAGAATGTTAGGCAAATTAACTGATTTTTAATTGACGTACTTTTTAGCTATAAAGTCAGCTTTCATTTCAATACTTTGTTTTATAAGACTTATTTTTTATTGTTTTATATATACCTATTTTAAAGGTATTAATTGATTAAATAATTAACATTCCCAAATTGTAGGTTTTTTTTAGTCGAATTAAGAAGGGGCTGGCTTACATGACTGCTATTAGTTTACAAAACACATTTATTTCCGAAGTGAATTTTAAAGATATATATTACGATCCCCAAGTTAAGAGAATTATAAAATCTGCAAATCCACTTGCCATTTGTCGTAATCGAAAGTCTGATTTTCGCGTGGATAATATAGAGAGTTTATTGATGATGTATCCAATTATTGGATACTTTAAAGGTGAACATTTTATCTTATGCAGCGGGTTATTTTCGTTCAATACTGTCATCCAAATTTGCAAGGGTAATGATAGAAAAATTTCTGTAATTGCTTTGAGAAAAAAGCCTCGGCCGAAAGAAATTAGACACTTGTTTTTGACTTATTTAGCAAATCAGATAGTTAATCAGCTTTTCATATCTGACTCCTCACAAATTGGATTTTTTCTTAACGCCTGGTTTATTAAAGATGAGAATAAAAAAAGTATACAAGGCTCTAAAGAATGGCTCTGCTTATTCCCTAGTTTAAGTACCAAGGAATTACTTGTAAGACACCTTGGAATACGTAATGAAAATTTATAGGATAAAACTGTGAATACATTGATTAATAATATCAGCCAGCAATATGATTTAAATCAAATAGAAGATAAAACAAAGTTAATTAAGCGACTTTTTAAATCTATTAATGCACCTGAAAACTTACAAGGCTTGTCACCTGTAGTGAAAGAGTTAAAGCTTTGCTTTGTACTTTTACCTGTTGATTTTGAAAAAATCACAGGTCTAACTCTTTCTGACTTATCTATTTTTGAATATGCATTAAAGCTATCAGATACATTAGTTATTAATTCAAGTAAATACGCAAAAAACTGGATGAGTGACCGACCTGTTTATTCACTAATTCTGAGCTCTCATAATAAAAGTAAACCTATTCACTATCAAATTGTCGTAGCCCACTTCTTAAGTCGGTATTTAGATAACTTTGATTATTTCAATCGTGATGAAAACTTAAAGTATTTAATTGACGAAGCCAGAGCTTTACGACTATCAATTGCCAAAGATTGTTTTTCAAATTTACCTATTTGGTCTGATATGGCAGGATTCTTAAATACTCTTGCTGAAGAAAAGATGAAAGCCACAGTAAGGACTTTGTTTAAAAGTTATTTTACACAAATAGAAAATTTCTTTAAAGAAGATCGAAAGCAGCATAAAACTCGAGTTGCAACGTTTGAAAACTTTAAAAACTATCGAGTTGAAAATGTGATTGAAGATATTCCTGAAGGTATTGATGATATTGAAGTGAAAAACTTTTATCTTGAGGGAGCAGGGGCAGATAAAAATGGTGTGGTATTAACCGATTGCTTTAATGAACTACCATTAACCGAGGTGATTGAACAAAATGTTAGTCACATTAAACGACACCCATACTCATCAAATAATAAACAAGCGAAACGATTTAAAGCTGCTGCAGTAAGCTGTAAAGTGGCAAAGCATAGAAATAAAACTTTACTGTCATCATCTTTAATTCAACCGCATCAGTTATTTTATTTATTTGATGAATTAATAACGATTTCACCTTCAAATAATTCACTTATTCAAAATGTACCCGTATCTTTAATCGCACTAACTATTTGGCTAAGTATTTATCTAGGGAAATCCGTTAATGATATTCTTAATTTTACTATCGGCAGTGATATAGATAGCTCAGGAATTAACATTATTGATAAAGAATTTTATTTCAATTTTGGTGTGAATTCTAATGTTAAGTACTTTAATGAAAATAGGGAGCTAAGCTGTCAGCTTCGAGTACCAAAACATTGGTGTTCATTCATTAGAACGTTTCATAACTCATCTTTAAAAGATGGGGAGTCATTAATCCCACATAAATATCAACATACTTTGATTCAGGCCGTAGAAAATCTTTTAAATAGAATATCAAAACGACATGGAATGTCTATAACACCAGAAACGTTACAACACCTATTGGTACGACTTGGTTCAAGTAATTCGATCATCGACTTGACAGCTTTTGATTTTGCTTTCGATATCGACAGCAAAAACACTAGAGTCAAAAGACATTATATATGCTTTGAAAAAGAGAGTGATATAGCTAATAAAATTAACGATGCTTGGCGTTGGATAGAAAGTAACATTGGTTTATTCAGCGCTAAATTTAGCTTTCCAGATGATTTTTTTACGACAGAAGGGCGCTCTTTTAGTAAGCCTGTCGGCTCTCCTTTTGCTCCAGAGCAGAGAAATGTACAAAAACTTGTTAAAGAATTACAAAGAAAAGTAACTCAAGGAAGTAAATTTGAGATTAAAACTAAGATTAATTCTTTAGTTAATTATCACAATAATTACGTCACTTATATAAGTTTCATGTTGCTCTATTCGACCGGATATAGGGCTATCTATGATCCGTTACCGGACTTAGATTCAATCAATAATCGTCATCAATTAATTATCATTACAGACAAAGATTACGTAGATAGAATATCGACACGTACAATTCCAATAACAGATATATTTTTAAAACAAATAGGACTGTATAAAAAGCATATAACAGCACTAGTCCCATTATTAATTGCGATTGAGCCACAGATAGCTTCAAGTATATATAAGGCCCTTAAATCTACGAAAAATATAAGAGTTGATAACAATATCGATGCAATAAAAAATTTAAACGTTGAGCATGGTCCTCTATTTATACTTAAGTTTAATAAAGCTGGAGAGATATATACGAAAAGGATAGAGCCAGGATGGTTATCACAACAAACAGAGTCGTTTGAGCTTGCAACAAATGCAGGAAGGCATTTTTTGCGTTCACAGTTATCTAAAATGGTTACGAATAATGAATTACTTGATTTTTTCATGGGACACGCGAGCTATGGCGAGTCATCACAAGAAGTTAAATCAAGCTTTAATATTCAAGCAGCATCGAAAGAGCTAAAACCACACTTAGAATTAATTATGGAGCAGTGCCTATGGCAAACAATACCTTCAATAATTTCATAACGGATGTATTAATCGAAAGCTTAGAGAAGCTTCTTTTAACGACCATAGTAAAAGATACTTCTGAGCTAAAAGCTGAATTAGAATTTTGCCATTGCAAAATATTAAAAGAAATTCGTCTAAAAAAATCAAACATTATTTGTATGGCTTCAATAAGACGAATAGAAAAGAGTTTTGACACTAATCCAGAAATTAAGCAAAGGCAGTTGACGATATTAGACTGCGTATTACAATTCATAAACAGTGAATTGAATATAAAATCACCTAGTAGTTCAACAATTATCAGTTTAACGAAAGAGCTACCCATAATTAGTAAATATGAATGTCAAAAAAGTCGCTTATCAGAACGTTTATATGAACTTATTGAGCAAGAATTTATCACTCCTTCTCAAGGCCTAGAAGAAGTTAATAGTATCGGTAGATTGGGTCTTAACCTCATTTTGAATGAAGGGGTAACCAATCCGTATATTTTAACTAAATTATTAAATTCACAAAAGCACTGGTATAGATGTGATGATGGCTTTTACTTTCAAGTTGATGATAAACGTCAGATTGTTGGATTGGAAACTGTTCTGTTATTAAGTCTTCACTGGATTCACTTTAAAGTACATAAGCCTTTCTCCGAGTCTAAAATACTTGATTCTATCAATAACTTCTTAAAGATTAAATCCGTTATAGATAAACAACAGCGTGTGAGTTATACAGCTTTAAATGCTTCATTTAGACTAGAACATGCATTTTCGGTGAACCCTAACGCTTTATTTATGGTAGGTAATACAAAATATTCACAGCAAGTTAGTCATGAAACATTTGTACGGTTACTGACCCATAAAAATGTTGAAGTAGAGCCTATAGTCACTGATAAAACTATAGCAGTTAAAAAATGGACAAGTGCGTGGAAAAATAAAAACACAGCGCAGCAATTAAAATCGGATTGGGATCCTATCGAAAAAGGGTTAAAAACAGTAAAATTTTTTTTAGCAAAGCTGAAAGGCCAAAAAATATCACTATTGCCAGATAAACAAGCGGTTGTTAGTTCAATAAATGAATGGCTAAAACACAAAGATAATCTCAATAACAATCCTGCAAGCTGGCTCATCGTGGCTTGGTTATCTAAATTAATTAAAAAGGGAAATATTAAAGAAGGTGAACTCGGCATTAAATCTATAAAAGATTATGTTTCAACTGTTGCAAAATATTTCATCCCTATATTTGCTGAATTTAATCTAAGTGAATTATCTTTAGATAACTGGGGCGATAAGTTTAATGAAATGGTTGAATGTTTTCCCAGCGTTCAACGACAAAAATATGCTACTTATTTCATTTCTTTTTTAGTCGATTCACAATTTATAGCTTTAGAAGTATTAGAAAGAATAGAAATTGCTGGTAGTCCTATGAGCCTAACGGCAAATTTGATTAGTATAGATCATGCTGAAGTTATACTAGACCATTTATCAAAAAATGACTCAACAATTAACAATGTTGCGAGGCTAGTTTTTTGTTTCGCTATGTTTGGCGGCAATAGAAGAGGGGAAGTTAAGCATTTAGAATTAAGAGATATAACACTGGGAGATAATTACGCTAATGAGCGCATATACTCGCGAAAAGGTGAGACGTTGAAAAGTGTTAATGCGAATAGAAATATACCTCTAAATATACTCTGGCCAGAAGCGGAATTAAGGTTATTAGCAAACTTTAAAGAGAGTCGACTTTGTGAAACTAACAATAAAAAATCGGCTTTGTTTAAACCAGATGAATTAAGAAAAGCATTCGATCTTATTACCGAGCTATTAATAGAAATTACGGGTGACCCAAATATTAGCTTCCATGTGTTAAGACACTCTTTCTGCAATTGGTTACTTATATTGATTTCGTCACTTTCAGGTAATAATGATTCAAGAGGTTTAATCTTTCTAGATTCAAGTTATTTCTCAAATGTTCGTATATCTCAGCTAAAACACCGATTAGGAATAAGCTCCCAGGCGAGTCGTAAACAGTTATTTGCAGTCTCGGAATTACTTGGTCATGGAAATGTTTATACAACACTGAAACATTATTTTCACCTGAGAGAACTGTATTGGTATATTCACAAAAATAATTATTGCCATAATATTCCTACATTTGCCAAAAAGTTATTTGGATATAGTACAAAATTAACGACTTCATACCCCTTAGTAATCAAGAATAATTTGATACTGGATCATACGTTAAATAGTTTTAATCGCTTTACGGGACGTTTTTCTGCTATATCGCATGATTGTATGAAGAAAATAGTTATTAAATATTCAACTAAAAGAGTTAACAGTAGCGAATTATCGGTTTTACAAGCTTTTAATATTTTCAAGCTAGCTAACCATGAATATTCAAACGTTAGAATTAGTAATGATTTAGGACTAGATAGAGAAATCGTAAATGGACTTTTTGAAGTAGCTTTGGACATATCAAAAACTTTACCAAAGCGATCTAAATATAAGTTGCCTAATAATCCACTAAAAGAATTGAAATTATACAAATACAAGTACGTTAAGTCTCTGTGTGAAAGATTTGATGGTTTATCTGTGGGTTCATTAAGTGATGTAAATTTAACTAAAGCTTTAGAGCCGATTTCTACAATTTTAATGAGTAAAAACTACTTAATTCGTAACAATAGCCATAAGCCAATAATCGCATTAATGAACTTGCTGCGCCTCCTTGGTTTTAATATTAATAGTAGAATATATTTAAAGGTATACATGACACCTAAGGTAGATGAAGATATAGAGAAACTGAACATTTATCTGAGAAGGTTTGAGTATATTATTGGCGAGTTTAGTAAGGTATTTGGAATTGATTATGTTGTAAATATCAAATTAATCATACCTAAAAAATTTAAGAATAGATTTAGCAAAAACCAACTCAAAAATATAAATTTGGATTTCTCAGATGATGCTAAGTTTATAGGAAGTGATACAAAAGCGATGTATGCACTATTCATACATAAAAAATTAAATAAGGCAGGACAATTTCTAAATACACCGACTCGAGATCGTTTAGTTGTAGCCTTCTTACATATATTAAAGGTGTGGCATGATCATAAAATCACTAGTATCGATAATAATAATATTAATTAATGTATTGTTAAGAAGTAATTTATTTATTTTTAATTAGTGCGCATTCGCTTTTACTTATATAAAATATTAAAATCCATATTATGCATCATCGGTTAATATCTTCATTAATATTAGTTACCAGTAAATGCAGTAGGGATAGCTAAACTTCTTAAAAAAAGTGACCACAGTGTGACCACGACAGTCACTTATAGACACTCAATGACCTTTATCAAAAACATGACAACCCGTTCTATAAGATCTGAAGGGTCTGTTAGTGCTTGGTATTATTAAAGCGAGAGTTCGAATCTCTCCGTGAGTGACATTTCAGCATTTGAAATCCACTAAAGCGTCATTAATCAAACTATCAATACTGGTATATCCAAACTCATTCCTTTTTTTTACTAATAAAATATTTGTATCAGAATGCAATTCAATCGAGACTTTTTCATAACATTGTCGATTAAAGTAGGTCGTCATTTTTGATAATAATTTAGCACTGTCGCTTTTACCTAAAACATCAGGTAATGAATGAGAAATAATTAGCGCCTGTTTTTTTTCTCCATTAAATTCTCGAAGTAATTCATTTAGGTTTATATCCTTCTTTGTGTTGGGGAAGAGGTAGTTTGTTTCAACAACATAAAGTTTTAATTTCTCAATAGTATTTTTTCTCAAAACTCTAATTTTCATTTTTAAATCCTGACACTAATGCACCAAATTACATTTATTATATAAAACTGTCACAGGTGACGCAATAGACTTGTAATTATATACAGTCTATTCTATTATTTAAGATAATTGTTAGTTATCTTAAATAATAGATTTATTTTACACACTATTTAAAAGTAAACTCTATTCAACAATATTTAATTTATTTATGAAAGTATAAAAATACCGTAATAAAATTTAAATCTAGCATTTATACATTTACGATATGTCTGGTTATAGTATTAGGAAGATTATGGTAAAAATTCAAGAAGGTGCTTTTCAAGCAACAGCTTTAATCGTTGCAGGGGTTTCTGATGCAAATATTGGTGATAGGTTATCTAAATATTATAATAAAATATTTAGGTTACTTCCGTACAATACTCAACGTGCTTATATTGCAGATATGAATGATTTTTCAGCCTGGGACAATCGACAATATCAAATGGGGCTATCTAGTGATTTAACGAATAATGAAAATATCATTGAAAACTATTTTGATGATCTATTAATATCACCATTAACGTTAGCAACAATAGAAAGACGATTAGCTACCCTAAGTGTTTTTTTAGAAATTTGCATGTGGCCAAATCCCATGAAGTCATCAAAACTACTTAAAGAACATATTCGCTTAGGAAAACAAACTAAACCTGCTAAACAAGATCAAGCAACACCTTTACAGTCAAGTTTTATAGATCATTTGAATGACACGTTGATCCCAGACCATACGATGGATATTAGAGACCGTTTAATAGTAAATATTATGTATGATGCTCTGCTTCGTGGATCTGAATTATGTACGATAAGCGTAAATCATATTAACCCTTCCAATAACACTTTGTTTTTAACTAAGTCAAAGCGCGATCAAAAAGGTGAAGGTAGTTACCGGTTTATTAGTAATACTTCATTAGAGCTGATTGCTGAATGGAAACATGAATTTAAAATTAACGATGGCTTCCTTGTTAGAGCCCTCTCGCCAAAAAGAACAATTCAACAAGGAGGTATTAATTACATGAGTGTCTATCATACCTTTAAACGCGTGGGGAAAACTCTCAATATTGATAACATGAGCACACACTCTGCTAGAGTCGGTGCAGCTATTGACATGGCTGAACAAAATATTGATATGCTCTCTATCCAAAGAGCTGGAGGATGGTCCTCTGTAGCAATGCCATTAAAGTATACAGAGCAAATTCAAGCATCTAAAGCTGGTATGGGGCAATTAGCCGCGATAAGTGGTAGGTAAATTATTTACTCAAGCTTTGATAGAAACAGGTTACGGTTAGTTTTGCACCTATAACTTCTTATAGCTTCCTTCAGACCTAATAGTAACTATTCTCTTCAATCAATGCCTTGCCTAAAGGCGTTTCTAATTCCAGCTGAATCATGTATCTTCAACATCTGAACTATCAAGAGAAATTAACAATTGATCTTTAGAAACTAACCCCCTTCTAATACTAAGATATCTCGAATAAAACCTGTTGCTCTGGAGGTAACACAATACGCTGATCAGAGACAACAGATCCTATTGATTTATAATTAATAGAGAGGTTTATTGTTTTGTAAGCGTCTGGGGAAATGCAGCTAGCCTTGCTTGAAGTTCCAAGGCAGTAGGTGAGTAAGGGTTTCCGGCTTCTTAGCAAGCTCATCTAAACAGCTTTGCAAATAGTTGTCGACCAGCAAGCCATTGGCTCTTGCTGTTTATACCGAAAGAAAAACTATGCCGAATCGCTTGGCTAGAGCCCTATAATACAAAGATACTTGCATATAATTGCTTCGGCATAGTTTGATCTGACTTCCAATAATTAATTTACGGAGAAGGATCATGAGTGTTTCGACATTCTTCAAGTGTAAGAAAACAATAACGCGACTTCATACGGGCCCTTTGGGCATTTATATGAAGGCTTATGCAGAGCGCTTAATTTCTGAAGGTCACTGCTACCAGAGTGGCGCTCGTAACATTAGGGTTGCTGCTGATTACAGCGCATGGTTAGCCAGAAAAAGGTATAAGGTGACTGATATTAATGAAGCCTCGATATTAAAATATGAGCAGTTTAGGCAAAATCATCGTCATCCTTTTTTGTCCGATCACGCCGCTCTTATTAGGCTTGTTAAAGTGCTGAGGGCGCTCAATGCAACGGCGGCAGCAACGATTATACTGGGTCCTTTGTCGCAGATTATTCAGGACTTTGAACAGCATTTGATGCAAAACCATGGACTTTGTGAAACTTCAGTCATCAGGCATCGAATACCACTAAGGAAATTTCTTTGGCAATGTTGTCCTGATGGTGTTTCAAGCTTTTCAAGTTTAAGAGGACAAGACGTAAGACGATTTCTAGTGCAACACGTACATGACAAAAGTCCTAGCTCTGCAAAAAATATGTGTTGGACACTACGTGCGTTCGCTAGATATCTTTTATATAAGGGTCATACAACCTACAATTTGTCTTTTTCAGTACCTAGTATTAGAGTAAGCGCGCAATTAAGCCCCACATTCCCGTAATAGCAGAGTTAGGCGATAATTATCTTGTTAATTAAATACGAGGTAATTATGGATCTTCAAGAAAAACATCAGCGCT
>MAAL01000010.1 GCA_002163245.1 Gammaproteobacteria bacterium 42_54_T18 | reverse complement strand
CACTATTTCCAACACGTTAAAAAGGCACACATTGACATGAACTTCTCACATTCCAGTAAAACTCTAGAGTTAATGTCCCGCGTCCAGAAATTTATGGACGAGGAAGTCACCCCCAACCAGGCACTATATTTTGAACAACTTGTTCGAGGCGAGGAAGACTGGACAAAGTGGAAAGTCCCGCCGATAGCTGAAGAGCTAAAAGCTAAAGCAAAAGATGCAGGGCTCTGGAACCTTTTTTTACCGAATGAAGAATATGGCGCCGGACTAACCAACCTAGAATATGCTCCACTCGCCGAAATTATGGGACACTCGCTTATTGCCCCAGAAGTATTCAACTGTAACGCCCCCGACACGGGCAATATGGAAGTATTAGAAAAATACGGTACCGAAGCACAAAAAAAGGAATGGTTACTGCCTCTTCTCGAGGGAAAAATTCGTTCTGCTTTCTGCATGACAGAGCCAGACGTTGCCTCATCGGACGCAACCAACATGGAAGCTACCGCCATCATCGAAGGTGACGAGATTGTCCTCAATGGTCGTAAATGGTGGAGTTCCGGTATTGGCCACCCTAATTGTGAAGTTCTAGTTTTTATGGGTTTAACTGACCCAACCGCTCATCGTCACGCACAACACTCTATGGTGTTAGTACCACTCCACACCAAAGGTGTTGAAATCCAACGTATGCTGCCGGTCTTTGGCGAGTTTGACGCTCCCTATGGTCACGGCGAGGTGGTCTTTGATAATGTGCGCGTCCCCCTAAGTAATATGATAGCCGGTGCGGGCCGAGGATTTGAAGTTGCCCAAGGTCGACTGGGGCCTGGTCGCATTCACCACTGTATGCGTGCGATTGGTGCAGCAGAAGAGGCGTTGGAGCTGATGATAAAACGCAGCACAAGCCGTGTTGCTTTTGGCAAACCCATTATAAATCTCGGGGGGAATCGCGACAAAATTGCCAACGCGCGAATCGCCATTGAACAATCTCGTTTACTCACGCTTAAAGCCGCTTATCTGATGGATACCGTGGGCGTATTTGGTGCCATGAGTGAAATATCCCAGATTAAAGTGGTAGCACCCAATATGGCGATACAAATTATTGATGATGCTATTCAGATGCACGGTGGTGGTGGCATGTCTAACGACTATCCTCTAACAGCATTGTACGCATACATGCGGGTATTACGTCTTGCAGATGGGCCTGATGAAGTGCATCGTGGGTTAATCGCCAAATTAGAACTTAAGAAATATTAAATCATGCAAAAAAAAACATCAGAAAAAAAACGCATCGCTATCACCGGTGCGGCTAGCGGATTAGGAAAGGCCATTGCGTTACATTATGCCAAAGCAGGCTGGAATGTGGCAGTGGCTGACATCCAAGACAACGACGGCCAACAAGTAGTCTCGCAAATAAAAGAGCTAGGAAGAGATAGTTTTTTCTGCCATTGCGACGTCACCAGCGACTCGGACATTATTAACCTGCACGATCAGGTCATCGATCGCTGGGGCGGATTAGAAATCATTGTCAACAATGCCGGTGTAGCGACTCACGGCACCATGGACAGCGCACCACTAGCAGATTGGCAATGGGTAATCGATATCAACCTAATGGGTGTTGTTCGCGGATGCAAACAATTCACCTCGTTATTCAAACAACAAGGTCACGGTCATATTGTTAACGTCGCCTCCATGGCTGGTTTGCTTTACACACCAGAAATGGGTAGCTATAACGCAACCAAAGCTGCCACCGTTGCTTTATCAGAGACGCTAAAGTTTGAGCTTGAGCCGTACAACATACACACCAGCGTTGTCTGTCCCGGTTTTTTTCAAACCAATCTCGCCAAGTCGGCTCGCTCTCCAGATGCAGGGGCGCAAGAACTTATCGACCGTTTGTTATCAACGTCTAAAATTGATGCTGATGATATTGCAGAAATCATTTTTACTGCTGTGCAAAAGAAGCAGTTTTGGATACTTCCTCACCGAACCTATAAAACCTTATGGTTGATGAAACGTTACCTTCCATTTCTTTATCAGCGCACCTTCGGCATCATGGGTCAAAAAACCAAACATAAACGAGAAAAAGCAGCACGAGGCGCATCAATATGACAGTCATAGATCAAGCTGGTAATATTCGAGATGGTGAAGAACTCGATGTAACAAAAATCGAAACCTTCGTCAAACAGCATATCGATGATCTTGATGGTGAGATTAACATCACACAATTCCCCGGTGGTGCATCAAACCTCACCTATGCGTTATCCTTCGACAATAAAGACCTCATTTTACGTCGCCCCCCTTTTGGTACTATTGCAAAATCCGCCCATGACATGGGGCGCGAATACCGTGTAATGAACCAGCTAAAACCTCATTACCCTTATGTCCCCAACATGATAGCGTTCTGTGAAGACCCCGCGATTATTGGTTGTGATTTTTACCTCATGGAACGGCTCGTAGGAATTATACCCCGCTCAGAGCTACCCAAAGACTTGTCATTAAACAAAGAACAAATCTCCGACCTATGCACCAATGTTGTCGACAAGCTCATTGAACTGCATCAAGTAAACTACGATACCGCAGGCTTAAGTGATTTGGGCAAAGGCGAAGGTTATATCCCTCGCCAAATAGAGGGTTGGTCAAAACGGTACCGAAACGCAAAAACCGACAACGTCCCTGATTTTGAAAAAGTCATGGCATGGCTACAAAACAACATGCCGGAGCAAGTTAAGGTTTGTGTCATCCACAATGACTTTCGCTTTGACAATGTGGTATTAAACCCAGAGAACCCGACGGAAGTTACCGGTGTACTGGATTGGGAGATGGCCACTCTTGGTGATCCATTAATGGATCTTGGCAACAGTTTGGCCTATTGGATTCAAGCTGATGATGACCCCGTTATGCAAATGACGCGTCGTCAACCAACCCACCTTGACGGCATGATGACGCGAGATGAAGTGGTAGATTATTATTGCAAAAAAATGAATATCGACTGTGAAGACTTTACGTTTTATAGAATTTACGGTCTGTTCCGTTTAGCAGGGATCATCCAACAGATTTATTACCGCTTTCATCACGGCCAAACCAAAGACAAACGTTTTGCCAGCTTTTTTATGATGGTCGCACACCTAGAAAAACTGTGTTTGGGCATTATTGATGATTAACAGTCGACAAATAACAACAGGAGCCCCCAATAATGGGTTCAATATATCTTATCCGTCACGGCCAAGCATCATTCGGCCAAAGTGATTACGACAACTTGTCGACATTAGGTGTTGAGCAATCCAGCATGCTTGGGCAACACTTCAAACGCATCGGACTTAACTTTGACACGGTTTATACCGGCGCAATGAAAAGGCACCAACAAACGGCTACCGCGTGCTTAGAAGCAATGGATACCTCTGACAGCAACTTGATTACGCTAGACGATTTTAATGAGTACGATCATGAACACGTATTCCATACACATAAGCCGGAATTCAAAGACAAAGTTGTATTAGCCCAATACCTCGCCTCTCAGGCTAACCCCAAAAATGCGTTTCAAGAGATTTTTGCAAAAGCCCTTGAGCGGTGGATATCCGGGGAATATAACGAAGACTACCCCGAGAGCTGGGAACAATTTAAAGCCCGCTGCAAACGAGGGTTAGATACCGTAGCAGCGAACGCCAAAGCATCACAAAACATTGCTGTATTCACTTCAGGCGGCCCGATCTCCAGCAATGTACAACAACACCTAGATGTTCCCGATGCCAATGTACAAATCCTTAATTGGTCAATGGTTAACTGCTCCATCACTCACTTCTTATACAACAGCAGCGGTATCAATCTAAATTATTACAATAACTACACTCACTTACAGTCATCCATAAACAGCCCCCATGTAACCTACCGTTAGGAGAGCACAACCATGAGTAACTTATTTGATTTAACTGGGCGCATCGCCCTGGTTACCGGCGCCAGCCGTGGTATCGGGGAGTCCATTGCCAAAACCCTAGCGGCTAGCGGTGCTCACGTGATTATCTCAAGTCGAAAAATCGAAGGTTGCCAAATCGTTGCTGACGCCATTACCGCAGAAGGCGGCAGTGCAGAAGCCATGGCTTGTCATATTGGTGACATGGAGCAGATCTCAGGGATCTTTTCTGCCATAAAAGAAAAACACGGTAAGCTCGATATTCTTGTTAATAACGCAGCCACAAACCCCTACTTTGGACACATCCTTGATACTGACCTTGGTGCGTTTCAAAAGACCGTTGATGTCAATATTCGCGGGTACTTTTTTATGTCGATCGAAGGGGCAAAGCTAATGCGTGACAATGATGGTGGTAGCATCATAAACGTTGCATCCATCAACGGTGTTATCCCCGGTGCAATGCAAGGTATCTACTCCATTACCAAGGCTGCGGTCATATCCATGACTAAGGCATTCGCAGCAGAATGTGCAGGCCTGAAGATACGGGTTAATGCTTTGCTCCCAGGGGCTACAGATACCAAATTTGCTGCCACGCTGGTTAAGAACGATGCCATATTAAAGCAGGTGCTAACACATGTACCACTTAACCGCGTAGCTGAGCCTGATGAAATGGCGGGAGCCGTGCTTTATCTCGCATCAGATGCATCTAGCTATACAACAGGTACATCCCTTAATGTAGATGGTGGTTATTTGATAAAATAACACGCAGTGAAGTAACACATTGCGAAGTAACACCTATGCCTAGGCAACCCTGAATACACAGCCTTACGCTAATCCTCAACATACAAAAGCAGAGTCGACGCTAATCCGGCTCTGCTTTTTTATTGCCAGTCTTCCCTTCATATGCCAGCTTTCCCTTCATTTTAAGCAACAGCAACCATGAATTTACAAATTCGTTATAACTTCGGAATAACGATGTGATATTTAAGCCCTATACTATCTTCAACTTATCGAAAACAAGCATTTACACACCCCGAGACGACCTATGAACGCTATAACGATTACCAAAGCAATAAAACCTAGACAACTTTTAACTGCAGCATTATTTGCGCTAACGGCCTTGTTCTCTTCACAATCATTCGCTCAGTCCCCCATCTATACTGCTTTTTTTAGTGATACCGCAGTATCAGGGTACGACACAGTGGCTTACTTCACTCAGAACAAGCCCGTCAAAGGCAACAGCTCCTATACCACGCAATATAAAGGAGCTGATTGGCTCTTTAGCAGTAAAGCAAACCTTGAAAAGTTTAAAGCTGACCCTGAAAAATACGCACCACAGTATGGCGGGTATTGCGCCTGGGCTGTCGCAAACAACGACACTGCAAAAGCGGACCCTCTTCAATGGGCCATTCATCAAGGCAAACTATACCTAAATTATGACGCTAACATTCGCAAAAAATGGTTTGGAGACAAAGACGCTCTCATTATTAAAGCCAACAACAACTGGCCTAATGTCATTAAGTAAAACATCATTCAACACCACCACCTGAAACAACACCATTTCGAAACATCTTAATTTGAGAACGTTACTATGAAACCTCGCGTCGTAAATATTATCAGCTGGCTTATTGTTCTTTGGACAGCAAAAGTCTTTCTATCATCTTTACCTTATAAATTTACAGGGCATCCCGACACACAACATATCTTCGGTACCATTGGCGCTTGGATGAAGGGTATTCTTGGTGATGGAGCTGGCAACGGCTTTATTCAATATGGCGCTTATGCCGTTGGCACCGTAGAGCTAATCACAACCATCATCCTAATCAGCCCAGCGGTATTTTGGGCATTGAAGAAAACAAACGTGATGTCCTCTATCCCATCTCAACACCTTATTCATTCTATTGGAGGGATTATGGCCTCTGGAGTTATGACGGGAGCTGTGTTTTTCCACTTGTTTACCCCTCTAGGCATAGAGGTAATGCATGAAGGTAAAAGTGACCATGGTTCGCTATTTTATGCCGCAGTGTCTATTTTAGTATTAGGTGGTGGATTGTTTGTAATGAACTTTCTCACATGGAAAACCTCAAATGGCACTGAAGAGTAAGTCTATACAACGTTATATGCTTCTATATAGTGCGAGACCTGAGCTAAAAGTGTAAAAGCAGAAACTAAGTGTAAGAAGTTTGCTCTCTGCATCGACTCAGGTTACCGCACCCAATAAACGGTATTAAGGTACATGGCTTAATTATGATAATTCGTATCTACCAAGTATTAGCGTACATCTTATTTTGCGCCTGGCAACGAGTCGCACCATGGAAGTATTTTCAGCTAAATGCCCCTTACTTTAACGAGCAGCGTGGGGTTTTTTCTAAGTTAGATACTGATCAACTCATTCCAGAAGCTTGGAGGTTATCGCAATCGCTAGACATTGGGGACTACCAACCACCCCAATATCCAGTTTTCGTCAAACCCGAATGGGGTCAAAACTCATTCGGAATACAACGGGCTGATAACTCACAAACCTTAAATGACATAAGATCTTCCCGAAAAACCACAACGGGCAACTACCTTATTCAGCAAGCAGCGCCTGGAAAGCGAGAATTTGAGGTGTTTGTTATCCCTTCATCACAAGGGCGTTCGTCACAAAAGAGCCACCAACCTGCCGTTATTTCAATAACAGAAACACTTAATAACAGCGAAGACCTCTACCCTATTAACGGTATCTACAATAATGCAACGTCTTACAAAGACCTGACGCCACAACTAACACCCAAGCAGATAGAACAACTCTGGCAACATCTATCCAAAATTGGGAGCTTTCGCTTATCAAGAGTGGGACTGCGAGCAGACTCAATAGACGCGATGATAAACGGTGAGTTCCATATCATCGAAATCAATTTGCTCTACCCGATGCCTCTGATGCTGTTATCGAACAACCGTACCTGGCGAGAAAAAAATCGTTTTAGCTTACAAGCGATGTGGAACCTAGCAGCCATATCAAAAACAATTCCTGCATCACAGCCAAAAAAAGCCATCTTTTTTACTAAATTAAAATCAGCCCATCGCTTAAAATTGGCTAACAAAATGAGAACTAACAATGAGCGCGCTTAAGAAAACCGTATATCAATGGATCAGCAAACGTTTTATGGATGGTTGTAGCAGCTACAACAGCCTAGAAGTCAGAAAGAGTTGCCGTTCCAAAAAACAGGCACGCTCGGTCTTTGCTGAAGGTAATATCCCTCATGCAAACGGCATGATTTTCATCAACCCACTAAAAGCCATCGTTTTTGCGAAAACTTATGGCTTTCCCTTGGTTATCAAACCTAACGTTAGCGGTTTTTCCCGAGGTAGCCACTTCCCTATTCGTAACTTTCAAGAATTATGGAAAGCCATCTTCTTAGCTAAATTGTGGTGGCCTTCAACGGTTATTGAACAATACCTAGAGGGTAACAATTACCGTGTTGTTGTGGCTCAAGGGGAGATTATGTCAGTACTACAACGCTACTCCCCTTTTGTTGAAGGTAACGGTGCAGACACAATTAATACTCTTATTGACACTGAAAATCTCATCCGAGAAGACATGGGGTTATATCCTTGCATTCACCCTTTGCAAAAAGGCTCTGTTACCCAACGTTTTTTGAAAAAACAAAACCTCACCCTAGAAAGTATTCCGGCCAAAGGTGAAATCATCACACTATTTTACCGTATATCCTTAGCCCCCGGCGGTGTTGTACGAACGATTGACAAACAGACATTACCAACAGTGAACCAAGAGCTATTTAAAAACGTACTTGGGCTGTTTGATGCCAATATATTGGGCATTGATGTCATTTTGGAAAAAGGCATAGAAACTGACTATCGTGATCAAAAATGTATTTTTCTAGAAGTGAATTCTCGCCCTTACTTAAAAATGCATGATTATCCGCGTTATGGAGAAAAAGAAGACCTAACTCCATATTTTGAATCACTTAATCAACTTGATATAAGCCAAACAGACGTATTCTGATGCTACTAACTTCTCGACATTTTTATCAATTCTCTGGCGCTCATTCGTTATTAATAGGATTGCTACCATTTTTCCTACCGGTAATACTGTGGGACAGCGGTGCATCCTTAGCGCAGATAGCTGCCTTTATCGCTACGACAGGAATTGGTTTTATTGGATCTCTATGGGTCTGGGATCAATTACGTGCAAACAATCAATGGCGTCGAATCATCACACTGTCATTTGCAGCTGAAATCCTACTCATCGGTGCATTAGCATGGAGTGTTAACCATCGTGAAGAAAGTGCATTATTTCTTATCGGCACAGCCCTACTTAACGGAGTCTATAATTGCTTTTATTGGTCAACCCAAAGAGCAATGTTCAACCAGATAACAACCAAAGGTAATACAGGAAAAACATTTGGTAACTTTCAAATCCTTGTAGTAATTCTATTAAAGATAGGCATTCTTTCTGGTGGTTATCTATTAGAAACATCTGGTGTGCTGCCTCTTATTGCATTGTCGCTAGCAATAAGTACCGTATCACTATGGAAACTTATAAAAACAGAAAGCACCGTCACAGATAAGACGAGAGAACCAAAGCTCACATTTAAAAACATCAACACCTTTAACGACAAAAAGCATTCAAAAGCAATATTCCTACTGGATGGACCGTTTCTATTTTTAGAAAGTTACTTCTGGGTATTGTCTTTATACTTTCTAACGCAAGAAAATTTCTTAACGCTTGGTTTTGTCATTGTCACCCTAACAATTTTATTATCTGTTGTTTTTTACTTTATAAAAAACACCATCGACAGAATGGATCAACAAAAGATATTCCTTGCAGCCGTACTATTGTATGCAACAAGCTGGTTACTTCGCGGGGAGATAAGCCTTCAGTCGAACACCGAAAACAACGATTTCATATTATATGCAACCATTCTAGTTATCGGTTTTTTGACAACCTTCTTTCGCCTTGTCTTTAATAAGCGTTTTTTCGACGTCGCCAGAGAAGACTCTGCCTACCGGTACCTTATATGTAAGAGTTATTACTCCCAAATGGGCATCGTGTTATTTTTTGGCACCTTAGCTGCTTATTTATTCATAAGCATGCCTTTGCTTTCCACAGCATCTCCGGCAAGCCAGGCGGCATCACTACTCTCAACAACCTATTTTTGGGCTTGTCCAATAGCGCTAATTTATAGTGTTTATTGTGTAACAGACCGACAGTTATTCCGTCGCAACACAGCCCGACAAAAGACAGTTAATACATCTAATTTTTGAACACTAACGGTAAAAAAAACATGAACACATGTGTAACAGGTAGCCTTGAATCCATCGACCAAATGACCACCTTTATTTCAGGTCTAAACGATGCAGAATACCAATACAGCGCAGCCCCTTGGTTTGACAGTTCAATCGGTCAACACCTTCGGCATATCGTCGATCTATTTCTAGCACTAAAGGATAGAACCAACACCGACGACATTAACTATGACATTCGACGCAGGGGAGCCTCCATAGAAACCGTTAGAAAAATTGGGTTAGCCGAACTATCTGAGATCCGTCAATGGATGGTCAATATCACTGAAAACGATATCATCCAAGAAATCAGCGTAAGCACCGAAGTTGCCTTGTCATCTCAACAAACCGAAACCTTCGCATCCTCGTTTGGCCGAGAGTTATGTTTCGCCTCAAGCCACCTAACACACCACCTTGCCATCATGGCCGTTATTGCAAAAATGGCCGGCAAGAAAGTTGACCCAGCCTTAGGACTTGCACCAGCAACCGCTACGTTTGCAAGAGAGCAAGAAGCAATTGAACAAGAAACATCCCTATGTGCACGTTAAGCTGGACCAGAAACCAAGAAAGCTATCAGATATTTTTTAATCGGGATGAGCAACGTTCTCGCTCACCCGCAGAGCCCCCTAAGTGTATCGAACACAACGGGGTTCCTGTACTTCTGCCACTCGACCCCGACGGCGGAGGGAGCTGGATATCCGTGAACGGCCACGGTTTGAGCCTTTGCTTACTCAATTTTTATCAAGGCACCGTTCCAGGCAAAAGACTTATCAGCCGTGGGCAACTATTGCGATCCCTGGCACACGCAGAAAACATCGACAGCCTGAACAATAAAATTTTAACAACGGATCTTAGCCACTACGCTCCTTTTACACTGGTAGCGTTTCAGATAACACAAGATCAACAACAATCTCAAGAAAAAATGTTCCAATGGGACGGTGAAGACATACATCGCTCACAACCCGAAAACATGATTACCTCGTCATCCGTGAAATTTGACGAAGTATCCAAGCAACGCCAGAAACTCTACATACAGAAAGTATCATCGCCCCCTTGCGCTGATACTAATACAGATAAGCATATTTCATTTCATGCCTGCCATGGTGAGAAAAAAAACCACCGTTCAGTATGCATGCACAGAGAAGACGCACGAACTGTCAGCTTTAGCCATATTCTCGTAACCAACAATCACGTTGAATTCAATTACCACAACGACTCACCCTGCGAGTCTCCATCACCTGACACTAAAAGTTCTCTGTTACGAATCAACTAAATGCCTCTTAACGTCAAACCCTACAGTGCAATATAGCGTAAAGATGTAAATCATTATGTAAAACAAAAATTTAAAATGACCGTTTTAAAGCAAGTAACCTCTATAAATTCAAAAGGTTAACAATAGGCATTGGCCATTTTCAAACCCCCTTCAAATTTTGCAACATTCAGAAACATCAACTCTCATTGACGAATGTTTTATTCGGGGCCATAGTTAGCATGCAACGCAGCAGACACCCTAAACTTGACGGAATTTATTCTTTTAATCTAGGTAAGTGCCGCGAGGCATACAATGCAGTGTGACCAATACAACGGAGGGATTCATCATGACTATCACAACTGAAGGCAAAGTTTTATTTCAATTAACAACCGATGCCGAGAAAGACGCAATGAGCCATTTAAGCGATTACCTTAACAATATGTTTTTCGCATAAAATTCTCATAGAGTTTTTCATTTAGACAGTATTTAGAAAATTTCGAGAAAAAAGTACCGATTAGAAAGTACCGATACAAAAGTACCGATAGGAAAGTACCGATAGAAAACAAAAAGGCCGAATCAAGACAAATTGATTCGGCCTTTTTTATCATCAAAATATACGTACGAAACGCCCACTACCACACGATAGGTTTATAGATACTAAGGGCTTCACCAGGGACAAAGCTAATCTTTTAAAATATCCGTAAGCGCTTTAACAAGTGCCTCACATTCATCATTCGTACCGATCGTAATCCTCAAAAACTCCTGAATACGCTCTTGTTTAAAATGCCGAACAATAATAGCTTTCTCTCGTAATTTTGAGGCAATGCCTTCCGCTTTTGATTCCTTATGCCGAGCAAAAACAAAGTTTGCAGCAGAAGGCAACACATCAAAACCCAACGCGATTAACTCTCCTACCAAGTTTTCCCGGGTCTCAACAATGGCATTACAGGTCTTTTGAAAATATGCATCATCTTCCAACGCAGCAACAGCACCGTTAATAGCAAAGCGATCCAACGGATAAGAGTTAAAACTGTTTTTCACCCGCTCCAAGCCTTCAATCAAATCAGGGTGTCCAACGGCAAACCCTACCCTCAACCCAGCCAACGACCTGGATTTTGAGAATGTCTGAACGACCAATAAATTGGGGTACTGATCCACTAATGCAATCGCACTTTCACCCCCAAAATCAATGTAAGCCTCATCAACAACAACCACAGTGTCAACATTGGCCTTTAACAAAACCTCAATACTGGATAACGCCAATACTTTGCCCGTCGGCGCATTTGGATTCGGAAAGATAATCCCACCATTGGCCTTTTGGCCACTTAACGGCGTGTAATCATCAACATCTATGTCAAACGACTCCGTTAGCGGAACAGTCTCAAAAGGCACATCATACAAGCCACAATACACCGGGTAGAAGCTATACGTGATATCAGGGTACAACAAAGGCTCAGAATGCTTCAATAACCCCTGAAATGCATGGGCCAACACCTCATCAGACCCATTACCCACAAAAACCTGATTCTGTGATACAGAGAAATATTGAGCAATTGCCCCCTTAAGCTGATCCGCATTCGGGTCAGGATAGAGCCGCAAACTATCATTAGCTTCTTCTTTTAATGCATCCAATACTTTCGGTGATGGCCCATATGGGTTCTCATTGGTATTTAACTTAATCAAATTAGACACTTTCGGCTGTTCCCCTGGTACGTAAGGGGTTAGCTGGTGGACGATATCACTCCAAAAACGGCTCATACTTTCATTTCCCAAAAACAGATAACTCATAATTAAGACGCATTTTATCTAATTAAGAGAAGATAACCAAACACCCCTTGCGCATCTTCTCATCTGCTACCCTTAAACTAACCTCCGAGCTATTAACCCTGAATCAAGGTGAGCCGCCATTTCCATGACCAATGTTCACAACACCATCCAAGACACGGTATGGCAAGACAATACCCGCCCACGCATTGTAGGTATCAAAGCACAGCTTGAGCACAGAGCCGAAACACTGACGCCAATGGAAAACTTCTCACTAGCAAAGTGCGACTTACACGGCATCAACCTTGTCAACAAACATTCCAGAACCGGCTACAAACTCACCAACTGCGACCTTTATCACGCTAATCTAGAAAATGCTCATTTGTTCAAAATTGACCTTTCTGGCAGCTCATTAATGAAAGCAAACCTTGCCAAGGCTAATTTAAACTATGCCAATTTAGACGGCTGCAACCTACTAGGAATTAACCTTAAAGGCGCCAAAATAGAACACGTGAACTGGGGCAAACAGATCACCCAAGAAAAACAAGCACAGAAAGCCAAAAGCACCGAAAATAAATTCGACCTCTATCAACAAGCCGAAGAGATCTACCGCCATCTTCGGCAAATTGCGGAACACCAAGGGTTATTTGAACTTGCAGGCCATTTTTTTCAAAAAGAAATGATCATGCGCCGCAAACAACTACCCAAATGGTCCTTCAAGCGCATCATTTCCAGACTAGTGGATATATTCTGCGGGTACGGGGAACGGCCTCTTCGTGTCATTATCTTTTCCGTTAGCCTCATTACATTTTTTGCTACTTTATACTTTTTTTCAGGCTTGTCATTCAGCGGAGAGTCTCTCGCCTTTAATCCAAGCCTCACCCTATGGGAAAACATCAAGGTATTCTTTGGGGCGCTCTACTTTAGTGTTGTTACCTTCACAACCCTTGGTTATGGCGATGTAGCCCCAATAGGCATAGCAAGAGCACTAGCAGCTTTCGAAGCCTTTCTTGGTAGTTTTACTTTGGCATTATTTGTAGTGGTGTTTGTTAAAAAAATGACGCGCTAATTTATGCCCTGACAGGTATTATGCCTGCATGAATAAAAACACACCTAGCAAAGATATACCCGTCCAGGCAAATGAACGTCACGTTTTCTCAGTTTCTGAGTTAAACCTATTTGCCAAGAATTTATTGGAAAACACCCTACCTAGCTTATGGCTCGAAGGGGAGATATCCAATTTGGCCCAACCTCGCTCAGGCCACATTTACCTAACCCTAAAAGATGACAACGCCCAAGTACGCGCGGCGATGTTTAAAGGGCGCAATATGCGCTTAAGGTTTCGCCCGAGCAATGGTCAACAGGTATTAGTAAAAGGCCGACTTAGCCTTTACACTCCAAGAGGTGACTATCAACTTATCGTTGATGAAATGGAAGAAGCCGGGCTCGGCGCGCTACAACGAGCATTCGAACAACTAAAACAGTCTCTACATCAAGAAGGCTTGTTTGATGACAGCTACAAGCAGCCATTACCCAGTCATCCAACCTCGATTGGTGTCATCACCTCCCCCACGGGTGCTGCGGTACATGACATCACATCGGTGCTTGCCCGTCGTTTCCCTCTATTACCTGTCACCATTTACCCAGTCGCGGTACAAGGTAACGAAGCACCGCAGCAACTGATTAACGCGCTAGCCACTGCAAACCGCCGCAAAGACTGTGATGTATTAATTATCGGTCGTGGTGGCGGTTCACTGGAAGACCTCTGGGCATTTAACGATGAACAACTTGCCAGAGCAATCTTCGCCAGCAAAATCCCTGTTGTGTCTGCCGTTGGCCATCAAGTGGACTTCACCATTGCTGACTTTGTTGCTGACATGCGAGCACCAACTCCCTCTGCAGCAGCAGAAATGTTAAGCCAAGATCAAGATGAGCTGTACGGCACCTTCTCAGGCTACCAACACTGGTTTCAAGACAAAATCGGCCAAATCATTGGTGACCACCAGCAATCTTTAGCATGGTTGGAAAAACAACTTGTTCACCCAGGGAAACGCTTAGAAGAGCATAGCCAACGTCTGGATGACTTAGAGAACCGCCTCCTTTTACAAATCACACAATCCCTCAACCTTCGCAAAGCAGAAGTTGCCACGCTCTCCGCTCAGCTGCAGGCGCAAACACCCAGCCATCATATTGCTCAACTAACGCAACGCATTCAATCATTACAACAGCGCAGTCAGCGCGCGTGTAAACAAGCGCTCAAAGATAGACAAACAACTCTCGCTCATACGGCACACAGACTTGAAACCGTAAGCCCTCTTGCGACGCTGAGCCGAGGCTATTCGATCACTAAAGACAAAAAAGGCTCACTACTAAGGGATAGTTCAACCGTTAAGGTTGGGGACACGATAACAACACAGCTAGGGGAAGGAACTCTAATGAGCCAGGTAACTGAGGTCGGATAAAGGCACCAGTCAATTTTAGGTGCCCCAGAAAAACAAAAACCCCAAGTGAGTGATCACTTGAGGTTTCGGAATATGGTGGGCCGTGTGCGACTCGAACGCACGACCAATTGGTTAAAAGCCAACTGCTCTACCAACTGAGCTAACGGCCCGGTAGATGACGCGCATATTACTGGTATTCTCAGAGTAAGCAAGCTTTGTTTGAAACTTTTTACATGATCGTCAATAAAAACAACGTATTACAGCCATTTCACAACATCACTCTCAATAAACACACCAAAAACCCCATTTACCCATACAAACCCATTCAAATAGTGTCTAAAGGTTATTGCGCCTTTTTCTCAAAGCACATTAAGCTAAACCTATAGAAAAACGTCCTTCGACATTACATTTACTCACCTGAAATGATGGTACAAGCCCAAAAGGTCATTCATCAATGGTCAATAGACGCCCCCCACTTAGCTTGTTAAATACCTTTGAGGCAGCCGGCCGTCTGGGCAGCTTCAAAGCGGCCGCCAACGAGTTAAATGTCACGCCTTCAGCAATCAGCCATCAAATCAAAACTCTTGAAGAACAGCTGAACTTTACGCTGTTCCGTCGTAACAACCGCAACTTAAGCCTTACAGACCCCGGCAAAGCATTGCTCGAAACCGTTAGCCTACACCTGTCAGGGTTAAAACAAGGTGTTGATAATGTCCAGCGCCGCTATGGTCACCCCTCCATTCGTGCCCACATCTTGCCATTTCAAGCCACTGAAGTTGTCATACCCAACCTACACCACTTCCAAAGAGACAACCCCAATGTTGAACTACGTATCGAAACCAGCCTTTATGGTGGTGATTTTAATCTCAGCGGCATTGATATTGGTATCCGACTGGGAACAAAAGCCTTAAAAGACTCATGGGCGGGATTAGAGGCGGATTTACTACTAGAAATAGAAGTTAGCCCTGTTTGCGCGCCGTCTTTACAAACCAGTGAAAAAATCAATGTATTTAGTGACTTACTAGGGCAAAACCTAATCCACATACCCTACGGAGACAACCCCTGGCAACGCTGGGCTGATGCCGTTGGGCTAAAAGGCTTAAACACTAAAGAAGAGCTCACCTTAGACAGCTACACAAGCCACCTAAGTGCTGCAGAACAAGGCTTGGGAATATCCCTAGGCCTATTCCCTTTAGCTCACGCATGGGTCAAAAAAGGACGCTTGGTAGAGCTGTTTCACCAACGCATTCCCGTAGAAGAAGCCTATTACCTTATTTACCGTTCAGAGGACGCAGAACGCCCCGACCTACAGGCCTTTAGGCATTGGTTACAGGCATTATTTTCTGATCTAAAAAAAGAGTCAGATGAATTTTATTCATCTCAGCCCCACAAATAATTCGTTTGTCCCCAACCAACCCCGAACGGTAACCTTATACCGTACTAAGTCTTTATCCCCACATTCATCAATACCCCTTAACACGTTACCGCTGGAGGTCACCTATGTATAAGCAGATTGAATCGCTTATGCTTCGCGCACCCTTTATCACGATCTTATTTTTTCTTAGCATTATTGTTGCCGCCAGCTCTGGGTTGCCTAAAACAACCATAAACGCAGACTTTGAAGTTTTCTTTGGGCCAAACAACCCGCATTTACAGGTGTATCATGACATACAAGACACCTACACCCGCATGGACAACGTCTTTCTTGCCATAGCACCTAAAGACCAAAAGGTATTCACCCCTGAAACCTTAAAAATCATCCAAGAAATTACCGACGATGCCTGGACCTTCCCCTACTCTTCTCGTGTTAACTCTATTACCAACTTCCAACATACTGTTGCAGAAGATGACGAACTCATTGTTGATGACTTGGTACCCGATTTAGCCAATAGCACGCCACAAAGCTTGGCACTGGCTCAAGCATTTGCCGTCAACGAACCCGCATTACTGAATAAATTGATTTCCCCAACCGCCCATGTCACGGGTATCAACATTACGTTTGAATTACCAACAGAAAACACCTCCCAAGCAAATCTAAGCATTGTTAAAACCACCAGAGAACTTATTGAGCGTTACGAAACCAAGTATCCATCGATCGACATTTATTATTCTGGTCGTGTAATGAATAACAATGCCTTTCGTGATGCTTCACTTTACGATATGACTCATCTTGTGCCTGCGGCATTTGTTATTGCGATGATCTGTATTTCTTTGTATTTATTTGCCGCTAGTGGCAGCATCATCACGGTTATCTCTGGAACCTTTGCCACATTGTTTGTGATTATTGCCGCTATCCTTACCGCCCAAGGGATCGCTGCCTGGCTTGGAATCGCAATCACCACCCCCTCCGCCAACGCTCCCACAATGATACTCACTCTGGCTATTGCTGATAGTATTCATATATTGGCAACTTTTTTTCAGCAAATGCGTAGCGGTATGGTAAAGATTGATGCCATGAAAGAAAGCTTGCGCCTCAATCGACAACCCGTATTTTTAACCAGCCTCACAACGATGATTGGTTTTTTGACAATGAACTTTAGTGACTCACCTCCCTTCAAAGATTTGGGAAATGTGGTTGCTATCGGTGTTATAGGTGCATGGTTATTTTCGGTATTACTGCTTCCCGCACTCATGTTATTGCTACCTGTTCGAGTAAAGCAGCAAAAAGAAAACCAAAACCAGCAGAAAAATCGTCTTGCGGAATTTGTTATTCACCGCCGCACACCATTACTCATCTTTACTAGCCTATTCATTTTGACCAGCACTGCATTCCTTCCTAAAAATGTGCTCAATGATGTTTGGGCTGAGTATTTTAATGAAAATACCGAACAACGTATCAACGGAAACTTCATTCGATCGAACCTTACATCGATTAATTCTATTTCTTTCTCCCTACCTTCGGGTGAAGAAGGAGGCATCAGCAACCCCGACTACCTTAAAAACCTTGAAGCATTTTCTATATGGCTCCTAGAGCAACCGGAGATCATTCACGTTGCAACGTACACTGATGTCATAAAACGACTTAATAAAACCTTACACAACGATGATCCAAACTGGTACAAACTACCGGAACAAAGAGATTTGGCATCCCAATATTTACTGCTGTACGAGCTATCCCTTCCCTTTGGGCTTAGCCTCAGCAATATGATTGATACAGCACGTACATCTACACGAATTATCGGAACGGTTAAAGGTAGCTCATCGGCCCGCGTTCTTGCGGTACAAAAACGGGCACAAACCTGGCTGCAAGAAAATGCTCCCGCTAATTTCTATCATGAAGGTACCAGCGGTGACTTAATGTTTGCCCATGTTGGGTTCACCAATATCCGCAGCATGTTAGAAGGCACCTTTGTGGCACTTATCATTATTTCCATTATGTTAGGGTTTGCCTTACGTTCCTTTAAGTTTGGTTTAATCAGCCTACTACTTAATTTAATACCAGCCGGTGTCGCCTTTGGAATCTGGGGGATATTTGTTGGGCAAATTGGCCTGGGGCTCTCAGTCGTCGCAGGCATGACGCTAGGCATCGTTGTCGACTACACCGTACATTTTTTAAGTAAATATTTACGCGCGCAACGTGAACAGGGGTTAAATGAACCTGATGCCATTCGATATGCGTTTAACAATGTCGGTACGGCATTAATTGTCACAACGATTATTCTTAGCGCCAACTTTGGCGTCTTGGCATTCTCAAACTTTGTGATGAACTCTCATATGGGGTTATTAACAGCATCGACCATTATTATTGCTCTTGTGGCAGACTTCTTCTTTCTTCCACCACTATTGTTATTTTTAACACGAAAACAGAAAAAAACATCTCAACCTGCAACAACCAACAACCAATCACACCCTGAAGGCTCAACCAACGGCCTCAGCAACCACCTACAAACCAACTAAAACCGAACTATACTGAGGGCATGACTGAAACATGCCCTCGCTGCCAATACATTCGAATACCAACCGACAAAGGCCCTACCTGGCAATGTCCAAATTGTGGCGCGGCCTACAACAAACAATCCAACACAACACAGAACTCATTTGCCAACAAAAAGTTATCAAGTAGTTTTCTAGATTTTGAAGCGCAATACCGCCCTTTAAACAGACAGCTTTACTTCTTTATTATTCTTTTTGCTGGGCTAACCTTATTTTCCGCATTCAAGAAAAACGAGTTGATTGATTTCTCCCTAATCCATTCACAATTAACTCAAGAGCCTATCCAAGAAACCATCTCAAACCGTAGCCCATACGCTGAACCCCATAGTTTCCAATATATGGATATTCAATATCAGGTAAAACCGATGGCTAACTATGAGTTATGGGGGTTAGTTGTTAGTCATAATGATATCGATGGTATCTCCGATACCTATCATGATGAAACATCAGTGGACACCAAAGACCTTTGCGTCATATGGGGAGACAACATTCTTAGTAACGATTATCACTCGGTATCCTTTAGCAGCGGAGCTTGGACGTGTTATTTCGAATACCCGCACGGAACCATATTTAACGCAAACCAACTATCAAACAATCATATCATTACCGATAATGACGCCATAAGAGAGTCCTTGACACAGATACAAATTGGAGACCAAATACATATAAAGGGTGAACTTGTTAGCTACCAAGACGAACGACATCCAGAATATTGGCGAGCGAGCAGCATCACCAGAACCGATGGGGGCAATGGGGCTTGCGAGGTGATTTTTGCCAATGAACTAGACATCATTGCTATTGGCAACCCGCTTTGGCGGTTTATCTATGAGTGGAGCTGGAAGATATTGATCGCTCTGTTAATCGCCAAAACCGCAGTATTAATTCGAGAAGTCACTCAATAACATTGCTCTTAGCAACTTCTCGAATAAATCATACTACACGCTTACAACTACGCCTTGGAAACAAAGGTCAAATATCGTACCATTCGCTTATTACCCTAATAAGCAGCCCTAAGCTCAATAAAGGACTTATACGCAACATGCCACAATCTGAGAATATCAGTTCATCCCCTACCTCACTGAAAATTGTGACTCGCGTAAAACCTAAAAAGGACCAGTCCCAAGAACCCCAGGAATTTCACAGCGTCTACCACTGGGACCGTATCATTGGTGTCATCGCTCTACTGTTCATCAGCATTATTGTTCTGATCTATTTTGCGATAAGTAGCCTTATAAGCACCAATGAGCAAAACACAAACACCATAACCAAACCAACAATAGTAGTAGAGCCATCCAATACAACGGTTACAACCACTTCGGTTAAATTAGCAGCTACCGCTCCATCAGCAAGTAACGAAACGCCGCTTATTCCCATGGACAGCAAAACAGAGTCATTGATCAGCCAAGCTAACACCGCGTTAAGTACCTCTAGCCCCGGTGCAGGCACCCACTCTTTAAACCCTCCCATTGTTACCATTTACTCAGATAATATAAATCGCGCTATTTTCACTCACACGCTGAAAAACAAAGAACCCAACAGCATCATCAATGACATCGTCACGCTTGATGAAGGAGGCCTTTCCAGAGTGTACTTTTTCACTGATATAAAAAACCGCGCAGGGGACACGTTCACCCATACTTGGTATCGCAACGGTAAAAAAATCGTCAAAGTAAGGACTCCAATCGGAAGTGATGAATGGCGCTGCTCTTCCAGCAAATATTTGGATAAAAACATGGAAGGAGACTGGGAGGTAAAAGTTACCGATAAAAAAGGCGAGCTTGTCGCGTCCGGCTCCTTTGCATTTACTAAAGGGTAGGCTTAGTTTCCCTATTTATAATTCTGAATCGCCAATGAAAGCTGCGCTATAAGCGCAGCCCCAGCCTGCTCAATAGTTCCCCCATAAGCAACAACACCATCCTTATGTCCTCCCATAGTAAACAATCGTGTTTTAGATAACCTACCACTACGATAAAGGCCTGCAATTTCATCAGCCATCTGTACCGATCCGTAAGATATATTCTTATCGGTACAAGGTAACCCTATATGAGCAGCACAACGCCACAACACGTCACTATGAACATGAATAACACACCGTATCTTATTATCTAGATGATAAACCGCCCCATGGCTTAACGCCTCGGAGGAAGGCTTAACAGCGCCATTAGCAACAATATGGTTATGTTTCACATCACACAATGTCACCCGGCAATAGTCATTGATCGTTAACTGCTTTTTACCCCCGGTTTGTGTTCCAGATATATAAAACCCATCACTATCACATTGATTTCGATAGCTAATATTCCCATAGCCATAACCGTCATAACGAGCCTTGTCCTGTCCGATCAAATTCAGATTAAAAAGAATGCTCCGCCAAGCATTAAGCTCTTCAAATCCTAACCAGGTTAGCGGCAGGGTATTTTGAAAATCCAATTGATACTTGATAACACCTTCCACCTCACCCATATCAACTAAATCCTCTGAAACGTATACCCACTTTACAAGCCCGTTAAAATATTAGAGACTGGTCTTTCTGCACGATAGTACACAAAGCAAACCTCTAATCAGCGAGATAAATAATGTTTACGCCTTTAACAATAAAAAAAAACCACAAACATTATTATAGATCTAACAAACAATACTGCTGGAATTTCAGCATTATTGCTTTTCTAATGATACTAACCCCCATCGGCGCGCAGGCTAGCCCCTTCATTGATGAGGTTATTGCAACAAGCCAATCAACCCCTATCAACAATTATTCTCGCCAACAAAGCCTATCTTCAGAGGTTCGCCACAACGTATATATCTGGCAAGGGTTCGAACATGAATGGCAACGTTTTGTTGCTCTAAGAAATGCCGGCAGAGTGCCTCATCGTATTTCAAAGCTTCATAACTATATTCAACAACCTGAAGACTCATCATCACATGCCTCATTTCATTTTGCTCAAGGCACAGGGGTTGATGGAAACTATATGAACCCTAAGGGCAACTACAGCACCATCGAATCTGAGTCAATTAATAGCCTTTCAGGGAACGTATTATTGCAATGGACGGATGAAATAACAGATTCAAGTACTCCCGTTGCTAACAATAAAATTCACGATATCATTTCTATCCCTCTAGACGTTATTCATACCCCCTCTTCCCATACAGACTTTAATATAGATACAGACGTTAACAACAATGCATTAACCGTAATCCTGCAGGGTATTCAGCTAGACCTTTCTTGCAACAACGACCTCCAACCAGAGAGTAACCCATGCAATTCCAATGGCATGTGGCCTTATATTTTTAACATTGCGATAGATCAATGTGAGGCAACCGAAACGCATTATAACTGTGACCTAAACGTTGATATCTACCGAGCATGGACCCCCAACAAAGGTGGATTTCAACTTCCTCCGTTGTTTGAAGAAATAAAACCACTCAATCACCGGTTAGACTATACGCTCCGCGTTCACTTTTCGGCTATCAGCGCTCCTCCGACAACTTTTTCACCGCAAACAAATGACGACATATTTACCTCGAAAGACATCCATCAACGACGTAATCAGAACACAACGTTAGAAACCTATTCACCACAAGTAAACCTTACACAAAGCACCCATGCCATCAGGTCATTTGGGTTTGCTCTAAGTAACCCTGAGCTTCTGGAGCAACACTGGCAGGTGTTAGGCTCAGACACATCACAGCAAGGCCGTTACATTGGAAAACTCAGTAATCTAATCAGCAGCCATAAGCAATTTAATCAAAACTCACAAGCAACCATTTCACAGTCCTTGTGGGCTCCTATCACGGTTGTGAATGCAACAAGCCACACTTCTATTGGTACTCGCTCACTTTTTTTTGCAGATAATGTCTTTATCTCTGAGACTCAGACAGCCAAAGGTAAACTTTGTATTAATAGCACGGAACAAGCTCCCGCGTTCTCAAGGTGGAGCATGTGTAACTATAAAGGCTGGTTAGCACGTATTATTTACGGTGGAAAACAACAGCTATCACACGCCGTAACGCTTCCCCTACAACACCAATACTAGGAGTGTCCTGATGATAAATACACTGCGTTTATTTTATTTTGACACCACAAAGGGCAATAGCACAGCCCTCAAAATACTTGTAAAAGAGCTAGGTTTTGGTGAAGCACTTGGGTTATCCCTGACGTTAAAGTGGCGTTTGTTTTATCACAACCCATTCAAAAACATCAACCAACACAAACGCCCAACAGAACAAGAAAAACTCAGCCAGCGACAAATGGCACCGATGGTTATTCTCTACGAGTTACTCATTGAAAAGGGCTATTCTAAAAAATACATCATTGAATTACTACAGACCTTAAGCAACAGTGTTGCCACGGCTTTTTTAAAGTTTAATGTACCTATTATAAAACGTGAAGATTATATCGACCTACCTTCAGAACAGAAGCTAGGCTTGCTTACCAATATAACAAAACGTTTTTTTAATGCGGAGGCTACATTATCTTTGGATGAAAAAGATAACTTTAGCTTTCAAGTCAACCACTGTCATTTCGCCAGCTACAGCCATACTTTAGGCCACCCCGACCTCGCAACACTGTTCTGCGCGTCGGACAAACATTTTTTTGACGAATACCAGGACGACATTGTTTTCTTTAGATCACAAACACTAGCGACAGAGAACAAACCCTGTGACTTCCGTTTCACATGGAAACAATAAAAACAGCAAAGAAAAACTGGAAAAGCGGATTATCTCCGCTTTTTCTTTTTCTTCACAGCTTGCTTCTTGGTCTTTACAGAGTCAGCAACGCGACGTTTATACTCGGCTTGCCGAGGAGTAACCCTCGTCTTGCGTGTAGCAAAAGGATTGTCTCCCGTCTTAAACTCAATCCGAATTGGCGTACCCTCAAGTTTCATTACTCGCCTAAAGGTGTTTTCCAAATATCGTCGGTAAACGTGGGGAATGCTATTTGTTTGGTTCCCATGAATAACAACGGTAGGAGGATTACTTCCCCCCATATGCGCATAACGTAATTTAATTCGACGACCATGAGACATTGGAGGCTGATGATCAGCAATCGCATCTTCTAGTATTTTTGTTAAGAAACTAGCAGACAACGACTTCTTTGACGACTCATAAGCTCTATTGATGGACTCGTATAAATTGCCAACGCCAGTACCATGCAATGCCGAAATAAAATGCATTTTTGCAAAATCAACAAATCCCATACGGCGCTGAATTTCTTTCTTAACGTCAGCCTTTTCTTCGCTGTCCATGCCGTCCCATTTATTGACAGCAATAACCAGCGATCGGCCGGCATCAAGAACAAAACCTAACAAATGTAAGTCTTGCTCTACAATATTTTCTCGGGCATCTAACACCAACACCACCACGTTAGCATCTTGAATCGCTTGTAAGGTTTTAATCACTGAAAACTTCTCAACAGTTTCAGAGACCTTCCCTCGGCGACGCACTCCCGCGGTATCAATAAGCGTATAGGCTTGGCCATCTCGCTCGTAAGGGATATAAACACTGTCGCGGGTTGTTCCAGCCTGATCATAAACAACCACGCGATCTTCGCCCAACATTCGGTTAATCAGCGTTGATTTACCCACATTCGGGCGCCCAACTGCTGCGATTTTAATACCTTTGTTGACAATAGCCATATCGATGCTGTCGACATCTTCATCCATTGATGCAGCAGCCGATGCTATCACTTCGCCGATAAGCGCAGACACACCGCGATTGTGGGCAGCTGCAATACCATAGGGTTGTCCTAACCCTAAACGATAAAATTCAGCCGTCACAACATCAAAGTCCATACCGTCGATTTTATTCACAACCAACGATATATTCTTAGAGGTTGAGCGAAGTTCCTTCGCTAAATTTTCATCTGCAGGTGTTACACCTGCATGGGCATCCACCATAAACAAGACAATGTCAGCCTCTTTAACGGCTTGCATGGATTGATCCGCCATATGCGCATCAATGCCTTCTTCTCCTCCCGTTAAACCACCAGTATCAATAACAATAAACTGATGCTCACCCAGACGGCCTTCACCGTACTGACGATCACGAGTTAATCCAGGAAGATCCGCCACCAATGCATCACGGGTACGGGTAAAACGGTTAAAAAGAGTCGATTTACCAACATTGGGTCGACCTACTAAAGCTATAACGGGTTTCATTTTTCAATCACTTTATAAGCAGCAAGTTCGCCGCTATTACCTTGTACATAAACAACATCATCTTTCACAATCGGTGCCGCACGTAATCCACTCCTATCCACCCGAACACGGGCTTGGATACGACCATCACGGTAATGCAACCAATGTAAATAACCTTCAAAATCCCCGACAACGGCATTAACACCAACAGGGGTTATCGCCGAAAGGCGGCGCCCTTTAAATACATCTGTTGTCCAAACCTCAGCGCCACTGACTGCATCCAGCACTTTAATCACACTATCTTGGTCAACAACATAAACTCGATCTAACTTTTCAGATACACCGGCATAGGTTGAAAATGGCTTCTGCCATAACAACCGCCCGGAGGGAATATCAATAGCGGCGAGCTTACCCTGATAGGTAGCTGCAAATACAACATTACGCTTTACCCAAAATCGTCCATCCAAATCCACTAGACGCTCAAGCTCAGACCGCCCTTGAGGTTCTGACACTGGGTATTCCCAACCAACGGCACCATTATCTGTTTTTACCGCCACTAATCGCCCATTGGCAAATCCGGCAAGAGTCACCTCACCAGCAATAACAGGGCTACTGCTTCCGCGTAAGGTTAAGTTTGGAATTGGCGTGTCATAGATCCATTCTTTTTTACCCGTTTCCCGGTTTAACGCATGCAGCTGACCGTCCATCGTTTGCACAATCACACGAGAAGCGCCAACAGCGGGAGTCGCTAGAACCTGGCCACTTAATTCAACCTTCCAAATTTCAGAACCATCCTCTTCGCTAAGCGCTACCGCTTCACCGTTATCAGTCCCATACACAACAATGCCATAACCAGCACCGACGCCACCAGTAATTCTATGTTCAGTATCAACTTCCCATACTTCGTCACCGTCGGCTCGATTCAGTTTAACTACCTCACCATCGTATGATGCGGCAAAAACCCAACGCTCGGTGATTGCTGGGGTTAATACCAAATAATTTTCATCGACACCATCATCTACATCCGCAGACCATAGCTCCTTTACCTGTATCTGCTCATCAAAATCAGTCAATGGCGATGGAGGCAAAATGTCATCATCAGAACAAGCACCTAGCAGTAAAACCGATACAACAAGTACCCCCGCCTTAGTCATCAACTTAGGGATCACCAAGGGTAGTGTAGAAAGTGAACGTTCAGGCTGAAAAAAAGATACAAACACAATTGGCTCCTAAAAAAGAATAGCCACTCAGCGGATCGCAACAATCTGCTGTGTGGCTAGGGTATGGCATTGATTTGTTATGTTGGCTATCGGGTTTTTACTTAACGATCGACTTAACGATCTACTTAACAACAGCCAAATTGTCGTACTTCATTTTAACGATAGGTTTAGTGCCACCCTTACTATCATTGGCATTTAATGCCTTACTGTAAGCTGCACGGGCCTTATCAAGCTCGCCAAGGCTAACCAATATATCACCTTTAACCTCTTCAAATGCTGCAGACTGCGCTCCAGCATCAACACTATTAATTAGGGCCAAAGCATCATCTAATTGATCTTTCATGACCAAAATACGAGCTAAACGAAGTTGTGCAACCAACGTAACGCCTTCACTTGCTTTGTGTTCAATTGCCCAGCGTAATTCAGCCTCGGCTTTATCCGCATCCCCAGCATTCACATGCTGCTTTGCCAACATCAATGCGGCAAAAACGGCGTATTCGGAGGATTCATACTGCTCTTTCAATTCTCCGCCCAAGTGTGTCAAAGTCGTCATATTCGCAGCGCTTATTTCTGCATCAACACCTGGTTGCGCAGCTAACTCGGCAGCCTCTAATAACTCTCCATACATTACCGAAGCCGATTCACCAGTAGCTCTCTTCTGGTCTTGCCAGAATTGCCAGCCAACAACAATAAGAATAGCCAAACCAATACCCACTAGGATATTGCTACCATTTGTTTGCCACCACTTTTTTATCGCGTCTATTTGTTCTTCTTCTGTACGATACGTATCCACGTTTTTCTTACTCCACTTTCAATCGATTAATTAACGCTAACCGGCCTATATTGGGAACCGATTTACGCCGAGTCGTGCCAATCACACCAAACGGCCATAATTACTTATTGGCAGAAATGCTCAAAAATCGAGCCTAGCTCGCTTTGTGCAATAACTACCTGGTCTTTTTGCTCACGCAGGTACTTTACCGTTACCTGTTCATTTGCCATTTCATCTTCGCCTAAGATAAGTGCTATTTCCGCACCACTATCATTGGCTTTTTTCATCTGTTTTTTAAACTTACCGCCACCACAGTGACACTGCACAACAGCACAAGGCAACTGGTCCCTCACCCTGTCTGCAAACAACACAGTTTCCGGCCCTGATCCTACCACATAAAAATCAGGCTTGCTGCTGATCTGATCCGTTAAACCTGCGGCTTCGAGCAACAACACAAGCCGCTCTATCCCCATTGCAAAACCAACGGCGGGGGTTGGTTTCCCCCCTAACTGCTCGACCAGACCATCGTAACGTCCACCAGCACATACCGTTCCTTGAGCACCTAGAGCATCAGTCACCCATTCAAAAACTGTTTTACAGTAATAATCCAGCCCACGAACCAACCTCGGGTTAATTTCATACGCAATACCCGCAGCGTCGAGTATTTTGGTTAACCCCTCAAAATGCGCAGTTGAATCGTCATCAAGAAAATCCATCAACGATGGTGCATCAACCAACAAGGCTTGTGTCTTCGCATCTTTACTATCGAGAACACGTAAAGGGTTGGTCTCTAGGCGTCGTTGGCTATCTTCATCTAATTGATCTTTTCTGGCTTCAAGGTATGACACCAGTTCAGCCTTATAAGTTGCACGAGCTTCACTAGAACCCAAACTATTGAGCTGTAGCGTCACCTGATCTGACAGCCCTAAAGCTTGCCAAAACTTAGCTGTCATCAAAATCATCTCAGCATCAACATCTGGTCCTTGCAAACCAAATGTTTCAACACCAATTTGATGAAATTGACGATAGCGCCCTTTTTGAGGCTTTTCATATCGAAACATTGGACCGGTATACCACAACCGCTGAATCTGATTGTAAAGCATACCGTGTTCTTCCGCCGCTCTTACACAGCCGGCAGTTCCTTCAGGTCGCAACGTTAAGCTCTCGTCATTACGATCGCTAAACGTATACATTTCCTTTTCAACAATATCTGTCACTTCACCGATGGTACGTTTAAACAAATCCGTGTATTCAACGATCGGCAAACGAATCTCACCATAGCCGTATCGTCCGACAACATCTTTAACGGTACTTTCAAGGTGGCGCCAAACAGCCGACTGTTCTGGCAAAATATCGTTCATGCCACGAATGGCTTGTATCTTTTTACTCAATGTTCTATTTCCACTTATTCAACAGGCTATATCAATGTACTGCAACCAGTAGGCTCAACAAAAGCGCTTACGGTGACTCTGACAATACGGTAATTAGTCGCTAGGCATTCCGACGGTGATGGTTGCAGCTTCATCTGCTTTAAGATCTATCTCGGCCACTTTGTCACGAATCTGGCGCTCCAACTCATCCACCAAGTTTTCATTTTTAACTTTGTGACTGGGTTTACCATCACGATAAATAAGATTATTAGGTGTCCCCCCCGTTAACCCAATATCCACGGCTTTGGCTTCACCTGGCCCATTTACCACACAGCCAATAACGGCCACATCAACAGGGGTAATGATATCTTCCAATCGCACTTCCAACTCATTCATGGTTTTCACCACGTCGAAGTTTTGTCGAGAACAACTGGGGCAAGCTATAAAATTAACCCCTTTTGCTCGCAGCGATAAGCTTTTCAAAATATCAAAGCCTACCTTTACCTCTTGGACGGGATCTGCAGCTAAAGAAACCCGCAATGTATCACCAATGCCATCCATCAATAACATACCCAATGCCACCGAAGACTTTACCGCTCCAGAGCGAAAACCACCGGCTTCCGTAACGCCTAAATGCAATGGCTGTTCAATTTGGTCCGCAATTAAGCGATACGCAGCGACTGTCATAAAAACATTAGATGCCTTAAGACTTAACTTAAAATCCGGGAAATTCAGCCTATCCAAGATATCGATATGCCGCATCGCAGATTCGATAAGTGCTTCCGGTGTTGGCTCACCGTACTTTTTCTGCAAATCTTTTTCTAACGAGCCTGCATTAACGCCAATACGAATCGGAATACCTTTATCTCGCGCACAATCCACCACTTCACGAACACGGTCCTCACGACCAATATTCCCAGGATTAATACGTAAACAATCAACCCCTTGTTCAGCCACTGCCAAAGCAATTTTATGATCAAAATGAATATCCGCAATTAACGGCACATTGACGCGTTTTTTGATATGACCGAAGGCTTCCGCGGCATCCATAGAAGGCACCGAAACACGAACAAGATCCACCCCAGCATTTTCAAGCGCAATGATTTGCCCCACCGTCGCTTCAACATCAGTGGTTTCAGTGTTTGTCATGCTTTGCACACTAATTGGGGCATCGCCACCAACAGGCACATTACCAACCATTATTTGACGGCTTTTACGTCGTTTAATAGGTGATTCGAAATGCATTACAGTCTCCTTTCAAATTGCGCTTTATGTCAGTGTCGCTTTAAACATGTCAGTGTTTAATTCGCCAAAAGCTGCCATTTGAAAATATATTCGATTGAAAAATAATTTGTTGCTTTCACAACACTCGTTATGAGTCTTATTCACCCAAGGTTACATGCGCAACACCGGTTCGCTTAGAAAACGCGAACAATACTGGGCTTCCATTAAACGCCAGCTTAACCACCGAGCCATCACCTAGCTTAACTTCAATAGGAGCGGCTCCTCGCAATGACACTCTTTGCCCTGCGTTTCGTAAATTCGCGTATATTCGCTTGCCTGTTACGTCCCACACCTCAACCCAGCATTCACCACTGAACACCATTGTTAACGTCGACAGCTCAGCATTGACCGAGATTTCAGTTGTAGTTATAGGTGTAGTTATAGGTGTAGTTATAGGCGTAGTTATAGGGGCGAAAGAAACAACCGCAACAGATTCTTCCGTGCTGATTGCGTTTTTGTGTTCTATGTTCTTTTGTTCTATGTTTGATTCTGCTTTTGATACGATTGTTGGAGTAATTTTAGCAACGACAGCGGGCTCGATTAGAGGTTCTGCGTCAATTACGACCTCTGGTGCACTTTCAACGATAACTTCCGGTACCTCAACTTCAACTTCCAGGGCAGTGTCAGCCTCTAGATTAATCTCAGACTCTGCATTCTTCAGCGCATCACCTGAGCTAACAAAAAAACCTATCCCTAGGGCAACAACAAACAACACCCCCAAGATAATCCAGCCTTTTTTAATCTTCTGAGGTTTTCCCTCTGGTGCTTCAGCAGAATCATTCAACTCGGGCTGTTGTGCTTTCGCAACGCGCTCATAGCTACGAACAAGATCATCCCCAGATAATTTTAATAATCGCGCATAACAGCGGATATAACCACGTATAAACGTTGGGCTCGGCAGCTTTTCGTAAGCATCTTCTTCTAATGCTTGAACCACTTGCGTCGACAAATTTAGCTGATCTGCGGCAGTTTCAAGATCTAACTTACGAGCTTGACGAGCTCTTTTCAACACCTCTCCCGGCGGATCTGATAACAGCCGCCCTGCACTAGGAATGTCAGCATTGAGTGCTGATGAATTGTTTGAAGAGTCAGGCATCAGTGTCATAATTTCTGTAGCTGTGGTGAATTCTGTATAACTTCGGTTGATTTGGCTTCTGTTAATTCAGCGTTCGTTATTTCCCCTGCTGCCTCGCTTTTGGGCAACGATGCGACATACGCTTTATACTCAGGGGTATCTGGAAAGATATTTTTTAACGCCAGAGCAAAGCTCGCCAGTTTATGCTTATCCTTTAATATACGCTGCAAGCGCACAGCAAGCCATAAGTGACGAGGGTTTGGTGCAGAAAGCCGATCAAAACTTTCTAAATAACGCTCAGCACGCTTGTAACGGCCATCATTAAAGTTAATTTCAGCCAGTTCAAGCAAAGAACGTCCCATTCGAGCATTTCTTTGCAACGCTCTCATAAAATACCGTTCGGCATTGGCAGAATCACCGAGATTTAAATAACAATAACCTAAACTTTCCAGAGACTTGTTACGCTGCGCATAATCATAATCCTTCACTACAACCAACAATTGATCACGAGCATCAGCAAACCGGCCTTGATCAAACAAAAAGGACCCATAATTATTGCGGGCAATTGAGTAACCCGGTTTCTCCGCTATCGCCGCTTTGTAGTATTTCTCTACCTGTTCACCCTCATTTTCAACGGTGTAAAATAGCGCCAACGCATTATTTGCTTCGGGATTGTCAGGGTTTAACCCGTAAGCTTTTTTAAACTTACGATTAGCAGTGCCCAAATCGCCCTCTTTAAGGTAAACCATGCCCGCCGCAATGTAGGCTTCCACTGCTTTATCGATATTCCTATTCCGCTCCAACGAGCTGGTACTCGTCTCAATGACACAACCACCCATCAGCAACGCGATAAGCACTACGCTAATTGATCGTTTTATCATAATGTACCGTTTCCTATTCGTTAAATAACTTTCCACAAGACCAGTCAGCACGATGAATTATCCTTTGGCAGGTCTTACTTCAACAACTTGTGATTTGATTTTAGCTTGCCAACGTTCACTACGCCTAGTTTTGTCTTGAACCTGACCGACTAACTGGCCGCAGGCCGCATCAATATCATCGCCGCGCGTTGTCCTGATCGGTGAAACAAACCCCGCTTTCTGCAAAACTTCCTGAAACGCACGCACTCTCATGCCATTGGGTTTCTTATAAGGGTTATGGGGGAAAGGGTTAAACGGGATGAGATTAATCTTACACGGTAGCGTCTTCAGCAGCTCAATCAGCTCATAAGCCTGCTCAAAATTATCGTTCACACCTTCAAGCAATACATATTCAATAGTTACACGGCGTGAATCGGTCGCTTTATCCACATAGGCGTGACACGCCTTCATCAATTCTTTTAGTGGATACTTTTTGTTTACCGGCACCAGCTCATTACGTAATTCGTCATTGGGTGCGTGTAATGATACCGCCAATGCCACATCAATTCTGTCGTAAAGCTCGTACATCCGAGGTACAACACCCGAGGTACTTAACGTTAATCGCTTTTTCGCAATACCATACCCTAAGTCATCTCTCATAAGGTGCATTGCATTAATCACATTCTCAAAATTCAATAATGGTTCGCCCATCCCCATCATTACTATATTAGTAATATGGCGAGTTCCTTTATGCTCTGGGGTTCCAAATGACCGGTGAGCAATCCAAACTTGCGCAATAATCTCCGCTACTGTCAGGTCCCGTTGAAAACCCTGCTTACCAGTAGAACAAAAACTACAATCTAACGCACAGCCGACCTGAGAAGAAACACACAATGTTCCACGCTTGCCATCAGGGATAAATACCGCCTCAACGCTATTTTTAGCATCTAGCTGAATAACCCATTTACGCGTACCATCGGTGGATTCTTTAAAGTGCGTCACGGTTGGTGCAACAATTTCCGCCCTCGCCTTTAACTTCTCTTTCAAACCTTTGCCGACATTCTGCATATCGTCAAAGCTATCTACACCAAAGTGATGCACCCACTTCATGATTTGTTGAGAGCGAAACTTCTTCTCGCCTATCTCAACAAAAAACTGTTCTAACTGTTCACGGGTCAATCCAAGCAGATTAACCTTCGGTATGCTTGACGGAATTTCCGTTGCTAGATCCAGTTCAGACATGGCGAACACCTCTTTCTTTACATTCTTTTTTCGTCATACAGCAAGTAACCCCCCAAGACCTTCTTTCTACATCTCGGGGCGTCACCCAATATTACTTATCGCTTACGAGGACATACTTCGTTGTCCGCGAAGAAATAGCTAACTTCACGAGCAGCAGATTCAACCGAATCTGAACCGTGAACAGCATTTTCATCGATAGTTGCAGCAAAATCCGCACGAATAGTGCCAACAGCAGCGTCTTTAGGGTTAGTAGCGCCCATTAGGTCACGGTGAGCAAGAACCGCGTTTTCGCCTTCAAGAACCTGAACAACAACAGGACCCGATGTCATAAATGCAACCAAATCACCGTAGAAAGGACGCTCTTTATGCTCAGCGTAGAAACCACCGGCTTTTTCGTCATCCATCTGCATCATTTTAGAAGCAACGATCTTTAGACCGGCCTTCTCAAAACGGCTATAGATTTCACCGATTACGTTTTTTGATACAGCATCCGGCTTAATGATAGATAAAGTGCGTTCGATCGCCATGTTACATCTCCAATTATGGGTTAGTTTTCAAAGGGTTAAAAAAAACATACTAAGCATCTAGGGGAAAACACATGCCCTAGGCAAAGGAAAGCGGCGATTATACGTGGGATTGGGGGAATTGAATATTAGATTAGTGTTAATTTTGGGCGTTTAAGGCAGGAAAAGATAGCAAAAGCCACACATCGAGTATTAATCCGGCATGCAGCTAGAGTTATTACAATATTTAATACTGGATTGAGCGCCAATCCGACCTATATCTCTTCAATCCACAACATTTGGATGGCTTCGAGAATCTTCTCACCGCAATGTGCAGGATCGTCATCAAAATTCTCCAACGCCAACACCCACGCCCGCAGATCAACAAAGCTAATAGCCTTAGGGTCAACATCGGGATGCTCATCAATCAGATCCAAGGCGATATCTAGACTATCTGTCCAACGTAAACTCATAACTAGCCCCTTATCAATGTTGTTCAGACACCTGATTAATGGTGTACTTAGGGATTTCGACCACTAAATCCTCATCAGCTACCGCCGACTGACAACTCAACCGCGACTCAGGCTCCAAACCCCAAGCCTTATCGAGCATGTCATCTTCAAGCTCATCAGATTCTTCCAGAGAATCAAAGCCTTCCCTAACGACAATATGGCACGTAGTACATGCGCAGGATTTTTCGCAAGCATGCTCAATATCAATACCGCTGCGTAACGCCGCATCAAGAACGGTTTCACCCGTTTCAGCCTCAACAACCAAACCTTCTGGGCACAAGTCATCATTAGGTAAAAATATAATTTGTGGCATAACGCTTATTCCTCATCACCCAAGCTATCTATCGACTGACCCGATAACGCTTTATGAATACTTTGATCCATACGCCGGGCAGCAAACACTTCACTGGTACTGTTTAATTCATCAATGGCTTTGCGGATAACAACAGCATCTTCACCTTGCTTAGCGATTGCCAACACTTCCATCAAATCATGCAAATTTTTACGTTCTTCATCACTCAACAATACACTACCATTTTCTGCTAGTGCACAACGTAACGCTTCTAACTGTCGATCAGCCTCAACCCGCTCTTCTGCTAAAGCTCGTGCGTCTTTATCTCCCGCAGCAAACTCAAATGAATCCTTTAGCATTCGAGTAACTTCATTGTCACTCAAACCATAGGAGGGCTTCACCTGCACATTACTTTCCACATCACTTGTGAGCTCTTTAGCTGAAACACTTAGTAGCCCATCCGCGTCAACCTGATAGGTCACACGAATCCTTGCAGCTCCAGCAACCATAGGAGGTATTCCACGTAACTCAAAGCGCGCTAAAGAACGACAATCTGATACAAGCTCTCGCTCTCCTTGCAACACCTGCACTGCGAGTGCGGTTTGCCCATCCTTAAAAGTAGTAAACTCTTGGGCACGAGTAACGGGGATCGTGGTGTTACGATGAATGATTTTTTCCATCAGGCCACCCATGGTTTCAATACCCAACGATAACGGAATAACATCAAGCAATACCATTTCATCATCAGGTTTATTACCTGCCAACACATCAGCCTGAATAGACGCTCCTACGGCAACAACTTTATCTGGGTCAATATCACATAAAGGAGTAGCACCAAAGAAGTCTGCAACTTTTTCTCGAACTCTCGGCACTCGAGTAGAACCACCAACCATCACCACATCATCAATATCGCCGGCTGATAAACCCGCATCTCTTAATGCTCGCTTACAGGCTCGAACGGTTTTGGCAATAAGTGGGTCAACTAATTCGTTAAACGTATCCTTAGATATCACTCCTTGCCACGAGAAGCAGCCGGTAGAAATATCAACATCTACAGAATCATTGGTAGTAAGTTGCTCTTTTAGACCCCGGGCAATTTCCATTAATTGTCGAGCTACATTACTGCCGACACACTCTTGGCCTGCCTGCTTCAAAATCCAACTGGCAATAGCATGATCAAAGTCATCACCCCCAAGCGCAGAATCACCGCCCGTGGACAACACTTCAAACACACCTTTATTCAGCCGCAGAATTGAAATATCAAACGTTCCGCCACCTAAATCATAAATAGCGTGAACACCTTCCGCACCTTTATCCAACCCATAAGCAACGGCTGCTGCCGTTGGCTCATTCAATAATCGATAAACATGCAAACCCGCTAACTTAGCTGCATCTTTTGTTGCCTGTCGTTGAGCCTCATCAAAATATGCCGGCACGGTAATCACGGCACCGCTCAAATCACCGCCTAAGGTTTCTCGTGCTCGAGCAGCAAGAACTTTTAATATTTCACTGGACACTTCTACTGGGCTTTTATCACCACAGGCTGTCCGAATGTAGGGCATCTCAGTTTCAGATTGAATAAACTCATAAGGCAAACAATCACCCAGCGTCTTCACATCACTGACACCACGCCCCATTAATCGCTTAACAGAGCTAATAGTATTTTGAGGGTCCTCGAAAATAGCATCACGAGCAACCTGTCCAACCTCAACACTGGAGGCACCTCCCTCGCCGAGATAACGCACCACCGACGGTAATAAATGACGGCCTTCTATATCTGGTAACGTTTGCGCCTTAGCTTCTCGTATTGACGCTACCAATGAATTGGTTGTGCCCAAATCAATGCCCACGGCAAGCTTACGCTGATGAGGTTCAGGAGACTGTCCCGGTTCTGAAATTTGCAGTAATGCCATGAGATTAATCCAGTGTTTCTTCGAGTCGTTCTATATCGATTCGCAGCTTTTCAATAAACTGCATTTCCGCCACAATATCTTCAGCATTGCTATTATTGCCAACACTATCAATATTGTTCGTTATTTTATTGTATGCCGCTTTAAAATCATCGATACGCGCATTTTGCATGGAAGCAATACGCTCATACAAAGCATCTATCGCGGCAAAAGGGTCGGCCTGTTTACCAACCACCTCTAGCTGTTCCCGCAATTCCATCTGATCCATCAAAAACATCGGAGACATTGCTGTGTTTTTTTCAAAATCCACATCAATACCCTGAAGCTTTAACAAATAGATTGCCCGCTTAACCGGTTTCTTTAATGTATCAACACCTTCATTTAAGTGAGCAGCCATCTCAATAGACAGGCGTTTCTCTTTATCAGTGCCAGAAGCAAAATGGTCAGGGTGAACAACTTTCTGAAGGCTGCGATATGCATCCATAAGATTTGACATATCAATATCAAAACTTATAGGCAACGCAAATAGCTGAAAGAAATTCTTAGAAAGATCCACGAGAGAGGTGTTCCTCGTATGCTTAAATGTGTGGTTATATGTAATCAACAATGGTGGCGTTTAGCTGTATTTTGTTAAACGCGATAAGATCGTAAATACTGCCCCCTATCGAGCGATGTATTTACACAGTAAAACTTTCACCACAACCACACTCACCTTTAGTATTCGGATTGGTAAATTCAAAACCTTCATTGAGGCCATTCTTCACATAATCCATTTGTGTACCGTCGATATACGCCAAGCTTTTAGGATCGCTAACAATTTTTACCCCTTGGCTTTCGAAGACTTGATCTTCTTCATTGGTACCGTCAATAAATTCTAATACATACGACATACCTGAGCAGCCGGTGGTTTTAATACCAACACGAATACCCAACCCCTTTCCCCGTTGCTGCAAATGCGCTTTAACGTGTTGAGCTGCTGCGTCTGTCATGGTAATTGCCACTGATACTTCTCCGGTTATTCATTGCCAAAAGTACCCATAACATGAACTAAATGTTCATATCATAGGCACATCGCTAATACATGTATCAATATTAGCTTTCTTCAGAACCCTGCTTTTTCTTGTAATCATTAACCGCCGCTTTAATCGCATCTTCTGCTAATACAGAGCAATGGATTTTCACTGGAGGCAATGCAAGCTCTTCCGCAATTGCTGTGTTCTTGATTTCTGTCGCTTCATCTAAGGTCTTTCCCTTAACCCACTCAGTCACCAATGAACTTGAGGCAATTGCAGAACCGCAACCATAGGTTTTAAATTTCGCATCCTCAATAATGCCATCATCGCTAACTTTTATTTGAAGTCGCATGACGTCACCACAAGCTGGCGCACCAACCATTCCGGTACCAACACTTTCTTCTTCGGAATCCATTGCCCCTACGTTACGAGGGTTTTCATAATGATCTAGTACTTTATCACTGTAAGCCATTGTCTTAGTCTCTCTCTCAAACTATGTTACGCCTGGGTGCAATCAGTGTGCAGCCCATTCAACGGTGCTTAAATCAATACCATCTTTAAACATGTCCCATAACGGGGACAACTCACGCAATTTCTTTACGCCTATACGGGTTGTTTCTACCACGCGATCAACATCTTCTTCTGTTGTAAATCGACCGATAGCAAATCGTATAGAGCTATGAGCCAGCTCATCAGCCAAGCCTAATGCGCGAAGCACATAAGACGGCTCTAAACTAGCTGAAGTACAAGCGGAACCTGACGATACAGCCACATCCTTTAACGCCATCAATAACGACTCACCTTCTACAAAGGCAAGACTGACGTTTAAATTCCCAGACACTCTTAGCTCTGGATCGCCATTAATATGTACTTCTTCTAAACTAACCAAACCGTCCCACAAACGCTGACGTAAGGTTAATAATCGCTGGTTCTCTTCAACCATCTCTTCTTTTGCAATACGGAATGCCTCTCCCATACCGACAATTTGATGAGTAGGTAACGTACCTGAGCGCATACCCCGCTCATGTCCACCGCCATGCATCTGAGCTTCTAAACGAATACGAGGCTTACGACGTACATACAAAGCCCCCATACCTTTAGGGCCATAGACTTTATGCGCAGATAACGAAAGCAAATCAACCTTCATTGCTTGCATGTCTATCTCTATTTTACCAGCACTCTGGGCAGCATCAACATGAAAAATAATCTTCTTTTCACGCGTTAACTCGCCAATAGCAGCAATATCATTAATGGTGCCAATTTCATTGTTAACATGCATGATAGACACAACAATAGTATCTTCACGAATAGCACTCTTAACTTGATCTGCTGTCACTATACCGTTGGTTTGAGGGTCTAAATAAGTCACCTCATAACCTTCACGCTCTAACTGACGACACGTATCAAGCACAGCCTTATGCTCAATCTTAGAGGTGATAATATGCTTGCCCTTCTTACCATAAAAGTGTGCAGCACCTTTGATGGCCAAGTTATCAGACTCTGTTGCGCCAGAAGTCCAAACGATTTCTCGTGGGTCAGCATTAATTAAATCAGCGACTTGTTTGCGAGCAGTCTCTACAGCCTGCTCCGCATGCCAGCCGTAGCTATGGGAACGCGACGCCGGATTACCGAAATTTCCGTCCATAGAGAGACATTCTGTCATCTTTTCGATAACTCGTGGGTCAACAGGGGTTGTTGCCGCGTAATCAAGATAGATAGGGCGTTTCATGCCAAAGTTTTCCTCTCTCTTAACCTAATGTAATCAGGTTATTGTATTTATTGGTACCATATTATCTGCAAGCTCTCGCTCAGCTGTGCTAGCCTCTTGCTGATACCGATCTTGACGATCCGCCACTTTACGGATTTCTGATCGTTCTACAAGGCTCTGAAGACTAATAGCACTCAAAAACTGGTGTAGTTGTTGGCTAAGGTCTTCCCAGAGGTAATGTGTTAGGCAAGGCTCGCCATTTTGACAGGTGCCCTGACCTTCGCATCGAGTAACATCAACCGGTTCATCAACCGCATCAACAACCTCTGCAATAAAAATCTGAGTACTTTCCCGGCTTAGGCGATAACCTCCGCCTGGCCCACGGACACTGCTCACTAATTCGTTTTTACGTAATTTGGCAAATAACTGTTCCAAATACGAAATAGAAATACCTTGTCGCTCAGAAATATCTGCCAAACTAACAGGCCCTTGGTTGGCATGCAGCGCCAAATCAAGCATTGCGGTTACTGCATAACGCCCTTTTGTGGTTAATTTCATGGTGTGCCCTCATTAAAAAGCCTGCCCGCACAAGCTTGGGTTTCTTTCTCTCAGGCGGTATTGTGCAATACCCGACTAAAACAGTCAACTTTAAACAAAAGCAGGTTTACTCTGTTTAGACGATTAACTCACCGACTCTGACTCCACACCATCCAGCAAATCTGCTTTCAATTCGGGCAATTGCTGATTGCAATAATCGCTACCTAATTCCTTTAGCGCCCCACACATACCGTTCAATTTCTCGTCAACCGCGTTTAAATGATCCAACATTGAGTTGATAGAACGCACGATAGGATCAGGCATGTCGTCGGTCATACCATAGGCATCAAAACCCATTTTCTTTGCCATAGCTAAGCGGCGAGTCTCTTCACATTGAATCGTTGCAGGGTCTCGTTTTTTGATGATACGCCCAGGAATACCGACAGCCGTTGCCTCGTTTGGCACATCTTTTGTGACCACCGCATTTGAGCCAACCCGTGAATTATCCCCCAAAGTGATGGGGCCAAGTACTTTGGCTCCTGCACCAACCACCACACCATTACCAAGCGTTGGGTGTCTTTTACCTTTGTTCCAGGTTGTTCCGCCAAGAGTGACACCGTGATACAGGGTGACATCATTGCCTATTTCAGCCGTCTCCCCTATTACCACCCCCATGCCATGATCAATAAAAAAACGACGGCCTATCACTGCACCTGGGTGAATTTCTATTCCCGTTAACCAACGACTAAACGTGGATAACGTTCGCGCCAACCCTTTAGCATTTTTCAGCCACAATGCATGGGCCCAACGATGTAAAACAACCGCATGCAAGCCAGGATAGTTAGTTAATACCTCAAAGGTATTACGGGCTGCAGGGTCTCTATCAAAAACCGACGCGATATCTTCTTTAAAATTGTCAAACATCGTTGCTACCTCTAATGGTCTGCTTTTTTCTCCGATGACTCGTCTGCAGAAGGCTCAACGCCTGTTTCTGTCTCAATCGGTTCCTGTGCCAGCATCTTAGCGCTAGCCAGCTTTTGAACCTTAGAAAGGAAACCACGCATTAAATTCATCTCTAAACGATCTAGGCGTGTGCGGTTAAATAACCGTCTCGCTCTTGTCATCAACTGTCGTGGTGTATTGGGGTCAAAGAAGTCGATATCAAGCAAAGTTTGTTCAAAATGTAGGAAGAACCGTTCCATATCCTGAACACTCACCAAGGGAGAATCCCATTTCGTCACGGATAACGGCATCTGTGGCTCAATTTGCGCACCCGAATCAGCCGTTTGTTGTTGCTCTTTTTCTTGGTTTTTTTCAAGTTCAGGCTCCAGTAACCTGACACGCATCTCGTAACAAATCAGCTGAATAGCAGAAGCTACATTCAGCACACCATATTCATCATTGCTTGGAATGCTGATGTGATAATGACACTTTCGCAGCTCGTCATTGGTCATGCCGGAGTTTTCCCGACCAAAAATAATGGCGACTTCAGTCTCATCATGCTCATTCGCAACCTGCTCTGCCGCTTGGCGAGGAGTCACCACTGGCCAAGGAATGGATCGCATTCGGGCACTTGTCCCCCACACCAGACTACAACCTTCGATGGCGTCATCCAGACTACTAACCACCGTAGCATTGTGTAACACATCGGCTGCGCCAGATGCTCTAGCAGTCGCTTTACCCGTTGGATATTCCACCGGATCGACCAAATAAAGGCGCGCTAACCCCATGGTTTTCAAGGCTCGTGCCGCTGCACCAATATTGCCAGAGTCGCTCGTATTGATCATAACAATGCGGATATTATCGAGTGTAATCATAGGAAAGGGTCCTGCTAGAAGCTAAAATCGCGGGCATACTAACAGATTTCGTTCAAAACCTATACGTGATGGAGCCGCCTTTCTGATACAATACGGCTCAATATTTGGGGTCACGCTTTGAGTTTTACGCTCAGCGCCGAAACACCCACGCTCTTTATTCAATTTGCTTTCTTTACCCATACTTTACTTCGAAAGGTTATTTTCTATGCATCCGATGCTAAATACCGCGTTAACTGTTGCCCGTACTACTGGTGATATGATCGCCCAAGCTGCTGAACAAGTAGACTTACTTGATGTAGAGGCTAAAGGGGTTAACGACTTTGTCACCCGCGTTGATAAAGCATCTGAAGAAAGCATTATTGAAGGCATTCGCAAACGTTATCCAAATCATGGTTTTCTCGGTGAAGAGACCGGCCTTATCGAAGGTGTCGATGATGGTAAAGATTACGTATGGATTATCGACCCCCTTGATGGCACCACCAATTTTATTAACGGTGTTCCACACTTCGCGATATCAATAGCACTTACGATAAAAGACCAGATCGAAGTTGCCGTTGTTCTAGACCCTATGCGTAAAGAAGAATTTACTGCTGCACGAGGCCGCGGAGCGCAACTTAACGGTAAACGTTTACGTGTAAACAGCCGAAAAGCGTTAGCGGGTACATTGCTTGCGACGGGTTTTCCTTTTCGCCCAGACCAATTAGACATCTTTGATAGCTACATGGGTATGTTTAAAGACTTTGCTCAACAATGCTCTGGGATTCGCCGCCAAGGTGCAGCATCCCTAGATCTCGCCTACGTTGCTGCAGGTCGATACGATGGTTTTTGGGAGTTTGGTCTTAAAGAGTGGGATATGGCTGCTGGCGTTTTGTTAGTACAAGAAGCCGGTGGCCTGGTCGGCGACCTCAATGGTGGCATGAGCCATTTAAAAACAGGCAATATTGTTTGCGCGCAGCCTAAGTTATTTAAGGCGATGCTTCAAACTATACGACCTCATTTGAAAGGCTAAACGACTTTGTTTTTTTTGACGCGTTTTTGTTCGTATTACGCCCGTAGCTATTAATTTGCCTATACTGTTGTTATGGACGCTGTTATAACTAATGTTAACGATTGTTATAAATGTCGTCATACATAAGTCGTAACGAGTAATAACAACAGGCCAAATGAGGCAACCCTATGAACTGGCAGGAACTAAAACACGCATTACTTGAACTCTTCGAGAGCTTTAGTCTTCCGTTTGAAGATCATATTGTAAATGACAACGCACAACGTAATTTACAACCGATCTTGATCCCTATTCGGCATGATGAGCCTCCTCGACAACAGTAACCCGTCGAAGAAACACCTCATCCATAAAAAACTCGCTCACATTTATAGCGAGTTTTTTTATGCCTGCACATTCAACCTCTTATCAAACCCCAATAAAAAACCCCGCTAAAAAGCGGGGTTTTTTATTGTCCAAAGAAGCTTACGTCCCTTTCATATTCTATCTTAAAGCAGCGTTTAGAACTCCTCCCATTCATCCGCCGAATCATACCCCGCACCTGGTCCTTTATGCGCTACCGCAGCTCGAGGTAATTGCTTGACGGCTGTCGAGTGAGAAGTCAATAAAGCAGCCCCCCCCCTAGCAGAACCACCTGCAGAACTGGTATTAAAGAATGACACCAACTGCCCCAACTGTTTGGCTTGATCCGACATAGCCTCACTTGCAGCAGAAGCTTCCTCGACAAGCGCCGCGTTTTGTTGGGTCATCTCATCCATTTGTGATACGGCTTGATTCACTTGCTCAATACCGGAGGTTTGCTCCTCTGCACTGAGTGCGACCTCCCCGATAAGTGTGCCAACTTCTTGCACCGACTTAACAATTTCAGCCAATGTATCTCCGGAGCGCCCCACCAGTATGGTGCCGTCTCCCACTTTAGCCACACTGTCATTAATCAGGTCTTTGATATCTTTGGCTGCCGCCGCTGATCTCTGGGCCAGATTTCGAACCTCTCCTGCCACCACTGCAAACCCTCGACCTTGTTCTCCCGCCCTTGCAGCTTCCACCGCGGCGTTTAGTGCTAGCAAGTTTGTTTGAAAAGCAATTTCATCAATAACACCAATAATATCCGCTATTTTCTTACTACTATCGCGAATCTTATCCATGGCATCAACCGCCTGAGCCACAACCGCACCACCCTCTTCCGCTTTGGACTGCGTCGTAATCGCCAGATCATTAGCACGTGTCACACTATCAGAACTCTGCTTCACCGAGCTGGTCATCTCTTCCATGCTGGCAGCGGTTTCTTCTAATGAGGATGCCTGCTCTTCCGTTCTCTGACTTAAATCTGTGTTACCCGCAGCGATTTCTTCAGCGCCACTTAACACCTGGATCGATGATTCATTAATCTCACCGATAATACTGGTTAACTGATCAATGGTTTTATTGGCATTATTTTTCAGCCCAGCAAAGTCTCCTTCATAGTCTCCTGTCATTTGCTTGGTAAGGTCACCTTCGGCCATCGCCCCAAGAACACCACCCAAATCACCTATTACCGATTCGCACACGCCCACTAAGTTATTTAAGCCCGTACTAACATTCTTAAAGAAGCCTGTTTTATTAGACTCATCCACTCTAGCCGACAAGTCTCCCATGCTGGCGGAAGACACGATATTGTCTATTTCCTTTTGAATCGCAACCTCTTCCGTACGATCCATCCATTCCACCACCGTACCTAGACGAGCACCAGCATCATCTTTAATAGGATTAGCAATAACTCGCAGCGTTCTACCGCCTAAAAGGAACTCGGAATCTAACGTTGCACTTTGTCGCTCTAGTAATCCACGCTGATGAGCTGGGTTTTTATGGAAAATATCAATATTAGTGCCATCCAATGTATCCACTGAAAATTGTGGTAAATCCGTTCGAATATCAGGTTCTGCATTACGCATCATCGCCACGACCGCGTCATTCATATAAATGATATTCAGGTCAGCATCCGCCACCATGACATTGGCGGTAACATTATCCAACGCTTGTTTAATACGAGCATTCTCCGCCGCCAAAGCCTCATCGATGTCTTGCTTAGCAAGCTCTTCAGTTAAATCCGCCCATTCAACCACTGTATTTAACCGCTCTCCTTCTTCACTAAACACCGGTGTAGCTGTCACTCTCATAATGCGGGGACCAATATTGATATTGGTACTATACGTATCTTTTAATCCATCCAACATGCGACGCTGATGGGACGGGTCTTTATGGAACCCATCAATATTAGTGCCCATAAGTGTACGAGCATCAAAGTTTGGCAGTGCCGTACGGATATCCGCCTCAGCAGCACTCATCATACGGTTAACCGCAGCATTCATATACATGATGTTGTAATCTTTATCTGCCATCATCACGCTGGTATTACAGACCTCCAAGGCATTTTTGATTGCCATCGCTTCATTACTAATACGCTGCTCTTCACGCCCCTTAGCCAAGCTTGCGGTGAGATCCTTCCATTCCACTACCGTATTAATACGCTCGCCATTACTACCTAACACTGGGGTGGCAATAATTTCGACGGTTAATACACCCACTTCAATTTGCGTTCTATAGGTACTAGTTAACCTGTCCAACATATTACGTTGATGCGACGGATCTTTATGGAACACATCAATATTGGTGCCCATTAACGTGCTGGCATTAAAGTTCGGTAGAACCTCTTTCACTTCTTTTTCGATGCTAGACATCATGTCTGTCACCGATTCATTCATAAACATGATGTTGTAGTCTTTATCCGCCATCATCACGCTGGTGCTACACACTTCCAAGGCATTTTTCACTGCCAAGGACTCATTAGCAATACGCTCCTCTTCTCGCTCTTTGGCCAAGCTGGCGGTGAGATCCTTCCACTCCACTACCGTATTAATACGCTCGCCATCACTACCTAACACGGGGGTGGCAATGATTTCGACGGTTAATACACCCACTTCAATTTGCGTTCTATAGGTACTGGTTAACCTGTCCAACATATTACGTTGATGCGACGGATCTTTATGGAACACATCAATATTGGTGCCCATTAACGTACTGGCATTAAAGTTCGGTAGAACCTCTTTCACTTCTTTTTCGATGCTAGACATCATGCCTGTCACCGATTCATTCATAAACATGATGTTGTAGTCTTTATCCGCCATCATCACGCTGGTGCTACACACTTCCAAGGCATTTTTAACCGCTAAGGACTCATTAGCAAAACGCTCTTCTTCTCGCTGCTTCGCCAAACTAGCGGTGAGGTCTTTCCATTCCACTACCGTATTGATTCGATCGCCATTAGCATCTAGCACTGGGGTGGCAATAATCTCAATAGTTAAAGCACCCACGATAATTTCTGTTTGATACGTACTGGTTAGCTTGTCCAACATACCGCGTTGGTGAGAGGGGTCTTTGTGGAACACATCTATATTAGTGCCCATTAGCGTACTGGCATTAAAGTTCGGTAGAACTTCTTTCACCTCCTTTTCGATACCAGTCATCATGTCTGTCACAGCACCATTCATAAACATGATGTTGTAATCTTTATCTGCCATCATCACGTTAGTGGTACATACCTCCAGGGCATTTTTAATCGCCATCGCCTCGTTGTCGACTTCCCTCCTAGCAATCAAATTATCGCGCATCTTCGCCATTGATAGCAGAACACCTGTAACATTTTGACTATCAAGCTCCATATCCAAATTACCTATGGCTATATTCCCTGCAATCTCTTCAAGCTCTTTAGGGTCACCACCAAGTTGGCGCAACACAGAGCGAGTCAATAAGAAGGTCACCAAAGCGCCAATAATTAACGCTGCCAATGCTCCGAACACCGTAATGTCTGAGGTTGAACCCGCCGTCGCCTTTTGCTCTTCATCCCGGATCACAATTAGTTCTGCTTCTGCGGCGACAAATTTATCCAACACGCCCCGCATCTCATCCATGTATTTTTTACCAATGCCTTTTTCTATAAACGCTGTCACGTCACCTATGGTCCGCGACACTTTGTTCATTTCTCTTCGTGCCGCAATTTCAGGCTCTGCTGCAAGCTTCCTCCAATCGTTTGCAAGCGTTATAGCCTCTTTTAAACTTCGCTCTGCTGCGCCATCAACCAACTCATACAGTTGATCACCGTGTTCTTTAAAGGCCGCCGTGCCGTTAATATAAGGCTCAAGGGATGCTTCTTTACCGGTCAATAAAAACCCGCGCTGCCCAGTTTCCTGGTTAATCATATCCATCAACAGCAAAACAACCAAACGGTTCGCTTCATCGCTGCGGGACTTAGCCACCGCACGCTCTAAATCACCTAACACAGCACGAAAGCCGTCAAATTTTTCTTTTCCGACTGTACGTGACGATACTTCAGCAAAGGCCTTCGCTGCATCCGCCCCCTCGCTAACCTCCTGCCGAAATTCCATCGCTACCAACACATGCCGGCTTATCCATTTATTTTTAAGCAATTCCACCTGGTTTAGCCTGTCAACTTGCTCAGCGTTATCGGAGACTTTCACTTTGGCTTGAGCCATCAGCTCCTTGAAGATTGCCTCTCCAGCAGTATAGGGCTCTAAAAACTCGTCCTTTCCCGACACCAAAAAACCACGTAACCCCGTCTCCATGTTAACTAAAGACGAAGTAAGACTCTTACCAAGATCAATCGCTTCGTAGGTATGGCTCACCCTTGCGCTAGTCTCTACTAATTTATCCAAGCTCACATACACAACAGAGGAAATCGCCACAATCAACACGAGGGGGATTGAAAATCCAAGCACCAACTTCCATTTTAACTGCAAGTTTTCAAGCATATTCATTGTAGTTTTCCTCGCTTAGCATTTTTATCGGTGACTAACATAGTAACTTTCATAAAATCCCTCTCCATTAAGACCTTTTCGCCGAGCCTTTATTGCACGCAAAGGTCAATGGCAAATATTGATATCGTTTGAACATTAAAATAGTGCGATAGAACTACTTCGTACTTTTGAGCGTAGATCAGAATGGGAAAGACTCTAGCTATAAAAGGGAAAAAAGGGTTTATTTTTTCAGTCGACCTTCTCCCTACAAAAAACAATGACAAGTCCAGCTTTGTGTAAACAAACACCACAATTTAACCCAAAAAAAACAACCGCTGCGACACCGTGACCCCCAACGACCAATAAAAACATCAAGTAATTTAAACGTTTAACAATCGCCCAAGCTCGAACTTATCAACCCATAAGTAACGCAGATAAATACTATCTTACGATCATGGCGCCTTTACTTATGACGTTTTTTTCGGTTCAGCAGGTTTACAGAAAGAATAATCTGCACTATCACTGACTTAGGAGGTTTTTTGACAACACGCCACCTCTCCATATTGTTGCCCCTACCTCTACGGCACGCAGTCCTGACACTGTGTATGGAATTTGGCACTCATTACCGTTACTACGGCCCATGGAGTTTTACACAATGATTCGATTTAAAAAGTCTGCTTTCTATGTAGTTAGCGGCGTTATGTTACTAAACCAACCAGCCAATGCTCTTGAGCTTGGCCTATATGGGGTGGGCCATTTGTCTATCGACCGAGTCGACGATGGGCTGGACTCTAGCACTCATTTAACCAGTAGTTCATCGCGTCTAGGCTTTCGTGGTGAACACAAACTAAAGTCTGATTTAACCGTGATTTTTCAATACGAAAGTGGGGTGGACTTAACCGCACAGGGTACAAATGACGGCAATGGTGGCGCCGACTCCGAGGGCCAAATATTCACCAAAGGGCGCCCTTCATTTGTTGGACTCAAGGGCAGCTTCGGCCAGACTCTAATCGGCCATATGCCAGCACTTGATCAATGGGCCAACGATTACAACCTTTTTGCTGACCAGGTCGGTGACTTGGGGAATTTATGGGAAGGCTCCGGGGTCCCCGGTCGGCTGGACAACATCATCCAGTATACCAGCCCCAACATGAGTGGCTTTGACCTAGCCGTTTCTTACATGCCAGAAGAGGAAACCGATGATACTGACAATATAATACTAAAAGGCAACTACGCTCGAAAGTTTAACGACAGCAGCTTAAAGGTAGGCCTTGCTCACGCAAGCATTGGACAGGGAACAGGGGCTGAGGAGCACACGGCTCAAGCTTTGACGGTAGGTTATTACTGCGGACGTTTTAGTATTGGTGGCGGCTACCAACGTGAGTCTGACATCATGGGGGTTTCAGGCGATGATCGCGATAGCGTCAGCTTAGGCGGAAGCATGAAAATCACCGACAACGGCACCATCAAATTACAGTTAGCCACCAGCGATGGTGATGCTGACAATAGCGATGCGACGTTGATGGCAATTGGTTATGACCACGCCTTAGATGATCAAACCACCTTATATATGGCCTATGCTCGGGTTAGTAATGACAGCAATGTAAGCTTCAGCGCTAACGGTAAGGGCCACGGTGATAAGGTAACGCCACTTGCAGGGGATGACCCTAACGCCTTCTCTCTTGGTATTGTGTACAAATTTGATGCAAACTTACTGTAAAAGCGTCAGATCGTAAACCCAAAAAACGTGTTAACGATCCAAAATGTGAGGAGGATTGCCCTCCTCACATCGTCCATCCGTTTTCTTTATGGCACTTCGGGAATATCTTCTTCTTTCTCAAGAAAGTCTTCTCGACTAATGTTCATCGCTAATAACACGTTACTCGCTACGTAAATGGAAGAGTAGGTTCCTATCACCACGCCTACCAATAACGCTACCGCAAAACCGTGAATTAACTCACCACCAAACACAGCCAAAGACGTCAACACCAACAATGTCGTTACTGAGGTAATAATGGTACGGCCTAGTGTTTGATTCAGCGACACGTTAATAATATCAACGCCATCACCCTCTCGCAGTTTACGGAAATTCTCTCGAATCCGATCCGCGACAACAATTGTATCATTCAAAGAATAACCAATTACCGCCAACACTGCCGCTAGCACCGTTAAATCAAATGTAATTTGTAAAACGGAGAAGAAACCGATCACAATCAATACATCGTGAAACAATGCCGTCACCGCTCCTAAGGCAAATTTAAGTTGGAAGCGTAATGTTACGTATACCAACATCAAACCCAGCGCAAAAATCATCGCAGAGCCACTTTGATCTCGTAGCTCCTCTCCAACCTGTGGACCAACAAATTCAACACGCTTTAGGGTCAGGGTGTCATCAACACTTATCAACACATCCTTAACCTGCTCACCTACCTCCGCTTTATCTTTGCCTTCTCGCGGCGGGATACGCACCAATACTTCCGTGGGTTTACCAAACAGCTGCACCGTTGCATCAGCAAAACCATTTTCTTTTAGCAAAGCACGAATTTTGGCTAAGTCTGCCGGAGTATCGTACCCAACCTCTACCTGAGTCCCTCCAGTAAAGTCCAAACCAAAGTTCAGTCCTTGAGTCACCAAAGAGCCGATAGATAGCACCAACAACGCTACCGAGAAAATAGCGGCGATTGTGCGTTTACCCATAAAATCAAAATGTTTATTCATGATTATTCCTTCCTTACAGGCTCAGTTTCTTTTGCGAGTTACCGCCATAGAACAGGTTGATTAACGCTCGTGTTCCGATAATTGCTGTAAACATCGACGTTATAATTCCGATTGATAAGGTTACAGAGAACCCTTTCACCGGGCCTGAACCGAAGATAAACAGAATGAGAGCAACCAATAAGGTGGTGATATTGGCATCTAGAATAGTAACAAATGCACGGTCAAAACCGCCATGAATTGCTGCTTGAGTCGATGACCCTGCTGCCAATTCTTCTTTAATCCTCGAGAAGATCAGTACATTTGCATCCACCGCCATACCCACCGTTAATACGATCCCCGCCATACCTGGTAGGGATAACGTTGCCCCAGGAATTAATGACATCACTGCAATCAAAAGAAGTAGATTCACTGTTAACGCTATATTGGCAAATATGCCAAATGCTTTGTAATAGGCAATCATAAATACCATCACAATAGCAAAACCCATCACAAGAGAGCTTAAACCCGCTTTGATATTCTCTTCACCAAGGCTTGGACCTACTGTTCGCTCTTCTACAAAGTACATCGGAGCAGCCAGGGCACCAGCTCTTAACAACAAAGAAAGCTCAGAGGCTTCTGCCGGGCTATCAAGGCCGGTAATTCGGAAGCTGTTACCAAGGGCACTTTGAATCGTCGCGACATTGATAACCTCATAGGTTGTCTTCATTTTGGTCTTAACAACTTTTTTGCCTTCCACAACTTCGGTGACTTGCTCAGGAGTTAACTCAATAAACACAACCGCCATACGATCTTTAATATGTTTACGGGTAACGGTATTCATTAACCGACCACCGCGGCTATCAAGATCTATATTTACCTGAGGGCGACCATTTTCATCGTAGTTCGACTGCGCACCAACAACACGATCACCGGTTACGATAACCTTTTTCTTCAACAACACATCACCGCCATCTTTTAACGGTAAGTATTCAGAACCTGCTGGTGGACGAGAGCCCGTAAAATTAGGATGTTCCCAATCAACCAAGCGAAACTCTAGATTTGCCGCCCGGCCAATAACACGTTTAGCCGCCGCCGCATCTTGAATACCCGGTATTTGAATAACAATACGCGTGGCACCTTGGCGCTGCACAACAGGCTCAGCAACACCTAACATGTTTACTCGATTTCGAATGCTGGTTAAATTTTGAGAGATTGCGTAATCTTGAATATCCTTTTTAGCCTGTTCGGTCAGTGTTAACAGAACATTAAAATCAAGACCCTCTTCGTTGGTTTCAACAAGAAACTCTCGGAATTCTTTTTTCAGTACTGAACTCGCACTTTCTTGTAACGCTTCCGTTTTAAAGCTGATAGAGACACTTTCTAAGGTTTTTTGAACACGCTTATAACGGACATCCTCTTCTCTCAAGCGATCTTTAATTTGTGCAACGGTATCGGTCATACGTTTATTCAACGCAGTATCCATATCCACTTGCATCAAAAAGTGAACACCCCCACGTAAATCAAGACCCAACTTCATCGGGCTAGCCCCTAAATTCGCCAGCCACTCCGGTGTTGTGGGCGCAAGATTTAATGCAACTACAAAGTTTTTACCCAGGGTTTCGGCAACAACCTCTTTCGCCTTTAACTGGGTTTCCGCATCAGCAAAACGAATCAACCCCGACTTAGGTAACTTGGGTAATAATTCCGCTGACTTATAGGTGATCCCCGCTTTCTTAAGCGCTTCTTTAGCACGATCAACGGCTAATATATCCACTTTAATGGATGCGGATGAGCCGGATATTTGTACAGCGTGATCATCAGGGTATAGGTTGGGTAACGAATAGATAACCCCAATCGTGACAACCACCAATAATAAGAGGTTTTTCCAAAGTGGATACTTGTTCAGCATGACGTAACCTTAAAGATAATGCCTTAACGAGACTATGGTGAGTATGAAGGGTGAGTATAAAAATACACATATGAAAAGGGCGCCAGATGGCGCCCTTTTCATATTACTAGATATTTTTTATGGTGCCTTTAGGCAATGTTGCGGTAATCGCGTGCTTTTGAAAGCGAATTTCCGTGTTGTTCGCAACTTCACAAACAACAAATTCATCCGTCACTTTGGTGACTTTTCCTAGCATTCCGCCAGAGATCACCACTTCATCACCCTTGCCAATGGCTCCCATTAGCTCTTTCTGCTCTTTATTGCGCTTGCTCTGCGGGCGCCATAAAAAGAAATAGAACACTACGGCAAACAAGATTAACGGTAAGAACATACCAAAAGGGTCTTGTGCTGCTGCACCAGCGGGCTCTGCAATTGCGTCTGAAATAAAGAAACTCATATTTACCTCTGTTTATTAAGCTATAAAAAACTACATTTAACCGGCTACCGCGCCGATCTCAACATCTTGCTAAATTAGTACCACTTACAACTCGGGAACATCTAACCCAAGCTGTCCATAAAACTCTTCCACAAAGGCCGACAATGTACCCTGTTCAATGGCCCCGCGCAATCCAGACATCAACGTCTGATAATATCGAAGGTTATGAATAGTGTTTAATTGTGCGCCAAGTATCTCTTTGCAACGGTCTAAGTGATGTAGATAAGCCCGACTGAAGTTTTTACAAGTGTGGCAATCACAATTTTTATCCAACGGGCCTGTATCGGTCTTATTGACCGCATTACGAATCTTCACCACACCTTCTGAGGTAAATAGGTGGCCATTACGCGCATTTCGAGTCGGCATCACGCAGTCAAACATATCAATGCCACGTCGAACCGCTTCTACGATGTCCTCTGGTTTACCCACCCCCATCAAATACCGAGGTTTTTCCTTTGGCATATGAGGGCTCAAATAGTCCAAAACCGCCATCATTTCTTCTTTTGGTTCACCTACAGACAACCCACCAATGGCATAACCATCAAAACCTATCTCTGCAAGCCCTTCGATGGATTCAACGCGTAGATCTTCATACATACCACCCTGAACAATGCCAAACAACGCATTAGGGTTATCACAATGTGCGGTTTTGCTACGCTTTGCCCAACGCATGGATAGCTCCATGGAGTCCCTGGCTTCTTTCTCGGTCGCAGGAAACGGCGTACATTCATCAAATATCATGACAATATCAGAGCCTAAATCACGCTGAACTTGCATCGATGATTCCGGGTTAAGCGTAACTTTATCGCCATTAATGGGAGAGCGAAACTCCACGCCCTCTTCGGTGATTTTTCGCATCTTCCCCAAGCTAAATACTTGAAAGCCGCCAGAGTCTGTAAGGATTGGCCCTTGCCAGCCCATAAAGTCGTGCAAATCACCGTGCTGCTTAACCACCTCAGTACCAGGGCGTAACATCAGGTGAAAGGTATTACCTAGAATAATCTGAGCACCAATTTCTTCAATCTCTCTTGGTGCCATACCTTTAACGGTGCCGTAAGTACCCACCGGCATAAATGCGGGGGTTTCTACCACACCACGGTCAAATACTAAACGGCCCCGACGGGCTAAACCGTCTTCAGCAAACTTCTCAAACTTCATTGGGTGTCTCCAGCATCACCGATAAACATCGCATCACCATAACTGAAAAAGCGGTAACGCTCTGCAACGGCATGTTCGTACGCTGACAGCACGGACTCACGCCCTGCTAACGCACTGATTAACATAATTAAAGTAGATTCAGGCAGATGAAAATTTGTTAATAATCCATCAATGACCTGAAAGGTATAACCAGGAAAAATAAAAATACTCGTATCACCACGATAAGGGGCAACAAGCTCAGATTCCGCACTCTTTGCTGCACTCTTTGCTGCACTCTTTGCTGCACTCTTTGCTGCACTCTTTGCTGCACTCTTTGCTGCACTCTTTGCTGCACTCTTTGCTGCACTCTTTGCTGCATTCATTGCTGCAGTCTCAAGGCACCGCACACTGGTTGTGCCCACGGCAATAACTCGACCACCTCTCGCTTTGGTGTCTCGTACTTGCTGTGCAACCTGCTCCGTCACTTCGAGCCACTCAGTATGCATCTCATGATCTCGAATATCATCGGCTTTCACCGGCTGGAAGGTACCAGCCCCGACATGTAAGGTCACAAAAGCGCGTTCGACGCCCTTTTCTGCCAAACGATTCAACAACGCCTCATCAAAATGTAGGCCTGCCGTTGGCGCAGCAACCGCCCCTGGCTCTTTGGCATACACCGTTTGATACCGGTCGGCATCACTCATTTCATCAGCACGATCAATATAAGGGGGTAATGGCATATGACCAGCACTTTCTAGCAATGCCAGTAAGTTATCGAACGTACCTGGTCGTAAAGCCAAGTGAAATAAGGCGCCTTCTCTGCCAACCATATCCATCTCGGCCACCAGCTCACCCTCATTGCCAAGAATCTCTACCACGCTACCGGCTTTAGGCGAGCGACTAGAACGTACGTGAGCAAGGCAACTTTGATCATCCAACAACCGCTCAATCAAAACTTCTAACTTGCCACCACTCGGCTTTCGACCAAACATTCTGGCGGGAATCACTTTGGTATTGTTAAAGACCAACAGATCCCCGGGTCGCATGTAGTTTTCGATATCCAAAAACTGCTGATCATTCACCACGCCACTGTACTTATCCAGCACCAACAACCGGCTGCCGCTGCGTGCTTTAGCGGGATAACGAGCGATAAGCTCGTCGGGAAGTTGATAGGAAAAATCGGTGCGTTTCATGATGCCAGCCTTGTACATAATTGGCGGGCGATTATACAGGTTCGCGGGCTTAAGCTGAATGCATTTAACAGAAGAATTCGCGGCCTATTTTTATCTCTTTCCCTAGCAACGGCTTTTTTTAGGATAAATCCGCTAAACACTTGTTGACCAAAAGATTTTCGCTGATATACTCCACGCCCTCTAGAGAAATTTCTTTTTCTCTACGAGAAAGTTGGGCCAGTGTGGTGAAATTGGTATACACGACGGATTCAAAATCCGTTGCAGCAATGCGTGGCGGTTCGAGTCCGCCCACTGGTACCACTAACTTTGTTGTTTTCAACAAGTTACAGCTAAGCCAATCATTGATATGATCGGCTTTTTTTATGCCTGCTCGAAACTACTCCAAGTCCATTTGCGATTATCTATTCTCGTCAAGTGTCCGACGAATAGCGAAGGCTAGCTCTGACTGACTATAGGGTTTATGCAAACGCTTCTCCCCCAGCATTTGCGCGTATGTATTGTTACTCCCTATTCGTGCCTCTCGCTTTTTCGTAAACCCACTTGCCAACAATATTTTAACTGCAGGATTCATCATATGGACCGCTTCAGCTAACCGATAACCATCCATTTTTCCCGGCATAATAATGTCAGAAAATACCAGATCAACCTTATTGCTATCTTCCAATATGTTTAAAGCCTGCCTGGCATTAAAAGCCGTTAACACCGAATAACCGAGAAGACCCAGGTACTCACCTGCGACTTCTACCAAAGCCTCCTCATCATCGACAATGAGAATAACCTCCGTACCTCTCGGCAGCTCTGTATGGGCAGCTTCCAACGTAACATCAGCTTGGACGTGCTCCTCTGCTCTTGGAAGGAGGATATTGAAGGTCGTTCCCTCTCCCAGCTCTGTATAGATTTTGATATGCCCCCCCGAACGTTGAGCAAAGCCGTAAACCATACTCAAGCCCAAGCCGGTTCCTTTACCTTGCTCTTTGGTGGTAAAAAATGGCTCGAGAACTCTATCCCTGACCGCCTCAGTCATGCCAGTACCATTATCGCTGATCGATATCATGACAAAATCACCACTCTTGCTACCAGGGTTGCATTTTACGTAACTTTCATCCAACACCTTATTAGACGTTTCGAAAGTCAACGCCCCGCCTTCGGGCATGGCATCTTTGGCGTTCAAGGAAAGATTCAGAACAGCGTCTTCTAGATCGCCCGGATCAACATTTACCGACCACAACTCGCCAGCTAAGTGCATTTGAACTTCAATGGATACCGTCAGCGATTTGGCAATAAGTTCGTCCATATTGGCAATAACTTTGTTTACATCGGTTCGCTCGGTCTCTGAGGCTGTATGACGAGAAAAACGAAGAAGCCGACTGGTGATGTCCGCGCCTCGAACGGTTCCTTTAAGCGCTTTCTCTATTCGCATTAAGGCTTCCTCATCTCCTGCAAATTTCATTTGCAGAAGCTGCAGGTTGCCCATCACAATACCCAATATATTGTTGAAGTCATGAGCAATCCCTCCCGTAAGCTGACCAATCGCTTCCATTTTTTGTGCCCGACGCAAGGCCATTTCATTGCTGTTCTTTTCGGTTATATCATCCAGCCGAATCACTGCACCGTCATCACCATCAACACCATCAAAGTCCAAGGGGTAGATAGTCATTTCTTCATACCGGGTCACCCCATTTAGCTGATATTCACGTTTGAGGTCAATCTGCTTCTGACGGGACTTAATTGCGTCGCGCACTCGTTGTGACTCGATGGAAAGCCTTGGGAAGGTTTGGGCCAGGGGCTTTCCCTGTGCCTCTTTCACGCTAAGACCCGTTGCATTTTCTGCACCACTATTCCACTGAGTGACATTACCATCAAGGTCCACTCCGATAAGTATCGATGGCATGGAATCAATGATGTTCAATAGGTAGTTACGCAAATGAAGCAGTTCTTTTTCTGCCTCAAGGCGCACGATAATTTCCTGCTGAAGTTTTTCGTGGGATACCCCTTCTGCTTCAACGCCCGCATTTAATTCCATTCGCATGGCATTAATTTCCGCAACTAGAGTACCTAACTCATCTTGCTCATTGGTTCTCCGAAACAGCCCTCTGCCTTTTTCAAGCGTCAACGTCGTCGTCAGCGGTATTCTCGCCGCGCTTGCAGTGAATGCTCTAATTTTTTCGATATGCCGAGTCACCAACATATGAAACAGAAACACAATAAATATACTCACGCTTAGCGTTTTGACACTTTGAATAATAAAAATAACAAAGACTTTTTTCTGCAGCCGTTGATAGATATTCTCGGTCGTCATCACCACGGTCAACACCTCGGTTAGCTTCCCGCTAGTAACTCTCTCCCCACCTCTCTCAGAAAACGCGTACTTTCGCATGACACGTCGATTCGAAGGGGGAAGTTTCCCTTTCTGTATGGACGCCATTTGGGGGTCGCTCAGTTCAAGATAAACGATGTCGGGCAGGTTCATGATTTCGGACAGTTTGGTAGAAATCCCGATTTCATCCAAAAGCCAGATATCTTTCGCCAGTGAATCAATATGGCTCCTATCAATCAATGCTAACGTGTACTCAATTCCCTCTAAGTCATTTTCATAGTCTATATACAGCTGAATGCCTGTACCCAGCAAGGTGAACAAGCCACTGAAAAATATGACATAAAGGGTCACCTTACGCGCTATCGACATATTGTATCTATCTACCTAACAAATGGTGGGAGCTATGCTCTCATTCTAGTAAAGTCCTGCTAATGCGCCATAACCCATGGTGTCGTGATCGTGAAACAAATATTCTAAAAGTAGAAAATGGTATTGTGCATAATAACCAATAAGCTCATTGTGAACTATATTGTTTTCACAATGAGGCGTTGATGAGTCATTGTGGTGTTTTCAACGGAGCTTAACAATGTATAAAATGTCACTGCTGCTCTTGGGATTTGTCATGTGTACCCCTTTGGCATATTCTGCTCAGCCCGTTGAGATCGCTACCTACGACGTACTCCCTCCTTACGCCTACAGGGACGAGCAGGGGAAATTAACCGGTGTTTACATCGAAATTGTAAATACAGCGATTTCAAGAATGCCAGGGTATTCAGTAACGTATAATGTGTTGCCCTGGGCGCGGGCGAAGGTCTCAGTCAAACATGGAAAGGCATTTGCCATTTTGCCACCTTATTTTCATGCTCATGACTGGCTAACCGATACCGAACCCAAACGACCGTATATCTGGCCCTACTCTCTGCCTCTCTATACGCAAAAAGATGTTGTAATATGTAACACCGAAGTAATGACTCAGCCCAGAAAGAGCTACCCAGAGGACTTCGAAGGTTTATCTTTTATCATGTGGCGTGGCGATGGCCGTGCCGGCGTAGCATTCGACAATATGGTCAGCGAAAAAAGAATAAAAGTGACTCTGGTTGATTCAATTAAAGACAAAATTAAACTATTGCTGCTTGGCCGATTTGATTGTACCGTCACATCGAAGTTACCTTTTTACTGGGACGTGGCCCAACTTAAAAAGTCCGAAAAATTAAAACCATTGAAAAAAACCGTACAACTCAAACAAGTCGCAGTCATATCAAAAAACGATGGCTATCTGGGATACTCTGACATTGATGCAGAAAAGAACTTTCCTTATAAAAAAGACTTCTCAATCAAGTTTGATATTGAGATCTATAAAATGAAACAAAGCGGGGAACTGGATGATATTGTCAGCCGTTTTGTTAACGTAAAAGACATCGAACTTGTGTCACCTTAATTGAAGATAGTTTTCTCAAAAACAGGTCCGTTATGCAGAACAGTTTTACATTGATACCTCTCGAGTATTCTTATTTAAAAAGGAACTGACTAACGATTTGAACTCGTCCGTTTGAGTACAAAGCACCTGATTTCTGTCCTCCATCGCAATGGCGGCCTCTAGGCTGCTTGCATCAACGTTCATGTTGAGACATTCTTTTGTTAAGCGCAGCCCAAGCGGCGATGTTGCGAGCATGTCATCTACCAGTGACTTTACTGCCTGCGGCAATTGATCACTGGGAACAACCTCTGATACTAGCCCAGTTTGAAGTGCCCTTTCCGCATAAATAAAACGCCCAGTTAATATGAGTTCCGACGCCACTGATGTACCGACTAATCTCGGCAATAGATAACTCACTCCTACGTCACAACCCGACAATCCAATCTTAATAAATGCAGCATTCATTTTTGCCTTATCACTGGCAATACGAACATCCGAAGCTAGAGCCAACGCAAAACCACCACCACAGGCAGCCCCATGAATGACACTAATAATAGGCTGGGGACAGCGACGCATGCGTATAATAATTTCGCTAATTTCTCTTTGTGTCTTTAACGTAATATCGGGACTTACATTCGCTTTAACCGATTTTAGATCCAACCCCGCACAAAATGCTTTTCCGGCACCTCGTAGTACCACAATTCTTACCGAGCGATCGAAATAGAGATTTCCGAAATATTCTCGAAGCTCTGATATTAGGGCATCATTTAACGTATTAAGCTCATTGGGTCTATTTAAGGTCAGGTAATCAACCCCGCCTTCTTTCTCTATGATCAGTGTTTTTTCATTCATAATGTAACCTATGCCGTTAATGCCTTTATCGTTAGTGCAGATTTAGTGCAGTTATTGTTAGTGCAATTATCGCTAGCGATGATTTTGACCATCATCAATTTTTATCACTGTTCCGGTCACACATTCCGATGAAGGCGATACAAGAAAGAGCAACGTACTATCCATTTGCTCTGGCTGCCAAAATCGTTTTCGCGGAAATGAACTGGAAAAATCGCCAATTCGATCAACCATTCCATCTATCATTTCCGTAGAAAAAGCTCCAGGAGCGATACAATTAACATTAATATTGAACTTGGCCCACTCAAGCGCAAGTGCTTCTGTCATTCGTACGATGCCGGCCTTGGTAACGGAATAAAGGGACGCACTCGATTGACCATTGATGTCAAACGCAGCAATCGATGAGATATTAACAATACGCCCTGAACGCTTTTGGTTTATTAGACGCCGGGCAATTTCACAAGACAGTATGTAAGGCCCCGATAGGTTTGTACCTATCACGCTGTCGATAAGCTCATCCGACATTTTTATCGCTCGCTGGGCATCCGGTATTCCCGCGTTATTCACCAGTATCGTAATGGTTCCCAATTTCTCCTCAGCGGCAGAGACCACCGAACGGATACTCTCTCGATCAGTCATATCCATGACAAACGCCTCACAAACACCCCCGTCACTGCGAATTTCTTCCGCTAGGCTATTCAGCTTATCTTCGCGACGCCCCGTGAGGATAACGGCAGCCCCACATTTGGCCAGCACTTTAGCAAAGCGATGACCAAGCCCAGATGTAGTACCCGTGACAAGCGCTACATCACCGGCTAAATCAATGGAAAAATTTGGGATATTAAAGTTCTGCATTGGTTACCTCTATTAATCAATCAATGGTTAAAGCATTAGTGGCATCGCAAACATTCACTAGAAAAAATCGTCCAGTCTTTCTAATTATCGAGTACTAGGTTTCAGTAGATTTGACTATTAATTCCCACAATACCTACAAGCACAACGGTCGTCGTCGCAACCCATGTCAACATGGTGCCTCTAAGCCAACGCGGAGCATCATGCAGCTCCATAAAATACTCAGCAATCAGCATTATTTTGACAGCAGCAAGCGTAATGAGAATACACTCTAAAACCCCATGCTTAGCAAACATCGGTAGAAGAGTAACCTCTGTTAACGATGCAACGCCGAGTGTTATTAACACCAGCGCGCAAAAAACCATAGAACATTGTCTTTTACTATTGGGCTTAATCACAACCACACTCCTTAACCCAGCAAATAGAAAAGTGAAAACAACATCAGCCATAACAAGTCGATCATATGCCAATAACAGGCAACCCCTTCGATAAATCCTGGTGTTGAAAATGCGTCTTGTTTTTTAACAAACGCTCTATACGCAACAAATGTCAGTAAACTAATACCGATCACAACATGTAATAAATGAATGCCTGTAAAGGTGAAGTAGAGTTCAAAAAAACGATCTTCGGTGACAGTAATACCTTGATTAATCTTCTCCATGTATTCAACTATTTTAAGAGAAATAAAACCAACTCCACAGACAATCGCGATACCGATGGACCTGATCATCCGTCTCAAATCACCCGACCGATAATGGGACAACGCTAATACCACAGCATACGAACTGGTTAAAAGAATTAGCGTGTTGGTTAAGCCTATTGGCTGATTTAAGGACTCTGCACCCATTGAAAAAACGGTATGGGTCTCCGCACTCTCAAATCGACGCAGCATAAAGGCAATAAACATCACAGAAAACACCGTCAGGTCACCAAATATGAGCAACCAGAAGTCAGGCTCTACGGGTACCCGCCTTTCTGTATTCATCGTATCAATATGCTGCATTAAAAATCATTTCCTTTTGGTGCTTATATTTTGGAGACTATGTTTTAGAAATCATGTTTTAGAAATCACATTAAGCCACTTTTAATTTTTTGACCGCGTGCCAGACACATACCATCGAGACGCCAAACCAAGAAAACAAGGCAACATAAGGAAGCCAGAAACCTAGTAGCCCGTCGTAAGCGAACGGTCCGGTATGGAATATATTTATAAGGCAGGCAGGAAATGCTAATACGATCATCCAAGCACAGTAATAGCCAAACCATCTCGGAAAAACGGGAACGTCTCTGGTGTCTTTAAACACAGCGATGCAGATACAAACTGCTTGTAACAGGGTCGCAGATGCTACCCACGTCGCAAAGAGCCATCCCATATCATGCAACGCCTGAGTAACATCGGGAGTACGCTCCGGTCTAAAAGCAGCAGTCCCCCAACTCACCGTCATCATGAAGGTAAACAAGATACCAAACAGCCCCGAACCATATTGAACAGAAGCAAGAATTGGCATATTCATGGGCCGTCGAATGATTTCCCCTATTAACGCAAAGAGAGGAATAATAAAGGATGTACCAAACATCATAATACAAAGACCAATTTTTTTACTAAGATTACCTTCTTGATAGAATGCTGAAATCATCTCGGCACTCGCACTGGCCTGCCCTAATGGTGGAAACATAGGGGCCACGATAAAGAGGCCTAACACGGTGCAAAATACCATAAATGCGGTACTGTAAATGGCGTACTCTGCATTCTCAAATCGGTAGGTTTTTGTTGTCTCTTCTTGCGATACTAATACCGCTGGTTGTACATATTCCATAATCAAACTCACTTCAAAATATATTCATTTACGTTGGGGGTTTGCATTGATTCTCGATAGGACACGACTGTTCCAGGCCACACATTGGGCATTCCATTTTGGTCAAGGTAATAACTGTTACAACCTGACGCCCAAATAGTATTGGGGGTTGCTTCGGAAAGCGTTTCATCAAATTCTTGAGTCGACTTAGGATCTGGCATCACCGTTTGAGCACTTCCATTTAAAACAAGCTCAGCCAACTGCAAAAAGTATCCTATTTGCCATTCCGCCACTTCAATGACTGAAAAGTTGGTTAATGGGCTGTTAGGTCCCATCACCGTAAACATATTGGGGTAACCGGGTATCATCACACCACGATGAGCAAATTCACCGTCCGCCCAGGTATCATCAAGTAACGTTCCATTTTCACCTCGAACCTTCATTGGCCGCATGTAATCATGCATTTTGTACCCTGTTGCCAAAATAATAATATCGAGTTCACAGAACTCTCCACTTTTAAGGCGAACGCCATTTTCTTCGATGCACTCAATCCCGTTTGTTTCTAGATGTGCATTATCTTTTTGCATAGCAGGGTAAAATACTTCTGACCAGATTAGCCTCTTACAACCAGGCTCGTAATTTGGCGTTAGCTTTTCCCTTAATTCTGGATCTTCGATTTCAGCAAGACGTTCATCACATCGACCCTTGATCGCTGCCGTAGTCCGGCCGGTTTTATCCACCAAAATGCCGTCAACCAGTAATTCGATTTTCTCCAGCATTCCCGCCGCTAACGTTGAAAGGGCTTCCGGATTATTGCGTAATTTATCTCTCTGCTCTTCAGGGACTCGAGGGTTCCCGCCATCAAACGGCGCCACCCATTGGGCAGTACGCTGGAACAACGTGAGTGACGCCACGTCATCAATAATGGCGGGGACCAATTGTGTACAGGTGGCCCCGGTTCCGATAACGCCCACTCGCTTGCCGGTTAAATCCAGGCTCTCATCCCACTGACCGGTATGGACCAAATCGCCTTTAAATCGATACAGCCCTTCGATATCAGGGTAATTGGGATTACGCAACACGCCGGTTGCCATAATCACAATATCAGCAACATCGTGATTACCGTCAGTGGTTTTCAAATGCCATTGGCTATCAACAAAGTTGGCTTCCTCAATTTCTTTTTGAAATTGAATGTACTTTTCAAGCCCATACTTATCGCTGACCATTTGGCAATAAGCACGAATTTCACTGGATGGTGAATACCGGTGGCTAAATTCACAACTGCGCTCAAAAGAAAATGTATAGGCAATTGCAGGAACATCACAGCTAAGACCTGGGTAACGGTTGGTTTCCCAGGTTCCACCGACTTTTGCGTTTTTCTCGTATATTGTAATATTCTTGTGCCCTGCTTCTAGCAATTTGATAGCACAGCCCATACCAGAGAATCCGGCGCCGACGATAATAATGCGTTTATCTTTAGGTTTAAGGCCATCCATTCTATTATTCCTCTTCAGTTCATCGTTGCTCTTCATTGCTTGCTAAAGCGTTACTTAAACGTTGCTTAAAACAGACTAACAAGCCTCAGAAAAGCTGAACACCGCTTAGCTGCAGAGGAATAGACAAATGCCTGAAATGACTTACTTGGCTTTAAAATCGCAGGTTTTTGATGTACTTTTAACGTAAACCCGCCATAAGGAATATCCAGAGGTACCTAACACGCCGATTCTGACGCCGCATATATGCAGTTGAATCAATCACTTAGAATCACGGATTTATAGTATGGCTTTTTTTCAAGCAGGCGAAAGCGAAAGCACACTGACACCAGAGCTTCTTAACGTATCGGCAAACCATGCCGGGCTAATCGCCCGCGAGCTCGATAAGCGAGGTGTCGATGTTGAATCCCTGTTTACCGAGTTAGAAATTGACCTACCCCATACCAATAGCCCCGCAAAACGCATCTCTGTAGAGCAAATAATCAAACTGTTAAAACTCGCCATACAGAAAACGGGAGACCCGACAATTGCACTCAAAATCTACCAAGAGGTTCAACTAGGGGATTTGGATGCACTGGGTTTTGCTATTTCTTGTAGCACAACGTACTTAAGCCTATTACAACGATTTCAACGATTTTCGACCTATATTTTATCGAGCGGAAGTATTCAAATTATTGAGGAGCCCGATGGTTATCTATTTTTAGCGGATATAGAAGACACAGAGATTGCTACCGAAAACACATCATCTAGCGAAGAATCTGGTGCTGCGCTAACCAATTTCTCCCTTAAATACAAAGATTTCATTATTCTTCTTGAAGCCCTGGGCATAGGTTTTGTCAAGATGAGCAACGACGTTTGCCAACAAAAAATATCACCTATCAAGGCCTACTTCCTATCGCCCAGCCATCCACGGATTATAGAAGAAACCGAACGATTTCTACCGACATGCGAGATTGTTCAGGCACCTTTTTTTGGCATCAAATTTCCAAAAAACATCGCAGAACAAAAATTACCGATGGCGAATCCACAGATGGCTCGTATCAACGACGAGATTATCATTAAAAACCTCGATGAAATATTTAAGAATGATGCCGTTTACCGTGTTGAAACGATGATTAGGGAGGGACTAGCCAGCGGTGAATTTAGTCGCAGTGACGTGGCCGTTAAGTTAGGAATGAGTGAACGAAAGTTACAACAAAAATTGGATGAACGCAGGACATCTTTCAGTGATATTTTACTGCGCGTTCGTAAAACCCTTGCCATGCAACATATTCGAGAAGATCAACTTCGCATCAATCAAATTGCTTACGCACTCGGGTTTACCAACGGCAGTAACTTTTCACGCTCCTTCAAATCCTGGACGGGCTACACACCCAATGAATTTAAGGAGCTGTAGTTTAAGATATATAGTTTAAGATGCTTTTGTTTAAGAATTTTTAATTTACATTCCTTTCCCTACCTTCCCAGTAGGGATCTCTCAGTTTATTTTTAAGAATTTTACCCGCACCACTTGTGGGGAGTGCATCAACAAACACAACGCCACGCGGGCACTTGTATCCTGCAATATGTTCTTTACAAAATGAGATGATATGCGCGTCAGTAGCAGACTCACCTTCATTGGGAACAACAATAGCCAGCACCTCCTCGCCCCACTCATCATTGGGAATACCTATCACCGCACAGGCGCTTACTGCTGGGTGTTTCTGCACCGCATTCTCCACCTCAACCGAATAAACATTTTCACCACCAGAGATAATCATGTCTTTCACACGATCGGCGATAAAGACGAATCCATCCTCATCCATATAACCGGCATCCCCCGTATGCATCCACCCATTCGCTAGTGCTTGAGCCGTTTCCACTTCTCGATTCCAATAACCCTTCATTACCGTAGGCCCTCGGGCAACAACCTCCCCTATCTGACCTCTGGGTAGCTCTTCATCATTCTCGTTGACCACACGAATCTCCCCAGAAAGCACGACCTGCCCTGCAGAACGAATCTTTCCGGCTTTAGGCCCATCCGTCACATGATACTCATCATCCAGGATGGTGATGATGGGTGATAATTCAGTCATACCATACGCCTGAGTGAATTCCACGTGAGGTATCAGCGCTTTCGCTTTCAGTAAAACAGCCTCAGGCATCGGCGAACCGCCGTAGCAAATCCTTACAAGGACAGATAAATCATAAGTATCAATATCGTGAGTATTTACCAGCATGTTTACCATAGTTGGAACCAACATCACATTAGTTACTTCGCTCTTAACGAAAGTATCCAATACAAGTTCGGGCTCAAATTTGGGAACAAATACATGAGTCCCCCCTAACATTGTCAGGCCAATATTCGCAGCGGCATCTGCCGCATGAAACATGGGCGCCGCATGTAGATAACGAGAATGCTTAGTAAAGCCAAACCCGTGAACCGCATTGAGACCATTTGCCACCAAATTATCATGGGTTAACATCACACCTTTTGGCAATCCGGTTGTACCGCCAGTATAAAAAATACCAGCAACCTCGTCACCACCAGCGCCGGTATCCTCTATCGTCTCAGATTTACTCAGCAAATCTTCATATGAGACAGCACCGTCGAATTCGTTGTCCCCCATATAAACAATCGTTTCTACGGTATCAAGTTTGCCCTTAAATTCAGACAACATAGCAGAGAAGGTTTCATCCACGCAAAGCACCTTGGCACCAGAATCATTAAGCAAGAAAATAATTTCAGCAGGCGCTAGACGGATATTTAACGGCACCGAAATCAAACCTGCCCAAGGCAAGGCATACACTAATTCAAAATAGCGATCACTGTTTAAAGACAGTATTGCCACCCGGTCTTTCTTCTCCAGCCCCAACGCTAATAAACCAGCCGCTGCACACCTGATGCGCTGGTAAAACTCAGTCCAGGTATGTTGTCGTTCACCAGATATCGTTGCAACACCCTGAGGGTTCAATTGAAGTGCCCGCTTTAGGCTTTGAGTTAAGTGCATGATCTAGACCCTAATGAGTTATGTATTTCATCAATAATATTGCTCAGCTATTTGACTGTACATAAGCAATATCCAGATGAATACATTATTGCTGCTCATGCATGAAAATCCCCCTTCAGCCCCGATGTTTGCCAACATAAATACCTATACCCTATTGAGTAATTATCGGTAAATATAAAACATAGGAATAAATTAACGATGTCTGAGATTGGTTATTACGTTGCCTACCCCGCGTCTCAAGAGTTACACAGTAAATTCCGGGATTTTATTGCTCTAATGAAAGAGGAAAATCCCCAAAGGCACGATAAATTGCTCTCACAAATAATGACCTTGCTGACAAATGAAACGCTTGATGCATACCTGACTGGCATCCTAAACACATCAGGATTAGGCGGAACACAGAAAAATCTCATCAAAACAGCAGACGCTTTTATTAAAAAAACCGCACAGGCACTGATAAAACAGGTGACCAAGAAAATGGATATAGAAGAGCAACGACAAACGGCTGAACATTTTGACTCTTGCTTATTGTCGCTAGAGGGTAAAAACCAGCAACCGACTAATTTTATCGCTTACCCCATCAGTAAGCCGTTTTACCAACAGATAATCTCGGGTCACAATACTTTTCTCGAACAGGGTCCTGAGGACGGAAAACCCATCATTATAGAAAATCAAAAAGCGATCACCAATCAAATGGTATTTTTCATGGTTGAAAGACTTATTGCTATCATCAGCTTTGGCCCCCTCTTAACAAAAATCATCAACGTCGGAATCGACAAAAGTGTTCAACTCATGCACTCAACGCTAGAGAAAACCTTCACAACGATGACCAAAGACGAAATGGCTAAAACCAATCAGTACGTTGCAACAATGCTGATAATGGGACCCGAACATAACGCAATGACTTCACAAGAGAGCTTTTAATGCCTACACGTAATTTTGACCCAGAGCTGGCCCCTTATCTACCGTTAATACCCACAGTTATCGATTTTTCTACTCGCGAATCCATTCGTGACTTTTGGGCTCGATTTTCTTCCCAGAATACACCAAAAAAAAGTCTTGATAACACAAAAGGCATGTCGATTGAAAATAGGAAAATTGCTGGATTGAACGGCGATCCTGAGATTGCCATTAGAATCTATCAACCCGACACCCCCACCAACGACAAGCTACCTGCAATATACGAAATACACGGTGGCGGGTTTATTATCGGCGACCTTAATATGCAAGACGATTGGTGCAAACATATTGCCAGAGAAGTCGGTGCAATGGTTGTTTCTATCGATTATCGGCTTGCCCCCGAATCTCCTTTCCCAGCAGCGCCTGATGATTGTTATGCGGGACTATGCTGGCTGTTTGAACATGCCGATACGCTAGGCATTGATGCTTCTAGAGTTGCTATCGCGGGTCAAAGTGCCGGTGCCTGCCTTGCAGTGTCTACCACACTAAGGGCTCGTGACCTTGGTGGACCCCAGGTATGCTTTCAGTTACTTGAGGTACCCGTCTTCGACAATCGGCTAGAAACCGCCTCCATGCACGAGTACCAGGATACCCCCATGTGGAACCGCCCAAATGCCATTTGGAGCTGGAAGCATTATCTAGGTTCTGATGAACAAGGTGATATATCACCCTATGCCGCCCCAGCAAGAGTGGATGATGTATCGGGCTTACCCAGTACCTATATCAGCACAATGGAATTTGATCCGTTGCGAGACGAAGGCATTGAGTTTGCGTTACGCTTAATGCAAGCCGGTATCGCCGTGGAACTACACAATTACCCAGGAACATTTCACGGCTCCACGATGATCACTAACGCAAAAGTCTCCCAAAGAAACATGCGAGAAATGGTTGAATCCCTAAAGAACCACTTGCGATAACCCTGCCTAGGCAGGGGGATTCTTTAAATAGCTATCTAAATAGCTACGCCGCTTCGAACACAGAACGGGCGATGATTTCTTTCATGATTTCCGAGCTGCCGGCATAGATGCGCGATACTCGCGCATTTGCATACAGCCGGCAAATTTCATACTCATCCATATAACCCGCCCCACCATGTAACTGCACCCCAACATCTACCATTCGGCATTCAAGCTCGCTGGTGATTAGCTTTGCTTTCGCCGCCATATCCGATGTGAGTTCTTTTTGATTATGCATAACCGGGTAGCTAAGGGCCTTACGACCCTTCGCCCCCTAAGAACTGTACGTGATAGTTTCCCATCATACAGCTCAAGCCCTCTGAAGGCCGATATCGCACGACCCACCTGTAT
>MAAL01000137.1 GCA_002163245.1 Gammaproteobacteria bacterium 42_54_T18 | reverse complement strand
CTAATTTTCCTTTTGTATTACGTTGTTTGTTCGCACTTGCATTGTAACACTTATCGAGAATTAGGCCTTTTTTATGTCAAACTGTGGGACAGCAGTGATTGATGGTATAAAATATTTAAAATTCGGAATCATAAAACGTCTCCTGATAAGTTACCCAACGTAACAAGAAAACTATAGCTGCGTTATGGTTACTCACAAACTTTAGTGATAAATTTTTTGCCAGTTTTAAGACAACGAAGTCATGTCAATTTATACCCCTTTGAAGTCAGTTTTATTTTGTCTAATGTTAATTGTAAGGCGTTTGTTAAATAGAATAACGTCATATTTATGGGGGAGATTTTCAAATCAATTATAACTTTACGTTAAAACAAAAAATCAATGCAATTGCTCTTATCGGAGCTTCCGGATTATTGTTGATAATTGCATTAAACTACTATATGACAGAAATAAATGGATCCCAAGTCAGAGAAATTAGCGATATCAAATTCCCGATTCTTGATAAGTATGGGAAAGTAAGGATTCTAACCGGACAGGTTAAATCTTCTTTTTCCTCGGCCCTTATTGAGGAAGAAGAGACTGTTGTTAAAGATATTTTGGGTAAGGCAAGAGTGTATTCCAAGAATATAAAAAATGAGTTGTCTACGATTGGGGGTATCGATAAGAGTTCAATCGATGAGGTTTCTAGTATATTGCGTTTTTTTGAGCGCTACTACAACATGTCAGAAAAATTGGTGTTAAACCTTAATGGTGATATAGACGATATAGATGACCTAAAAACAGCATTTGAAAACGTCAAAAAATATGAGAAAGAATTTATCGATACGTTGTCAGAATTTAGGATTAGTCGATTTTCAGAATTCGAGAAGTCTCTGTCAACCGTGATTGTGACCGGTACAAATACTGTAAAATACAGCATGATTGTAGGGGGTGGGACAATATTTTTTCTGCTTATCGTTGGGGGGGGGTGGTTTCTTCGATGATTAGTAAGCAGGTTACCGCGGTCGGCGCTTCTCTTGAAGAAATGGCAAGTGGGAAAGGCGATTTAACCTTTAGAATCAATCATGATACCAATGATGAGCTGGGATATTTGACCAGGAACTTTAACCAATTTGTAGCTCATTTACAGAATCTTCTTATTGCCATTGCTAATGCCAATAAAAGTATGGAGTTAAGCGCCGAAAACATTATTGAATTATCAAAGAAAACAAATAATGGGTGTCAGAATCAATATTCTGAAATAAATCAGGCTCTTGAGGCTAATGTCCAATTAGCGATCGCAGCAGAGGAGATTTCTAAAACAGCCACTACGGCGGACGAATTAGCGCGAAAGTCAATGTCTGAGACAATGTCTTCACAAAAAGCCGTAAACCAAAATATCAACTCAATAAATCAACTGGCAGACGGTATTGATAGTGCGAGGGATATCATTAACAGGCTAAGCGAAGATAGCAAAAACATCGAAGGTACTATGGATATTATTAATAGTATTGCAGCGCAAACGAATTTGTTAGCGCTAAATGCCGCAATAGAGGCAGCTCGCGCGGGCGAAGCTGGTCGTGGGTTTTCTGTCGTTGCGGATGAAGTGAGATCGCTTGCGGCAAAAACGTCGTCAAATACAACGACAATACAAACGCATATCGACTCTATATCCGTTAATGTTACCGCTGCAGTCAAAGCAATGGAAAATGCAAAGCAACAAGCATTAATCAGTGTAGAGCAATCTAAAAAAACAGGCGAATCATTACGGTTAATATCGTCCCTTGTAAAGGACAGTGAAACCATCAATACACAGGTGGCCTCTGCTTCGTATGAGCAGGATATGGTTATTAAAAATGTGACTAAAAATATTCAAAAAATCAATGATATTATTAAAGGTACCCTCGCCGTCGCGGACTCTGCACTCAAAGCAAGCACCGAGGTTGAGCGAGAGGTTTCTTCTCAAAAGGAAGTTGTTAGGAATTTCAAGCTTAGCTAATGTAAATGTCCAAATACTAATCCCCCAACCGATATAGGCTCTGGGCGTTCCTTTAGCGGATATTGGAAAATTGGTTGTACGACCAACCGAATTGCTGTATTTTAGGTTGACTGATATGAGCAATACGCTGAGGCTGACATGATAAATCCACTTACTCCAATAAAAGCAAAAACACAATTAGCTGCCCTAAAGGTACTTCTTAAGGTGGTCACTCCGCCTAGACCGTTAGTCATATTAGGCGAGAGCTCTTCTATTAAGTTGTGTAATAATATTTCGATGCTAGGGGCTAAGCGGATACTTATTGTTACTGATGCAGTGCTATATCAATTAGGGGTTACATCTCCTATTGAGGCGGAACTTGAAGGTAAAGGCATTAAATGTTCAGTGTTCAGTGCTGTAACACCAGATCCAACCCTCAGTGTTGTCACTCAAGGGTTACAAGCTTTATCTCGGTTTGATGCAGACGCAGTACTTGCCATTGGTGGTGGTTCATCAATAGATGCTGCAAAAGTTATAGCCTGCGCTGCTGCCAACAATACAAAACCGGAAAATTTATTTGGTGTATTTAAAGCCAAAGAGCATTCACTGCCTCTGTTTGTGATACCAACAACCGCCGGAACCGGTTCTGAAGTGACAATGGGTGCGGTTATCTCCGACGATGAGAGTCACCAAAAAAGTCTGATTATAGACCCTAAGATAGTACCGCTGGCCGTTGCTCTTGATCCTATAATAATGAAAGGCATGCCACCAAGCATTACAGCAGACACCGGATTGGATGCGTTAACTCACGCTGTAGAAGCATGGGTAAGCGACATGGCAAGCGAAGAATCTGATCGCTACGCATTCGCTTCAATACAGATGGTATTTAAGTATTTATTGACCGCTTATCAGGATGGAGAAAACCTTGAAGCAAGAGAGGCAATGGGTTTGGCTTCCCATTACGCTGGTTTGGCAATTAATAAGGCAGGGATTGGCTACGTACACGCGATTGCCCACCAGCTAGGGGCGCTGTACGGCATATCTCACGGTCGCTCAAACGCAATTGTCCTACCGCATGTATTAGACTTTAATAACAAAGCATCTTCTAAACGCTTGGCGAAACTCGCTCAGGCCCTAAATATTGTTGATAGTAACGCTGGGGTTGAAGTTGCATGTAACGCCTTTATCAGTCGCACCAAAAAGCTTATCAATGAGCTGAACGTTGACATGAGCGTTCCCAATATAGACAGAAAGGACTTTGATAAAATTGCAGATTCTGCGTTTACCGAAGCTCATGGTATCTATGCGGTACCTAAATATATGAGCAGAAGAGAGGCAAAATTAATTTTGCATGCGATAAAAAATACTGCAAAGATTGCTTAATGGACAACTATTAATTTGAGAAAATACATGTCAAGTCAACTCCGCTATTTAAGCGCAATCATCACCGTAATGATGCTAACACTTTCAACTAGCCAAACAGTGCTCGGTGCTGAGCCTTTGGCGGATATTGATGCGTTTAAGGTTATTATGATAGAAGGTTCTGAACTGCCTGAGGCATTAGGGCAACCTATCGCTGATTTTTCCCTTGCCGCACTAATCGATGGTGAAATGGAACCTATACCTTTTCAAATCGATGAATACAATAAAAACGGAGCAGTGTATTTTGAGTACGGTGATATAGAGCTTGGCGGAGCCCCTGGCATTGTCGATCTAAATGATAAGCTTGTGTTTATCTACAAAGACGCAGGCGAACGCCGAGGAAGTGGTCATCTGTACGATGGGAAAATTATTCAGGAAATTGTTCTTTATGATAAAACCGACACGCCGCGATATGTTTATTTGGTGAAAAAATCTCGCCTTCGAAGTGATGATCAATATGTTCGTTATAGTGCTGATGAAGCCTTGGTTGAAACGGATTTCTATTCCATATCTTACAATAAGGATAACCACATTAGTTGGAATGATTTTTCAATTACTGAGTTTTCTGGTGATGAAAACCCAATTGATGCGCTAAAAGTACGACTAACGACCGGGATACTCAACAATATTCTTCGTTACGAATTTAATAATAGAAACCTTGTTGCTATGCCTAAATCTGTTCGCAGTGGTGCTATTCGAAGTACGACTCAAATGGATCTTGTGCTTAATTTAGCCAAGCTTCCTTTGCTGCATATCGATTTACAACTGCATCATTATGCAAAGTCAACAGTATATGATGTGCGCATTCTAATACCAAGAGCATTGCGTGTACTGTTGGTAGACCCGGTACTGATAATGTCTCTTGAAGGAAATAATCTTTTCGGAGCCGAACTATATACTGCTTCTGGCCCAGAACTCCCAGGTGTTACCGATGGTAAGGTGGACGATATTGAGCGCCTTCACGTTGAAAATGGAATTTCTGAGTCTGATGGTTGGATATTTTTATCAACAAAACAAAATCTAGATATCTTGGCCTTTTTTGATTTCTCTAGCGAAAACAAGGAAGTCATATCGCTGCATTACAACGATGATGAAAATGTAATCGACCAGCCAGAAAGGTTTCCTGGCCAGCTACCAAACGTAGGCTTTAAAATGCACGACTTACCAAAAAGTGGCCCTATAGGTTTTGTTATAAATATTAACTTCGATAAAAGTTATAAAGGTACACCTAATCAAATAGCAAACTATCTTCGCCAGGCCCCTGACATTGTTGTGCTACCCCCAAATAGATACGACTAGTAACGCATTCATTAGCTCATTTTTTCATACGCTATCTTTCCAAAATTGGATGCTGGGTCACTAAGAATGACCCGCTCCCAATGTGTTCTCATCTTCACTGAATCCTCCTTTAAACTAAAAGCTTCTCCCAAATAAAAATTGATATTATTAAATAGAATGGCGTTAAACCCAGAGAATGCCCACTCCAACTCATTGTCGGTATGTTTCAAGAGGATGCGATCTAACTGTATTAGAGCCTCTATACCCTCATCTACCATGCCTAGATTGGGTGGCATAATCGTCAGCGCCCTGCCCTTCATTAGCAATATATCTACCAATTCACGATCATTTTTTGGCTCAAGGGAGACACTTAATTTGAATGATGCTAATGCCTTTTTTAACCATTTTCCAGGGGAGATAATACCGCCAACGCGACTGGCTTGAACAATACAAATCATGCCATGGTAAGCTGCGGCTTTAGCGCTGAGCGGAGAGGATGAAACGGCTTTTTCTGAAAGTGCTATCGCTTCATCCGTATTCCCTAAAATAGCCTGAGCACCTGCTGCCAACACTAATGCATCAACATTATTTTTTGACTTTTTAATGACACGTTTTGCAAGGGTTACTACACGTGTATAGTTTCCTGTTGCCATATATCCTTCTGCTAGCGTCAGTATGCCTGATGCTGTCTTAAGGCTTTCATTCGTTCTTTTGTCTTGAGAGCTTAAACTTTCACTGATGTGATGTTTATTCAAAAAAGCGGGGCTTGGAATATACAGTTGCTCATGGAGTTTATTGATTGAAAATGGGGCGTCGGTATAAATTTTCTCATAATGTTTTCGAAGCAATGTTGATTTTGATTTTCGAATGTAGGAATTAAACAGATCATCGATGGTGGCTAACTTTTTAATGACATCGCTATAACCTGAATCGCCATCAATAGTTTGAATAATGGCATCGGATTCAATGATGACCATCTTATCTACTAACGCCTGGAATTTCTCAAGTGCTTCAAAAGGTATATTTAGCTCATCAGCCTTCTCAATTAACTTACCTATTTTTTGCTCATCAACGGCAAGAGTGTCTGTCATTGAACTTGAAATACCCAGTGACACGAGTTTTTTGTGTGTATCTTCTGTTACATCATGGGTTTGCGACAACACTTTGGTGCTTGTGTCAGATTGCGCACTTAGCAATGAGGTGCCATCCACCATCTTTTCATAACTATTGGCAATTAACCCCAGCTCTAACGTGTCTGCGTCATAGCCTCCCTGCTTAAATAGCTGTGCGATAAAGGAAAGAGGAAGTTTTTTATCTGTCTGCAATCGCTGGACAAGGCTAACGAGCTTTACGTGGTTCGAATCGTAAAGGGATAATCTGCCGTGCACCTTTTTAGGCGCAGGTAACACGCCGATATTAATATAATAATGAATTGTTTTCTTAGCAATTCCGGCTATATCAGCAAGCTCTCCCAATCGGAACTTATTCTCAGGCATACCTATTTTTCCTAACAGTAGTGACCTCTTTCTAGGGGGCAATACTAAAAACCCCTTAATTTCCATTTGATTATGGCAGATAAGGATAGCTAAATCGAGATCGAACAACTATAGTATAGTTGCAGCTATACTATAGTTGTTCATGCGCTATACTATGTTCACCTACCCAACCAAATGACAAGGGGCACGAATGGACAGTTCAATAAGCAGAGTATCATCAGGTGTAACAACTGGTTCCGCAATTTTACCGTGGGTTACTTCGATAACAACACCTCGAGACCACACGATAATCCCTAGGCCAGCCAAATTTGTGTTCGCAACAAATACGCCTCGCTTTTGGCAGGGTGAGGTTTTTGGTTCGCGCATGTTTGATGCGATGCAGTTAGCATTTCCTGACGGCGAGCGAATGTTCATTCAATCCGTCAGGAATTATGCAGATAAGATTTCAGACCCTGTGCTAAAAACTCAAGTGAAGCACTTTATTTATCAAGAAGGCCAACATGGAAAAGCGCACTCTGACTTTAATAAACACCTAAAAAGCCAAGGCCTTAATGTCCAAGGATCCGTCGCGATGATAAAGGGAGCGCTTACATGGTTCCAAAAGATTTCATCCCATAAAGTTCAACTTGCCGCCACCGTGGCAGCAGAGCATTTAACCGCGTCACTTGGTGAGCACATGTTCAGTAATGATGACAAAGTATTGGCTAATGCACACCCATCAATGAAAGCATTTTATATGTGGCATGGGGCTGAAGAAGTTGAGCATAAAGCCGTGGCTTGGGATGTATATCAGCAAGCAGCTGGCGGCGGATATTTTACCCGAACGATAGCGCTTGCAACACTCTACCCTTTAGCGCTTGTACCGCTGACACTTGGAACAATGGCCATGATGTATTCCGATGGCGAACTAAATGTAACAGAACTTAAAAAAGGTGCGCGTGTCATGTTTGGCAAGGATGGCTTATTCAGAAAAACGCTTCCTGCCATATTGGAATTTTACAAACCAGGATTTCATCCCTGGCAAACAGGATACCCTGATAAATTTGAGCAGTGGAAATCTGCTTATCAAGAATCCAATGACGCGGATTTAGCAATGCAGGCAACACTCAATTAATAAATCTAGATGGAATAAAAAAGCGACGTTAAGTTTAAATATTATATTTGGGGGGGACAAAATCATGGCATTAGAGAGCAAGAAAATTGGATACGATGAGGTCATTGTTAGGGATCTGAAATTCGACTTGACCGATACAACCGTCAATACTCACTGGTTTAACAACGACCCTTGGTCATCGCACTTTATGACCGCAGTTCTTGCGGTGGTACCGGAAGCTGAGCGTTGGGTTTTGCGATCTGCAAGAGAGCAAATGGCAAAAATATCGGATCCCGCTATCAAAAAGGCTGCTCGTGATTTTATACATCAAGAGCGGATTCATGCCAGAGAGCATGATATTATGAATTCGATCCTAGTGAAGAAAGGTCTCCCCATAGATCGTTTCGAGGAAGGCTTTAAAAAAAGGCGCCTATGGTTTCAAAACAAGTTGAGTGTCGAAATGCAAGGAGCGATAGCCGCATCTTTTGAGCATTTCACCGCAGTATTATCTTCTGCCTTTTTAGAAAACCCGGATGTATTTGAAGACACAGACCCAGAGATAGTGAGTTTTCTATACTGGCACTTTGTTGAAGAAACAGAGCATAAATCCGTGAGTTTTGATGTGTTTGTGGAGGCTTGTGGCGGAGGAAGTCGAGCATACTTTACTCGTTCAATAGGTATGGTTTTGGGAACTGCTATTGGCGCATCCCTACTATTTAGTAATCTATATATGCTAGTAAAAGAAGATAAACAACTGCTTAATGTCAAATCTGCATTGGTAATGTCTTATTGCGTGTTAATTAAACCTGCAATTTTGTCAAAGATGCTTTATCACACCCCTCGATATTTTTTACCTAACTTTCATCCTTGGGACGATGACAACCGAAACGTTATTCAGCCATGGAAAAAGGAATACGATAAATCAAATGATACTCACAAGGCGTTTATAGCGTTAAAAAATTGGGTGCTCGATCGAAAAAATAGTGGAAATAAAAATCTCGACAATAAAAAAGAAGCCCACTCCCTTACCCAACCGTTGCATGCAGTTGGCTAACCGAAGAGGAAGTAACTTTCATTATGTCACTCGAACGCAGTACATCCAAACAGTCAAATGAACCCAAAAAGGTAGTCATGTGTTAATAAAATCCAACAAAATATCAAAGCAATCCGCTGCGGTAGTAACAGGCGCAGGAAGTGGGATAGGCAAAAGCTTTGCTTATGAAATATCAAAGCGAGGCGGATCTGTTTTGTGTGTTGATATAGACGAAGAAGCTGCAACAAAGACAGCATCAATGTTAAAAAAAATGGGGGGTATTGCCGTACCTTACCAATGTGATGTCGGGAATGCAGACGAGATGAGGCGCCTATCCAATGAGGCCGAAACATTATTGGGGCGTCCGATTACACTGCTCATTAATAATGCCGGTGTTGGTGTTGGTGGGGCAATTGGTAAGGTCCCCCTTGAAGACTGGAAATGGTGTGTTGATGTAAACTTATGGGGTGTTATACATGGCTGCCATTTTTTTGCGCCAAAATTAAAGAGTCTTGGTTATGGTGGCATCATCAATGTAGCATCCGCAGCAGCATTTGGTGCGGCGCCAGAAATGTCAGCATACAATGTCACTAAAGCCGGCGTTCTTGCGCTGTCAGAAACATTGGCCGCTGAATTTTCGGGGACGGGTGTACATATCAGCGCTTTGTGCCCTACATTAGTTCCCACAAATATTATCGCCAGTGGAAGAATAGATTCGCAAAAAAAGAGTTTGGGTCAAAGGGCAATGAATTCATTAGCAATGACAACGAGCGATAAAGTCGCAAAACTTTCTCTAAACACACTAGACAAGGGGAAGCTATACATTCTACCTCAGTTAGATGCAAGAATTGCTTGGAGAGCAAAGCGCTTAGCGCCACGACTTTATACCAAAACAATCGGTGAAGTTTACCGCCTTTTCGCATAAGCATATACGATCAACAAATCTAGGCTATTACCATGACATCCATGAGTGCAAAGCTAATCAATATTGGCATCCAATTACGTATAAAAAAACACGTTTCAACCCCGCAAGATCTTGTTGCACATTTGCGGAAAGTTGCAAGTCCGCCCATGCCCATACCGCTACCTGCAAGTGTAACCAAAAAGCCTGACACCATTGCTGGAGTTCCTGGCACTTGGGTTGAAGTAGAAGATCCAACAATGACGATAATATATTTTCATGGTGGGGCGTTTATTGCGGGTGACATTGCCACGTATTATCATTTTGCCGCCGAGCTTGCCAAGCGACTGAAAGCACGTGTTTTCTTAGTCGACTATCGGCTAGCACCTGAGCACCCTTTTCCTGCAGGCATCGATGATTGTTATGATGTTTATAAGGTGCTTCGTCAACGAGCACCAGAAACCCCTTTAGCCATAATGGGAGACTCTGCGGGTGGCAGTCTAACGTTAGTCACAATGATACGGGCAAAAGAAGATAATATTGCAATGCCAGATTGTGCCGTTGCAATATCACCCGGCGGAGAGCTTTATGATGACGTGCATTCGCGTGTTGCAAATGCAACGTCTGATGTAATGTTGGCCCCCAGCGTATTTGATATGTTGCCAGAACTGTACTGCCCGGGGGAAGACTTAACCTCCCCGCTGCTTTCTCCGTGCCGGGGTGATTACTCAGGCTTTCCACCCCTCTGCATCACCGTTAGTGAACACGAGGCGCTACGAGATGATGCTTACATGATAAAAGCTGCTGCAGACAATGCGGGTGTTAGTACTCAGCTGATATCTCGACGACGCATGCCACACATATGGCCCGTGTTATTCCCTTTTTTGAAAGAAGCGAAGCAAGATTTCCCTATACTAGTTGAGTTTATAAGAAAGCATACTGTTGCCACACTCGGCAGCCCCTCCCCTCACGTAGCGTCAACTGTAGCTGCAAAAAACATTGCTGCGTAAAACGACCACAGACACATTGAGCTAAGGAGCAATATATGACGAGTTCATACACCGATACAATATCAGAGACATCAAAAAACACACGCAACACCTCTCCTCAAAGTGAGCCAGATTACGAGGTCGTCATTATTGGCGCAGGGATATCAGGTTTGGCTTCGGCAATCAAATTAAGGGGAGAGAAAATAGACTCGTTTTTAATTCTTGAGCGTGCGAGCGGTGTCGGGGGGACATGGCGAGACAATCAGTACCCTGGAATTGCAGTGGACATTAGCTCATTCACCTATTCCTATTCATTTGAACAAAACCCCAATTGGTCTCGGGTATTTGCCCCTGGAGAGGATCTTCATAATTATACAAAACGCGTTGCCGCAAAATATGGGCTGTATTCTAGTATCCAATTTAATACCAGTGTTTCTCGTGCCGAGTTTGATCAAAGTAACCATTTATGGCGACTTGATATAAATGATAATAAAGTGATTACCGCCCGTCACATTATTTCAGCCACAGGAGGGCTAATATCTCCAAAGGAACCTGATATAGAGGGATTGAAAAGTTTTGGTGGGGTAACAATACATACCGGTCGCTGGGATAGCAGTGTTGATTTAAAGGGTAAGCGAGTGTCCGTTATCGGGACAGGTGCAACTGCGGTCCAGTTAGTCCCAGAGTTAGCAAAAACCGTTGGGCAACTGAATGTTTTTCAGCGAACACCTATCTGGATATTAAAAAAACCTGACGGGGAAATTCCAGCGTGGTGTAAAAGTGCGCTGCGCCTTGTTCCGATGCTCCAGAAGACAGTAAGGCTTGCAACAGATTCGTTGAGTGAATCAGTCATGGTTCTTTCTGCGATTTATTATAAGCAGGTTCCTTGGTTGGTGCGGATGGCAGAAAAAGCAGGTACCAACAATATAAAACATCAACTACCTGATCGAAAGGACTTGTGGGAAAAGCTCACACCTAAGTACGGTTTTGGGTGCAAAAGACCGAGTTTTTCTAATGAGTATTTTGCGTCTTTTGGTAAAGAAAATGTAGACCTAGTTACTTCATCGATAGAGCGTATAACCAAAACAGGCATCAAAACAACAGACGGCAAACTCCATAAAACGGACGTTCTTGTTCTTGCCACTGGATTTCGTGTGTTTGAAAAGGGGAATCTCCCCTCTTATGAGGTTATCGGAAAAACAGGTCAGGATTTGGGGGATTTTTGGGAAAAAGAACGTCATCAATCTTACGAAGGTGTTTCTGTTCCGAATTACCCCAATTTCTATACGATATTGGGCCCTTATGCGCTAATAGCCACCTCATACTTTAAGACTGTTGAGGGAAACACAACCCATGCCATACGGTGTATTAAGGAGGGGCTGAACCGAAATGCAACAAGCGTAGAAATCAAACAGCATGTACACGATGCGTATTTTAAGGATATTCAGAAACGACAGAAAAATACGGTATTTTTTAATAATAACTGTGGCGTTGCAAACAGCTATTACTTTGATGTACATGGTGATGCACCCATGTTACGTCCATCCACATCAGTAGAGTCATTGTGGAGAGCAAAGCATTTTCCGTTAGATAATTACCGTTATACAACCACTAAAGCATATTAAAGTACGCAAAAACAGCCTCGCATCACATCATTTAACGTGGCGCGAGGCTTTTTAGGCACATAGATCTTGTCTATCCATGGGGGAGTATTACGCAAACTCTAGTGACTCCACCCCCTCATCCATTAACGTAAATCGGGTATAGTTTCTCTCGTCGAATGAGAGGGTTTGCAAATAATAGTCTGCAGAAAAGCTTGGCCAAAGGGTACTGTTTTTCCCATCATCCGTTAAATACCAGCTTTGACAGCCTGATGTCCAGGCGGTGTTTTCCATTTTTTTCTGAATCTTCTTATTAAATGCGGTTTGCACTTTTGATTGTAGATCCATATACCTAAGCGACTTCTTGTTTAATGTGGCGATGTACTTGGTAATATAATTAAGCTGCGCTTCTATGAAAAATATTACCGACGTATTCCCCGGCCCTGTATTTGGACCCATGATAAATAATAAGTTAGGGTAACCGCTCACAGCAATGCCTTTATACCCTTCAGATAACTGTTTCCAATCCTGACTTAATAGTCGCCCGCCTTTGCCAGTTATCGGGAATGGTGCGCCCGCCGTAGGAACTTTAAAGCCAGTTGCTAAAACGATTGCATCTAAATCATGCTGAACGCCATCGCTGTCAACAATACCGCTGGCGTTAATTTCTTTAACTCCGTTAGCAACTACTTCAACATTTTCTTTAGTCAACGTTGGATAATAATTACTAGCAAGCAATACACGCTTGCAACCGAGTCGATAGCCAGGGGTTACTTTTTTACGTAATTCCGGATTTTTTATTTGGGCATTTATACAGGCACGGCCAGCAGTATCTAGCACTTTTGACGCCGGTGTATTCCATAGAAATAGCGGATAAAAGCTTTCAAAAAGCGCATACTGAGTTTTGCGGTACAAAGATTGTAAGAACGGTATGTTTTTATACAACGCTGTTTCTGGTGCCGCTATTTTACGATTGAGCTTGGGTAATACCCAGGGCGGGGTTCGTTGAAACAACGTCAGTTTTTTAACACGCGGTTGAATATTGGGGACAACTTGAATGGCACTGGCACCAGTACCAATAACAGCAACATTTTTTCCAATTAAATCACATCTCGGATCCCATTCAGCAGTGTGCATTATCTTGCCAGAAAAATCATCCATACCCTTAAAAGCAGGTTTTGAAGGAACATTCAGTGCGCCCACGGCCATTACGCAGGTTCTGGCGAGATAGTTTTTACCAGATGAATCCGTTAACGTCCATAATCCAGCGACTTCATCAAATTCCGCTGCACAAATTGTTGTCTCGTATTGTATTCTTTTGTCTAAGCCGTATTTTTTAGTGCAGCCTTGTAAGTAGGCGTATATTTCTTCCTGCCCACCAAACATATTCTTCCATTCTGGATTAGGTTCAAACGAGAAGGAGTAAAGGTGAGAGGGAACATCACAGGCTGCACCTGGATAGATGTTGTCGCGCCACACGCCGCCCACATCAGAAGCTTGTTCGAATATCCGAAAATTATCGACACCAGCTTGCTTTAGTTTAATGCCTAGGCCAATACCACCAAATCCTGCACCAACAACGGCAACATCAAGGTAAGGGGTAGCGTTGTTATTGATCGTTTCATTTATAGTGTTCATTGACATCCCCCTTATACATTATCTTCTTGAGGTTGAGATTTCTTTGAAACTTTCTTTGTGGTTTTTTTAGTGGCTTTAGTTTTAGGTGCTCCAACAACAGCAATTATTTCTTCTACGCGCTTGAGGAGATGTCTGTTGTCGTGATCCCACGGGTGAAATCCTGGCTTATAATAATCTAACCAATCGGGGATTATGAGCTTGAGAATGCCGTTCTTTCCCCACATATTGTCATAGGTTGCCCGCCAACCTTTGAGGTTGGATAATTGCTTATCTCTTCGTAATATATCCAAATAAACAGCCGCTACTGCAGGCCAAAAAACCGCATTAGCAAAGGTAAACGCCCCAGTTCTTAGAAGGTAGGATCCAAGCCCACCACCGACCACTTGGTTAAACACATCAAATGCAACGGCCTTGTGCTCAGTCTCTTCTAGAGCATGCCAATGCCAAAGGGCGACGTAACCCTCGTCAGACCCCTCCATTGCTTCTGGGGTTTCTAGGACGCCGTTCGCTAAGATGGCAGTAATATGTTCTAAGGCGACAGTTATAGAAAGCTGAAATGCTTTAGGGGTACGCTCTTTTATGTTGTCCAATAAAATTGCAACAACCTTTTCATAGGCCTCTACGGGAAAGCCAGCTTCTGCTAGAGCGTTATTGTACTCAACGTGTTCACGGCTATGGAATGCCTCTTGGCCAATGAACGCACTTACGTCACGCTTTAGCTGGGGCGCAGTAATTTGATCACGATAGTTCCTAACACTATCAATAAAAAAGCGTTCACCTTCTGGGAAAAATACCGATAAGGCATTTAGGAAATTTGTGAAGTTTCGCCCTGCCCCATTCCAGTGAGTTATTTTGGACTTTTTTAATGGAAATTTAAAATTACGTCGAACAGGTTCAATAGCAAAAGCTGGTGCATTCATAGTTAATCTACCCTTAAGTTTTTACACTGTTGCGCATCGGAGCTGCGGATGACTATACAGCAACGGTAACATTATAAACTGTGACACTATGCCATGTAACGCTTTGTAATGTCGCACAGAGAAAAGGCAAACGCAAGGTAAAGGGCCCAAATACACTCATTTAATTGGTCAAACAACCAAATGAGTGTATTTTATACGGATAAAGTTATCAAGTGTAAAAAATCCAAAGGTTTACTATGCTTAAATTTATCCGTTTATTTGTGAAGTGATGAGTCTAGTAACCCCAATAAGAAATGAACATCAATGCCTACGTTAAAAAATGCTATTGATACACTTCTATACCCTGTAACGACCATGATGGGCCGAATTTCTTATGTAAAGAAATTCGCGTTAGCCTGTGCAATTTTCGCAATCCCTTTCACAGTATCAACCCTCCTTGTTTTGTTGGGGAATCAACAGGAAATCGATGCGCTCTCAAATAAATACCATGCCATTGGGAAATTAAAAAAAATACACGCAATTAACCATGCGTTGATTGGTATAAGAAATCAATACGGGCGAAATGTGGTTAGCCCAGACATTACAAAGGATTCCGTTATCGTTGAGTTATTAGCGTTAAGTGATGTACTTGATCTACCAGCAACATCATCAACCTACAGGGCGCTCATTAGACTACAAGCATCCGCTGAAGTAGAGTTTGAGGGGATTCTAAACGAAGGGAGTACCTTATATACTCGACTAAATGATATAAACCATATACTACTTCAGGTTAATCAACTTGAAGAGCTTTACATAAGTGATAACCATATTTTTAATGATAGTGATATCTATTCATTGAATCTTGTCTCCCTTATAACCTACTTCTTCAACTCGCCGATATCCAAAATGGAAAAATCAAAAATCATCGGCGCCTCTATTCTTGAGCGGGGGTACATTGACTCACAAGGTGTAAATTCACTACAAGACCTTTCTGAATCCCTAAAATCAGATTCTTCTCGACTGCTTCTCCGACTGAAAAACACGTTAAATAATGATTACATAACACGCGAACAATTCTCCCTCTATAAACAGCAGCTTGATGGGCTAAAAAACCTTAATAGAATTATGGAAGATAATATTACCTTTGATCCCTCTCTAACAACTGATCCCTCTTTGTTTATTGATCATTGTGATGTAGAAATTAATAAGCTGCGTGAATTGCAATCCGTTCTTGTTAATGCTCTGTTAGCACAATACCAACAACGAATATACAAGCTAAAGCAACAGCAAATACTCAATCTTATATTAATGTGTGTGGTTTTTATGGGAGCATTTTATCTGCTGATGGGGATATTTTCGAGTATAAGTCACTCTCTACTTGCACTGGTATCTGCAAGTAAGCGCCTCTTTAATGGAGATCTAGCAACGCCAATATCGTTGTCAACGAGAGACGAAATGTTTCAGCTTGCCTGCCATTTTGAGGCGATGCGAATTAAATTAAAAGATAAAGGTGATCAACTACTCAAAGCTACAATAACAGATGAACTAACAGGCTTGTATAACAGGCGCCATTTTGATTCCTTTCTAAAGCGTCAGTTATCACAATGTGAAGCGGATAGAAGTGATCTTATTCTTATGATAATAGACCTTGATCATTTCAAGAAGATAAATGATCAATACGGCCATATTGTTGGAGACCAATGCCTACAAGAAACCGCAAGTCTGTTAATGAAAGCTATTACACGTAAGGGAGATAAGGCTTTTCGTTATGGTGGTGAAGAATTTGCAATTATACTGCCTCCAGTTACAAATACTAATGGTGAAGTGATAGCTGAGCGACTCTGTGAATTATTTCGATCACATACATTAACATCTCCATCTATCAGCTTTACCGCAAGCATTGGTATAGCAAGTACTATTACCGCCAATACTTACAACGCTAATACACTCATTGCATTAGCAGACAAGGCTCTTTACGCTGCAAAGGATGCAGGGCGTGATCGTTATGAGATCTATCAGGGCGCACGCGGATGAAAATACAAAACGTAAAAATCATTTTACAACAATATTCGGTTTTACGATCCGTGTTGCTTGCTCTTGTACTTACTTTGTTAATCACACCCTCCTTATCCTTAGCAGCTGGATACGATCAAGGGCTAACCCCGTTTGGAGCCGAATACGGAGGTAATGCCGACGGAAGCATTCCCGAGTGGCAAGGCGGCAATCGGAATGTCCCTGATCTTGATGTGACATTACGTGAAAGTGAGCTCCTTTATAAAGTAGATGCCAAAAATCTTGGTAAATACAAGGACGTACTGCCTGAGGGCCTGGTAAAGTTAATAAGCAGATATCCCAATTCGATGAAAGTAAATGTGTACCCTACATACCGTACAGCCTATTACCCGGAGTGGGTTTATGGGTTCGCAAAAAAAAACATAACCGCAAGCAATGAAATTAATAATACCGTAACCGGGGCCTACCCTGCTCCGCCCTTTATTCATACAAATCAAGGTAACCGCTTAGTTTGGAATCACCTGCTAACCTACAAGGGTGTTTATACGGAATTACGAACTCGAGAAGTAACACGAAGAGACACAAATAAGTATATAACGTTCAACAGTACAATCTCTTTATACTTAAGCTACTATGATCGCGAGCGAGGGCCATCTGATATTGATCAGCCTTATATTTACTATTTATCAAAAATACGCTCGCCAAGCAGGTATGCTGGCGGCATACTGTTATTGCACGAGCAGGTCAACGCTTCACTGCGCCCGCGACAAGGCTGGGTATACCTCCCTGGCCAAAGGCGTGTCATGCGGATTCCTGGTGTGGATTTCGACTCTCCGATGCAGCTATCGGAATCTGTTCGTTTTGCCGATGAAATCAATCTATTTAATGGCTCCATAGATCACTATAATTGGAGAACAATCGGAAAAAAGGAGCTGGTAATTCCCTATAACAATATCATTCTTTCAGATAAAATTTCACGATCGGATTTAGAAGACAAGCACCTAATGACAAAACATCACCTTGCGCCACACTTCTTGCGTTATGAAAAACATAGGGTGTGGGTTGTTGAAGGAATACTAAAAACAGGCAAGCGGCACGCCTACAAAAAACGCCGGTTTTACATTGATGAGGATAGTTGGTTAATCCTGTTAGCAGAGAACTATGATAAAAATGATGAGTTATGGCGAGTTAGCATTTCTTACAGCAAACAATACCATCAGCTCCCTGGAGTTTTTTCAGTCGCTGATACCTTTCACGACTTAAAAGAGGGCGTTTATTTTTTTCAAGGCATAGAAAATCTAACATCAAAAGAAGAATTGCCGCCAAAGGCCAGCTTTATGCCCTCAGCATTACGTCGAAATGCCATCCGATAAGATTAACGTAAGTATTGCGTAGAGTTTTTTCTTCTCAAGAGGCTTACTAAGAAAACCGTCACAGCCAGCGTCCATGACTTTGTTGATTTCAGACTTTGCTGTTTCAGCAGTCAACGCATAGATTGGAATATCATACTTTTTATGTCTCAGATACTCAGTAGCCTCTAGGCCGTTACGACGGGGCATGTTGATATCCATTAATACCAAATCCGGTAGTGTTGCATTGACATTATGCGTGTCGCAATATTCGCAAGCTTCAACTCCATCTTCAACCACAATTACGGTAACCCCTGTTTTTTCAATCACTTTGGCAATGATTTTTTGATTAACTAGGTTGTCTTCTGCGACCAATACGGTTCCTTTTAAGACGGGGATATCTGACGGTGTAGCGTTTTTTATAGCATCAACGTCACTATGTTGAGTTTTCTCCATCATTAGCTTCTTTTGGGATGTGACAGGAACAGAAAACGTAAAATCACTTCCTTTATTTTGTTCGGTGGTAAACGTTAATGACCCACCCATTTGTAAAGCAAAACTTTTCAAAATAGCCAGTCCGAACGACCCTCTCTCAACCAATCCATTCTGGTCTAGCAGGGTGTTTATCCGATGTTTTTTAATTCCTTTGCCCGTGTCTGATACTAAAAATATCAAGACCCCATTGATATAGGATACCCTTAGGGTAACCCCGCCTTTGCGGGTAAATTTTAATGCATTGTCACACAAAATTTGAAGCCCTTGTCGGACTCGTGTGGCATCTGTCATAAAAATTTCGGGAATCGGACATTCATAATCTACAACGAAGGTGATTGACTTTGACATTGCTTTTTGTCTGTTTTCTGTTGCGATTTCTTCAATAAGAATTCCTAAGTTTACAGGAGTGCATTCGATATCTAATTTTCCCGCGGTTATCTTTGAATAGTCCAAGATGTCGTTTATGAGGCTTAGTAATCGTTGGCTATTTTTAAGAATAATATCGGTATAGAAAGATTTTTCTTGTTGGCTAACATCGCCATCTTTTAATAATTCGGAATACCCAACAATAGCCGTTAGTGGAACTCTTATATGAGTACTCATCACGGACAAAAATTGGCTTTTATGGTTTGATGCAATGACTGCTAACTCTTTATCGACTCGCTCTTTGAGTTCCTGTTGTTTGGATAAATCTCTCTTCTTCTCCTCGGTAATATCGATAATATTACCGTCAATATAGCTTGGCCTTCCTGAATTGTTGTCATTAACCTGTCGGGATGTGTGTAAAAACCAACGTTGCGTATATCCATCTTCTAGTACAGTATAAAATTCCTGGCTAGTATCTCTATTTGATACAATGCTTTGCATCGCATTTATACTGCTACTATATAGTTGACGGGCAACTGCTTGCTTGTTGGATAACACTGCATTGATGCTAGAATACCCGAGAGTAGTCGCGGCAGCAGCGTTTACCTCTAGAATGACCCCTTCTAAGTTCATCTGATACTTGCCATGTTGGCAGTTATTAAATATGGCGGTATAACTTTCCATTCGAGCAATGCTTTCATTGTTTAGCGTTAATGTTAATTTTCTAGATCGGTTTATTTTGTCGGCCATTGCTAAAGACAGAAAGGTCAGTTCAAATAGAACGCCAACCTCAATAAAGTGCACCGTGAAGAGATTAACGACAATAACGTCATTAGCAACTAATGAATATATTATAAAACCTGTGGTGTTACAGACCCACCCTAGCAAGAAGTATCTGGCATTTTTATTTCCATTTAATAACAATATGAAGCTAGCCATTAAAATAAAGGTTAGGAAAATAATAGAAAATATACTTGCCCAATATACTGCGAGATATTTCCCCATGACACTACTGATCAGGATACTTAAAAGTATGATCCATAAGATGACGTTGACGATATAGCTTATAATGGGATTTGTTTTTTTGTTTAAAAGGTACTCTCTAAAGAATAAAATGGCAAACCCGGTGGTAGTCCATATAGCAATAACCACGTCATCTTTTTCAAGTAGAAAAAGTAAGTCGCTATGAATTAAACCATGCCCCACTTCGGTTAGCTGAAACCAGCCAAGGCATATAATGTAAGATATGTAATAAAGGTATAATTTATCCATACTTTGCAGATATATGAATGTGTTAAAAACGATCAATGCAAGCAAAACACCAAAGTATATCCCGTAGTAAAACTCTTCTGATGCAACTTTCTCTACGAAGGCTTGTGGCGTCCATAAGGTCAAGGGGAGCAGTAATACTGTAGCGTGTTTTACCTTAAGGTAAAACACGCCTTCATCACCAGCAGCCATTGAAACAGGAAATATACTATTAACATGGCGAATTTCTCGCTTACTAAAAGGTACGCTTAAATCTGATGTTGTTGCTGTATACCCTCCGTCAGATAGTGGTGTGTATAATACAGCAACATCCAGCAAAGCCCGTCCGATTTCGAGATACCACGTTTCAATCTCGTCGCTGGACTCCTTTATACCAGAATTGCTTAGATGAAACCGTACCCAATGTTGATTGTCCGTCATACCAAGGTTAATAATCGATTCGCTATTTCTGACAAATTGTTTTTGATACTGAAGCTGTTGAATATCCTCTAACGTCAAACGTCCAGTAATATCAGTGAATACGTCCATGTGCAGGTTCAGCGAATATGAAGGCTCTCCAAACATACGGATGGCATCCGTTGTTTCCCCTTGGGCATCAACGGGAATAAAAATAACGAGCAGCAATATATTTAGGTAGCGTAAGACTCTACCCGTATCACCAAAAATAAATTGCACTGCTTGGAAACACCCTTGATGCCACTGGCAACGAATATACAGTATCTTTGATTATAGGTGCTTCCAGGCGACCTAATTTGGTTTATCTAGAATGAATTCATATATCAATAGGAAGATACATTCTTCTTAGTAGCTACACGATGCGATATACAATATCTCCCTTAGCAATCAATCGGTTAGACGTTACAGAAAACACTTCGATGGAACAAAAAACGAGTTCTTTTCCTCGTTTAACCGCTCTTGATTTAGCAACGATACCCTCGCCTTTTGCCCCTGATAAATATTGCACATTCAGTGATACCGTTGACGCCCTCATTCCCTTTTTGTCATCATGGCCAGACCAAGCCGATAACGCCCCCGTGAGGTCAATCAGGCTCGCTATCACGCCCCCATGGTATACATTAGGTGTTCCTGCTAACTCCTCTCTAAAAGGAATAGAAATTTCCGCATAGTCATCATCGTAACTTTCTATTTTAATGCCGAGTAACTTCTGAAAAGGTACCCATGGATACATTTCTGCGACCATTTTAATTGGATTTGACATATAAACACCTGTATTTAATCTCTGTTCTCTAATAAATGGCTTAGGTCTAGGCAAATTGTTTGCCTAGACCTAAGCCATTTCCGTTGTCTAGCTCATCTAACCGACCAACCGCCAGCGTTGCTTGCTTCAAACAGGCCAATTCAAGCTGCTCCATTCCACCTTGGTTAATACATAAAATGTAAATCACGTTTGAAATTGCCTCTAATTGACCAAGGGCGTACTCCTCCCTCAGTTTTCCCCGATGGCTAAGCGCCGTTTTTACTGCAGCATCGAGAAGTGATATTGCGAGTTCATCGCTGACTAATATGTCGCCCATAATCCCTTACCTTTTATTAGAATTTTTCATCGTATGAAAAAGAGAATATATATGCTGAGACAGATGCACTAACGTCAAGAAATGCGTAAGGTGTGTACACGACATGACCCGGTGTTGTCGTGTTTAGATTATCTGATTGCCCTGCTTTTGCAGAATAGGATGAATCCAGATACCCAAAGGCAGCATCAATGCGCGTATCTTTATCCAGTTGATATCCAAAACCAATGCTATATAATTTTGCGTCAGATAACGGGGCAAACAAATCGACTCGGTCATCAGGTATGGCACTTGTTCTTGGTTCATAACCCAACCTTAGTACAAGGTTGTCGGATGCTTCATATTCTGCCCCAAAAGCCCAAGACCATACGCTTTCGTACCGTCGAGAAATAACCATTTTGTTTGGGTCTGCCGTATCCTCGCCTTTATTAAATTCAGAACCGCCTACGTTATTGACTAAGTTTGCCAAGACCAGAAAATCCAGATTTTGATCGAAGGTGAAAGCCAAATCCTCCCACGCCCCGTAATCTGTCCACTTTAAGTCGATGTTTACTTTAAGATCAGGAAATAGCTTTACCGATGTGCCTACAGAAAAATGTGCCGGTGTAACCAGGTCTAGCTCAACACTCCCTTCTTGGCGAGCAAGCCCTGTCATTGGTCCCCCGCCCAGTGTTGCAATAATACTGTTAAGCCAAGGTGTATTTGCAATGGGACGAGTGAGGTCAGTAAGTCCAGAAGGCACTTCCATTTTAAAGTCACCTTCCATATGAGATACCCCTTCACTTTGATACACAATACCAAACGATACCCATGGTGTTGGCTCCCATAACAAACCGAGGTTATAAGTAATGGACAGCGCATCTTCAACTTCAACCTCTAAGCGGCCAAGTGTATCGTAAGGGCTGAACACACTAAGATCTGTTAACCCAATTTCATCTAGAATAGGGCCAACTTCATCAACGGTGGCTTTCAAGAAGGGAATCGTTGTTTCTGGTGCCCGCAAATCACTAACCAAGCCAAATCCTTGCCATGAAAAACCAAGGGATAAGCCGAACATTAAGGTGTCGGTAACTGAAAAGGCTACCGATGGTGAAAAATAGGTTATTCGGGATATTGACAGCTCAACACCTTGATACCTTCCGGGGCCGTCTTCCTCTCTGCCATAACCGATAGCTTGGGGCGCGTATACGGATGTCGCAAAAACCCACTCTCGCTCAGTATCCTCTATCGCGATGCCACCCAGTGGAACGAATAGAAAAGGTAGCTCCGTCATCCCTACAAAGGGCAACATTAACACCGGTGTAGAGGTTGATCCGCTTTGGTATTCGAGGGGGTCGTTTGGGTACAAACACTCTTGTGATTCGTCGTTGCAATAGATGCTATTGTACGTTTCAGTAACCGAACCAGCCCCTTGATCAGAATGTGCCTCATCCAAACGACGCTTACCAATATCGGTATTAAATGTCATTTTTGCCGCTATTAGCTTCACCTGTCGCTGACGTCCCTTAATCTTGGCCAAACCTGCGGGATTAAAATGAATGGAATCGATACCAGGTGGATCCGCCGTAACGGCGTGCCCCAGGGCAAGCGCTTTTGAATTTCCAATTGTAATATTTTGCGTTAATTGCGCATTGGCATTAGTTGTTATAAATAAACCAATAACACTTGCAACCAGGATTTTTGCTCCTTGCATATTCTAACCACCGTTTTATTTTTTTAAATTATTTTTTGGCGGCCTGAGGACTAATACACTCATTAAAAAAGTGTTTACAACAAAGCATTCAGACTCTGCGGTCACTTTAATTGGTTGGGTGACCAACTGTCAAATATCTTTAATTATTTTTCTCAAAATAATTTCTCATAAATAGAGGAACACCCCTACGATTTAGAAAATCAAAACGCCGATTCGTATCCCACATTAAAGAACGTAACGTTCACTGTGTTGGTGAATGGCAAGCCGCCATAAGGGTTGTAAATGAGGTTATTTATTCCTGTCGCATTTGCGTTGCTACTCGCGCCAGCCGCGACATCTACAGATGCATGTAAATAGGCGACTGCCACATCAATTCTAGATTCCGAATCTAATTGATAGCCGAAACCAGCACCGTAATAATGTGCTGGACCTACGGGAATGATCAGATCCTGTTTATCTTCCTCTGCCATGGGTTCTCGAAATTCATAACCAAATCGCACGTCCAATCTATCAGTCCATGCATATTGTATTCCGATACCATACGCATAGCTGTCTCGATAGTTGCGGGGCAGTTTAAGCTCTGTAGGTGATGTTTCGTTAGGGGCAACAAGTGAAGCGACCTTTAAGAAATCAAGATTTTGGTCGAATGCAATATCGAATGAATCCCAAGAAGAATACTCACTCCAACGCACATCGGTGGTAATGGTAACATCTGGAAAAAGTACCAATTTCATCCCTAATTGAGCATCGGCAGGAAATGTCATCGTTAATGTGGTTTTGCCAGTTTCCTCTGCTGGCCCTGATGGCAGTACGGGCGTATTGATTGTATTTAGGCCGCTCCAAAAATTCTGCCATGACTCACTGTAAGTAAATTTATAATCGCCCTCCATCGTTGTTTTCGCCTCACTGTGATACACAAAGCCAAGGCTAAACCACGGAACAGGTTCCCATAAAAGACCGATGTTAAAGGTTGGCGACACAAATTGATCAACTTCTAGTGTTAGGTTTCCGATATCTTGAAATGGCCCAAGTCGATTTTGTGGTTCACACGATGAGACGTTTGCTCCTAGCTGATCTGTGACCACTCCGCACGCTATATCTATACCCGCCAATAATAGGTTGGGGGCTCTTAAATCCATGTCCATCCCAATACTTTGTGTCGATAATGCAACAGTAAAACCAACCGAAAATTCATCGGTAATTTGAGTTGAAATGGTCGGTGATAAATAGGTTAATCTCAGTAGTGATACCCGCCTACCTTGATACCGTCCCGGGTCGTCATCTGCGCGACTGTAACCAACGGCTTGTGGCGAGTACACACTGGTAGCAAATACGAAATCAGAAGACGCTGGTGCAATCGCAAAACCGCCTAACGGAAATGCCTGAGCGGGCACATCTACCAAACCCAGGCCAGGCAAAGCCAAGACAGGGTGGCTGGAATCTAATTCACTGTGTGTGTTTTCTAAAGGGTCGTTAAAATCAAAGGCGTCCAAAAATTCTTTAGGCAACCCTTGCTGCTCCCCAAATTCCGTTGAGGACTCTAGGAGTGCTGCGATAAATTTTATCTGATAAGAGTCGTATTCGATTTTAGCAAGCCCGGCTGGATTATAGTGAATGGAATCTATTCCTTTAGGGTCAGCAGTAATTGCAAACCCTAATGCCATTGCCCGCGGATCCCCAATAGGTAACTGTTGTAGAAATTGAGCCTTGACGTTTGTCGTCACAATTAGGATGCCCACTATTACCAATAAAAAAAGTCTAATCATTTTAGTCCCCAAACAAGCTTTTTATGATTTTTGTGCTACGCATCGAAACACGATACCATAAATGAGTTGGTTGTCCAACCAAGGTCGTGTTACAGTGCTATGACTTGACACTAATGTGAGTGTTTATGATTTAAGGTAGGGGAAAACATGATTGAATTTATGTTAGTTACTGCAACATTAACGGCTTTAAATGTAGCGTTAGGATCATCACTGCCTAATGATATTGCGACAGAGCCAGAGCCCATCAGAACAATAGCCCAAACACCGTCATTACTTGGCGCATTAACAGATACACAGCCCAAATTAGATTAGTGATATCACGCTTAAAAAAAGTGGTATGTCCCTATACCACTTAAAACTTACTGTTTATTACGCCATATTGACTGCGCAGATTTTATCCTCCAACCCTGTCCTTTTCATATAACGTGACATATGGAAATCTCGATCCCCATGAATTAATGACAGGTGCGTAATAAAACGAAAGTAATGTCCAATATCCAGTTCCTCAGTTACTCCAATGCCTCCATGTATTTGAATTGCTTGTTGAGCAATAGCAACAACACTTTTACAGAGGTAGGCTTTGCACGAAGAAATAGCTGCCTGGCTCTCTGCCACATCCTTAACGGCTCCCTTATCAGTCGCCATAAATAGCATTGATTCGGCCTGTTGCAACTCAACAAACATATCAACCAAGTAATGTTGAATCACCTGGAAGCTCCCTATATGCGTACCGAATTGTTTTCTGATTTTTGCGTATTCTAGGGTTTTTTCATAAGCAGCTGTTGCGGCGCCGATCATTGCTGCACACTCAAGTACAGTGACATAGTCTATAGCGCGCTGCGCCGCTGCTGTTGCGTCGGAACCAACACAAAGTATTTTGTCGTTAGTCAATTCAAGGTTGTTAAAGGTAACTACACCTGAGCGGGAGCCATTCAGAACACGGCAATCTTTATATTCCACGCCCTCTTCTTCTACTGCTACGATAAATAGTATGGGCTGCTCATCTGACGCCTCCCTTGCGTAACAAATAAGGTAATCAACTTCACCTACGTTTGAAACAAAGGATTTTTGCCCATTTACAACACCATCTTCCAGAATTACATTGGTGTGATTAATATCGTAATGAGAATCTACATCGTAAATTGCAGCAGAAAACGTTCTTTCTCCGTCAATTAATTTCTTTAGCCAAGCATCTGCTGTGGGGGATGAAATAAACTCCAGCAATTTTCCGGGTAGCACGATGTTATCCACGTATGGGTCTATTGACAAAGCTTCCCCAAGTGCCCGAGCAATAAGGCTAACATCAAACAGTGATCCCGAAAAACCACCGTTCTCTTCAGAAAATGGCAGTCCAAACCAACCGAGATCTAGCATTTTTTGCCAGCGCTCTGGGTTTATTTGCATATTTGACCCTATCTGATCTAGGTAAATATCGAATGAATAATTTTGAGATAGATAACGCTTAGCGCTATCACCCAGCATTTTTTGTTCTGATGAAAGATTAAAATCCACGTGCGAATTCCTTCTATAAGCCTAATAACATTTTAGCGATAACGTTCTTCTGTATCTCGTTGGTGCCGCCGTAAATAGTGCACGCCCGCAGAAAGTTATAACGCCGTGTCGCTTTGTTAAACTCCATATTGCCGATTGCCTCCTTATTGTCCCACGCCAAGGATAAGGGGCCACCAAGCTCAACGATGGCTTGAGATACCTGTTGCTGTAACTCTGTACCTTTGATTTTTAGCCCTGACGATTCTGGGCCCAGCGGATTGCCATTGTCTGTGGAGGCAACGGTTCGAAAATTAGTATATTCCAGCGCCATCAAATCAATTTCAAGCTCTGCTACACGTCTACGTGCTTGCGGATCGTCCCAGCGAACCCCGCTTCCTGAGCGAGTGTTCTTGAGCGCATGTTTTAATCGCTCTATCTCTTGCTTGGTATCTGCGACGCCTGCAATAGTGGTACGCTCATGAGTCAGCAAAAACTTTGCAATTGTCCACCCCATGCCTTCCTGGCCTACTAGATTTTCCACAGGTACACGGACATCGTTAAAATACACCTCATTTAAGTGATGATGGCCGTCAATAGAGTGAATAGCTCTTACTTCGATGCCAGGGGTATTCATGTCGATTAACAAAAATGATATGCCCTGTTGTTTTTTAACAGTAGAGTCTGTTCTAACCAAGCAGAAAATCATGTCTGCCCAGTGCGCTTGTGTGGTCCAAATTTTCTGACCATTTACAATATACTCGTCACCCTCTTTCTTGGCTGACGTTTTTAATGACGCAAGATCCGACCCAGCGTTTGGCTCCGAGTACCCCTGACACCAGAGAGTGTCTCCACTAACAATACCTGGCAGCCAACGATCCTTTTGTTCCTGGTTGGCAAAATTAAAAATGACGGGCCCTACCATTGAAACACCAAACGGACTTGTACCAGGAGCCCCTGCCTTCGCCCGTTCAACATCAAAAATATAACGCTGGGTGGCGTTCCATCCGGGGCCTCCATACTGCTTCGGCCAAGTAGTTGCCAGCCAGCCCTTTGATCCCAGTATTTGTTCCCATTTTTGCTGTAACGTTTTATCCAGCATTTCGCCATTTTGTGTTTTTTCTTGAATATCTGCAGGCACGTTATCAGATAGCCAGGATTGCACATCTTTCTGAAATTCTTTTTCAGTATCACTGAATTCTAGGTTCATAATGTCTTCCTCAAATTTTTAAAATGAAAAAATGACTCTGTCTAATTAACTGCCTTATCTAATCCTTCCCACCAAGGCTTTCTGAGTTCATTTTTCAAAATTTTCCCGGCACCACTTACAGGTAAGGGCGTTTCTGTAATCAACACGCTGCGTGGACACTTGTAACCGGCTACATACTCTTTGCAGTGCGTGATGAGTTCGGCTTCGTCAAGCGATGCCCCGTCACGTAACACAACAATTGCATGTACCTGCTCCCCCCACTTATCACTAGGGATACCGATAACAGCACACTCTTTTATCGCAGAATGTTTATAGATCGCATCCTCAACTTCAATGGAATAGACGTTTTCCCCACCGGATATAATCATGTCTTTTGCCCGGTCGACGAGAAATACAAAACCATCTTCGTCCATGTAACCCATATCTCCGGTATGCAACCATCCACCTCGGAGTGCTTCATTGGTGGCATCTTGCAGCCCCCAATACCCCATCATTACATTGCCGCCTCTAGCACAGATTTCACCCACACTTCCTCTGGGAACCTCTTGCACATTAAGATCCATAACTTGAACCTGCACACCCAGCGCGGCCTGGCCAGCGGATGTTAATTTCGGCCCCGAAAGTACGTGGTATTCTGGTTGCAATGTGGTTATCAATGGAGAAGCTTCGGTTTGCCCATAACCTTGCACAAACCCCACGCTTGGTAATACCTCCATTGCCTTTAGCAATACAGCTTCAGGCATCGGGGACGCGCCGTAAAGCATGCGGCGAAGGCTGCTGAAATCACACTTTAATGACGAAGGGTCATTTACAAGTGCATTCAACATGGTAGGAACTAGAAGCAGGTGCGTGATTTTCTCTACTTCTATGGTCTCGCCAACAGCCTGAGGAATAAATCTGGGCGCAAAACAATGCTGGCCGCCAGCAAGGGTTACCGCGTATGTGGACGCCATGTCTGCTAGGTGAAACATAGGAGCGGCGTGAAGGTATACTGTATCAACCCCATAATCCATCACGGGGGCCGCATTAATCGCGTTAGACATTATGTTGTCGTGGGATAACATTACGCCTTTAGAGCGCCCTGTTGTACCACCTGTATAAAACAGCCCCGCCAACGTTTCCCCTCCCACTTCAGCTGATGGCACTGGCTCGGATTTCTTTAACTGGCTATAGCTAACCAGTTCCGGTGGGCATATGTTTTCACCCATGTAGATACAGGTGATTTTGTTTTTCATGTGTGACTGAATCGACTCAATTTCACCAACAAACGCGTCGTCAACAAAAAGAAACTCAACATTTGCATCGTCCAATAAAAATGCAACTTCCCTTGCTACTAGGCGGGTATTTACCGGGACGATAGGAGCCCCTCCCCAACTAGAAGCAAATAAAACCTCCAAGTAGTAATCGCTATTCAGTGCAAGTATTCCTATATTGTCACCTTGCTTAACGCCCAATCCCGAGACGCCAGATGCTACACACTGAACTGTGTTTAGGAACTCTGCCCAAGTTTGTGATCGGTGAAGGTACTTTGTGGCGATACGGTTGGGAGCGATTTGAACCGCACGAAGTAATGCTTGGTCAATGAACATAAAAAAACCTCTAATCTGTGAAGATAACGCGACCTTTTGCGACTATTTTTTCTTTTTGATAAACGTTAACGGCAATTGTGCTAACGCTTCTCCCGATTCTAACGACCTCTGGTATAGCAACTAAGTTCGTCGATAAGGCGGGCCGTAAATAATCGATGGTCACTGTTTCTGGTGTGTGTAGCGATAATTGACGTTTGTTTTTAAATAAATGGAATTGTGCAACAGCCTCAATAAAGGTGGCGACAATCCCACCATGAAATGCACGAAGAGACGGATTGCCGATGAATTTCTCATTAAATTCAAGGGCGTAAGACTCTTGCTCAGGTTTTCCGATGTAGGTTATATCCATATATTTACTGAACGTAGAATCCAGCCAATCTTTTGGTAATTTTCCCGCATTATCTTGAAGTAACGTAGATACATTATTCGTCATGCATTGTTCTCCTGATAATTCTCACTGAATGATTTTCCAGGAGTATTAACGGCAAAAATACCAGTCACCCTGGCAACGACTTGCTGAGGGCAACCATTTTCTATCGCCGTTACCTCCCCATTCACATGGGCAGCCGTACTGCCTAAGTAACTGCAATGAATTCGTGCTTCAAGATCCTGCCCCTTACGAAGAGGATTTGCATAATCTACCCTAAGGTCAACGGTGGCGATTGGTGCAAACTCTCCTAGCGCAGAAAACACCGCTAAGCCACATGCAGTATCAGCCAGTGTTACTAGTACCCCTCGATGCATTGCTCCTAGCTTGTCTGAAAACAAGGAGTTATAGGGTGAGAAGATTTCAGCGTATCCTCTTCGAATATCCTTCGCTACAAAACCCATATCTGAAAACAATAAGTGATCAGACAAAAAAATATTTTTTATCTGATCAAGAGGCGTTTCCTTTATATCACATCCCTTACTATTTCTATTCATCTGGAAATGCCTTTTGAGTTGATTCCAAATATCGTTTTTCGGATACAATTATTTTATGTATGCAGCTTCGTAAGCGTACAGCATTCGGAGAATTATTTTCTGATTCTTGTTTTAACGCTAATGCAAATTCACTCCATTTTTCAGATGCATCTCGCATTAGATTAACGAGTCTCCACTCTGATATTTCAGGTAAAAATTCACTGGACTCTTCTAGAAAATCGCCGTACATTTTTCTAAACCCGCCTCCACCAGTCCCTCTTTTCTCAATCACCTGGTAAGCAAAGCGCAATGTCCACTGCCCACTTTTATGCTGGCACCACTGATCAATTTCCTTTTCCCAACATTCGAGTGATGCTAATCCGTCATCTGGTTCTGTTAGCATTCTATATGAATTTTCCATAATTGCCCGGCGAACGGCACTTGGTAAATCGAGCCCTTTTTCTAACGTGTCTGGGGAAAACATATTACCTAAGTGAATGAAGGGAGGTAACGTTGAGTACCTTGCCGCGATGAGACTGGTTTCAGGCACCTTAATTAGAGCCTCTCGCTCTGTATCGGTAACATATACGGATTCCGATGCTTCATCGAATTGCCAAGCGACAATGGCATGACCAGGAAAATCTGTATCAGTCCCGTAATATGGCAAATGGCGAATATTCGTTAACAATAGGGCTGGCTTGCCTTTATTAAGTTGGTTGCGTAATGCTGTTGTTGCATTTTCTTCTTTTTCAAATTCCTGCCAAGCAAAGGCTATGCCCAAATTTTCAAACACTCTTGGCTCAAACCCCATAGAACGGACGTGTACAATGTAGGGAAGCCCCTCAAAAGGCGATCTTAAATAAGTTACTCCAAGTCCTCCTCCTAAACCGAAACACATTGCTTCGGACATAGGCATTCCATGAAACTCCAAGATATCCCTTATCGCGGTGCTACCACAATGATTACCTATACGGTGGCATACTTTTGCTTGGAAACTGTTATGGGGTGCTACTTTCGACACTTTGCTGTTGCTTGACATTATTGTTACCGTTGTATCTATAATTTATTGTGTTTGGTTGACCAACCAATTATGTAATAAAGAAACACATGCAGTCAACCAATAATTAGTGCTTAAAAGTCGCCTTTACTAACGCCTACACCCCCCTCCTCATTTGAGCCTAAACCAAAGGGCATACAGAGCAGGTACAAATAATAAAGTAATCATTGTACCGACAGTCACGCCGCCAATAAGCACGTATGCTAGCGGCCCCCAGAAACTATCAAATGTTAGCGGGATAAAAGCAAACATTGCAGCTAGTGCAGTAAGAACTACCGGGCGAGCCCTGCGTACAGCGGCTTCGACCACAGCGTCAAATTGTGAAAAACCGCCGTTAATGTTGTCTGACACTTGTTGCGTAAGAATCAGTGTGTTTCGCATAAGAATGCCCGCTAGGCCTGTCAATCCAAGCAGTGCCACAAACCCAAAAGGCTGATTGAATAACAACAATGCGATAACTGCACCAATGAGGCCGAGAGGTGCCGTGGCAACCACAATAAAGGTACCGGAAAAAGATCGCATCTGAAGCATGATAAAAATTAGCATAAATGCGACCATTGCTGGTTGTAGTTTTTTGATTGATGCATTCGCTTGATTTGACTTTTCAACGGCACCGCCAGTGTCAATCCGATACCCTGCAGGCAAATTCGCTCGAACCTCTTCTAGCTTCTTTGAAATGGCAGCAGTTACATCGTTCGCTTGCGCCCCGCTTACATCTGCATTTATTGCGAGATAGGGCTCCCTGTTATATCGCTTAATAACAGGTTCTTCGAAGCGTATTTCTATCGTCCCTAGATGGCTAAGGGGTATCTTGTTCCCTTCTCGGGTTAGCACTTCAAAACCCGATGAGTTTTCTAGCCCTTTTGCAATTACCTCAACGGTTCGAATATCTTGACGAACTTCTGCCACAGGTATTCCGTCTAGTTGAAACTGCAACTGTTGTGACACTTCTATTGGCGTTAGACCAAGGAGCCTTAGACGCTCAACATCCATTGAAAGATGCATAACAGGAACACGTTCATCCCAATCAAGATTAGGCGTTACAATATTTGGATTTTCTAACATCACTGCCCGTACTTGATATGCGATTTTGCGTAACACCATGGGGTCTGAGCCAATCACGCGAAAGCTTACGGGCCAAGTTACCGGTGGCCCATAAAGTAGACGGTATACCCGTAGACGAGCTTCAGGGAATGCACCTTCGTTAATGATTTTTTTCAATTTGGTCATGATCTTATCCCGACCTTCCGCATTGTGTGCAACAGCAATGACTTTTCCAAAAGCAGGATCTGGTGATTCAGGGTTTGCTGATATAAAAAAACGTGGCGCACCCGCACCGATATACGAAGATAACGTTTTAACTTCTGGCATAGGATTTAGGATGGCTTCAAGTTTACTCACCGAGCGTTTTGTGGCATCAATACTGCTTCCCTGGGGTAGGTAAATGCCTACCAAAACTTCGGGGCGATCTGAGCCTGGAAAGAATTGTTTCTGTACGGAACCCGTCAGCCCTATGACCGCTAATATCAACATTAATATTGTGATGCCAACAACGGTTTTTCGATGTACCACACACCACGTAATGACAGCGCGCAGATGAGCGTAAAAAGGTTTTTGATAAAGACTGTCTTCGCTCTGAGTGTGCCCTGAAAAATCGGGGAGTAGCTTTACTCCTAGGTAGGGAATAAATGTTAAAGCCACCACCCAAGAAACCATTAGCGCGACACCAACAACCCAAAAGATATTTCCTGCGTATTCCCCTACGCCTGATTTTGCAAAGCCAATCGGGAAAAAACCTGCAACAGTCACCAATGTGCCAAACAACATTGGCGCAGCCGTAGCCGTCCATGCATACGCAGCTGCACGTACCCGATCCAACCCCTCCTCCATTTTTACCAACATCATTTCCACCGCGATGATGGCGTCATCCACTAGCAACCCGAGTGCAATGATAAGTGCGCCTAAGGTGATACGATCCAAGTTAATATCCATTAAACTCATGACCATAAATGTAATACCAAGAGTGACCGGCACGGCAATTCCAACAACCAACCCAGCCCTTAACCCTAAAGCCATGATGCTTACCGCCATGACCACAAAGATTGCAACCAGAAACTTTATCTGGAACTGATTAACTGCCGCAGTAATGGCCTCCGTTTGATTGGTTAGGATGGTTAGGGACAAACCCAGCGGCATTTTTTCCTGTTCCATACGCACAAAATCTTCAAACCGCTTTCCAAATACAAGGCCGTTTTCTCCTTTGGCCATTACTACCCCAAGTAATATCGCGTCTTCACCACGGGAATGTATTAGGTAAAGCAGGGGATCTTCGTATCCTCTTCGAATAGTTGCAACATCAGAAAGCTTGATGAGTCGGTCACCGATTCGAATGGGGACGGATGCTAACTTATCGGGATCTGATAAGTTAGCATCAATACGTAAATATATGCGGGGACCGTCAGTTTCTATGCGTCCTGCGGGAGTAATACGGTTGTTGGCGTCAATTGCCTCAAAAATGGTTTCTGGCGAAATGCCAAGATTAACCAACTGAACGTTATCAAATTCAACATACACACGCTCGATTCGCTCCCCCAACAGCATAACTTTATGTACGCCCTTGATTCGTTGCAACCGATCAAGAACGGATTCAGCTTCGCGTGTAAGCTCTCGCATCGGCATGCCTGGCGCAGAAAGTGCTATTAGACTAAAATACACATCGGCAAAATCGTCGTTTATGACGGGGCCAAGCACACCGATAGGTAGATTGGGAGCCTCATCCTGCATGCGCTTTCTAACTTGGTAAAATAATTCTGGTAGTTGCTCTTGTGGTGTAAACCCTTCAAATTCAATGGTTAAATCGGCGCGCCCAGGCCGTATCGTGGTTCGGATCCGATAAAGAAATTCAACCTCTTGTATACGCTTTTCCAACCGATTAACAACTTGCTCCTGCAACTCTTTTGGGGTTGTACCAGGCCAAGCGACTGATACCTTCATTACACGTACGGTAAACGTTGGATCCTCTGCTCGTCCCATTGATGAGAATGCATATATTCCCGCAATGACAGATAGAATCAAAAAAAACAACGTTACCGGTCTCTCCCTTACTGCAAGCGCAGAAAGGTTTGGGAAGCTCATTCCCCCAGTTCCTTAACTGCCATGTTGGGCATCAACAAATGAGTACCTAGTGCTATGACTTTTTCTCCTAGCTTTAGGTTGCCTTGTACTTTTGCTGTTTCGGTAGTGATACTCACAACCCTAATATTAATAGCTTGCGCCTTTCCATTTATTACGCGCCAAATCACTGCTCCCTGCCCTCGTTCATCAAGTGCCGTTATCGGTATAACGAATGTTTGGACATCATCCCCAGGGATTATAAACTTCGCCCGAACGACGGAGCCAAGTGCTAACCTTTGTCCATCTTGTAACACAGAATATCGAGCCCGCCACGTCCTGCTTTCTGGGTCAACCGCGCCAGAAACTTCTCGCAATGTTAAATCAACCAAGCGCCCCGGTGTGTATAACAGTGAACCGAATTGAGGAGGCCTTATTACATCGGGGAAAAAAAGTTCAACTTCTCGTTCGCCATCGTGCGCTAACACAGCAACTGATTGACCTGCCTGTACGACTTGGCCCGCCTCCCCTGTGACCTCCAATAACACGCCAGCCACTGGTGCCGTCAGCTGGGTATAGCTAAGCCCGTTAAGTGCTTGCGCATATTTCGCCTTTGTTGCGTCTTTACGTGTAATCGCCTCTCGTACCTTCAATATAGAGCGGTCTAGGGCTCGGACGCTGACTAAGTTTTCCGCCTGCATTGCCTTCATTCGTACGGCGTCCGCTTGTGCTGTTGCAACCGCTGCTTCGGCAGCAAGTACGTTGGCTTTTGCTGCTTGTACGCTCTGCTTAAGGTCTCTTTGATCCATGTTAAATAAAACCTGACCTTGCGCCACGGACTGGCCTGCATCAGCCTGACGTTTGATTATCCGCCCGCCTACTTGAAATGCAATGGGGGTCCCATGCCTTGCTCGAACAATACCGGACAACATTAAGGTATTCTGGTCCGCGGATTTCAGCGTAGCCATTCTGACATAAGGAGCATGTACCTCCTTGTCAGCGCTAGAGCCTTGTTGATCACAGCCAGCCAACAAAACGACAAATAAAACCATTAAAATGTGTTTAAAATACATGCCTATACCTAAAAAAGCGTTCAAATATCAAAAAACCTAATTACATTGTTAATTTAAAACAGAATCAATGTGACGAATATTATCTACGTCGAGCTGACCAGACAACGCTGCTAAACGCAGATAATCAAACAAGCGGTTATATTGGGCCTCTGCTAATGCAAGCTTCGCTGCGTAGAGTTGGCGTTGTGAATCCAGCAAGTCAATACCGGTGCGTAATCCAAGTTCAAACCCACGCTGTATGGATGTTAACGATGTTTGTGATGAGAATAATGCTTGTCGTAATGCTTTAATTCGATGGGCGCCACTTTCATGAGACAGATAGGCCTCTTCTACTTTAAATATGGTATCGCGGCGTGTGGCCGTTAATTGATGTTGAGCTCTGCTGTATTCAGCGCGCCTTTGTTTTAGCCTAGCCCTAACGGCACCACCTGCATAAATAGGGACATTTGCCTCAATCATAATACGCCTATTTGAGGTGTCGATGCCGGTATCAAAGTTGCTTCCAGAGGCACTGGTTCTGTCATAGCTGAATACCAAATCCACCTTAGGTAACGCGACTCCCCACGTCCGTCCAATTTCATGTTTGGCTATTTCAGTTGCTTGTTCTGCAAGGTGAATATTTAAATTATTTATTGATGCCAGTTCGACCCAATAACTCATCGTCGATGATGGTGTTTGTAATCGACTATTCTGATGCGCGGATCTTATCCAGTCGGATTTAATACCCGTTAGTGTGGCCAAGGCTCTACGAGCAATATTCAAATGTTTTTTTGCATCAATCTGCTCTGATACTGATAAATCAAAACGTGCCTGGGCTTCGTAAACATCCGTAATGGAGGCACTACCAACCTCGAACCCCCGCTTAGCCTGAGTCAATAGTTTCTTGTTTGCAGACTTTTCAGCGTTAACCAGCATCTCCCTGTCTTGAGCTAACAACACGTTAAAATAATTGCTACCAACATCTAAAATCAATTGTTGTTTGGCGATAGCAAGAAGTGTGTTTGACTGACGCGCCTCGACCTTTCCTTGTCGGTATGCTTCAAACCGATCTTTTCGATAAAGAGGCTGTGCTATCTGTATGCCTATAGCGTTGCTGTTAAAGTTATGATGACCACTTTGAAAAAAAGGTGGCGCATCGTCATATTCAACCACTTGAGCATTATAGGCCAGGTTGGCTTTTAGCTTTACACCCGGAAGTAATTTTGCGCGCGCAAGGGCAAGACGCTCATACCGGGCCTCTTGTTCAAATCCTGATGCGGTAAAATTCGCGTCGTATTCTAGCGCCGCTCTGTACAACAACATTAGTGGGTGAGTAGCATTATCACTGGAATAGGCGGAGGAGCAGATTGTAATCAACGCAATACCCAGCAAACATTTCAAGCAATAATGTGTAGCGACATTGTAACATCGCAATACACTTAATAGGTTCGTCGGGCTATGCATTTTCTGAGTTCACATGAAGTATCTCTAGCGGGCCTGAATGTGGTTGGTCAACCACCCAATTATGTTGCATTATCATTTAGCTAGTCAATGTTTATTTAACGGATATACTATATCTATAGGATACCTCCCATGGCATCAACAATAAGAGAACTTACAATGAATATGAAACAAATAGCATTTGCTGCATGTGTATCCACATCCCCACCAACACTCGCAAACTGCACAACAGGACCGGTAACCGTTATTGGGAAAACGGCCTACCCTCCAATCTCGTTCACAAAAGAAAACAAGCTAATTGGTCTCGGTTACTCTGTCATAAAACAGATTGCTAAATCTCAAGGACTTGATACAAAGGTTTCAACACCAGCGCCCTGGAAAAGAGTGGTTCATCGCGGTCGAATAGGTGAAGTTGACATCGTCATTGGTCTTAGGGCGATGAATTTAAGCAAAGATCATTTTGTTTTTTTACCAACACCTATTATTGAGTCTGCTCAGTATATTATCTTCCTCAAAGAGAATGAACTTCGAACAAAAGAGGATCTCAAAGGATTAAATGGAGGAATTCTTTCCGGTACTACATTCACGACTGAATTTGAGAAATATGCAAAAGATAACTTATCTATTTCGCAGGTTAGAACAACTAAACAAAATCTGCTTAAGCTAAACTCTGGCCGAATTGATTACTTCATTGCCCCACTACTACCAGTTATACATTTAATAGAAACTACAGGAATGAAAATTGAAATAAAATTCACACCTACACCGCTATTCTCCGTAAGTGAATACATTGCAATATCAAAAAGAAGTAATTGCATTAGCAAGCAAGAAATTTTCGAAAATGGGATAAAAGAACAAATTCAGAATGGCTACATTGATCAGAAGTTTGAATTTTTCTCAAAAAATTGGGACGTACTTGACTACATGAAATAGATTCTACCGTCTACACCACTTCTTTTTGGGAGGGGCAGACGGTAGCCTACTTATTAATCCTCGAAAGCAACTCTAACGGTATCATCCAAGCTACCTTTATCGATATAACCGATAGCATCTGGATTACGAGCAACAAGCTTCTTTAACTCTTCGGTTGAATCAACCTGCTTAGGAGGCAACCCCTTGCCTGTAAATATCAGCCGCGTCCAGTAGGCAGAAACTTGTCTCATGTTCTTTTTAAGAATATCTTTACTAAACTCTATTCGATGACTTGAATCTTGTGAAAGATCAATGGGTATTACCGGCCCTTTTCCAGGAAACGTTTTTAGTTTGCCGAGAAATATTCTTTGTACCTCCTTTTTAGAGAGAGTTACATTGTTATCTGGATGTGAAATTATCACGATACCCGCAACACTGGAATTTGAAGCTAGCAACATTGAAAATAGGAACATCAAGCAGAATAATTTACATTCTATAAAGTTTTTCATCTTACTACCTCCTACCTAAAATATGAAGTCCATGCCAACTGAAAGCACATCAACGTTTAAAGTTTTTCCAGCGCCATCAACAATAACATCATCAGATTTGTCTGCTCTGCGAATATAATCCAATTTTAATGCTGCCTGAGGGTGGAAATCCCACCTGACGCCAAGATTGATAGTTTGTGAGATTTGCTTGGCGCCATCAAGGGGTTCGGACGCTATAGCTGCAAGAGCAGCACCAAGTGTAGGGGTAAGAAATGATTCAGTGCCATCTTTGGCTAGTTCGATTTCTCGTTTAGACAATGTAATATGCGGCAAAAAATCATTAATGCGGTATGCGGCGGTTACCATCCATGTTTTTCTACTCACAAAAGTTCCCCCGTCAGTATCTGCTTGAATCAATCCCGCATCCATATAAGTGACTTCAGATCCAACCAGCCACTCGCCTGTGTCATAAAAAACCCCACCACTATAGAATTCTGCTTTAGATGGTGAGTCTTCATCCACTAAGGTCGCTAGGCCTGTGTCGCCGTCTGTCCAAACTTCTGCTCTGTGTGCGGACAAGCGATATTTGAGTTCTTCATTTGTGAACGTTAACACTGCACCGCATAGATCCTTCAAATTAACGTCGCCCAAGGGTGTACCGTCGGTTGTGCTGTTTCCCCAATACACTTGAGCATCGTAATCCCAATCTCCGAAACTATCTACGTACAGGCTGGATACCCCCTCATAGGATGAGAGCTCTTCTCCATAAACCTCCAACGGCGGACGTGTCCAATGATAAGCAAAACCGACATCCTGAAAGTCTGAATAGTTATAAAGAGGTAATCGCTGCTTCCCAAAGTTAACAACGAGCTTCGGGGACAACTCATAGCCTGCGTACAGCCATTCAATTTCCGTATCATAATTATTAGCCCCTTTGCTTACCAATTGTGAGGTAAGGCTGAGCTTATCGTTTAAATCAACATCGACCTGTATACCAAATAATGTATCAGGTTTCATTGACCAATTATTATCATAATAAGCACTGTCTACATTAGGTGCAGCCGCATCGGGTTTGTAGGTACTATTGGCTCCTCCCGGTAATGGCTCATCGTCAATTGTTTTGCCTAGTACAATTGAGCCGAAACCACTCCAGCGCAAATCAGCGGCCTGAAGTGGTAATGTAAATAGTCCGCTTGCAAACAGCAGCACGGTAACGATTTTCTTCATAACATCTCCAAGATCCTAAGGGTGAAATTTGCACACACCTACTCAATATAGTACCAAAAATCGACTCGTCAACTTACTTCTATATTTTGTCAAAATGGGCAAGGAACAACCACTAATATTGACCCTGCAGAGGCCTAAGTTACCATATTTAACAGTGGAGATCGGACAAGCCATTCAGAGAAATCCTGCTGATTACGCACAAATGGAAGCTCTGGCATACCTACTAGTGATTCACCAAATATGAGGTAGAATATGGTATGTGACAGCAACGTAAATGCGATCTCATTGGCATTGACATTTTCATGGGGGCCTGACTTTTCCATCAATAATTCGATTATTGAAATAATCTTTTTGAAATACTGATGAAATACATTTGGGGTTACAGTCTGTGCATTTGCGCCACGATTCCCCAGCACTTCCCAAATAAGTAACTTTAATGAATCGGAATGCTCCTGCTGGAAGTCTAAAGTATCCATAGTCAGTTCATTGAGCGAATGAACAAGTTCCACCTCGCCGCTCTCGATGGATTTACTCCAAGCATTAGCGATAAGGCGAAAGGTTTGTAACAACACCTCCAAATAAAGATTATCTTTTGTTTCAAAGTGATGAAATACCGAGGCTTTTGATACACTTGCTGCTGTCGCTATTTTTGAAATAGACGCCGCGTTATAGCCTTGCTCAGCAAAAACTGATGTGGCGGCGCTTAATATGGCCAGTTTCGTTTCTATGTTATGAGGCCTTGCCACTCGTATTCCCCTTGATGTTTTAAACTAACGTTTATTTAACGTTCTTATTCTATTGCACAACGTCTTTATTAGGTACTGATTCGACAATTACTTGCCCTTCTTGAGTGACTTCTCTCGAACTAGATAGCCAAGTAACGCCAAATATATTGCATGCTGTCAAAAAACCAAAAATTACTATTGTCGCCATTTTATTCACCTCTGACTCATAAAGAAAACGATATTGACCGATCGATCAACTTATGGAAGAATACATTAACCGTTCGGTCAATGTCAATATTGAGGCTTATATGGATTCTTTACGAAACGTTATTTTTATTGTATTAGTCGTCACAGTAGCCATGCAGAATTTGTGGGCTTCACCTTATGCAAATCAATTGGTCGTTAAAGCGCATCCGCTGCCGTTTTGTTTTTCTGCACTCGGTATGCTCGTTGCCGATCAAGAAGTAAAAGTTACATCAAGAATTAGCGGTTACCTTAAGTCCATAGAAATTACTGAGGGGCAGCGAGTAAAAAAGGGACAGCTGTTAGCCGTGATCGATGAAGCAAATGTCAACGGCACAATCTTGGCGTTTAAGGCGAAAGTTAACCAAGCCAGTAGTGCTTTAAAAGACGCAGTTTTGGATAAAAATAAATTCTCCACGCTTTTTAACAGTGGTTCTGTATCTGAAAACCAATATCGAAAGGTATTACTTGCCCATGACCTGGCAGTAGAGCAACTAGCCGCATCACAAGCCAATTTGGAAGTCGCCAACTCTCAGCTGGCGTATACTCACATTCTAAGCCCTATTGATGGTAGCGTTACTGAGCTCTACCAACACGCAGGGGACCTGGCGAGCCCTGGTGGTGTTATCGCACGTATTGAGACAATACAAAGGTTGGAATTAAAAGCAGAAATTCCAGAACGGTATATTTCTAAAATAGCTCCCGGAGACAATGTCACCTTAACAATCGATGCAATGCAAGGCTCACCAGTAATTGAGAGTTTAATTTCTCGGATTACCCCTTCTTCTGCCGGTGGCACCCATACATTTCAAGTGTTTATCACCCCTTTAGATCCCATTAATGCATTACCAGGTATGTTTGGCCGTGCCCGGTTTTTTATTGGGGTAGAAAATAAGATTGTCATTCCAAAAAACGTCATTGCTGAACACCATGGATTACAGGGTATTTTTATAGCAAAAGAAGGTGGCGATACCTTTAGGTGGTTACGCCTTGGCGATGTAAGGGGTGACGGTATTGAAGTACTCGCGGGACTTCGAGAGAATGAAGTAATATCCTTAGCGTCCAAGCAAGATACAGATCTATTCAATAATCTCGAAACTACGCATTCTAATGCTGTTAAAGGGGGGCGTTGTTTATGAAAAATCCTGGATTAAACGTAGCGGGAAGACTGACAGAAATCTTTATCGATTCAAAATTGACGCCGCTATTTATCGCATTCTGTATTGGTTTTGGCGTTATTGCCATTTCGTTAACGCCCAAAGAAGAAATACCTCAACTCGTCATTCCTTCTGTAAAGATAATCATTCCAATGCCGGGTGCTGAAGCAAAGGAAATTGAAAAGCTAATTGTTAAGCCCGTAGAAAATGTGGTTTCGTCTATTTCTGGCGTTAAACACATATTTTCAACCGTGGTAAATGGCGTTGCTACCATTGTTGCGGAATTCAAGGTGGGCTTCGACAAAAGCCAAGCTATTGTTCTAATTCATGAGCGCATTAATAGCATAAAAGGTGCATTACCAATAACCGCATCTGAAGCTATTATCACGGGGATAGACATTGATGACGTTCCCTTCTATACGGCAACATTAACATCAAAATATTATGATGAGCAGCAGCTACGGTCAATTGCAGAGAAAATTGGCGATCACCTAACCAGCCTAAAAAATGTATCCATAATAAAAATATCAGGTGGTGAGAAACCATTAATACGAATCATACTAGCCGATGATAAATTGGAGTTTTATAATATATCAATATCGCAGATTGAAGCTGCCATTAATACAAGTAACCTATCAACTCCTATAGGAAGCCTTACTGAAAATAGAGAGATACACAGCCTTTATCTGGATGCGAATATATATGATACGAAAGATCTAAATCACATCATTGTTGCCAGGAAAAATAATGTGCCGATATATTTGCAAGATATCGCAAAAATCAGCAAAGAAAGTGGTAACGACAGAAAACAGTATAGCTATTTTTCTCAAAGAATATCGATCAAAACAGAAAATCCGAATACCAAGGGGTTTACACCTCAACTTCCAGCAATAACGTTATCCATTGCAAAAAAGAAGGGGTCAAATTCGGTTGACGTTGGAAGTAATATTGATGAGAGGATTGGACACCTAAAACAAAATCTAATTCCAAATGAAATAGACGTAACAATAACAAGAAATAACGGGGTAAGAGCGGATGATGCTGTAACAAATCTAGAAATAAACCTTGTTTTGTCTATGGTTACCGTCATTCTTATTTCAATTATTTTTATAGGTGTTAGAGAATCCCTTATTATCGGCTTTACCGTCCCTTTAACACTATCGTTATCTCTTGGGGCTTGTTACTTGTATGGAGTATCAATAAATAGAATCACCCTCTTCGCTCTAATACTCTCGATGGGTATGTTGGTGGATGCTGCGACGGTTGTTATTGATAATATATTTAGGAACCATTCAAGCCACAGTACCCGAAGACTTTCTTTTGTGCTTGCCACCAATGAAATAGGTGGCGCCACTAACCTCGCCACCATTGCAATAATTTTGGTATTTGCTTCTCTTATTGTTGTTTCTGGCATTAGTGGTCAATACTTCTTTCCTATCACGTTCACCGTTCCGATTGCAATGTTTGCATCCTTGTTGGTGGCATACATTGTTGTTCCATGGGCAGCCCTTCGCTGGAGCCATGGGTCAAATGCCGGAAATCCCAGCGCGTTTGAACGACATGTGGTGGCAAAGTTTTCGGAAATATTGCGGCGTATAATTTCCGTTAAAAAACATAGAAGAGGCGTATTAAAGATAACGCTTTCTTTTATCCTACTGTCGTCGTTGCAACTTACATGGCAGTTTGTTAGGCCTCAAGGGCCAGGTGGTGAAATTTCCCCTGGCGCACTATCAATTGCGGTAATGCCAAAAAATGACACCAACTCATTCTTTATCGCGCTTACTCTTCCGGAAAACAAACCAATAGAAGAAACGCAAATCATTGCAAATGAAATAGTCGATATTTTGGAGTTAAATGCTTTTGTCGTAAACTATCAAGTCTTCTTAGGCCAGTCCGGGCCTGAAGATTTCATTGCGCTAATCAGAGGTTTTTCTCCAAGAAGGAGTGAAAACTATGCCGAAATTCGCGTTAATCTAACGGACAAAAAACTACGTAATGCAACGTCATATGAAATAGTGGGATCTCTTAGACCAGCAATAGACGAATTACTTAGTCAATACCCCAATACCCGCATTCAACTAGTCGAGGACCCTGCTGGCCCACCTTCAAAAGCAATGATTTTGGCGGAAGTCTATGGGAGCAATGAAAAAAAACTTAAGTCACTTACTGAAAACGTGAAAAAAGAATTCTCCAATACCTGGGGCATTACTGAAGTATTTGACAGCTATCCTCAGAAAACAAATGAAATCCGGTTTATCATTGATCGAGAAAAGGCGCAATATACTGGTGTGAGTATTCCGGAGATTGCCAAAAAACTTCGTACGCTAAGCTACGGCATAACATCCGGCATTATACATGACCCGAGGGAAGATGATCAGGTAATAATACACCTGGAGTCTACACAAAAAGGGAAGCTATCGCCAAATTCCCTTTCTATGATAACGATAGGAAATAGTACCGGAAAAAGAATCCCTCTTTCTGAATTGGTCAACATACAATACGGATATGAACCCATGCTTTTACATAGAAAAGACGGAGAGCGAGTTGCTTATGTGGGCGCTGAATTGACAGGCTCAGCGCCAATATTTGCGGTACTGGACATCAACAGTAGGTTAAATGATCTTTTTAGTGATAATGCATTAAATGTCACTACAGGGAATCTTGGTTTATTGGAAGAGGTTCCAGACACAACTCAAGGTGAGAAAGTGTTATGGCAAGGGGAAACGCGAATTTCGCTAACAATGTTTAGAGATTTGGCGGGAGCATTTATCATTGCCATCAGCATGGTTTTTGCATTGCTTGTTGCCTACTACCAGTCCTTTAGTCTTCCGTTTATTGCTATGGCAGCAATACCTTTAGCCATTATAGGGGTTTTTCCGGGTCATTGGTTGATGGGGGCTCCATTTTCTGGGCCATCTCTTATTGGTATAATTGCATTAGCTGGTATTGTCATGAGAAACTCGTTACTCATAATTGACTTTTTCTCGACCCAATTACACTCAGGGCTGCCAGTGCAAGATGCGCTAGTAAAAGCAACGTCTATGAGATTACCAGCAATATCGTTAACGGCCTCGACAATTGTCATAGGTTCGATGTTTATGTTATCTGACCCTGTTTTTCAAGGGCTTGCTATCTCGATGATTTTTGGCACCATTAGCGCTACATTACTCACGCCATTTATTATTCCTATTCTTGTGAACCGTTATGTAAGAATTAACGGAATAGAAATATTCAGTCGTGTACAGGGGTAATCGTTCCGCCGTAGATGGGATCATCGCTGACACGCGAGGTCGATATAAAAAACACTAAAGAATGGAGATGCGCTGCCTGGCTGAATAACCGTATTGGTACCCTTCCCTCTAGGATAGGGATGCTATATAAAATTCGGCACTAGACCATTTTAATATACACTTAGTCTAGTGCTATATAGTTGCTCTACGGTTTTGCAGTAAGCTTAACCATCATTTCAGTATAACCCTTCACAAAATTTGACTGAACATGCTTTGGTTCGCTAACTACCTCGATATTATCGAAACGTTTTAGTAACTCCTCCCAAAGGATTCTTAATTGCATTTCAGCTAAACGATTTCCCATGCAGCGATGAACGCCAAAACCAAACGACAAGTGATTTCTCGCATTTTTACGATCTACCAGGAATTGATCAGGCTGATCGATGGCTCGCTCATCACGATTACCAGACGCATACCACATAACCACTTTGTCGCCTTTCTTAATCAGTTGTCCATTCAATTCAACGTCTTCTGTTGCAATCCTGCGCATGTGTGCCAGCGGCGTTTGCCAGCGAATGATTTCAGATACCATATTAGGGATCAGAGCTGGGTCATTTTTCAACTTAACAAATTCATCGGGGAACTGGTTAAGTGCGAGCACACCGCCGGTTATAGAGTTGCGAGTGGTGTCATTACCACCAATGATCAACAATCCCAAATTACCAATAAATTCCATTGGTTTTTTGATCATATTTTCAGTTTTTTCATTGGCTAGTAGTAAGCTTATTAAGTCATACCCCATTTCCTCACCCGCTGCTTTTTTAATCTCCTTTTCTCGCCAAAGCCGCGTGAAATATTCTGCCATCTCCGCAACTGCGGGGAAAAGTGCATCAGGGGAAGATATACCGCCAGTGGATTCAGCGCTGCCTCCTAATATGTCAGACCATTCCGCCAACTTATGTCTCGACTCGTAAGGGAAATCGAACAATGTCGCCAGCATTCTCGATGTGAGCTCTATGGATACGTTTTCAACCCAATCAAACGGCTTATCAATGGGTAAGCCATCGAGAATATCGACAACACGAGTACGGATCAGGCCCTCCATTTCAGAAAGATTTTTTGGAGCAACCACATTTTGAACGGCCTTACGTTGTACATCATGTTTTGGAGGATCCATAGCGATAAACATTTCCATCGCAAGGCCTTCAGGGGCATCCCCCAGGACAATGATCGGCTCAGATGAAAACAAGTCGTGGTTCTTGTCTACATACATAATATCTTTATAACGAGTAATGGACCAAAAAGGGCCAAAAAGACTGTCCTTCTGAAAGTGAACAGGGCTCTCATCACGTAAACGTTTAAAATATGCCCCCCACAAATTTTGTCGGAATAGAAAAGGGTTACTGACATCGATATCCTCAATATCGAGTGTTGAAACATCGGGTAACGGCGTCTCTATAAAAACGGGCACTGGTTTTCCCTTCCACACCTTTTTTTTGACTTTTAGAAAAAAGTGGATGCCCTTAATTTGTTGGGATATCGGAATAACTTTTGCGGTCTTTTCAACAATCACTGGTATTGAAACCAGTGAGGTCCCTTTTTCGATAATTGGAGATAAAAAATTCATATTATTTCCTGTATGGCTTAAGAAAACTCTTCTTACAATCCGTAACGTTGGTTAAAATCCTAACTTATATTTTCAGATACTACATTTGAAATTCGGGTATCCTAACGACCATTCCATTCATAGCGTCCGTAGCCGTTATTTGGCAAGACAAGCGAGATGTTTCCGCTTTTTCTGGCGTCATATCCAACATCTGATTTTCATCGTCATTTGCACTGCCAATAGCCGATACCCAGCTCTTATCAACAATCACATGACACGTTCCACACGCACAAGAACCACCGCAATCAGCATCAACGCCAGGCACACCGTTATCCATGGCTAATTGCATTACAGACTTCCCCTCCTCTATATCAACCTGATGTTGGTTTCCGTTATGCTCAATAAAAGTAATGCTACTCATAGATACCCCTGCCAGTTTAGATTTTACTGATACGCTACTCTAACGTTATTCCCCTACTGCTCGGGGCCGTTGGTAACTCATTAAACTTAGACTACTCAGTTTTCCCCATTACAGATAGGTCATATCTTGACATTAAGGGGTTATTTAATGACACTGAGCGTTTATTAAGAGCACTTTTATTAAGAGCACTTTTAGTTCATAGCTGTTATTTTTGTATTTAAAATAATGAGGAATAAATTCATGCCCGATCAGGTTGAACTAACCCAATCATTTGACCCAAATCTTGCTTGTATTCCCTCCAACTACTCTCGTCTTATTGCTCGCGAGCTTGAATTGCAGGAGTCCGACTTAGCCGCGTTACTTGATATGACCAAACTCACCATCGAACAGTTTATGCAGGAAGGTACGCTATTAACGTCACAGCAGCAGATTCAGATCGTACAGAATGGGTTACGTTTATCGGGGGATGAAACATTTGGTTTGCGACTGGGGAACAGGCTAACCCTGCCGACGCATGGCGCTATGGGTTTTCTCGCCATGAGCAGCCCCAACTTACAAATGGCACTTAACGCACTTCAAATGTACCTGCACACTCAGCTAAATTTTCTTCGTATAAAAACAGTGACTAACGACGATTGGCTTGAGTGCTATTGTTATTTTAATATGGGTTTGAACGAGGAGATTATTCGCTGCTCCTCCGAAGCCTTCGTGAAAATAATTTTCGATTGCGCCGAATTCATCATGGGGCGACCTCTGCATGAGGGCGTTGCGTGCTTGACCTACGCTGAGCCAAATTACAGTCTGCGTTATTACGATTACTTACCTGGGCAACTCGAATTTTCTGCAACACACCTAAAAGTCAAAATCCCAGCTAAATTAGGTCAAATACCGAACACATCGACCAATCATGAAAACTACTTATTCGCGATGCAGCAATGCGAAATGATGCAAGAGCAGTTACTTTCGAAAAAACATACCTGTAAGTATCAAATACAAAAAATGATGCTATCCCACCCTCCAGGCATATTGTCTGAAGATGAAGTTGCAGCCAAATTGCTTATTGGCAAGCGGACGTTAGTCCGCAGACTTGAGAAGGAAGGCACGGGTTTTCGAAAAATTCGGGATGAGATATTGTCGCAACAAGCGGCCGATTACTTGCGTGATAGCAACATGTCAGTAGATACAATTGCGACATTACTCAACTACCACGATAGTGCAAATTTCCGACGTGCCTTTAAACGCTGGTTTAGCCAGACCCCCGATCAATACCGGCAACAGGTCAACAACAAAAACAATGTTAAATGATCTACGACTCTTTCGGAGCTGAAACAATGATTTTTTCTATATCAGCAAGAACACACTTAATCTAACTGTTCCATGATTTACTAATGTTACAGTAATTCCTTTACGGGAATTGCTTCATCTACAAGTCTCTCTGGGTCTATTTTCAGGCCCTGCGAAATAACTCTTTTACTTAACATGAATTCTTGGGGGCGATTAACGCAATCCGCCGATATCAACTTCCCTGCTTTGAAATAAAATGCAGAAAAGCTGCGACTTGTATTTTTATCGCCACGGATAACAACCTGATCATAGCCTTGACTAAGGCCTGCAATCTGCAATTTTAAATCATATTGATCAGACCAAAACCAGGGTAGGCTATTGTATTCCTTTTTAATGCCACAAATCGAAGCTGCGGCTATTTTCCCCTGCTCACTTGCATTTGGCACTGATTCCAAACGAATACGGCGACCGTATATTTTATTAAAGTGATTGGTACAGTCTCCTGCTGCAACTATATTATCGGCATTAGTACGACAGAAACTATCGACAACGATACCATTGTTCACCGCAATACCAGCCTCTTCAGCAAGCTCAACGTTAGGCAAGATACCAACACCAATGACCACAAGATCAGCTGGAAACTCTGTTCCATCATCACAGGTTACTTTTTCACAATGGGTGTTACCCTCAATGCTTGAAACGGACATGCCTGTACGAACATCAACCCCCTCTTCAGTATGCACCCGTGTGTAAAACTCTGATAGTTCTGGTGCTGTTACACGCTGTAAGATTCTTGATGCCATCTCTAAAACAACGACGTTCATACCGAGTTTTTTTAATGCAGAAGCTGTCTCTAAACCGATGTAACCACCACCAACAATAACGGCGTTTTTATCCTTAGCAACGTGATGTTTAATGCCCTCTACATCAGCAATATCACGCACGTAATGTATACCTTCAAGTTCACTCCCAGGAAAAGTGACTTTCCGAACGCGCGACCCCATACAAAGCGCAAGCTTGTCATAACTTAATGCCTGTCCGCTAGTAAGCGTTAGCGTTTGTTTATCTCTATCTATAGCCGCAACACGCCCTACCCTAAATTCTATCCTGTTTTTTTCATAGAGTACCTTTGGACGAATAGCCAAACTATCAACTGTCTTCTCACCCCCCAGAAATGTCTTGGACAATGGCGGTCGATGATAAGGCAAATGGGGCTCATCGCCCACGACTAATATATCGCCCTGCCAGCCTTCCTGGCGTAACGAGGGGGCCAGTTGAGCTGCCGCATGGCTGGCTCCAATAATTATGCATCTCTTCGTCATGATTTTATAAACCCTGTACGCTTTTATAAATATTCGGTTTACTTTATCTATCTGACGAATCAGCGAAAGGTCATTTTTTGACAGTTTTAAGGTCAGAAATTGACAGCATTTCATCAGATGTTGTAACAACTGTTCACAATCATTTTCATAATTCAGTCGAATCTATCGGGGCAAAAGTGCTTAATTAAAACGGCTTTGACGCAGCAAGAATAAAACCGGTCATTACAGCTGATGTTGCATTTGCTGCTGCGTGTAATACGGTAAATACATCAATCGGCATGCAAGCAGATATAAAATATTTAAACAAACCAGTAGGAAATCGTTTGATTGCCGAGGCTAAGTTGGTATCAAAATCAAACAAAATTGGCCACTATCAAGTTAGCGTCACCGATGGCGATAAAAATCATGTCGCTCAATTCAGCTCTATTGCATATCGTTTCCCAAACAAAAAATAAGGATGGGGTATTCATCAAGTAGAAAGGCTTTTTTCAACTTCGGCGCGTAATTAACAACCCATCAGTTCAGTGTACTATGATCAATCTTGAGACCACGCTCTAACATCATTCCTTCAATTTTAACCTTCGCCCAATAGCAGCGAAACCTCGCTATAAATATCAGCCCACCACCAGCATCGCCATTACCTCATCGACCAGTTGCTCGAAGCTAAATTCACCCTCGGGCTGATACCAATAGATCGCCCAGCTAAAGGCGCCGTTAAGCATACGTCGGACGATTTTGGGATTGGCCTTGATAATCCCCTCTTGCTGGCAATTGGCGAGGGTCGTGTCCCAATAGGACTCATAATTGGAGCGCATCACCAATAACTCCTCCTGCAGAGACTCCGGCAGACTGCGCCACTCGTGAATCAAGACCATACCGTAGTCGGCGTCCTCACCGAGGTACACCCCGAGCTCCATTCGAACCAGGACTCGCAAGCGCTCCATGGGCGTTGTGGCATCGCCTATGGAGCTCTGCACATTGGCCACTAGCAAGGTGATGGCTTTGTGCATCACGGCCTGCAGTATCTCGTCCTTGTTTTTAAAGTGGTAGAAGATACTGCCCGCCTTCATGCCGACCGCCTCGGCCAGCTCACGCATATTGGTCTTGTTGTAACCCTTCTCTGCGAACAGGCGCGCCGCTTCCTTGATCAGCAGCTCGCGGCTCAGCTGGGCGCCCTTGGCACCCCCTAAGTCCTGAGTTTTTCCAGCTGTTTTAGCCACCCTATGTCATCCTCAAAATCAAAATTAATGCAATCGCTAAGACCGCAGTCTGCAACAGCCGCAAGTATAGCGCGATTGACATGTCTAACAAGTGTTAGCTAGAAGCCATCTAACACACCCCTTGAAATTCTAACAAGCGTTAGGTAGCATAAATCCTAGAATATCAGACCCCCTATGCACAGATAACTCTTATCTTAAGCGCTTTTAATAAGATCAACATTTACAGGAAATTAGATTATGGCGGTTATCGAATCACAACTAGATGCCCAGTCCGATGCTTTTAAAAACAACGCCAAGTTAATGACAACCGCAGTAGACGAATTTCGTGGCATCGAACGCCGAGTGATTGAAACAGCGCAAGCCAAAGCACCACGCTACGTAAAGAAAGGCTTTATTCCACCACGCGAACGCTTGAGCCTGTTGCTGGATGCTGGCATGCCCTTTCTGGAACTGTCAACGTTGTGCGGTTATATGCAGGAGGAAGACACTGATGGTTCTGGTGCAGGCGGTAGCTGCATTACTGGCATAGGTTATATCGCCGGTGTTCGCTGTATGGTATCTGTCGATGATTATCTCACCAAGGGTGGTAGCATCACGCCACTGGGCGGTAAAAAACGTTTGCGCATGTCGACCTTGGCTATGGAAAACAAGCTACCACTGATCACTTTGGCACAAAGCGGTGGTGGTAACCTAAAGCTAATTGGCGATTTCTTTGGTGAGTCAGCTCAGAGTTTTGCGCAGCAATGTCGCTTGTCTGCAGCGGGCATCCCTCAAGTTACAGTCGTTCATGGCAGCGCTACAGCAGGCGGGGCTTATCAGCCTACCTTGTCAGACTACCTAATCCTGGTACGTAAGCAGTCCACCATGTATTTAGCTGGCCCTCCCCTACTAAAAGCAGCCACCGGTGAAATCGCCACCGATGAAGACCTGGGCGGTGCCGAGATGCACAGTGAAATTGCTGGTACTAATGACTATCTGGCCGAGAACGACGCCGATGGTATTCGCATTGCTCGCGAGGTGACGCAAAAGCTGGGCTGGAATAAAAAACAACGCTTGCACGCTGAAGTCTCCTATCAGGATCCGCTTTATGCCGCCGAAGAATTACGCGGCATTGTGCCGGAAGACTCAAAAACCCCTTTTGATATGCGTGAAGTGATTGCCCGTATTGCCGACGGCTCCGACTTTTTGGAATTTAAAGGTGATTTTGACAACGGCACATTGTGTGGCCATATGGAGATCCAAGGTCAGCCCTGTGGTGTGATCGGCAACAACAGCCCGATTACCGCCAAAGGCGCAGCCAAGGCAGCGCAGTTTATTCAGCTGTGCGAGCAGTCCGGTACCCCTCTGTTGTTTTTAAGCAATACCACCGGTTTTCTAGTGGGCACAGAACCAGAGCAGGCAGGTATCATTAAACACGGCGCCAAATTTATTCAAGCAGTAGTTAACTGCACAGTGCCTAAAGTCACCATCATTGTTAGCGGCTCTTATGGTGCGGGGAACTATGCCATGGCAGGTCGCGGGATGGCGCCACGTTTTCTTTTCGCCTGGCCACGTAGCGTGGTATCGGTGATGGGACCGGCTCAGGCTGGTAGCGTCTTGCGACAAGTGGCCGAAGCAAAGATGGCTCGCTTAGGTGAAATCACCGATCACATGCGCGCCTCGGTTGATGCCATGGAAAAAGAGACGATTGAAGCCATGGAAGCAAAATCCAATGCGCTGGCCAATACTGCGCGGGTTTGGGACGATGGCATCATTGATCCCGCCGACACACGTTCGATTGTGGCGTTTGCCTTAAGTGTTTGTCGCGAAGCCGATGAACGTACTGTCAACACCAATACCTTTGGTATTGCACGTTTATAACGGCTTTTTAGGCACCTCTTTAGGAAAAACAAATCATGAGTAAAATAACAAAAGTACTAATTGCCAATCGTGGCGAAATTACCGTACGAGTCATACGCACAGCCCGCGACCTGGGTTACCGTACGGTCGCCGTTTACAGTGAAGCTGATGCCGATGCACTGCACGTACAAGAAGCCGATCAAGCCGTCTGTATTGGTGCTGCCGTCGTGGGTGAATCCTATTTGGTGGCCGATAAAATTCTGGCGGCAGCAAAAAAAACCGGGGCTGATGCCATTCACCCTGGTTACGGTTTTCTGTCGGAAAATGCCGCCTTCTCGGAGGCTTGTGAAACGGCGGGCATTGTCTTTATTGGCCCACGCAGCGAGGCCATCAATTTGATGGGCAGCAAGCGCCTTTCAAAGATAGCCATGATAGAAGCTGATGTTCCTTGCATTCCCGGCTACCAAGGCGCGGACCAGTCCGATGAAACATTGTTATCCAAGGCCGAAGGTATTGGCTTTCCGTTAATGGTGAAGGCTTCAGCTGGTGGTGGTGGTCGCGGTATGCGCCTGGTGTTTGAGCAAAGCCAGCTAGCCGAAGCCATTCGCACTGCGCGCTCCGAAGCCCAGAGTGCCTTTGGTAGTGGAGAGTTGATCTTGGAACGCGCGGTGATCGAGCCGCGCCATATTGAAATTCAGGTATTCGCCGACGAGCTCGGTAATGTGATTTATCTGGGTGAGCGCGATTGTTCCATTCAACGTCGTCATCAAAAGGTGGTTGAAGAAGCGCCCTCTCCTTTTGTTGACCCCGCGTTGCGCCAACGAATAGGTGAAGCCGCCGTTAATGCCGCCAAAGCATGTCACTATCGAGGGGCCGGTACCGTTGAATTCCTAGTGGATGCCGACAAGAATTTCTACTTTTTAGAGATGAACACCCGCTTGCAAGTAGAGCACCCAGTAACGGAATTAATCACTGGCCTAGATCTGGTCGCTTGGCAATTAAAAGTCGCCGCTGGTGAAACCCTGCCTCTGACTCAGGATCAGGTAACGCTCACGGGTCACGCTATAGAAGTCCGTCTTTACGCCGAAGACCCACGCAATAATTTCATGCCGCAAACGGGTACCGTGCGCCTGTGGAATTACCCAGAGCGTGCAGGCATCCGCATGGATCACGGCATTCAAACTGGGCAGCACGTCAGCCCCTTCTATGACCCCATGATTGCCAAAGTCATCGCCTATGGTGACAACCGTAGCGAAGCCATTCGCCGTCTCGCCTCTGCTGTGCAAGATACCCAGCTGCTGGGCATGAATAACAACAAACAATTCTTGCAAAACATATTACGCCACCCCGTGTTTGAGGATGGAGAAGCCACCACCGCGTTTATAGAACAGCACTTCAGTTCCGACGTTAGTATGGATCAAAAGCTGCCATCCAACGCCTCCTTGGCCAAAGCCGCGCTATTGTTTTTTCAACGCAGCACTGATGCTGGACAGGATAAGAAATTCCACTGGAGTCGCTCCATAAACCAACGTTATGTTTACACGCTTGAGTTCGATGGCAAACCCCATGTGGTAACCCTCACTGAAAAAGAACATCACTTTGAAATTACGGTAGTGGAAACGAGCACTAAGCAAGAAAACACGGTGTTGGAGTTTATTTCGCTTGATGGAAATAGCTGTGTATACATTGAAAACGGTATACGAGACACCCTGAACTTTGCCTTCGATGACAAGACTCTGTACCTGGATGATGGTACCGGCCACTTTATTCTTAACGACATAACTCACCAACCTGCCACCGCGGCAGGTGGCACTGGCAGCGGCCAGGTCAAAGCATCGATGGATGGTGCCATTGTTGACATACTGGTAAAAGAAGGCGATGCCGTCGAAGCCGGTCAAACCTTGGTGGTACTGGAAGCCATGAAGATGGAGCATCCACTCAAAGCGGGCATCAATGGTACCGTCACAGTCATCAGCTGCGAAGCAGGTCAACAGGTTAAATCCAAGCAGCTACTAGCCACTATCGAAGGAGATAATATCGATGACTAATGCCATCAGAATTGCCAACTGCAGTGGTTTTTACGGCGATAAATTATCCGCCGCAATTGAGATGGTCGAAGGTGGCCCGATTGATGTCCTGACCGGTGATTATCTCGCCGAATTAACTATGGCCATCTTGTATAACCAAAAAATGAAGCGCTCTAGTCAAGGTGATAGTCAGGGCGGCTACGTTGGCACGTTTTTAAAGCAAGTTAAGCAAGTGTTACAGCCCTGTATCGAAAAGAATATTAAAATTGTCAGTAACGCGGGCGGGTTAAACCCTTCCGGCATGGCTGACGCGATCAAAGAAATTGCCAAAGAGCTGGGCCTTGACGTTAAAGTGGCCTATATCGACGGTGATGATTTAATGCCGCGTATGCAAGCGCTACAAACCGAAGACGAAGCCTTTACCAATATGGATACGGGCGTAAATCTTGCCGACAACAAAAACACCTTATTGACGGCTAATGCCTATCTTGGTGCTTGGGGCATCAAAGAGGCGTTGGATCAAGGTGCCGATGTGGTGATTTGCCCACGGGTAACCGATGCAGCGGTAGTCATTGGCCCAGCTGCTTGGAAATTTAACTGGCAACGTAGCGATTACGATGCGCTAGCTGGAGCGTTGGCCGCAGGCCATGTGATCGAATGCGGCCAGCAGGCTACCGGTGGCAACTATGCATTTTTCGAGGAAGTGCCAAGCTTCACCAATATTGGCTATCCCATTGCCGAAATTGAAGCCAACGGTAATTTCACCGTGACCAAACACCCCGGTACGACAGGGTTGGTCTCTGTCGGTACGATTAAAGCGCAACTCCTCTACGAAATTGGTGATCCAGCGTATAAAAATCCCGACGTTATTGGCCACTTCGATACCCTGAGTATTGAGCAGGTCGGGGACGATCGCGTGCATGTCAGTGGTTGTAAAGGTTCATGTCCACCACCGAGTCACAAAGTGTGCATTAACACCCTGGGCGGCTACCGCAATGGTTTTGAATTTATGCTTGCCGGCCTAGATATTGAAACCAAAGCTAAACGATTAACCGACGCATTTTTTACCAACATCGGCGGCAAAGAGCAATTTGACGATATATCGGTTGAATTAATTCGCAGCGACAAAGAAAACCCGCAAACTAATGAAGAAGCTTTCGCCCGCTTAAGAATCATTGCCAAGTCTCACGATAAAGATCTGGTGGGTCGATTGTTTAGTGCAAAGATGGTCGAAATTTTTCTAGCCAATATTCCAGGCTTAGGGCCGATGAACCCCATCGGTAATGGCGCAAGCTTCCTCTCCTACTGGCCGACATTAGTTGACAGCAAGTATATCACTGAGCGTGTTTATGTTGACGATAAAGTGATTGTGGTGGCTCCAACCAGCCAGCTCAATTTAGAGCCCGTTCATCATCACGTTGAGCCTACCGCAGTACCTGCTGCTCCCCTTATCTTTAGAGCGGGCGAAACGGTAAGCATTCCTTTTGGGCGTCTATTTGGCACCCGGTCTGGGGATAAAGGAGGTTGTGCTAACGTTGGCGTGTGGGCTACTAGTGAAGACGCATACTGCTTCTTGCACGATTTTTTAACCATTGAGCAACTGAAAATACTGATGCCAGAAACTGCAGATTTAGAAGTAGTTCGCTATGACCTAGCCAATATCCATTCCCTGAACTTCTTTATCAAAGGCATTTTGGGCGAAGGTGTTGCTTCATCGGTACGTATGGACGCACAGGCAAAATCCATGGGTGAATACCTGCGTGCAAAAACCATTGATGTCCCTGCTGTGCTGACTAAACATTTGAACCTAGCTTAATAACAGATAATAAAAGAAGGTTAAAAAATGACTGAAGAAAATTTATCCCTTGAACGCCTAGTTTTCGACGCAATTGAAATTGAAATCGTTAATCACATCCTGACCATTCGGCTTAATCGGCCTAAGCGAAAAAATGCTATAAGCCCGACCATGGCGGCTGAAATCATCTATGCGTTGGATTACGCAAAACAGCAAAGAGATATCCGCGTTGTTGTGTTAGCCGCAAACGGCGATGTCTTTTGTGCCGGTGGCGATTTAGCCGCAATGAGTGGCAAGGTTGTTGAGACGAACTCAACGGTGCCAGTGAGAGGCAGTACAGATGACATAGCGATGCGATTTCGGCACCTCAATAAACCGTCCATTGCTTGCATACAAGGCAATCTGTTTGCCGGCGCTCTGTTGTTCCTATGCAATGTCACCCACGCGATTGCAGCCGAAGGCGTAAAGTTCTCCGCTCCAGAAATCAAACGCGGCCTCTGGCCCTTTATGGTTATGGGCGGATTGTTCCGCATTATGCCTCAACGCGCAGCACTGGATTTTGTCATGCGTGGCAATTCAATCTCAACAGATCAAGCTGAAAAATGGGGGTTAATTAATGAATCAGTCGCGGCGGAATCTTTACAGGGCCATGTAGCCAGCCTAGCGAAGGAGCTGGCCAGCTTGGCCCCCGGCTCAATTGCATTGGGTCTAGCGTCTTATGTACAGCAGGATGGGATGGATTTTGACAGCGCCCTACCGTTTTTGCGAGAGCAATTGAGCGTCTGTCTACAGAGCCCAGATGCCAAAGAAGGTATTGCCGCGTTCTTGGAAAAACGTGAACCTAAATGGGATTAAGAAAAATTAAAATTCAACCATTTACACAACAACAGTTTGTCTGAAACCAAGGAGAATCAAATATGTCACTCGACTTTGATAGCGCCCGCCTAAGTAACCCCTACCTCACCGCTGATCACGAGGAGTGGCGCAATCAGCTACGCCGTTTTTTTGACCGCGAAATAATGCCCTTTGCTGCCGACTGGGACGAAGCCGGAAAAATTCCAGATGAGCTATGGCCCAAGGCCGCAAAAGTGGGAATGCTGGGACTAGGTTACCCAGAAGTATACGGCGGCATCAGTGAAGACATCGATATCTGGTACCACAACATTCTCGTCGAAGAGTTAGCGCGCCCAGGTGTGGGCGGTATTATCCCTACCCTTATGGTGCACAATATCGGTCTGCCGCCGGTGGCAAGTTTCGCCAGCGACGAAATCAAGCGACTGGTGGTACCAGGGGTACTCGACGGTAGCAAGCGTATATCCCTTGGCATTACTGAGCCCAGTGGCGGCTCTGATGTTGCCAACCTGCAAACCACCGCCAAGCGTGAAGGCGACAACTACATTGTCAACGGCTCAAAAACCTTTATTAGCGGCGGCATGAATGCCAACTGGACAACCACTGCAGTACGTACTGGCGGTAAGGGGGCCAAAGGCGTCTCTATGTTGTTGATCCCGATGGATCTTGAGGGTGTATCGCGAACCAAACTTGAGCGCAAGCAAGGCTGGTGGTGTTCCGATACCGCGACCATTTACTTCGACAACGTGAAAGTGCCCGTAGCCAACCTTATCGGTGAAGAGAACCGGGGCTTCAAAGTCATCATGAACAACTTCAACGCCGAACGCATGATGTTGTGCGTGAATATGGAAGCCAGTTCCCGAGTGTGCCTGGAAGAAGCGGTTAACTGGGCGCAAGAGCGCAAGACCTTCGGCAAACGTCTAGCTGACCATCAGGTGGTTCGCCATAAGATTGCCGATATGAAGCAACGCATTAACGCCTGCCAAGCCTATGTTAATCATTGCTCTCAAGAAATTGCCGCAGGCAAACCTAGCGCTGGTGACATCGCCATGCTTAAAGTTCAGTGCAGCCAGACCATGGAATTCTGTGCTCGCGAGGCCAGCCAGATTCTGGGTGGTGCGAGTTACTTACGCGATAATAGGGTTGAGCGAATCTATCGAGAAGTGCGCGTTAACGCCATCGGCGGTGGTTCGGAAGAAATTATGCGCGACCTAGCGTCTCGTGAGTATAGGTTTTAATCCTTTAATCGTTAAGTGTTGGTCCATCCATAATGCCCGCTTAAAGCGGGCATTATGGATGGACCACTCAGATAACTATAAGGGCCCTGCGTTAACCCAACAACAGCGGCGCTAATCGTTTACGGTGATGTGCTGAATCACCAAATTGCTGCTGACTCCACTGCGCACGTCGGATATACAACTGTGCATTACATTCATAGGTGAAACCCATACCACCATGAAATTGCACCGCACGATCCCCCGCATACAACAGTGTATCGTTGGCCGAAGCTTTAGCCATACGGCAGGCGACTTCAACATCACGATCAATCACACCCTGACTATCTTCAAACAGCGTTGCCGCGTGATATATCTGGGAACGAGCCCCTTCCATTTTATTTAGAATTTCAACACTAGGATGTTTTAACGCTTGATATGAACCAATCAACTTACCAAACTGCTTGCGTGTATTTAGGTACTCAATAATAAGGTTTAAGCAGGAAGCCGTTGTACCAACCGCTTCTGCGGCAACCAGAAGAGCGCCCATCAATTTACACTCACCGAGTATCTTATCGGTATTTTTCGCAGATAACATAGCATCAGCCGTAACAGAGACACCGGTAAAATCGACTTTCGCGGAGCGCTTGGTTTCATCAATCAGTGCATGGGCTTGTATCGCCGTATCCGCCAATTGATTACGTTCCACCACCACAAAACGAGGGCTGCCCTGATATTGGGTCAAGATAATAAACAGCTCTGCAGTCACCGCATCGTCCACAAACCATTTTTCGCCCGTTAATACCAACGCATCGGAAAGTTGGTGACTGGTGCTGTTGGCACCCCAGTCTTCGTTATCCAGTAGCGCAAGCGTAGCAACCTGCCCTTCTACTATTTTCGGTAACCAGCGCTGTTGTTGCTCTGGACTGGCCGCGCGTAATAATACTTGTGCTGCTAATGTGCAGGAAATAAAGGGCGTTGCCGATAAACTGCGCCCCATACTTTCTACGATAGGAACCACTGCTTCTATGCCCAGTTCTGATCCGCCAAAACGCTCGGGTATCGCAATACCTGTCCAGCCCAGCCCGACTAGCTGTTTCCAGACACCATCTTCATAGCCCTGTGAGGATTCCAGTAGTTCTCTAACCTGTTCGATGGGCGATGTATCCTTGCAAAAGTTGCGTGCGCTTTCCAAAATCATCTTTTGCTCTTCGCTGAAGCGCATGCTCTGCAATGATATTATTTTGAACCTGGCTAGTGCCACCACCAATGGTCGCCGAGAAGATATTGAAGTAGGCGTGCTGCCAAATACCGCCGTTCAACGCCTCATCATCATGAATATAGAGACCGCCTTTAGCGCCCTGTAAACTGACCGCATATTGTCGCATGCGCCGAAAAAGTTCAGTGGCCTCTAGCTTGCCCGACAGCATCAGTGACATGGGATAGTCCGTACAAAGAGCGTTAAGTTCGCTGCGTTTTAAATTCAATAAAAAGTTTCTCTCCTCCATAATAAACTGCACAAGTTGATCTTGAACGACGGGGTCCTCTAACAACGGTTTCCCATCGCGTTGAATCGTGCGACAGGTTTCAATAAGGTCCGCGCTGGTAATAGACTTGAAATTATATTTAGTCGCCTGTCCACCATCCACACTGCGCTCAAACTGCAACGTCTGCATGGCAATCATCCAGCCTTGACCTTCTTGCCCCATTAAACACTCTGCCGGGATACGCGCTTCATCAAAGAAGGTTTGGGTAAATCCGTATTCGCCGGTAATTTTTCTGATAGGCGATGTGGTAATACCGGGAGCATGCATAGGAGAGAGAAAAAATGACAGCCCAGCGTATTTATTTTTGGCTTCAGGATTGGTACGGGCCAACAGAATCATATATTTAGCATAGGTACCATGAGTGGTCCAAATTTTACTGCCATTAAGCACATACTCATCACCTTCGCGTACAGCGCGGGTCTGTGCGTTACCAAGATCTGAGCCGTTGTCAGGTTCGGAGAATCCTTGGCACCAAATATCATCGGCAGTAAGAATACCTTTAATATACTTCTGATTTTCGGCCTCAGTACCCATTTTTAAAATGAGCGGTCCAGCCCACCCTAAACCAATCGTATTAAAAATGATTGGCGCTTTATGATTCATCAACTCTTCATCAACGATATCTTGATACGCCTAGGTCATACCACGGCCACCATACTCTTCTGGCCAAGTCATACCCAAATAACCGGCATTGTAAACGCTACGCTGCCAGGCAATTAAAAACTCTAATTGTTCCTCAGTGCCTACTTCCATAAATGTTAGCGGTAATAGGAAACCGGGACCTTCGGGGATATTATCTGCTAACCAGGAAACGACCTCTTGTCGGAACGCCACTAATGTCTCAGTATCGGTATTCATCTTTAGCCTCTGTTGATTATCTTTCACGTGAGATCAACCTAGATAATATTAAGCGATAGGTGGGTTTACTTTAGAATTGGTGTCATACGCTTTTCATTTGGTGCCAGAATAGGCCTGACCGATAATATGACGCGACTATATTGCTTTAGGCTTTTTCGCACCTCATTTTTTTTCGATAAAATCTCGTGGTGAACAACCATGCCAGCCCTTAAACGCCGTCGAAAAAGAGGATGTATCGGCATACCCCAGCAAGAAGGCAATTTCGGTAATAGGAATTTTTTTATCCACCAATAAGCGCACAGCCATTGCTGAACGTAATTTCTGCACGACATTGGCAAACAATTCATCGCGTTCTGATAATCGGTGCTGTAGCGTTCTGCGTGATATCGCTAGCTCTTTGGCGATAGTGTCTATGGTCATCTTACCTGATGGCAGTGCCCGTACAATGCAACGTCTCAGTCGTCGCATAAAGCCATCACTCCCGCCCTTTTCGATGACGCTGAGCAGGTTATCTTTCGTTAAAAGGGGCTTCTCACCCCACACTTTGATAATCGGGCACTCTAACGCAGCCACAGGATAGAATATACCGCTAAACGATAGGTCAAATTCCAATTGTTCACCAAAAATCTGTTGATGGGCCGTTGTATCGTCAGGCTCGAGATAGCTGAAATACACCTTGGGTACCGACACAGGGCTATAGCAAACGGAGTTAAGCAGGCACTGACTCAAACTCAACATCATATCAATGACATATCGCCCACTGACGTCCAACGATGCTAAAGGGCGCCACTCCGTACGCAGCATACCCTGCTCTTTCACAACAACGGTTTCACCAATATCGCCCATGGTCTCAAGCGTACTGGGCATCATGTTAAGCCTCTGGCGAAAATGACTGCATATAGCGGAGAGATACTTGAGTACATTGGTTTGATTCAGAAAAGCAGCACGACCGGCCCATAAACCAATGTCCTCGTTGCCCGTTAATTGGGCTAGTTGCTTTGTTAGGCTGTAGAGCGCCTCCACAGGAATATAGGCTTTCGGGTTTTCTAACCAGATCGGGTCTATGTCCGCATTCGCAAGAAGTTGGCCACGCGCAACACCCAAGTCATCTGACAGCTGTAAAAAAATCCGCACCATCTCTGAGGAGACCTTTTTCTCTGATAGTATTTTCTCTGGGTTATTTTTTAGAATGCTTGCGCCCTTCATCAATTACTCATCTCAAACAATGTTTCTATTTTCTATTCGCTCTAAACCCCTCTAGCACGGCTCAACGCTAATTCGTGAGTTTCCTCTAAGGGCTGTATAATAAGGTTGCGCCGCGTTTGAGACCAAGTTTCGAAGGGTTTTTTGTTAAATATCATCAGGCCAATAAGTAGAAAGTGAAAATCGACATTGTATGAAGCAGTGTTAAATAGAGAAAAATGACCTCCGCACTGTCTGAATCCATAATTTTTTTGAGAATGATTTTTTTGTATCAGTTTCTCCAAATGATTGAAATCTAGCACTCCATAACCACCTTAAGTTCATTGCATCTACCCCTTAGTTGAGCAGTATGTTGAGAGACTATCATGTTATTAACTCTGCCCTTGGTTTCTACGCATTTAAATTGAATGCAAACTAAAATCACAGATAATTCAGGTTAATCAAAGGCATTTCTTCCAATGCTCACTTTTATTAGGCCAATGAGGTTTGATTATTTTGGTTCGTCTTTTTGTGACATCCGCATCGACATTAACCATCTTTTTTTCCTTCACTAATTCTTTCATTGCAAGTTGAAAAACAGTAGGATACAGGTCAGTATCCTCTAAGAAACGAGACCATTTTTCATAGTCAATTAAACACGGCTTGTCAGTTATCGTCTTTAGCAAATATGATTTTTCTGCACATCTATTGTCTTCTGGTTTTATGTTGACTTCTACTCCTTCATCCGAAAATAAGTCTAATATGGGGGCTGATTCTTGCTGCTTTCTAAGTTTGGTTTCTTGCTGAGTGATTCGCTGTACAAGCAACATTTTCTCAGAATCTTCCTTAAAAACATTAATTCCAAGAGGGTGCCTGGTAAGATATATCAGAAAATATAGAACTCTGTCCTTTCCTGGACGTTCAATTGGAACAAAGGCCGTTCTGCCTCCATAATATTTATTTATGTTTTTCCTGTACGTCGAACATATCCAAAACTGAAGGTGAACAACTAAGAGAGCATCCTCCGAAATATATATTGGAATACTTACGATTATCGCGCTGGAAGATTCCTTTTTATGGATACGCAATGAAGAAAAGGTTTCGTGATTCTATTGTTGATGTCAAACTATTTACAGGGATGATAAAAGAGATTAAAACGCTTAAAAATAGCGGCATTAGACTTGCCATCGTGAGCGGGATACAGTAGCGGAGGAGCTATCGTCTGGTTTCTCCGTTGTGAAGGAGAAGATTAATGGTCTACCGATATTTGTCTCCATGGAGCAATCAGATGACTATCAAGGCGTAGAATATGATGAAAAGCACTACTTCGTCATTCCATACAATATTTCAGATTATAACTTCGCATTGCACACAATGCGGTGTTTGCCTGTATCAGTTCCAGATGTAAATAATCTTCCCAAAAGACGGGTCTTCCACTTCCCGAATGAACATTCGGAAAATGAGCTAAAGGAGTATGTGCCTGAGAGTGCCAAAGAGATCACTCAAGATTCTAGTGAAATCAAACTGAGCTCTCTCGAGGCTTTGGCAAATGATATAGATTCTTTAGACAAGAAGCTCACATACGGAATGCTATTGGTTGGTGGTGTTGCGGCAATATTCAATCCATTGATTGGAGCAGGTATCGCGGCAAAAGCGTTACTTCCTGGCGTTGCTGGGTTAGCAAACAAATATGGATTACGCCCTGTCGGTGAGAAAATGAGCAAGCTTAAGCTAGAAAAAGAAATTAAGGAGGCTCAAGATCGAGTAACAAGTGACTTTGAGCACTCAAGTACTCTTCGCGTAATAAACCCGGTCTTACAGGAACTAGAATTCGCGCTGAGGACTACTGAATCTGAGCATGATCCGCTACTTGATCCTAACTTAGCTGATGGTAGTATTCCCGAAATTGAGCATGAAAGGTGGCGGGAATTAACTGAAAAGGTAATATGCCATGTCTACAAAGAAGCATACGACAATCCAAACCTTCACCAAAAAGCCTGCTTGGGTCCTGAGGATATACGATGGCTCAAGACAATGTTTGAGGCACCGAATCGATAGATTTGATGAAAACTGGTTTGTGGTTGCAGAGTCCCGTTACGCCCTAAACCAGCCAAGCTCAGCACCCTCTACCACCCGTCAAATCGTTCAGTTACTATTCAGCCAGATATTGATATCATGCTGTCGTAAGTTAGAATATGGAATGCTAGGTGAAGAGCTTTGTATTGGGTGGTTAGCATGACGCTTCAAGACGAAGTAAATTATTACGGCCAAAAATGCGCCCCTCACATTTCGCTCGTTTGAGGGAGACGCTATAGGTACGGAAATATGGTAATAGGCACACATTTAGAGAGCAGTTATCGCATGTTGAGGGAAGCCTATCAGAATGGGATTTCCGATGCTGACTACTATCCACTTGTAGCGCTACTATATGAAGACTTTTCAGATAGAAACCTTGCAGAGGTGATTTCCTGTTTTACGGGTAAGGAGTATTCTGTTGTTATAAATGACATAGCTAATTCGCAGAACGAAATGTCACCTCACCCAGAAGAAGTTATTAGAATAAGAAATAAATTGGAAAGGCATGGTTACTCCGAATGGAAGCTTGAGGAGTAGCCAAGCAATAACAAGTTGCGTCACAATGAACGGTGCAAAACAACGTGCTATCATGTCCGCAAAGTGTTACATGCTTAGGAGAGTAATCACCATTGGACGATGATCAATTTTATCCAGATTGGCTATACAAAAAGCTAATTGAAAATGACTTACCATGGGATAAGAAATCAAAGCATGATTTTGAGTCATTCATGAAGAAATATACATTGCATAACTCATTCTGGGTTGGGGTATTTCATCATGTGGCATTTGATCAATCGGTAACCTTAGCGTTTCAATGGGATTCAGTTTGGCTGCCTGATGAAGTAAAGGTAGGCACATCGTATGTTGACGACTGGCCCTATTTATTTATAAAGATCGAAGATGTTACTGAAGTCACAAAATCTAATTTTGTAGGCCTCGATCGAGTTAATCGAGCTATAGGTGACGCCGAAGTGCTGGACCTTGAAGGTTCAACTCACCTTGCTATCGATGACGTTTATGGTGGTCAGGTGAATATTGTTTTTACAGGTAAGCATTCTATCCTTGCTCTCAACCCAGATGGTTCAGAGTTGAAAATATGATTTCATGTAACAAGCGCAGTCTACCGGAAGTCCTTTTCATTCCTCCGTCACTACAAGCCGTCCGCAGCTGCGGGCGTTATCGAGTACCCCGAAATCATGAGATGGTCAAAGTTAAAGAAAAATGTTGAAGCGTTCTTTTCAGATAAAGTTAAGGGGAAGGTTGAACTTCGAGCCGCTAGTTATAACGGGACGCATGATAATGATGGTCGGGGTTATATTACTGTCGATGGAAAAGAAGTTTGGAATATGTGCACTTTGAGTTATTACACCAAAGAGCACGAAAAGACGGTGGCGCAACTTGAAGCTGGAGCCGAAAATATCGGAGATGCACAAACTAAAGGAATAACTGAATTAGATGAAGAAGGTGTTTATAGTCAGTGGGGTTACTATAACCACCTAAAAGACTATTGCTCGGCGTCAATTGATTCTTGTTTAGGGTCAGATGTGCCACTCATAAAATCTCTCGCTATGCTGGATTCAAGAGTGGGTAAAAGAAAACTCAAATCACTAGACCTTTCAAACGATCATGAAATGGTAGTATATTTCTTTAAACTACGTTGTGAACTTGAAAATGTTAAAGCTTCAACTTAACAAACAGCTGTGCCGGGCGTTTAAACCTGAGTGACCGCTTTAACGTGTTTAACCCTGGCGAAGGCTTCTTGTTTTCATCGACTCAAAACTTGGCCGCTTCATGCCCTGAGCCATTCAGTGTAAGCGTCCGGCCACCCCCCCTCCGACTTAATTCGGTTTGATAACGGACGGTGCAATATTCCAAGGCATTAAGCGTTCAACATCCCCATCAATTACCTTAGGTAGCTCATTGAATAACCATCTTAAATAGTTATAAGGTTCATGCATATTCAATTTGGCTGTCTCGATTAAACTGTACAGAGTAGCACTGGCGTTGGCACCGTTAACAGTGTTACTAAAAAGCCAGTTTTTCCTCCCAATCACAAACGGTCGAATAGCATTCTCTGCTGGATTGTTGTCGATCGGCCACGCACCATTTTCAACATATCGTGTTGCTTTGTCCCAATATTTGTCAGCATAAGATAACGCTTCTCCCAACTTGCTTTTGGGTAATACTTTGGATTTTGTTTTATCTATCCACTTTCTGAATTCTTTTAATATTAATGCGCTTTTTTCCTGTCGCGCTACTTGTCGAATTGCGCTATCGCTATCTTTATGTGCTTTCTCTACGGCATATAGCTTGGCGATATAATTGACGGCAACGTCCGCTTTGCTTGTGCGCTGAGTTTTTCCTTTTTGCTGAGCAATCTTTTGAGCATCAACAAACTTTCTTCGTAGGTGAGCCATGCAACATAGATGTGCAATGCCATCCTGCTCAGCAATAGCATTATAACCCGTATAACCATCGGTCATGAGAGCGCCCTGATACCCTTTGAGTAGGCGCAACGGTACCTGACCAGAGCGTCCTCGGTCATAACTAAATCTTACCACTGGTTTTCCGGGTGGCCCGCCTTTTTGAACCCACGTATAGGATTTGCTTTGCGCCGCTTTATCCGGTTCTTTTAACACTTGAACCGTTGTCTCGTCACAATGCACTACAGGCCCCGCATTCAATTGTTTTTGCAATGCCTCGATGATGGGTTCACATTGCGCTGCTGTCTTTAGCGTCCAATCTGACAAGGTTTGACGTGATAAATCGACATCAAAGCGTTTAAAGATATTACTTAAACGATGAAGTGGGAGTCCATCCTGATATTTCGCAGTAATCACATACGCAAGTGTTCCCGCAGAGGCATTACTCTTAGGCAGTATTTTAGTAGGCTTTGCGGCTGTTTTGATCGTATCTTCACACGACTTACAAGCATACTTTTTTCGAGCATGTTGAATCACTTGGAATCTAGCGGGGATAACATCCAATTGTTCGCTAATTTCTTCACCGATTTCTGTTAGCGTACAACCACAAGGACACTGCAATTCAGATTCAGGAAGCTCGTACACCTTTCGAACACGAGGTAGATTACTGGGCAAAGGCTTGCGCTTAGGTTTTACTTTTTCAGCAGGAGCTGATGATTGCTCTGTCGTTGAATCGCTATTAGTGGATTCATCTTCAGTATCATCGATACAATCTTCTGCTTCATTAAATAATTCACCCTGACCAGGCGCTTTCTCGCTACTAGCACCAAAACGATTAAACCGTTCTAAGCGTAACGCTTCCTCTAAGGTGAGGATTTTTCGTTGCTGTCCATCAATCTGTTGCTGTTGTCCAAGAATCATCTTCTTGAGCGCTTCAACGTCATTTGGCAGTATGTCAGGGTGTTTTTTCATAGGGTGGATTATACCCGTTTTTCTAACCAACGGATTGATAATCTAATGAATCATGGGGTTTATTACGCCAAAGATCAAAACCATCCAACAACCAATTAAGTTGCTCCCCGGTTAACGTCAATGTATCCGTATCAAATTCACGAGGCCATTTGAACGTTTGTTTTTCTAGGCGTTTATACCATAGACAAAATCCGTTCTTTTCCCAATAAAGGATTTTGATCTTATCCTTGCGCCGATTAACAAACACAAATAACGTGGGATCGAACGGATTAAGCGCGAGTTCATCTTCTACCAACACGGAAAGGCCGCCAATGGCTTTGCGAAAATCAACCGGATGAGTACATAGATATACGCAAGGTAGATCTTTGCTTGGGCGCATCATTGGCTAAGCCTAACACCTTTAACAAATGTTGCTAACCAGTTTGGATCGGGGAATGCATCGGATGTGATTGACATGTTTCCTAAACGAAATTGAAAGTTCGAACTGCCATGTGATTGTAGTTGTTGTACTTTTGCAAAAGAGGGTTTACTTTTTCTCGGTGGCTGAGGCGCGGGGGCAATCACTCCCTTTTGGCGTAGCTGACTTTTCCAGCTATATATGTCCTGGAAAACTAAGTTGTGGGCTGCTGCATACTGCTTAAGCGTACCGTCGAATTTCTCGATTGCATCTAAATGCTTAAGCCACATTTTTTGATTTTCTGTTAGTGTTACTGTATTCATAAGGATTCTCCAATTGAAAATCCAAATCATGCAACATTGAATAACACTTGGTTAGATGCTGTTGGCCGGACGCTTA
>MAAL01000176.1 GCA_002163245.1 Gammaproteobacteria bacterium 42_54_T18 | reverse complement strand
GAAGGTGCGGCCGTTTGCGGTCTTTCGCATCACCCGAAATTATAGCCATCTAACCTGAATTAATATTAGGTTTATTCTGAGAGTAATGACCATAGTGGTAACTATGCAACTAAAGATAAACTACCCGCATATTTCGTGTAACAGTTGACAGGTCTACATTTGGAATGGCTCTGTCGCATTGGCTTTAATGGTTTTTATATCAAATTGTTGTTGGCTGACGTCATCGATATCCGTGAGAAGGGCTTCCCACGTTCTGTCTTGGGCTTTGAGCCGATAGAGTTTGTTATAGGTGCTTGTCATTACCAGCCTGATTGCGCTTTCGGATACATCTGGTCCAGGATATATGTTTGATACGAAAGAGTTAAACGAACTCGCGATGTTAACGCCTCCCAGGTTGCTAGAAGGTAAGGCTGCTCCCTATAAGGCGGGTGGTGTTCAGCTAGAGAAGGGCGCTTCCATTCTGCTAATCCAATCTTCTGCGCAATATCCAGAGCATGCTTTGGTCAGCGCATTGTCAGATTATTGGGAAGTCAGCCCCCTTGATGCGACTAATAAAATATTTAGGGAGCAAAGTGATAATGGTTTGGTTAGGAATATAGCTCGGTCTGGTGGCAACTCCCATATTGTTGTTTGTTGGGTGCCAATGTTGGGTTGGGGTCTACCGGACAAAGAAACGGATGTGAAGGTTCAGGTTAAGTTTGCTGTTATTGATGTGGTGTCGGGAAGGTGGCGATTAGTACAGCCCAAACCCTTGATCACCACTTATCAGAGTTCAATCATGACTCGAAAGGGTCAAGGTAAAACCGAAATTGAAGCCATTAAGGAAGAGCTTTACCAAGCAGCAGTGAAAGCGTTGGTGCAATCTGTATATACGCCGGAGGCCGCGGTTACTGCGATGTAAGGTCAAGCAAACCCAATCAAGGCCGGGATTATTCCCATCTATAATGCGACATAATCACGCGCAATAAGCTTCCACATTCTACTTTCTTTTGCAATAATTCCATTACGAGTTCAGGACAAGGCTCCTCACTCAAAAACATTCAGCAAGTAACTTACAGGATTATTGAAATGGCGATTTATTTAGAAATTGAAGGCATCGAAGGCAACATCACTGCAAAAGGATATGAGAAAATGATCGAAGTCTCCAGTTTCAACTGGGGCGTTGGCCGAGCGATTTCTCAAAATGCTGGTCGTATGGCAAACCGAGAAGCCTCACGACCTAGCATTAGTGAGATCACACTAACAAAGGTTGTGGACAAAGCCACACCATTGCTTGTTCAAGAATCTACCATTGGCACCAAAGGCAAGAAAGTGCTTATCCATTTTGTTACCACTGGCGGTGATCAGCTTGAAGAGTTCCTTACCTATACATTAGAAGACACACTGATTAGCAGCTACTCGATTGGCGCATCAGGTGATGGCGAGCCAGGTGAAACCATATCACTTAGCTTCTCCTTATTTGAAGTTGCGTTCACTGAAGCTGGCGAGACTAATGCTCGTAGCGGCAAAGGTCGATTTGGTTACGATATAGCTCAAGCGAAAAAAGCATAACCCATCAGTTGAAGGGGAACGTGTAACAACCCGTGATCGTTTTAATTGGTTTTTTTATAAACGATCACGCTTATTAATCTTTGCAGCCCATCACAACTTTTCTTGTCGAGATAGCTTGATTAAGTCTATTTAAAAAAATAGGCGTCCATTCTGTTAATACCACAGTATACTCTAGCGTTTTCCTCCCGCTATTCATTTAGGATTTAAACGCATGAAAAAACACCTATTCCTTCCTGTTGCCATCGCAGCACTCATACCGACTCACGCCATCGCAAAAACCTATGGGCATAGTGCTAGTCATCAGAGTAGTAGTAAGCAAGATAATAGTAAGCAGGTATCGGATAAGGTTGTCACCGAGCAACGAGCAGCGCTTGCCAATAATACCCAAGGTAAAGGCTTTGGCCCTCAGTCACCACGTGATATCGATTCAACCGCTGGAAAGAATTCACGAATATTTAATGCAGCACCACCATCAACTGACATGAACCTGTGTAATATCCATTTTCACAAAAACGCCGAACATAAAGGCGGAGAGTTCACGCAATATGCCGGTAATGGTGCTGGTCACGGCTATCAAAGTGGTTTTAAGTACTCCGGTACACTAAGCGCCTCAGAGCTTACAGTAGCAGAAGGGGAGGTGTGCCCCAGTAAACACGGAGGTTTAAACGCGGGTGATACGATTGAAGTTCACTATGTTCATACAACCGCCCAAGTAAACCCTGGTCCCACATTAGGCGCATGCCTTAGCGATGCGATTAAAAATCCACAGCTGCGGGTAGCGGTGCCTAATATATTGGATCACTGCTGTCCCACAGTTTGACATAAAAAAGGCCTAATTCTCGATAAGTGTTACAATGCAAGTGCGAACAAACAACGTAATACAAAAGGAAAATTAGGCCTTGGCACATAATAAC
>MAAL01000050.1 GCA_002163245.1 Gammaproteobacteria bacterium 42_54_T18 | reverse complement strand
TAGGTTCGAAGGCTTTGCCTAGGCCCTCCAGGCTGCCGGGGCCGGATGGGAGGGAGACGTGTTGGGACTTTATCTCTGTATTTTCTTCGGCGTGAAGAGAGGTGATTGGGGTTAGTAGCCATAGGGCTAGGAGTAGAAAATATCCGATTGTTCTACAGGTTAATTTACCAATCACGTGTGGTTCTCCGAGGGGGATTTTGGTGCTATGGATTTATTTTGGCTAATGGATACGGGTTGAAGTTCTGGGGCTTCACCCCTGGATTGGATGTCACTTATAGATGCTGCTAATGACCGTTAAGAGCAAGGGACAGCCGCTTGGGTACCCCACTCACTATCCATTCAGTTATTCACCGGCCTAAAACTCAACTAGCATCCGATTTACAAAACAACTACTCGAAACTGTTTCAAAATTTACTTGTACTTTTTTTCCGCTCATTGCAGCAGCAAGCACAAGGCTATACATCTTATCTTGTGCTTCTTGCGTAACGCCACTCTCACCAACCTTCACATAAAAGGTTTTTGGCGATGAACCACTTTTACAATCAGCATGATCCGTTTTGAAAGTAACAATAAATGCACCGTCTGCAATCGGATAAATCCTCTTTATATCAGAATTATGCCACGACCCTGCGCTCGCAACAGAGCTAACCATAAATGATACTAATACAAACATATAAATCACTGGTTTTTTCATTAATTCTTCCTTCATACTTTAAAGAGCTATTGCTTATATTGTTCGGCTTATAACTATAAAGGGCGAGGGACAGCCGTTTGGATGACTGCCCTACTATTATGTATTAATGATTAACATACGTTAAAGTTTCGATACTGCCATGAACGTCACACAACCCACGTCCTTCTAAGAGTGCTGTTTTTCCAGTGGCATGAGCACTTAAAAGCATTGCGTAAACAGAACGATCTAGATCTGTCACCAAAGGTAGCGCAAAGCTCCAACTTGTATTCGTATGGCAGGGCGGAATATTTGACTTATCTCCAGACACAGTCACAAAAGCTTTAGCTGTGGTATACGTCGTATCAATGGCAATTTTTACAACTTTACCCTCAATTGCACCTCCGGCATGTGCTATTTGAACCCCACAAAAAAGAACGACAATAAAACCTAGTACTTTTTTCATTTTCAATTTCTCTATATTAAAACTTTAGAAAAAGTCCCGTCCAATTAGAACGAAGCTCTATGTTATTGCTCATCTAGGAATGACCGCTTCGGGCGAGGTATTGCCTGTTAACCCAATTATTCGGCCAACCAACCTACAGTTGATCGCTGAGAACCACCTACACCACAATCGCCAGTGTCATACCAAAAGCCAACCTTCTTTCCTGTTGTATAGGCCGTTAATAACAAGCTGTATAAACGCTGCATACCGTCGGCATCAGATCCAGATATTTCCCATTCGTTATGGTTTCCACATGTTGATACGATATCTCCGCCACTTTCATAAGCCACGCTAACCACAACAAAACCTGAGCCCCAAACCTTAACCTTCTCTATCGTCATCGAAGGAGAGTTTGCGGCGTATGCAGTTTGAACCCCGCATAAAAGAACAACAATAAAACCAATTACCTTTTTCATTTCTATTTCCTTCTTGTACGTATGACCGCTTCGGGTTAGAGACTGTCCTCGCTACTTTCTTGGTGCTACTTAACCCTGACAGTTAATAGTTTTGGCCAACCACCCCATAAGCACGCTTCGCTATCAATGATTATTTGTACTGTTGAGCCAGCCATTTTTGCAGCCAAGAACGTGCTTAAGAAATTGCTTCCAGATGGATTTGATCCTTCCCACGATGCCGTACCGGTTTGACTGCACCCTGCCGGGTTAGGAGCGTCAGCAAGAACCTTGAAGTAAACCGAAGCATGTCCCGAGCTTTTTACATCAATATAGTCAACAGTCAAATCGGTTCCAGTCCATGCAAAGGCCTGCGTAGATACAAGCATTGCCATTACGATCAAAAACTTGTTCATTTTCTATTTCCTTTTTGTTTACTACTAAATACAAATATCGTCTGATTTGCAGATCTGTATTAGCCTCAATGTACAGAAACTGCCTATCATTTTGCTATCATCCACTTTAACTCTAACTTTCTTCCCTGACATATAGGCTGCTAGTGCCATCGAGTATTGGCTATTCCCAATGGCATCATCTTCCATAAGCATTGTAATTACATTCGTTGAACCGCTCTGATAGCAATTAACCCCAGACTTATCGAACCCTTCCACATCAATTGTCCGATACTGCATGTCGCCATTTGGATACACCGACATTCTAATTATTTCTCCGACCCCATTTTTCTGGCTCGAAAAACAATTCATAGACAATACGAGCAGCATAGCTCCTACTAAATATTTCATTTCTACTTCCTTTCTATTTAGTGCTAGTTACAAATGACCGCAAAGGGCGAATATCGCCCCTTGGGTGGCGGCACCCATTATTTACATTTCGACCTAGGAACCTCATCAACTGCAGTTATAGCATATAAAAAAAGCTCCAGGAAAGAGGCCTAACCTCTCACCTGGAGCTCATCAGGGTTTCCTTTCCCGTAGCCAGCGCCTTAATTCTGGCCACCTTATCCCGTTATTAACTTGCCATTAACAAGAACAGTATCGGTATTAACCAGCCATCGTATTCTGTTGGCCGGCTGTCTAACCCATCTATCAATGCATCGCCATCAGCATCACTGTTATGCGGGTCTGTATTATGAATAAATTCCAAATAATTCGAGAAGAAATCAGAATCTGGATCTTCAGCCGAATCATCGTTGTGCAAATCTAGACCGTGGGTATTTTCAAAATCATCCCACATTAAATCGCCATCGGAATCTTCTAACAATGGATTGATATCCAACAGATATTCTTCGAGATTGGTAAGAGTATCTAAATCTCCATGAGCGCTGGCATCAAGGCTATTGTATGGGTCTAAGCTGTATAATATCTCCCAGCTATTAGGCATTCCGTCACCATCAATATCGTTATCACATGCATCACCGAAAGTATCACTATCGGTATCCAATTGATCCGCATTTGAAACTGTCGGGCAATTATCATCAGCGTCCTTTATACCATCGCCATCACCATATGCTCCAACGTCAAAGGTAAAGGACTGATCAAATGAAGCGTAGCTCGAATGCTCTGCTCTTAACACGAGGGTTTGAGTGCCCGATTGACTTGTTGTTGGCACCCACTGCAAGACACTTCCATCTTGTGAAAACCCGCCTGGTGCACTGACAATGGAAAAACTTGCACCAGTGACATTATAAGTTGGAGTGTGCTCATACAGCTTATTAAAGCCCACGCTACCGCCAACGGCTGAAACAATTTTGACGGGTTTGCTTAATGAAGAGGTAGGATCTGTATTTGCAGCAGCCTCTTCAAAATTTAGAATCCCGTCTCCATCTGAGTCCAACATCCCATCAGCTGAATCAAGGCTATTTAAAATAGCAGCATATTGATGCTCATAGGCCGCACTCATGCCATCGTTATCGGTGTCATCTTCTGGTGCAACCACCATCAGGGTAATAGTACCTAACCTTCTAGCGCCTGAGGCCTTTAGGATTGAATAGGCAACATTAAACACGCCTTTTGTCGTAGGGGTTCCAACGAGTAAGCGGGAGCCACTATTCAACAATAAGCCTGTTGGCAATGTGCCTGTGACAAACTGAAAATCTCCAGGTGTTGTATCCAATGCAACACTGGCACCGGTAGAGACGATGAGTTCAACCAACTGATTTTCTGCCAACTCGTCATTATTATGATGGCCGTTTCCTTGCTCCAGGAAATCAGTGTCCACAACCTCTGGATTAGTACCTAAAGATACTTCGACATCATCAGGAATTCCATCGCCATCATTATCGACTAGTATTTGAGGGGCATCGTACAGTGCTAATAAAGCCTGTGCGGTCACCAATAAGTCACCCGACCAACTACCATTAGCTTGCTGTTGGCTTACTAGATATTCAATCCCCAAAATTTCTGCAGGTTCCCAAGTAGCAGAGGGCGATGATATTGTCTTCATTTTGGCTAGCGCCTGCACAGCCAAAGCTGTTTGTAACGTTGAGCCGTACCCAGCATCCATCGTAATCGCGCCACCGGCTTGCTGTTTATAAACCAACCAATCCGCAGCTTTAAAAAGATATGAGGGTTTATAATCAATATTCCTAAACATTAAAACAGCAATAGCTGTTGGGATAACGGCTGAAGGAGATGGGTAGTATGATTCATCCTTTCCATACCCCCACCCCGAACCAGTCTCACTTGCCAAATCCTCGAGGTTCTGCAGGTATTGTGTTTGTTTTCTTGTATACACAGCCTCATCAGCTAGCACATTACCGTTAGTTTTATATAGCGCATCAACCACAAGGCTCGTATTAATTGTGCTGTACCAATGCTCAACACCATCTCCCCACAAAAGGCCTTTTGGCGAGCTATAGGCCGCTGCCATTAATTTATCTAACTGTGGTTGGTTAACAATACCCACCTCTGCCAAAGTAATAATTTGACGCGCTAGGGCCTCTGGCAATGTGGCTTCTGCGTTATTTAGCCAATTTAGTGCACGGCCATAGGCAGGGCCACCGACGCTATATTTTTTAAGTGCTTGTAACGCTGCCGCACTCGCCCGAACATCGCTCCCGGCTTCACCCCAACGACCGTCCGTTTGTTGCTGTGAAAGCAAATAGGCTAACGCCTTGTTACGAGAGTTTTCTAGCTCTGTGACTGTTGGGGCAGAGATGGCTAATGAGCTAGCTATCCCTAGTACTATCCCTATTACAAATTTTCCTAGTTTTTTCATTTGTATTTTACCAAACGTATTTTAAATGTTGTATTTTTACTGAAAAACAAAACCAATTGCAACTGGGCGAGGGCTAGCTTAAATGTATCCCGTACAATTCGGCCTCACACCTTCATTCTTTGTAATTTGAATGCACCACCAACACACTGGGATATTTGGATCAAGATTCTATACCTATACATATCCAGTTGTTCAAGCTTGAGAAGGTAGACCTCATTACCTACTTTTAATAGAAGCTATTCAATAGGATCATAATCAGGCCAGTCCCTTCCTAACAATTCCTTTATGCTTTTACATTCTAATTCTTGGCTTTGATTTAAATGCTCTACAAAGTGAAGCGAGTCATCGCTATATCTTTTCAATCTTGAGCCAATAATTTGTTCTGATAAATATAGATCCATTCTCAATTCCACAAGATCTTGGTCCGATGGAGCCTCCGAATTTTGAAGGTACCGTGAAAAACAACCAATACTATTCACTATAAACTCTAGCTGGTGTGAGGTAAGGCATAATTTTCTCATGAATATTCTAGGGATTAACCGAAAAACTTTAGGCCTATCCGAAACATTTAATTGAATAGCACCAAATTCAACACCTGTTCTTTCATGTATTGAATTTAATACATCTTCCGCAGCGATTCTATCATCAAAAAAATCAACGATTGCCTCCCACTTGTTGCAGATTACTCTATCAACTGACAGTTGACTCTGGCGTACATAGAGATACAGCCCTGTAAGAAAAAACTCATCAAAAATAAATGTATTCATATCACCCCCCCTAAAACCAAGATGTGCTTTTCTTAAACTTTGGATTCAAACCTTCTAATGAAAGCGGCTTATTTTCAGGAGTTGGTATAATGGCGTTATTTCTAGGACCAATATAACCTTTCCTAGGAATAACTGAAGACCGTGGAATTGCAAACTCTACATATGCTCCTGTTTCAAATGCCCCAGTGTCAGCAGAAGCTGTTCTCGCCGAACCAAATGGGGCTACTTCCACATTTACCCCAACCGGATTCACATCATCACCTCTAGCAACCCTGATAGACTGAGACTCCTTGATTTGTCGTGAGCTATTTGTGGAGGTGTGATGACGCACCTTTATTAAATCACTAGCTCCCTCGGCAGCTCGCCCTGTTCCTATCGGACCAACCGTGTCGGTAGATACCATCAAACTAATTTCCGCAGCTAAGTATAATGGTCCAGAAACCTCAATTGTTGCAATAGCCAAAGCCAAACCAGCAGCCCCGATGAGTAAATCAGGATTTACCTTGTGCCCATCTGCGCCAATAGGATTACCAGTATAATAGCTAATCTCCTGATACCCCCCCGAACCTCCCGGAGACGTTGGACCTTTTGTTTCCGTCCCCCAAGGATCCACATAATTAACGGGACTATTTAACACATACGCATACTGATTCACCCCATTCACAAAGCCTAGTGGGTCTGCTTGGGTAAATCGTCCCATATCAGGATCATAATAACGTGCACGATAATACATTAACCCCGATGCATCAGGCTCTCTACCGGTAAAACCATAAAGAGCGGTTGATCCCGTAAACTGGGTAACCTTACCCCAAGCGCCATAACGATTGGTCGCGACAGTATTTCCCGCTTTATCGGTTAACGCGACAATAGAGCTTAACCCATCATTATGATAATACTGCGAGTCATTTGCGGATTTACGCATAATGGGATCATCCATTCCTGCGCCATGACTATAGACGGCAGCAGCAGTACCCCAGTCATTTTGATATTCCGCAATGATATCCGGTCCACTGTAATGGAAATTGGTAATATCGGATCCAACCGTTTTCTGGATTCTACGATTACCTTGATCATATGCATATTGCTCGGTTTGCAATCCAGCCCCTGACACATTGACCAAACGATCCGCTGCATCATAGTCATATATTTGGGTGCTTCCGCTATTGACCTTTTGGCGTAAATTACCGTTTTCATCATAAAGAAAGCTCTTAATAATAGCGCCGTTAGCACTGCCTTGGCGTACGCTTTCAACTTGATGCAGGTCATTATGCTCGTAAAAATTAGTCTGCCCTTGAACGGTACGTTGTATTCGATTTCCAAATTGATCATATGCAACTTGATCAATAACCGTTGCACTATCTTGATCTAACACGCTGGTTAGTCGACCTAAATTGTCATATCCGTAGGTATAATTTTCAGCAACACCATTTAACGCTTGCGATACATTTTCGGCATTGCCGCTGTTATCGTAGCTATAGATATATTCAGCAATTCGCAGTGTTGTGGCTAAGTTATCCGTTGCAATGGATTTCACACGATTGTCTAAAAAATATTTGTAGGTTGTCACTACGTCATTTGGGAAGACTTTTTGAGTAACGCGACCACCCGCATCATATACGTAACTGATCAATTGATTGTCTGCACCTCGGATACCCGTTAGACGACCTGTTGGGTCATAACTATATACGGTTTTATTCCCTTCGCTATCTTCGATACTGTTCAGAAAACCGCCTAAGCTATAGTCGTATTCCACAAATTTTTTGGCTCGGCTATCAGTCACTTTCTTAACACGATGAGCTGCATCGTAAAGATAATCATAAGTCACATTGGATGAAATAATCTTCTCTGGCTGACCAAGTACATTACGTTCAAAGGAAAGCTGTACAGGGTGAATACCCGTAGTGGATTGAGACGCCAGCACCCCGCCCTGTTTGTAAACCGAGGTAGTTACATTGCCTTCTGGGTCTTCACTGCTAAGTACGTTGCTATGTACATCGTACTCATGAACACGCCATACTTTTCCGATTGCATTGATTTTGGTCAACACACGGCCAAAGTCATCATAGGTATACTGAACTTGTAGTTTGAGATTGTCAGCGTTGATATCTGCGCTGACGTTGGTGTAGCCAGCCCATACTGCGGTTTGGAAACCTAAAGCATTATAGTGGTAGCTGATTACAGGTCGCACATTACCTAGCAACACATCACTATAGACCGGCTGTACCACTCGGATTGTTCTACCTAATGCATCGTAATTGGTAAGGTTCTCTTTCCCTGCATTATCAATAACTTTTGTTACCTGCCCGGCCGGGCTATAGAAAAATTCAGTCCATCGCCCTTCAGGCGTCGTTACACGCTGAACACGTCCATTTTCAGAAGGCCCGTAGTAGATATAAACCGTTTCATTTCCATTAGGGTCAATCAATTTACGTAAGCGACCAACATCGTCTAACACTCGCTCTACCACATTGCCTTCTTCGTCATAAGCATGGGTTTGGCGATTCATCGCATTGTAGGTGAAGTTAACAATATAGCCGTCTGGTGAGGTGACCTTAACTAGGTTGCCCGCTTCATCGTATTCTAGGTTTGTTGTCGCTTCTGATGCATCGGTAATACTTGTCATTCTCGCAACATCATCAAATATTCTTGAGGTTTTATCCGCTACAACAACTTTGCCATCTTTAATCGTAATAAGGCTTTCAGATTCCAACAAACCTGAAGGGTCATAATTGTAATCGCGCATATTACCCAGGCCATCACTGCCTTTTACCAAACGGCCATTTTTATCGTACTGATATTCCACCGGATATAAGGCGCCGTCAAACCCAGTTAATAATCGATTCTGAGAATCGTAAGTACTGTTGTATGTACCCAGCCCTTCATTACTGGTAATGGCTCCGTTACCATCAATATCACCATAATAGGAAACACTAACAGGGCTAACACCATTGACGTTATTTACATCGTCAAAGAAATCATACGTTGTATAGGGGCCCGTTGTTCCATTTGCAAAATTATTGATTCGCTTGGTTTCTTCTAATATTCCATTCGCACCGTATTGATTATGGCTCCAGGATAATATTTGACTCGCGTTTGCTGTGGGAACAAAGGTAGCCGGATTAATTGTCGACCCAAAACCTTGCTTAAAGCTAATACTGTCGGTGAGATTGCCATTAGCATCAAACAAACTTAAGTGATAATCACCGTTTGCATTTTTGATGAGCTGGGGTTTACCTTGCGCATTGAAGTGGAAATATTCAACCGTCGCACCGGATGGCATCGTCGTTTTTATTAAACTCCCATCAGTATCATATGCGTACTCCGTACGATAGCCCATCGCATCAACGGCTGCGGTTCGCAAAAATGGATCGTTGGGATCTTCGTATTCTTTATACGATTTTGTGCCATCTGCTTCCGTTATATCCAGTGGCAAGCCGTCTTTATTGAAGACATATTGCTGGGTACCGCCACGTTCATTAACTGTTGTTGATTCTCGTCGATATCCGTTATAGGTGAAGTTAATACTCTCACCCTTAGCATTATAATGTCTGAATATTTTGCCATTGGCATAGTATTCAAAATTCATTTTATAACCATTGGCATATTCGAAACTCGCCATTTCATGATCATGATCTACACAGTCTTCTCCCACACAGGCGTAATTGGTATTGCTATTGTAAGAATAAATGGTGCTATCGATATTTTTATCGGCATCTTCAGGATTACGGTATGCTTGCAGATTACCTTTTGCATTGTAGTAATAGAAATGCTCAGTGCCATCCCATTCAAAACGGATTTTTTGTATATGCTCAGTTCCAGCGTAATAGTGGAATGAAATAACTCGGTTATCTGGGTCTATAACGGTATTTAGTTTGCTGTCCACATAACTCAGTAGAATTGCATTTCCGTTGTTATCAATGATTTTTGTGAGTTTTGCAACATCACCTACTACGCCGTTTACCGCTTGAAAGTGATATTGTATGCCGGTTTTTTCAGTTATAACAAACTCAGATGCGACACCACTGGCATGAGGTCTGCTAGCTTCAAAATAAAAACCGTCTGGAATTTCTGCGTCACTTTCCTGCAGATTTAGTACGCCGTTAACTAGCTGAACCGCACCGGAGAATTTAATGCGTTTTTCACCACCGGAGCTATTTGTCCACACCATATACTCCGGCGTTGTTCCATTTACAGAGGACTTAAACGCTAAATCTTGCTGAAAGCTATGGTTCCACCCATAGCCTAATGGACCATCACTGCCCACTCGGCTATTGTAGGTACGTTTAAAATTGACCGGTAGACCACGGGCAGCCACTCGAAAATCTGTTTCTTCGTGGTACATATTGCCTGTGACCATGTTGACCGGGTCACCATATGTAGTTGTGAAATTTCCACCGCCATAATTAACGGCGTCATTGATCATAGCGTCAAATGATGGCGTATTAATCCCATAATCCGATAGACCTATGTCGATATCCCAACCGGTACTGAAGGAGCTTGAGTTTGGAATAGATATATTTGGTGGGTTATACACCATGGGAGAAGGCGTGGGGATAGCCCAACCTCCTGATAAGGGGCCAATAGGGAAGCCTGACATAATACTGCTAGGGTTATCTGGATCACCTTTAACCTGTTGTATCATGTACAGCGTGCCTTTCCACCCTTTATACTCAACAGGGTGTTTGGGTGCGGTAATGGTGGTAGCAAAGCTGGTATCGTCCAGTTTACTTTTGATACTATTCATAACACTCGTTGAATAGCATAAGCCGTACTCAACAGAAATCGCGTTATTTATCGAAGTCAATCCGCTATAACTCGTGAAGTACGAATCATTACCTACAAAAAACGATCTAATCCAGTCGTCATCAAAAACGCCTCGCTCCCTCAACATAGAAACCATCGTACTGAGAGGAGTTGACTGCCCCCACCCCAACTGAGATATATTTGACGGCATTTCCAAACATGAAGTTGCCCAGTTGGAAAACGACACTGAATCAGTAAATGTATTTACTTCGTTCCCAGCTTCGCTTGCAGCTTGAAGGCCTGTAATCGTACTTATCGCATCCATCATGGCATTTTCTTGCCATACATAAGTTTCTAATTCTGATGATCCTAACCCAGCAAGCATCTGGTACTTTGCACCCGATGCTCCAGTATCAATATCAAGGCTAGTAGAGAGACCTCCTGGTACATCTATGGCATAACTACCAGATTGAATGGCATATGGGAGATCATAAACATACGCTACTTGGGCAGCAGTTTTAGTCATTCCGATGTGATGCCCCGAACGACCTGTTTGATTGAAAAAGGGTCCAAGATAGGCATTATTATCTGTTACATAACGCAGGTATTTCGTTAATACGATATTAAGAAACTCACCAACCGTCTCATCTGGAGAATCCCAGGGATGTTGAGTCGTCTGCACAGCAGACAATAGTTCACCATTCCTTTCATTTAAATATGCATCTGACCCGTGGTGACCATAAACTTGTAGAGCATAATATTCCAAGGCTAAAAGCCCATCAAACTCAACCACCAACGCTGAGGTTCGTTTACCATCTAGGTACAGTGCCATTTTTAGATTATATTTTTTAAAATTGGACTGATCACAAACATTAATCTCAGACCAATCAATATTAAACTGCCCACTGCCTGCCAATTGGGTAACACCATTAATTTTAATAATTGGCTTTAGCGCAATACTATCTTCTGGGCATGTAAGCATCGTTTCCCCAGACATAAACTGATCATAAGTGTTCTTATCGCTTGCGTTGACAGGCCTATATGACAACGTCACCCTGCCTTTTGTAAACTCCGTTAACGGGATCTCATAAACCCCCTCTGTACCCGCATCCAAGTCACAGAAGCCTGCATTAGCTTCAAAAAAGCACAACTTAACCTTAGGTATCCAGTTAGCTGGAATACTAGCAATCTCAGATGGTCCAGTCTCGCCTTGCCAACTTAACTTTTGTATAACCTTATAAGGCAACGTTTTTGGAAGGTAGCGTTGATTCTGAGCAACCTTTTCCCAACGCACGCCAATATCATTTACTGTTGCGTTAGGGGTTGTGCTACGGATCTCTGCAAGCACATCTGACGTGTATTTTGCTGGAGCTAATATACGGGTTTTTTCTGATAAAAATGATGCATAATTAAAGTCAGTATTTACCGAAATCCCTTCTCTTTTCTTACTGTACTTAAAACTAGTATCCAATGGAGTCCATGCATAACCTTCTTCCGCTTTTGCACCTTGACGCTCCGCTACGGGCAAACACGCTTCGACCCATACATGCGCCACTCTGTGACTCTTCCTGCCATTAAGATTTTGATTACTACTTATAACCTTCCATCCCGCTTGATACACAACATTCAGCATCGCATCTTCAGTATTAACCTGCCACCAATTCTTATGGAGCGGCTTATCTTCTAATGCGATATCACCTAGAACAAATCGTGCAGGGATATTTGACAGGCGTAACAATGCAACCGTCAGTGCGGCATGATCGAAGTTATTTCCAGCTTTATCTTTAAACGTTCCAACGGCGCCTTTTACTAATCCTGCATAATGCTCAAATTCAATACTGTTCGTGACATAATTAGATATATTTACAGCAGAGAAGCCTAAGGATGCAGCTATTTCTTGTATACTTTCATTAACTTCAACATCTTCCGTAGACAGGTCCAAATCACTGGCTCTACTTGCTAACGGGGAAACATCATTGTTATAACAGGACAGCGTATTCGCACTGAGCGTTGGTGCGAAAACTTCTTCAGCAACAGCATCCGCCACCATGATATTCATCAGAGCCGCAAACACTTTCCCTGCATATATTATCAATGCAGACTCTTCAGAAGCATTCACCGCACCACTAACGTCTCCACCCTTTGGCTCGTCTGTGCTCCCCTCTTCTGGAGATACAGGCATATACATGGGCATCGTATAAATATTGTGCGGATTTCCAATGATGTCTTTTTGTAATTCTAGCTTCCGGGGGGGGCTTGAAGGTTCGATAAACTGATCATTGCTGTTGGCTTTTGCCGCGGTCTTGTTTGTACTAATGAGTGAGGCTTTTGCTCGCAAACTCTCCAGCTTTTGGGCTAACTTAGCCGCCAATTTCTTTCCTGGCCTACCTCTATATGCGGAAAAGTCTTGTTTCGACAGAAGGCTGGTTTTTAACTGTGCCAACTCAGACCGAAGCGTAGCGACGCCGACATTTAGAGACTGCTTATCAATCTGCCCAGCATTATATCGCCGAGCAAGGTAGGCATACTGACTGTGCAGGCGTTGAATATCCGCGCTAATTTTATTGATCAGTTGTTTATTGTCTTTACCTGACAAGACACTGATCACTTCTGAACTAATGGGAGAAACATCTTTGTGTTCAGCAAAAACTGATTGGAACACCATCAAAGAAAGACATGCCAATAGGTATGTATACACGGTCTTTTTCATTATCAACGCCTGCTTGCAGCATAAAAGATTTAGATAGGTTACGGAGAAATAAACGCAAACAAACAGACAAGGAAAAGTACTACTTCATCCTTAAAGTTCGGTAACACGCGTTACACTCCAGTAACACACCATTTTTTGTAGGCCGCGATACTAAGCAATCTTGGTTGTTTTGGCAACATTTTTACGATGTAGATATTTGGTTCCGTCGCATCTCGGGTAGCTCAGGCACGGTATGTTAGAATGTTATTTCCCATTCATCCCCAATTGAGCAATACATGATCTCTTTCAAAGGCCGACATACTCCTCAATCGATCATCCTTCAATGCGTTCGCTGGTACTGTTCTTATGCGCTGAGCTATCGCAACATTGAAGAAATGATGGCAGAGCGTGGTCTCAAGATTGATCATAGTACACTGAATCGATAGATTGTTCACTACGCGCCGAAGTTGGAAAAGGCCTTCCGTAAAAAGAAGAAACGGTCAGGTGATCGCTGGCGAATGGATGAAACCTATATAAAAGTAAGAAGCCAATGGCGCTACTATTATCGGGCAGTCGATAAAGAAGGCAAACCCTTAAGTAATGGACGCCGGACGAATGACGCTACGATTAACCCTAGTACTTATATTTGTTCTCACGACCAGCATCTATGGCTGTACAACAGTGCCCCATTCATCAGTTTGCGAGACGGAATTCGAGAATAACTGTATAGAAAAGAAAAAGAAGAAAAACACAGAGGATGATATGGAACGCTTAGATCATAAAAATGAATCAAACAAGATTATATAGACCAAAGGGAGTGTCCTATTTGGTTTTTACTCCTGCTAAAAAATACGCCTCGTTAAGATAAGAAAACACTAGTGATTAGGTAAGTTCAAAGTAGGTGTGCTCTCGATAATTTGATTGTAATCAAATTACATACATTCAAGAAACTACCCAGATATGAACTTACCTTATCTTCACTCTCTTTAAGGTGGTGGAGGTGGAGCACTTGCCGCAGCCGCACTTGCCGCAGCGGCGCTTGCAGCAGCTGCACCGGCGGCCGCAGCACTAGCAGCGGCAGCGCTCGCGGCGGCGGCACTTGCAGCGGCTTGATTTGCAGCCATAGCCGAGGCATGTGCTGCTGATTGTAAAGCTGCCTGCGAGGCAGCCTCCTGTGCAATGATGGACTCCTCTATGACTCCTGCTATTGCAGCACCTTGCAAGCTCTTGGTTGCTGTCATGACCCAGGTATCAGCAATATCGGTATACGTAGATATTACTTCGCAACCTGACACACCAAACTCCGAGCAAAGATCATCATTGTTGATGTCATAGTTTAAACATTGCATTTTAAAATCGGATACTTGGCAATCGGAAATAAACGCTAGTTTATTTAGAATTCTTTTCTCGCTAATTCTATTGTCTTCTTCGGAGTCTGCGAAAGCTACCGATGACAAAGCTACTATCAATAACGAGAATATATATCGGTTCATTAATCTGAAGTTCATTCGTGTAAACCCTTATCTTCTATTCACGTTAAATTAGTTTTTTAGATGATGTCATTATCCATGTTTTACCAATCTTGGTATAAATAGCCTTACTATCACACCCGGTAATACCGAATTCAGAACACATCAAATCATTAACCATACTGTTATTGATACATTTCAATTTTATAGATGACTTGTCACACTGAAGAAAAAAACTTGCTTTGTTGAGTATTCTTTCTTTTCCTTGTTCATTGCTTTTCTTAGCAGCCATGCTCGCGCAAGCAGACAAGAGTATAACGGTAGACATTAGAAGGAGCTTTGTTACTTTATATTTCAACATTGGATTTAATCCTTGATCCCAAGATGTTATTAAAGGCCATTGACAAACCATTAGATTTGCTGCGCTATAATAACATTATTCGTAGGCGTCGTTTAAAAAAGCGACAGTATCCGCATATTGAATTACAATTTATCGAGTAGGCGTATTTAGAGAATACTTACTGTGCTGACGCATTCTTTAATAAGAAGGTTTAACTATCAATATCAGGTTCTGGCAAAACTGAACCGACAACAACGCCTGACATCTTTCTTGTTTTTCTATCAATGGTAAATGAGAAATCATGCCCACCAGAGGTGCTCTTTGGGTATATATCGATAGAGTAGTGATCCTTTTCCTGTACAATTCTAATATTCATATCTTTTATTAGAACCCCCACTCCATCACTCAAGTCACCATACACCCCCAGACCGCCTTGTTCCTTCAAGACTTGATCAAGTAATGCTATGGCTTTTTTTCGTGCTCTCGCGCTTCCGTCGAATTGAATGTCGTTTTGTTGAGTGCATATTTCATCGCTCATCTTCAGTCCAATACTCTGGTGTAATATTTATTGAAATTAACGGTGTAACCTTCACCTAAAGGAGCCCCTTCGTCGACATCTCCGGTAAACTCCACTTTATAAAGCCTATCATCTACCAAATGAACATCTATTAGGTGTACGGTCAATACAGATTCATCAACTACGTAATAATGTATAAATTCCCAACCACCCGCTGATTCCAAAGCATTCTTTTCTAGAATCTCTCCACCTAAATTTTCAAAATCTATAATCTCCATTAAGTCCGCGAAAATACCGCTCAAACTGTCGCAACCACTATCATCGAAAAGTTCCCATTTCAAATGTATCGAGTCAGTGTTGATCGTTATTTTTTCACTCCAATACAAGCCAACAAAAGGTTCCATTTCATCTTCATAAATAGGAGAATCAGTCTCAACGGGAATACAATTCCTCTCCCATTTTCCTAGATACGGATCTACATCCTCTGTTAAGTTGTTATCTCCAACCACTTCAGACCCACTACTTGGCCCACCGCCACCACAACCAACCAATAAATATATCAACCCTACAAACAATATTCCTTTATACATCCTACAACTCCATAGCACACATTAATATACGGTGTATTCTGCCGTTTTTTTTATCCTAGCTCAATAAAAAGAATTAAATAATAGATATCAAAAACGGTATTTTACCTACAGCAAAGTTACCCAAAAGGCCACACTGAGGGGCTTTACACTCTGTAGATTCTTAGTACTATGGTTCACAAGTTTCGAACGACCGAAACTTATACTATTTGTTTATGGAGATAATAATGAAAAAAGGATCCTTACCTCTTATAGGGCTAACAGTTACCGCCCTATCCATCACGGCTTGTGTTCAACAAATATGGCAAGTTACCTATGAAGGGCCAGACCAACACTTCAGTGAGTTTCATGAGCTAACACAGGACAGCTCCGGCAACCTTGTTGTTCTCGCAGAAATCAAAACACCCGATAGTAACAACTCATCACAAGCTATCCTGAAATATGACTCTCAAGGCAATTTGATTTGGGAAACCATTATTCCACACGTATTTAATTTTGATGGATTTTCAGGAAAAGACTTTATTGCCACCAGTCCAGATAATCACATTTTTACGGCAGGTATTACCATTGGTGAAGGAAACAAACTAACACTGTTAAATGAAGACGGTGATATTCAGTGGACCAACGTTATCGGGTACGGTTTCCAAGAACCCAGTATTTTATTTGATATTGAAGCGACCTATGATAACCAGTTTTTGGCCCTTGGCTTATACCCTGACTATAACCTAGTTTCTTACAACGAAGATGGTGACGTGCTATGGGAAAATGATGGCGGCAGTAGACTAGATGCTTTTAACATCAACCGCCCTCCCCAAGCAATGGGCGAGGTTGTGGTAAATACCAACAACGACATCTTCTTTAGTAACGGTAGCGCTATTAACAAACTCAACACCGATGGGGAAACCACGGCGCGAATAACTACCAATGATTTAGACGTAGGCTACATAGTGGACATTGATGCCAGCGACGATCAACTGGCCGTGTTAAGTATGGGCAATGGAATTACCAAAATAAGTATTTTGGATAACAACCTAAACGTTATTGAATCAAGAACGGTTACGATGGGCTACTCGACGGGGCAGCTTGCTATTTCTAACAATGGCAATGTATGCGTGTCTTTCCAGAACGGCATCGTCCCAGGCTTTCGATATGTTAACGGGGAAATGAATGCCGATATTGGCTGGGTTTGGGCTGACTCGAAGCATATTGTAGAAGACATTCGAGAAATACGCTCTGTCAGTGCGATACAGAATAGCTGCCGCATTACGATGATACATTCACTAGAAGATACCACCATTTCAGAAACAACGATCAATAATGGCAGACTCCAAATTAGCGACACCATAAAAAAGAGCGGATTCGCGTCTTTTAACACGTACAGTAACGACTCAGGCTTCTACTCACTTGGCTTTACATCGAGCGACACCCAAGAGAATTTAGCCCAGATGTTTAAATATACATTCAAATAGCGGTAAACATGAGTTAGCAATTGACCCCAGAAAACCGACAGATAAATACTCTATAGGTTTTCTGGGGGTAGCGGATAGAGTATGCTAAACGACCAAACCTTTACATAGGTTCAGTCTGCATAGGTTCAGCCCCCATCGTTATGACCGACTCGTTACCCGATCCAGATTCCAAAGATTCAGCCATTGTGTCAATGTTTAACTCCTTAGTGGAGCTTGTTTCTCCTGAGAAAAAGAAAGTTATAGACGAGGATGCCTCATTACTTGATCAGTCGCTATCGCTCGCCAAGGAGTTTTTTGAGCGTCAAGCAGCGGGTGGTATTTCACTGATTACATCAAGCGATTGCGCAGATGATGTAGTAGCCCTTAAAAACAAGTCGGTTTGTCTAAAACTTAATCTTGGTCGGTTACAAGCGCTTGCGGGCAGCAAAGTTCATTTTATTATTGATGGGACCGACGTGGGTAGTGGATCGACTCAAGACAGTGGTGAGGCGCTGATGGATTATATGGCCGCTGATGCAGGCTGCTTTCACATGGACTTTAGCATTGAGAGTAAGATCGGAATCCAGGTGTCTGATGTCAGGTCAAATGAAGACGTTCTGCTACATGTATTGGATCGCAAGCCAGTGGTCTGTGTCGATGCAAGACTTATAACAGAACAGAGCGCTGCCTGTGACCAACAACTATTCACTATGGCCGAGAAAGGATTTGATATTCTCTATGTGGATTTCGGTAAAAAAGACCGAACCGATGACATCCGACAGATTCGAAAAGAAAGGTCATTGCCCTTGGGCGCGATTGTCCCACTCACTGCAAGAATAAGGCAGTTCGAGACATTTGATGTGGACTTCCAGCAAACCTTTTTGTCACTAACGGTAAACCGATTACGAGCGAAAGGTGCGCCAGTGGTAGGATTTATTACGGAATCTGAATTGGATCAGCAGAATGTATTCCCCAATGTCCGGATTATTTCTCCCAACGAAACTATGGATGCTGAATCCTTACAGCAACTAGAGACCAACACGCGCAACTTTTTGTTAGAGAGAGACTTGTTTCGCAAGGATTCAAAAAACGATATTGAATGGCGATTGGACCAGTTAGTCAAAGGGCGCTGGATACCTAACAATAAATGCCATGTTGAGCTGGATAACAAACGTGCTCGAACTAGTTTATTTAAAGCCATTGATGAGGCGAACATCCGGGTCGATCTCCAGTTTTATATTTTTAAAGAGAGCCGCTTCACTCATGAGTTAGGAATGCACTTGGCCAAAGCAGCCAATAGAGGTGTGCAAGTTAGGCTAATGGTTGATGCTCTGTACTCGCGAGAAAACTTTCTTGGTAGTTGGAATTCATTTTTACGGCAAATCAAAAAAGTAAATCGTATTCATATACTGGCAGCAGACCCTCTACCATTAAGTAGCGAATGGGATACCCTTAGTCTTCGGCAGCGAGATCACCGTAAAATAGCCATCATCGATAACACGATTGCATTTGTGGGCGGGCGTAATGCGGCTGATGAATATTATTATTCCTGGTCTGAAGTTCCCATTTCTGATTGGACAACGTCGGATTATATACCATGGCTTGATGCTCATGTAGAGCTGCGCGGGGCTGCGGTTCAAACCGTACAGACGCTCTTTAATGATACGTGGAAGAGAAACCGCGGGGCAGATTTCCCACCCATCCAAAGGGATAGGGATCAAGCAAAGGAAAAGTCAATCGGCTCAAGGGTTAGGCTGGTGGTACATGACGGTATATCCGATGCCAATGGATTAGCCGCCTATGAAGCACTAATCGGAGGGGCTAAAAAGACCCTATTTCTGGTTAACGACTTTCCTGTTATCGACGACATTGCTGAATTGTTAATACACGCGGTGAAGCGAGGTGTATCAGTAACCTTTATTACCGGTAGTGTTCAGGCCAGAAGAGCTGATGGCAGTTTTTTTAAGGGTGGCATCCATAGAGAGCTATTTGAGTACGTCACAAAAAGCCGGTTGGGTATGCTCTCTCAAGCAGGTGTAAAGGTGGTTGAATTTCAGACTAAGGTACTAGAGAATATCGCTACAGTAGAAGGTAAGGTAAGGCCTTACGTTCATGCAAAATTAGTGACCGCAGATGGTCGGTATGCAAGTATCGGATCAGCTAACCTGGATATTTCTGCTAGCTACTGGGAGCGAGAAGCCAATATTGTTATTGAAGATCCTTCGGTGGTAAGCGCTTTAGATTTACAGCTATGTGATTTTGTTAAAGACGGCGTTGTGCTAGACACGAATTCATTGGAATGGCGACGTGAGGCACCACAGCGAGAAGTGGTTTCTAAGCTGTGGCCCGACACGTTTTTAAATTGATTACATTTCATCGGTTACAACAGTAAGGTGGGTAACTCTCCACTTCAAGTGAACAGTTTAATTTTATAGACTTGGCGCACAATTCCCTTAAACTCTAAAGCCAGTTTATTTCAATAACCACGTCGTCTCAACTGACATCACCTTCCCTTTCAGTCCACCTGTCACATCCAAGCTATCAACAATCGCTACCTGATAAGCCTCTGCATAATGTCGCTTAACCTCTTCTTCACTGATTGAAAACGGCGGGCCATCCATTAACTGTTGATTGTATGCGTAGGTAATCAATAACTGCGGTGCCTTATTAGTGACGTTAATCAAATGTGCAGTGTATTGATCTCGCATTGTTTCTGGCAGTGCAACCAATGCAGCGCGATCATATATCGCATCAGTTGATCCTAGAAGTTCTGCGGATACATTAAAGATATCACCCACAAATATATCAATGTCTTGTGCGCGGTAATGAATCAATTCACCAACGGTTGATTTATCCGGTTCAACACCAAGGCCTTCGAACAATGCTTTAATCGCGAGCTCACTCAACTCTGCCCCTACAACGCGATACCCCTTATTAAGTAACCAGGCTATATCCCGCGTCTTGCCGCACAACGGTAAAAATACACGGCTACCCTTTGGTAACGCTAGTTTGTCGAAGTGGGCAAGAAGCTGCAGATTTGTTTCACCTTCATGAAACGGTATTTCGTCTTTATTCCATTTCTCATGCCAAAAATTTGCTTTCATCGTAATTCCTTCGCACCGTAGATTGACCAGAGCTGTATTGCCCTAAATAGTAATGAGAGATAACATATCACCTCAAGTCGACTTTAGGTCAAACATTTATTGCTTAGGGAGAAATCGTGGATATCGGTGAAGTCTCAAAAACATCAGGGTTACCAGCCTCAACCCTACGTTACTACGAAGAAAAAGGGCTTATCCGCTCTAGCGGTAGAAACGGTTTACGTCGATTATTTGATGCTGACGTTATAGAGCAACTGGCGCTGATCTCTCTAGGGCGCAACGCTGGGTTTTCACTGGATGAAATTGGGGAAATGTTCACGGCTGATGGCTTGGAGATTAACCGGCAACTTCTGTTGAAAAAGGCAGATGAGCTGGACAAAAAAATCAAGGAGCTAACGTCTATGCGCAATGGGCTACGACACGCGGCAGCTTGCAGCGCGCCTAGCCATTTGGAGTGTCCTAAATTTCGGCGTTTACTTCATATCGCGGGCAAGAACCACTCTAGGCATCCGAGTAAGTTAAAGAAGAAGTAATGCTTAAGATACATTCTTAAATATCGGCTTTACGTTCCCTTCTTGTCGTTTTTTTGACTTTTTACGTTCACGTTTTTCAAGTTCAGATTTTGGTGGTGCCTCATAAACCATTTGATAACTTGCATTTACAACGGTCTCTGAAATTTTCGGGAACAGGTAATACATTCCAAGTGCCGCTATCCCCAGTGATCCGATTTTTCGCTTATTCCGCGTAACAATCATATCCAACATCCAGTCCACGGCTTTTTCCGGTGACATGACGGGTACATAATCATAAATCTTGGTGGGGGCTATCATCGGTGTACGCACCAACGGATAATTAATTGTAGAAATTGTTACACCTGTGTGAGCAAGTTCATTCGCTGTCGCCCAACTCCACCCTTCTAGCGCCCACTTCGATCCCAAATATGCTGAAAAACGGGCAGGATTCGCCTGCACGCCAACCGTTGAAACATTCACGATATGACCGTCGTCCCTTTCCAACATGCCTGGCAACAAATTCATCGCCATGCGAATAGAACCAAAATAGTTGATTTGCATGGTGCGCTCATAATCATGAAAACGATCAAAGCTGAATTTCACAGAACGGCGAATTGATCGCCCAGCATTATTAATCAAAATATCGACGCCACCATGTTTTTCAGTCACTAACTTACATACGCGGTCGCAGTCATCACCATCAGCTAGATTTGTCGGATACGCAAAAGCGTTGCCGCCATGATCTCGAATATCTTCGGCAAGCTCTTCTAACGTATCCTTTGAGCGGGCAACCAACAGTACTGTTGCCCCTGCGAACGCTAGTCGATGTGCCACTTCAGCGCCTATGCCAGAGCTAGCTCCAGTGAGCAAAATCACTTTATTATTAACACGCTCCTCTAGCGCGCTCCTGGATTTAAAAATACTTTTGGTATTCCAAGCCCAGTGATCTTTGGCACGTTTAAAATACGGCATAATCTCAGGCCTACGTAACAGCACTTTTTCTTTTGATAACTCAGCAGCCGTTTTTTTGTTGGCAGCTTTTTTTGTTTGTGGTGATAAGTACTCTCTCCAATAGCGCCATAACACGGGCATGTAATCTGCTAGCGCCGGTGGTTTTATCGTACTGTTTGCCAATGCCATTTGGGTGTTAGAACAGCCATAAGTCGTAGGGTACGTCACATAGCTCAACGCACTTGGCGCAATGCCAAGACGCCCCATCAAGTTCTTAACCCACGTTTGCGTTGCTAATGCTGGGATGGCATTTTTCGGCAGCAAATTAAGAGCGCTGTTAGGCACTTCCCAAGCAAATGAAGGTAGTTTATTGGACTGCGCTGAAATGAGATTGGATAATTCTCCAAGCCGGTAATGAGCAGGATCGGTTAAATGGAAACATTGCCCATCAAGCTCTGGTTGGTGAGCAATATGAACCATGGCTTCTGCCACATAATCCACAGGGACGATATTAAATTGACCGCCTTCTAAGCCGATAAGAGGAAGCCAGCTTGGTAACGCTTGCCCCAGGGTTTCCAATAGCTGGAACATATAATAAGGGCCATCAATTTTATCCATTTCCCCTGTTTTTGAATGCCCCACCACCATCGATGGTCGGTAGATACGATAAGGTACCTCCGCCTCCTCTCTCACGCAGCGCTCTGCCTGGTGCTTGGTAATAAAATACGGGTCATCTAGGCCTGTGGCTTGTTCAAACATGGATTCATTAAAGCGCCCCGCGTAGGTTCCCGCCACGGCGATTGAACTCACGTGGTGAAAACAGCCCGCATTCAGTGTTTGTGCTGCTTGCAGTGCATGGCGTGTGCCTTCTACATTGGCCTTTTGCTGCGGTTCTGCTTCGGCGTTTAAATCGTAAATCGCCGCCAAGTGGAAAACATGATCTATCTTGCCCTTGAGCTTAAACAGGTCAGTTTCGGCGATACCCAAATTCTGTGCCGTTAAGTCTCCACAAAGCTCAGATAGCCTTTCCTTGCTGGCACCTAAGGAATCACGAATGTTATCCAGTTTGCCTTCCGACCCTGGGCGCACCAAGACGTGAATATTGGCCTCTGGCATAGTTAGAAGCCTTTCAATAACGAAGCGACCAATAAAGCCTGTACCACCGGTAATAAGATAATTCATGATAAAACCCTCTTTAACTAACAAGTGTTAGTTAAAGTAATGCTTAGAAATATATAAGTCAACCCATAATATCAGGCAGAATACGCTGTATAGTTGCGCTATACGGGTGGCAACGTTAGACTAACACCTGTTTGTTTTGTTGACTAAAAATCAGGTTGTTGTCCCTATGGCCCTTTCAAAAGCAGTTACTGAGCTCAAAAGCAGTAAGCCCTCACAGTCCCGAAAAGGTCGTAAGGAAGAGACCCGCCACCGAATCCTGATGGCCGCCTTACAGTTAGTAGACGAAGGGCGTAGCCCAAGTGAACTTGGCTTAAGGGAAGTGGCTAGATCTGTCGGGATGGCAGCACCTTCCATTTACAATCACTTTGCCGATATGGATGAGCTGGGCATTGCCCTTGTGGAAGAGAGTCTCACTCGCCTGCGAAGTGTGGCGCGCTCTGCCAGAAAACAAATGCAGAATGAGGATCTAGCAAAAGCACTAAAACTACTGCTTCAACAGTTTTTACTTAGCATTAATGAATCTGAATCTGCGCTTCGGTTACTCATCATGCAATGGTTTAACCCCAACCCTGAATACCGAAAAATCATTCGTCGCGACATGTCGATTATGCGCCAGGATCTAGCAGAAAACATGGAGCAGACCGCGGCAAAAAAAGGGTTGATGCTAGGAGAGTTTTCACTTGAATCAGACGTTATCTTTTCTTTGTTGATCACCTATATCCTTAATGTCATGGATATGGATAAAACCAAACGCGAAGAACGCCTAAAAGTGCTAGAACAGCAAATACTCATGATTGTTATACGGGGGGCGGTTGCTTCATCTCGATAAAATCATCTACTAATGCTTGCACTAGTCATTATCCTTTAGTGGAAATATAAGCCATATATTACATTTTATTTGCGGGCTACTTGTTCGGCAAGACTAATCCATGCCTGTTATTTTTTACGATAAGGCCATTCATCAAACAATTGGCACAAATCACCGTGCCCAAATTGCTCATTAGCAAAAGAAAATGTACCCGTATTTATCATTTCCTCACCCGCCTCACGAACAAACTCAAGTGCAGCCCTAGCGATACTACCACCCACACTAATGCGTTTTACACCACATTGGGCTCTTCGGCAAAATGTAACAATGTGCCTGCTGGATCCCATACGTGAGTAACAATAAGACCCCACGGCATTAATTCAGGCTCTGAGACTTTTGTTCCCGGAAACTTGTTAACTAGTCCAACATTTGAAAAGTGTTCGTACCACTCTTTGGCTGAATTAACCATGAAGTGAAGCATTAAGCTCTCAGAATAATTTTTATGATTACCTGATTGCAACAGAAATCGATAACCAAAACTGGTATCAACTTCACATAGATCCTCGCTACTCCAATTGATCTTAAAACCCATACATTCATAGAATGACTTTGAAACATCAAAATCATTAGATGGAATGAAGGGCTTGAAATCATTAATTTTACGCATGACGCTCCCTTTTCTTACTCATAACAGTGTACTTTACAGAATCTCGAGTATGCAACATTTCCAAGCTTTCCAACACCTTGCACACTTCAAACACTTACCTCATATTTGAGTATCAAAAGAAGCCTACTTGATTGACTTATTAACTACAAACCATGCATTATGGCTAAAAATAGACGTGACTTGGCCGTCAGTGTATTCTCTTCAATGTGTTGGAAGGGTACCCATAGCGCCACGTGAAAGATTCCTTCAGCCTATATTTAAGCCAAGAAGGCGGCTTTTCCACATGGAGGTCTACTACGCAAATAAAACCCAATAATAAGAAATCAGCAACCAAACCTACAAAAAAAACAACAAAAAATTAACGACCTACAATAAGGACGAAATCGATGGATCGAAATAAACCGATAAACCATATAGTTCTAGCCACTTCAGCATGCGTATTATTAACTGCCTGTGCATCAACACTCCTCTGGACAACAATTCACGAAACCCCAGAAGTCACCATGTCGATAAACAGTGCTATTGATAACAATAACAACATCTATGTCGCTGGTGCCCAGCGCATTGACAACGAAGACGACACATTCAACTATTCAGGCCTACTACAAAAATACCAGAGTAACGGAGATTTACTTTGGTCTGTGCCATACGATCAATTTGACTATGCAGTAAAACCCGTACCCTTATCAGATGACTACCTATTGTTGCTAACGGTTGATAACTGGTATTCGCCCAATGGCGCCAAATCGCTTTGGGCTACATCAACGACCAACGGTACGTCTCATCAACTCATTGAAGCACCGCTAAATCACGGTGTTCGAGATATTGTAGTCACAGACCAACAAGCTTTCGCTCTGATCGATACAGAAGACGATGACGAACTCGTTGTAATTGATAGCGCTGCTAACATTGTGAACAACCTGGTTCTTGATGGACGAACATCACGCATAAGCGTGGACAATCAAGGTGATGCATATCTGTATCGTACATATCTCGGCGGAAGTGCTATTGAAGGCTACGATTCGGAATTAAATCAGGTTTGGTCCAGTGAAAATCTTTATACGCTAGGTATCACTGGTTGCAATGACCAGGAACTAAATGGTTTGTATTTTGACGGAAATAATGACCTTATTATTCACTGCGCCCATCAACTAGCAAAAATCGAAAAATCCACAGGCGACGTTATCTTTGTTGAGGATTACTCAAATCTCTTTTCACGGAAAGATACAAGTGACACTGAAGGATATTTTGATTGGGAATTTGGTCCATCAAACCTTGTTTTTGATGACAACAATCAAATCTACCTTACAACAACACGAACTCGTTCCTACACGGGAAGATATGGTAACGTCAAAATCGTTGATGGAACATCAACCCTTAGAGCTGATGTTGTTGTCATCAAATTCGACGGAAACACTGGTGAAAGACTATGGGTAGACGACATTAATGGTAGCCTATTCCCAAGCCAAACAGGTTTAATCGCCAATTTCTATTACCCCCTATCCTTGTCCCTAATTAATGAAGAAATCCAAGTCACCTTTCGAGGCTTCCGTGGTGAGTACATAGGTGATGACGATCCATCCGACGAGACTACAAATTGTTACAGCGGCATAGAGGCAACCAGCACATTTGTCCCGTTTAATGGTTGCAATCTATCGTCAATTAACGACAACTACGCTCGAACTTTTTATTATAACCGAGAAAACGGAGAGCGACGCAAAGGTACAAAATACGCCATTGAGTACCCTAGCGCTGCACTAATTACCGATGAGAACACCACCGTCCTCGTTGGAGACTCTGCATGGGAAGCATTCAGCAATAGTTTAGAATACGCTCTTTTAGGAAAGGGCTATTATAGCGATTATCATATTGACGAGAAGAGAACTCAGGCGAGCAATATTGTTGTTGAGAAGCATACATTGTAAATAAGTATCAAGGGGGTAGAGTCGGGCCTTTATATCACAAGGACCTTTTCTTCCCCCTTTATATGCTTCACACTCTGATATTAGCTCATCTTAGAAAGCATGTTTAATGGCATGATTTTCATCGGGTAGCGCAACAAAGCCCAAGGCCAAGAAGGTACGTAACTGTTAGCGGGTTCTTTTTCGATAGATTTGACGAGCGCCTTGCAGCCAGTTTCTGTATCAACGATAAACGGTACCGTTTTTACTTTTTCATTAATTTCACTTCGGATAAACCCAGGGTGTACTGTGGTGACTTTAATCGGTGTGTTTTGAACATCCACTCGAATACCTTCACTTAGCGATGTTATTGCTGCTTTGGTTGCGGCATACACCGTCATTGCACGACGAAACCCTCGAACCGCACTGATTGACGAGATGGTCACTAGATGGCCGGCATTTTGTTCTCTAAATATTTCCATAGCCGCTTCACATTGTGCCAACGCAGATACAAAGTTGGTGATCGCAGTTTGTTTGTTCGCTTTAAAATAGCCCGTACCTATTGATGCACCTTTACCCATACCAGCGTTAACGATAACGCGATCAATAGTTCCCATGTCTTTTTTGAAAGCCTTGAATACTTCAAAAACCTGGTCATGATCATCAACATCCAGTGCTCTGATATAGACATTTATCGTGGGGTATTTTTTCTCTAGCTCTGCTTTTAACTCCTCAAGTCGCTCAACTCTACGTGCACATAACGCTAAATCCCTACCCATTTCTGCAAACTTGATGGCCATGCCTTTACCAAGCCCCGAGCTCGCGCCGGTTATGAGAATGTTCTGTCGCTTCATCGTTTGATCCTTATCATCTAATCTGTGTTGAGGTTTTTACAAGAGTATACGCACAATCTACCATGTAAGCATTTTGACGAAAAGCCATTCTAGCGGGCATAAAAAAAGCACGGTCAACTTAATGAACCGTGCTTTGATGTTACTTGTTTACTTTATTCAGAGAATGCTGCGGTATACAGTGCGCGTATATCATTTCCTGCAGCATCTTTGGTGACGTTACCGCCAACAAAGAACGTGTTTCCATACACTGCCAAGGTGTTTCGCGTAAGCGTTTGTGCCATATCACCAGTGGCAAGTAGCTCTCCATTGCTGTCGAATTGCTGAGGGTTACTGCTACCAACAATGATGAGTTTGTCATCACCCGTTAAGTGAGCATTATCGCCCTCACCTTCACCAGAATGAACTTTCTCAAAAATCACTTGGCCATTATCACTATTAAGTTTGGTGATCTGTCGACCTTTTGTACCTGCGGTGACGTTAAGAACATCCCCATTGGCAGTTAAGAACAAATGAACTTTTCCGGATTTGTAGTAGTTCGATGATGGGCGGTTATCAGGAATAAACCGAGCCCATTGCTGCGTACCGTTTGTATCAATCTTAACAACTCTTGCCGCTGCACTGTCTCCGCCACTAGACCCGTTGTTCGATAGGTAAGATACATAAACATTTTCACTGCTATCCAGTTGAATACGAGCCATTGCGGTAACGTCACTTGGAGCGTTCACACTCCATACTAAATTACCTTCAGCATCATGACGTGTAATAGCAGTCCAAGTAGCTTGGATAACTGACCCGTCATCAGTAACCTGTACTTCCCAAGGATATATGTCACCGTTATCGATAGTGGATTGTAGGTTACCATTTAGGTCGTAAATGCGTGTTGTTCGCGCAGGTACGTAAACAAAACCATTTTTGATGGTTACAGAAAGCCCAAGTCCTTCAAAGGTGTCTTGCCACAATAGCTGTCCGTTGCTGTCTGCAGCCAAGATAAAACCGTCACCAACGACATAAAGGTTACCGTTATCATCGGATTCAACGCCATACACGGTGTAGCGCTCACCTGGATAATCGAGCAGCGATTGCCAGATTAAGTTTCCATTTCGATCTTGCTTAACAAGTACAATTTTATGTGCTGAATCATAAGCCGGGGTTGTTGGGTCTTCATCAAACCCTGCATTACCAACCGTGACTAGGTCATTGTATGCATCTAATGTCATATCTTTGTTACTGGTAGTAAATACAGAAACGGGGGTTTCCGGCACTACATAAGACTCCCAATCGGGGGCAATCTGTACATTATCACCACCACAACCTGCAAGTAATGTCACAAGTCCAACAACAAGTGCGTTTTTTCGTATCAATTCCATCGTATTCATAGCTCCTAAGTCCCTATATTGGGTTAACCAAATTTTCCTAGGCATTCTATAAGGATGTCGCGAAACTTGTTGTTTAATTATGTATTGGAATTGTAACTACGTTTTTTATATCAAAATGATATATGCAACTAAATTGCATAAAACACGCTAAAGCAAACGCCGTCACCTACATCTTTGAGCTAATTCTGCACCCATTCGCAAGGGTATCTGGGCTGGCGAAAAACATCACAGGCTAGTTTTAATTTGCCGTGGTCTAAGCATATCGGTTCATTGTCCACTTGTAGGAAAAATAATTAAGTGAGTGTGAATAATCTCGACGCGATACACTCCAGCGACAACAAGGTTTAACACCAGGGCATTGTTGAGTGCTCACATCAATATGAGCACTCAACAATGCCAAACCACTCCTTTACACTGGAGTTTGTAATCCCGAGTAATGAACCCCCGATAATAACGCCATATTCCGGTGCCAGGTTGCGATATCTCTTTGAGCAAATTGATTAAGATGATCATGACCACAAGCACGAGCCATCACTTGCATCAGTTCGACAGAGGCTGAGAAAAAGTTATGCAATTGAGTGGATGACTTTTCGACATTCAGTCGTTGCCGAAGATCTGCTTTTTGTGTGGCAATACCTGCAGGGCAATTATTGGTATTACACATTCTCGCCGCGACACAACCGATTGCCTGCATGGCACTATTAGATATCGCGACACCGTCTGCACCTAACGCCATAGCTTTGATAAAATCAGTGGGAACACGTAGTCCACCCGTAATAATAAGCGTCACTTTACGGCCAACACCCTGCTTATCCAAATAACGCCGCGCTCGTGCCAGTGCGGGTATTGTAGGTACACTGATGTGATCTCTGAACATTTCAGGCGCTGCGCCTGTACCACCCCCACGACCATCCAAAATAATATAATCGGCACTCGCTTCCAGGGCAAATTGAATATCTTCTTCAATATGATTGGCGCTTAATTTAAAACCAATGGGTATACCACCGGTCACTTCCCGCACGCGATCTGCAAAACGTTTAAAATCTTCCGCCGTAGAAAGGTCTTTAAAGGTAGGCGGCGAGATAGCGGGCTCCCCTTCTAGGATTCCCCTAACCAATGAAATTTTACCCTGATTTTTATTACCCGGCAGGTGTCCACCGGTTCCCGTTTTTGCACCTTGCCCACCTTTAAAATGAAACGCTTGAACCTTACTTAACGCAGCTTCATCGTAACCAAAACCAGCGCTAGCCAGCTCATAAAAATAGCGAGAGTTTTCTGCTTGTTCTTCCGATAACATTCCGCCTTCACCAGAACAGATTCCGGTACCGGCTAATTCCGCTCCCCGAGCCATGGATACCTTTGCCTCTTCTGACAGTGCTCCAAAACTCATGTCTGATACAAATAGCGGAATGTCTAATACCAGCGGTTTTTTAGCATTCGGACCTATCACTAATTGAGTTCCGACAGCGCGATCTTCTAGTAACGGTTTATTAGCCATTTGAGCGGCCATGATTTGAATATCATCCCAGTGGGGTAGCTCGTGACGTGGCACACCCATAGAGGTCATCGGACCGTGATGCCCTAATTTACTCAACCCTTCCCGTGCCAATTGATGAATAAATGCAACCGTAGGTTCTTCAGGTGTTGGGGTAGCCGGAGGCACTTTAGATGCATCAGTGGCTAAGCCTGGCCCTTCTTTACCAATATCACCACTGCTAAATTGTTTATGGGAACCGTCACAGAAAGGCATATTCGCTGAATGCTTACACGCGCACAAGTATGCATCCCCGTCTTCTTCCGCGGTAAAGGACTGGGGTTTAAAGTCCGTTCCTTTATGGGAACCATCACAAAACGGCTGACTGGCGGAGCGACCACAGGTGCAAAAATAATAACTTTCACCTTTGGTCACGGTCACTTTTGTAGGTTTATTGTCGGCAACAACAGGATTACTCATAAGATTTCCTTTAATTTAAAAACGGTTACGTTGAAAGTCATCAAAAGCTTGTAATACCTCAGCCTTTGTATTCATCACAAAAGGCCCGCCGCGGGCAACGGGCTCATTAAGGGGTTGTCCAGAAATAAGTAAGAATCGACTATCGGTATGCGCGTCAATACGCACTGCCTCACCTTGATCGAATACCGCCAAGGTTTGTGGATCGATAGTGCTTTTAGGTTTATCGCTAGATGGCTCTCCTGTAGAGACACCACCTTCAATCAGATAAATAAACGTGTTATCGGTGGCAGGTAGATCCTGTTCAAGCGTATCCCCCGCCTTCAGAGAAACGTCCATATAGGTCGGATGAACATAATGGTTTTCAACTGGGCCAGTTGTACCCTGATTGGTTTTCCCGGCAATAACACGAATATGCGTGCCACTGGGCCAACGTTCAGTCGCAACCTGATCGGTTGGAAATTCTTGGTAACTCGGCTCACTCATCTTTGCGCGCTGGGGTAAGTTAACCCACAACTGAAACCCCATAAGCATTCCGTCAATTTGCTCTGGCATTTCTGAATGAACGATACCTTTGCCCGCGGTCATCCACTGCACACCACCCGGTTGAATCACCCCTTCATTGCCCGCGCTATCTTTGTGACGCATCTGTCCTTCCAGTAAATAGGTAACGGTTTCAAAACCTCGGTGCGGGTGGCTTGGAAAACCACCGATGTAATCCAATGGCTCATCAGATGAAAATGCATCAAGCAATAGAAAAGGGTCCAACATGTTCAGCTGGTGCGTGCCAATAATACGGGTGAGCTTCACGCCATCACCATCCATCGTTGGTTGGCCTTTATAGGTGGCAAGCAGCTCTCGAACGGGCTGAGAATGAGTGCCTGCTTTGGTATTGGGAGAATGGTTCATTTATCTTCCTCACTAGTGAACAGTATCTATATAGATTACCTGTTGATATTGAGAGAACAAACATGGAAAATATCAATTTACTATTCTCATTATTAGAACAATAGGGGCAAATATGGGTCAATTAGAGGACATCCAGGTGTTTATTCGCGTGGTAGAGTCCGGCGGCATTGGCCGAGCGGCAGAACAGTTGAATATTGCGAAGTCTGCTGTCAGTCGACGTTTGAGTGAACTCGAGGCTCGCCTGGGCTGTAAGTTAATCAACCGAACAACCCGCTCTTTTAGCCTGACGGGTGTTGGCAAGACCTATTATGAACGAGCCCTCAAAGTGGCTGATTCTGTCACCGAGATGAATACCGAGGTGGCTGATGTTGGTGCAGCACTATCAGGCGTTTTACGTATTGCTGTACCACAGTCTTTTGGATTAATGCACTTAACCCCTGCCATTGACTTGTTTGTTAAGCAGCATCCCGAAATCACGATTCAAATTGATTTTTCAGATCGACATGTGGATATCGTGGAAGAAGGGTTTGATGTGGCGTTGCGAATATCCGGCATGAAGGATTCAAACTTTCAGGCCCGTAGACTTTGCCCTGTTCATCACGTGCTGGCAGCAAGCCCAGAATATCTTCAACGTAAAGGAGGCGTCACGACCATATCAGACCTGAAACATCATCAAATGTTAAAATACACCGGATCAAGTATTGCTCTATGGACAATTGTTGATAGCGACGGAAAAGAACACCAACTGTCGCTGACAAAAGCGATGTCCGCTAACAGTGGTGATTTTTTAAAAGACATGGCTATTGCTGGACATGGCATTGTAAATCTACCGACATTTTTAATCTGGAAAGCACTGGCCAGTGGGGACCTCGTTCGATTGCTTCCTGACTGTTCTATGACGACCATTAATGCCTATGCTATTTACCCCATGAACCGTTTTTTACCCAAACGGGCACGTTTATTTATTGATTTTTTAGTGGAACGTTTTGGGGATAACCCGTATTGGGACCAGCATCTATAACCGCATAACGCTACCAGTAGCACTACACATCAACCACATCAAAATACTTGATATCAGGCGGCCCTTGAAGAAACGAGGCTAAACCTCCCATCACTCCGTTTGCTGAAATGAATTCAATATACTGTTGATGATGCTCCGCACTCACCCACATCTCATCAAGCAACAGCTCATCCTTCTCTCGATCAAAAAACACGTTTACTTGTCGACAACCAGCAAACCCTCTCACTCTGGCTAAATTATCATTTAAAAAGGGAAGTAAGGTGCCAAATTGATCTTCTTGAACTTTGCAATTCAACGTAACTTTAATACTCATATAGATCTCCTCGTGTTATTTGAGGTATGAATATATCCAACCGTTCTTATTGTCACTACCAAGAAAATGCCATAAATAGCGTTTTTCGGTCAGGCGTACTGAATAAATTTCTTTGGCGTCACACCATGTTTTTCTTTAAACATTTTTATAAAATGTGAAACATTCTCATAACCTAACTGCATGGCCACATCAGTCACCGAAGACCCACTTTGTTCAAGCAACTCTTTGGCCACTTCCATCCTTCTCTCCGTTAACCATCGCTTAGGCGGCATATCGAAAACCGTCTTAAAGTCCCGATTAAAACTTGATATGCTTCTACCCGATAAATTAGCTAAGTCAGACACCGATAATTTAGACGCTACATACTTATCCATAAGCCGGATGATATTACGCTTGGAATCGGGTGTGGGATTAGCCTGCAAATTAGCCACAATGCCATAACTTTTCATGTCCAACAAATGAAGAAACTCAAGCATTTTTACATCAAAAAGTGCTTTGCACGCACCACGCTCTTTATGTAGCGCTTTAATCGAATCAAAAAACAGCTTAAATGCTACGCCACTTTTTTGATCACAAACAAACACCTCAGCAACAGCCCGTTCAGCATTGTCACAGTGAACCGCAAGGTATTCATTAATCATTTTATCGTCAAAAAACAAGAGATATGCCGTCAAAGAATCTGTCGATCGAACAAAGTCGGAATGCAAGTTAACGCCTGCAGGTAAAACGACGACTGTATCCTCAGATAACGTATACGTCTTATTATCTGCCGTTGTAATCACTTCACACCCACGTTCAATATAAACAACGCACGGTGATTTGGTGTAGAACTCGACATCCATAAGGTCCTCTTCCAAGTTCTTATAGAATATCGCTGAGCCCGAATTGCGATGTAACACCGTGACGTCTTTTAACCCGCCCAGTGCTTCGGGGATCACCAGAATATTATCGTCACAGTATTCAGAAACTGATTTCTCAGTGTTCATAGAGGGCCCTATAATTTTGATATTTCAGCTACTTACCACATGTTATCACACCTAAACACCCCCTACAGAGCAATGATTACGCTGGTACCAGGTAATTATCCACCACCAGAACGCATCAATACAAACAAAAACATGCTCAAACCCTAGACAACAAGATCATCCTTATATGCGCCATTGACAACCGTTACATTATAAAGTGTAATAATTGTCAATGGGAAAGCCACTCTTTGATGCTAACCCTTCATTTAGATCAACCTTCAATACGGTAGTTAATATGAAAAAGAATTTGTCTCAGTCCATGCTCATACCTATTCGCCGCGATGTGAAGTTCAACCTAAACCCAGATATCATTACTACCTGGCACCATTCTGGTGGACCAATATCTACTGCATTTCTGAATACCTTTTCCATTGTTCTTCCTGTAGGCGAACGTTTTTTTATCGATAGCGTAAGAGCATACCGAGACCAAATCAAAGACCCCGACCTAAAAAAAGCGGTAACCGCGTTTATTGGCCAAGAAGCCATGCACGGTCGTGAGCATGAGGAATATAACCATGCCTTCTTTGCAAAAGTTCCCGTTGCACCAAAATTTGAAAAGATGGTTCGCCGATTGTTATCTACTGTTACCAAAAGAGCCCCTAGCCACATAGGCCTTAGTGCAACGATCGCACTCGAACACTTTACCGCATTACTCGCTGACAGTGTTCTATCTGAGCCATTGGTAACCGAAGGGGCTGATCCAGGATACGCCGATCTTTGGCGATGGCACGCCCTCGAAGAAACTGAACATAAAGCAGTAGCCTTCGATGTTTGGGAGGCGGTAATGGGAAAAGGATTCGTCGCTTATGGGTTACGTAGCTTTGGGTTAGTTATGGCAACGATAATATTTTGGGGCCTAGTTATTCCTGTCTTAATTCAAGTACTCCGAACAGAAGGCCAACTCACCAACTGGAATGGCTGGAAAAAATTCTACCGCTTTACTATGGGTGACATTGGTTTAATCCGTCGCCAACTTGGAAACTATATGGACTACTTCCGTCCTAGCTTCCACCCTTGGGATCACGACAATCGTGAGCACCTGAAACAAATCGACGATTTCTTAGCGCAACAGCAGAAGCTCGCAGCCTAAAAAAACGACATTGCCCGCCCCTTTTCATTTCCAACAAGGGGCGGGATTAACGATTTATTGTTCCAAGTGACTTTCTGAATTCAGAAGGACTTAATCCCACTTGGTTGCGAAATGCTCGACTAAAATTAGCTAAATCGCTATAACCTAAATCAAAAGCAATCTGGCTAATTGATAGTTGATTGTCTTCTAGTAATTTTTTGGCCCGAACAGCCGTCGTCGCATTAGTTATTTCTCGAAAACTAACGCCTTCTCGTTTAAGTAATCTATGCATTGTTCGCACAGTCATAAACAATTCCTGCGCAATCTCTTCTTGGGAAAGCAATTTACCATCATCCTGATAAAGTAAGCGTTTATTAATCCCAGAACTTAAACTTTTATCTAAAAAAGGTAAATTTTCTAGCAATTCATCACATTGTTTTAAATTGCTATCGAATGCACCTTTATTTGCCAATGGCATTGGCGTATCTAATATAGAAGTTGGAATTGTAATACGATTACGATCACTCCCTGACAGAAAAGACACGTCCAAATTATTTAAAAAATATCTGTTAACATCAGTTATCGATACCCCTATTTCTAGTTCCAAGTCCGGCATATTGTCTTGCAATATATAATGAGCCATTGTGTACAAACTAGAGAATGTCACTTCCAAAAGAAGCCTTTCAGAATCAGGTTTAAGTCTATAATTTACCGTAACGTCTATATATGAAAATTCTTCTGATTCAGTGATATTTATCGAAATCAATGGCAAAATTACAGACATATAGCGATGTGCAATATATATGGCGTCCCTAGCAGTTGGGCTGCTTAATGCAGCAAACCCTACCACACCAAAAGCACTAAGATTTAATTTCATTCCGTAATCAAACATTAAACCTTCACGACAATACTTAGCGATACTCCCCAACAAACGTTCAACTTGATCAACATTAATTTTATAACCATTTAGTAAAAAAGCATCAGGATTTATCTTGGTCCCTCTCAATAGCAATCCAATATCAACTCCCTCTTCTTCTGCCATTGATAATAACGGATGAAAGTATTTAAATTCGATAATCTTGTCGTTTTGGCTAATTTTTAACATTTCAAAATAATACTATGGCATGAAACAATTATCCAACAATCACAATATTTTATTCATTAATTTATGGGGATATTCAAACCCTGAGCGTGTCCGAAAATGACAAAAATATGACTACTAATAACCAGAATATTCTTCTTTGTTCATCAATAATAATTAAACAAAGTTAGAAAACCATTGGATCAAATGCAGAGGTAGTAATGATGTCGCGTAATATTTCGAAGACGGACACACAATTAACCCATCGAAAAGTAACGTTCGACTTTTCAAAAACAACGTTGCACTGGATACCAAACGATCCATTTACAAGCCAATTTCTTTCTGTAATCCACACAATTCTACCCGCAGGTGAATTCTTTTTTTTCCGCCTCTACAACAAAGCAAAACATGATATTACTGATGAAAAACTTTTAGATGACGTAAACGGGTTCATCCGGCAAGAGGCGACTCATGCTCGCGCACATAATACGGGAACCAACGACCTCCTAATTAAACAAGGTGTCGATGTACAACCGTATATTGAAAAAATCGAGTGGCTTTTTAACGTATTATTAAGCGACACCCCTCTAGGATATACACTTTCAAAAAATGCCGAGAAAAAATGGTTAATAGCTAGATTGGGTCTCGTAGCGGCAATTGAACATTTCACCTGCGTATTAGGTAAATATGCATTAGAAAATACGCGCTGGGATGAAATGAATGCTGACCCAGTCATTCTAGACGTATTACGCTGGCATGCAGCAGAAGAAATTGAGCATCGCAGCGTTGCTTTTGATGTATATCAGCACTTAAGTGGCAATTACCTGATGCGTTACCTACACATGTTAATTGCAGCAACAGGTATCATTAGTTTATGGGCACTTGGTGCAACTGATCTAATGAAACAAGACCCTGCTTTTTCTGCCCAAAAGCCTAAAGTTCTAGGACGTTTTTTTTGGTCAACCTGGCAAAACAGAGCTAACAAAGGCCGCCTACCGTCAGTCGCAACATTAGTTGTCATCTCATTTCGCTATCTACATCCATCATATAACCCTGCAAATGAAGCTGATACTCAACAAGCATTGGATTATTTATCGAATTCACCTGCCGCAAAACAGGCAGCAACAGCAGCATAGAACGTCCTTCAATAACCTTTCCATTATATGAGAAATGACAACCGGTCAAAATTCTCTATATGAGCACCGAGTATCATTATGTCAACAGCAAGAGCCAAAACCATTGTCGTTAATAGCTTCGATGCAGAGTTATCAGTAACTTACTATAAAAACAAAGATAAACCTACCTTGCTATTTCTGCATGGCTTTCCCGACTGCCAACAAACCTGGGACCACCAGGTTAAAGGTCTACAGAAAGATTACGCCATTGTCACCTTTGATATGCGGGGGGTCGCACGCTCTACATGCTCAGGACGCAAGAACGGCTTTCATATGAGCTTTCTTTTAGAAGACATTGAACGTGTCATTGATGCTACAGTAGGCAACACAGCCAAAGTGCACTTAATAGGCCATGACTGGGGATCCGTCATTGGATGGTCATTTATTAGTGAACCCAATTATAGTAAGAGAGTACTGTCATATACTAGCGTATCAGGCCCTCATTTAGGCTTAATGCTTGATTGGATAAAAAGAAGCTTATTATCCAAATCTGCTAACCGTATTGGAAGTGCCTTCCGGCAGGCTGCCTTATCTTGGTACGTCTATTTATTTAATATCCCCATCCTTCCTGAGCTACTTTTTAAAACAATAGGAAAACCAGTATGGAAGACTGCTCTTACATTGAATGGAGTTAATAAAACAGATGAATACCTGCATAAAACAAAAAAACAAATTTCGGAAGTTTGCATAAATTCAATAAATCTTTACAGGCAAAACCCTCTCAGCCCTCCCGCTGTCCCTACAAAAAATTCTATCAACGTTCCAGTACAACTGATAATCCCAAATCAGGATAGATTTGTATCGGAGAATTTATTTGAACATTATGAAGAATACGTGATTAATTTAACGAAAAAACATATCGCAGGAAAACACTGGGTTCATCATAGCCACTCATTTATGATCAACAGTTTTATTCGTGATTTCATTCAAACAAAACCGTAACCGGCTGTAGAAACCGGTTACATTATTAGGTTTACCTTCTATTTTTTGGATGCCCTTAAAGAGCTGAGCCAAACTACTGTTTTCTGACCTACCGAATCAACGTGAACCAATACACCAATCATGTATCCGCTAATTGGCGAAGCTTCGTTACTTGGTCAAAACCAATACCCCAGTTGTCAGTACTCACCTCATCAATCACAACAAAGGTAGTTGCTGGATTTTTATTAAGTACATCAACTAACAATTGCGTAGTGCCTTTGATCAGCGCTTGTTTTTGTTCGTTGGTCACGCCTTCATCGGTTATTTTAATATTCACGTATGGCATAGTATTGCTTCTCTTTTAGTAGGTAAGTTTATGGGACATTTCTATCGTTAGTGTTTTTGCGAAATATCACTCTGTAAATCAGTGTACATTTTGTTGACGATCAACCAGCGCCCGTTTTCTTTCAGAAGGCCCAAGTAGTCCACATAAAAGTGATCGAACAATGGACACTCCAGCTTCACCATGGCCTGGTCTTTGATGATCTCAATAGACAACAATTTGAAGTCATAAGATCGTCCTTGCTGAACAGGTACCGGTCGACTGGCGACAGCATCGAGCCACTGCTCAAGACCGCGCCGCAAACCAGGTGCTTTCAGAAACGTATCCGGGTGAAAAATGGTTCGTAACTTCGAGGTATCGCCATGATACAAGCCATCGCAATAGTCCTGTACCAGGGATATCACCGACTCAAATTCATGGACACCGATCTCATCAATGGCTGCAATATTGGTCATGGGTACTTCCCTCTTTCTTAAGCCGATTGGCTTTGCTCGGCCGTAAGGGCGCGCTGGAAGTTTGGCATTGCCTGTACCGCATCCAGCATCTTATGGGTATTATGTCCCAACAAAATGTCTACAGGAAAGCTCGCTCCCCAACGGGAATACACGGTCAACATAATATCGGCAGCCGAAGGCTGGTCACCGCCAAGAAACGCCTGATTTGCCAGTTGTTGCTCAACCACTTCCCATAGACTGGTAATAGCCTGCGCCGCTACCTCGAAGGCTGATTGTTTAGCCTGCTCATCATTAATATTCTGAGCAATAAAAAACAAACGGCTATAGGCTGGGTGCATAGTGGCGTTGGCAAACATGATGTCTTGGATTGCTATATCACGAGCCGCGCCAGTGGCAGGCAGCATAGTGTTCTGATGTTTATTCAGTAGGTACAAGATAACAGCGGCCCCTTCTCTGCGAGTATTGCCGTTATCAACCAGTACCGGAACCGTACCAACAGGGTTGATCGCAGTAAAATCTTCCACTTGCTCCTTGTCGGTAATTTCAACCGCTTGATCTAGTTCATGGAGAACCACTTGAGTTGCTAGGGAGCAGGCACCGGGGAGGTAATATAATGTGTACATAGTGTCATCCTCATTGATGTGATTGTTGGATCTAATGATTGAATTACGTGTTTGTCGTCTGAAAGGTTCTCAACAACAAGACAAAGTTTAGGGTTTTAATTTGTCCACATATATACCTATAATAAGAACCAATCGTTTCCATATTGGAAACAGTTGATTCTCACGTTTACTTGCCTTCCTTGGATGAAACCCCTCTATGAATAAACTACGAGCGATTCAGCTCTTTGTGCGACTGGCTGATTTGGGGAGTTTTACGCTTGTCGCGGAGCAGACCAATGCCTCCAAGTCCATGATCAGTAAGGAAATCAGCCGCCTTGAGGAAGCGCTGGGCGCGCGCTTACTCCACCGTTCGACGCGTAACGTCAAGCTGACCCATGTCGGTGAAGGGTATTTGCAACGTGCACGGGAGATATTAGAAAAGCTTGATGACGCGGATAATTTTGTACAAGACCTTCAACAGCACCCCCGCGGTAAGCTAAAGATCAACGCTCCCATGGCGCTAGGTATCACCGATTTATCAACATTGTTTGCGGATTTTATGCGGGCTTACCCAGACATTGAGCTAGACATTCACCTGGGGGATGAAAGTGTTGACCTGGTAGAGCAGGGTTTTGATTTAGGCTTTCGAGCATCCAGTCGCCCCATCGATTCAAATTATGTCGGTCGTCCCCTGACCCATTTCACATACCGGGTATGTGTGGGAGCAGAATATTTTAATGATCACCCAGCCATTAACCTGCCGCGAGATCTGAAGGAACACAATTGTTTTATATACAGTTATTTTCAAGGGAAAAATGTGTGGCCGTTAAGGGGACACTACGGGTTAACAATACGATGTTTATGATGGAGGCCATTAAGCGAGGTCAAGGTATCGGATTTATTCCAGACTTTATTTGCCGTGATGCACTAGAAAAGGGTGAAGTTATTGAGGTACTGGAAAATTCGAAGAAGCCCGACCTCACACTCTACGCCCTCTACCCTGCTCGGCATTTTGTACCCTCAAAACTTGTCCAATGTATAGAATATCTTGAGCAGTGGTTTGCCAACAAATAGCCCTTCACAGGCAAACAAAACCACTATACGCCCTCCTGATTTCTCAGAATGAATAAGCATAACCTCCATGATAGATTAAAGAATCCCCCGTATTCCTGCCTGAGATGACTTCGGCAGCACCGATAGAAATACTATGCCCACCCATAAAATCATAGCCAACAGTAATTTCTCTACTGTTAACTTCCTCTTTAATTTTATGAAAAACGTCTGGGTTAACCCCTTGTTCACCAATATCAGGCCCTGACAAGCTGTGCACCACGCTGTAAATAAAGCGCGCCGATAGACGTTCAGTAAAAGACACATAAAAACCGACATTGGCAATGCCATCATTAGGGACATCGTTTAAACGCCAACGATACCCAAACTCTGCACTCAAACTAATAATGTCCGTTAGCGATTGGCCTATTTGCGCAGTAATTTCAACTCCATTGGCTTTATCTCCTGGAGCGTGAACATTCTTTTCTTTTGTCCCGTCATTATTCTTGTCTGTCAATTGTGATCGCTCATAGCTACCTCGTATAATACCGGCAATAGCGAAAGACAGAGAGGGTCCAGAGTCTTCATAAAACTCGTTACGAGCATTCCATCGTAAGCGAATCTTAGAGTCTGCAAAACCACTAATATCGCCCAACGGAGGGTCCGCATCCCACGAACTTTCTACATACCCTATTTGAACATCAACCATCAGCGAATCATTTAGCGCGGTCCCATAATATAGCCATGTGGTTTGTTGACTGATTTCAGGTATATTTGTTCGTTTGTCAGCGACTATGGCTTTATCATAGGTTTCGCTCACATAAGAGACAGAAACAACCGATTGACCCTCACCTAGCAACCAAGGGTTTTCTGCCGAAGCATTAGTGGCGGCCATGAGACCTAATATAAATATCGAATAAAAACGTAAATTCTCCATGATAATCCCCCCCTATTTTAACCGGTAGCGTTTGAAGAAATATGCATCTAGTGCTCTTAGCTGTTTATCATCCAACGCGGCATCAAAACAAGGCGTATGTGTTGTACAGTCGGTTATTCTTTGACTAATTTTTGCTTTTAAAATCAATAATTTGGAACGTTTAAATTTCTTGTGACATTCAGAGCAATTGGCATCACCTTTTCTACCCAAAAATAGCGCTTTGCCATTATTATAACGTGCGTTTCCTGGACCCCTTTCGGAAGGTACAAACGAGCCCGAACTATGCGCCGTAGTTGCCAGTAAACAACCGATCAATACAACGGCCATTGTGATTAGGCCCTTTTTCTTATTAAGCGCTGTCTTCATAGCCCTCCTCCCAGAAGCTTATCCCTAAAGATATGCTGATTCCAAGTGAGTCGAGTAAGAGAAAATGCCAATTTATCGCCATTGCACATAGATAAACTCAAAAACAGTTAGTTTCATTGAGTATAGACTATAGCTAAAAAGTTATTATCAAATAGACGATGACAGGTATTGGTCCAGTATTTTATAGAGCAGATTGGTTTGTACTGGCTTCCCGACATGACCAACCATGCCGGCGTCGCTACAGGCTTTTAATTTGCTTTTATCGCTATAGCCCGTCATTGCTATAATCGGTATATGCTGGTTTTTCTCATCACTCATAAGTAACGTCGTCGCTGCGAGGCCATCCATAATAGGCATCACTACATCCATCAAAATTAAATCATATTTTTGTTGTTTTGCTTTCTCGACAGCTTCCTCGCCATTATGGGCAACGTCATACGTAACACCATACTTCTCTAGCAAAATGCCAATTAACATGCGGTTGCTATCGTCATCATCCACAAGAAGAAGGTGGCTCACTGTCGGTGAAACCAAATAACCATTGAGCAACTGGTTAAATTCAGTTTCTTCTATAGGCTTCAGCAATATCTCTGTCATACCTACATCCATGCATTGCTGTTTATCTGCCGCCGTCGCATTGGCAGTCATAGCGACAATCGGGACAGATGATATTCTAGCATCGGCCTTTATTTTCTTTGTTGCAGTAATGCCGTCCATCACCGGCATTTGTAAGTCCATAAGCACAAGATCGAAATTATTGCTGCCTAGTCTCCCCTTATGTAATTCGTAGATTGCCTCTTCCCCGTTATGAGCAACAATATAGGAGGCCCCACACTCATCTAACAACATTGTTGCTAGCAATTCATTGTCAGCATTATCCTCTACGAGTAATACGTGTGTTTTTCGCTCGAAGGGTAACGAACTTTCAGGCTGCTTTTCCTTCGATAGCCTTTCTTCAGTAACACCCTCTTCAGCGCCACCTTCTATGATTGACCCTATTTCTCCGCTGATTTTGGGTGCTCTCTCATGAGCATGTTTTAAACTAGCAACGACTTCGTCCAATATCAATGGCTTTGTTATCACATAATCAGCCCAATCCAACCGACTCTCACAAACATCATCAATTGCCGTCATCGCTACAATTTCAACATCAGAAAAACCATGTTTGTTTGCCAACGACCTGACTTCGCCTATATTGTGTCGCCCTCTATAGTCATCTACCACAATATAATCTAAGGTCAGAGCACCTTCACTTAGTATATTCTCGTAATCGCAGATGTTTGCACAACTGTGTACGTGCTCCTTTCCAAACCACATAGTAAATTGCTCAATAACCGGGACACAGGATTCAATCAGTAAATATTTTGCTCCTATTAAATTAACATAAGCAAAGCGCACGTTTTCATCACACTCTCGTGTCGCTGGAATGGCTACAGTATTGGGCACACGTTGAATCACATTTACCGTGAAGGTAGAGCCTATTCCAACCTCGCTCTCAAACTCAACACCGCCTTCCATCAGCTCCGCGATATTTCGAGCTATGGACAGGCCTAATCCAGTGCCCCCATATGATTTGGATATGGATGTGTTAGCTTGCGTAAATGGGTTAAATATTTCGTCCTTTGCCTGAGAACCAATCCCTATTCCTGTGTCTTTTACTACAAATGTCAATTCAACCCTTCGGTCTTCTATTTCCGTCCAGTCCACAGCAATGGATACGTATCCTTTCTGAGTGAATTTAACACTATTATTGAGCAAATTTAACAGTACCTGGCTGGTCCGCATTCCATCGCCAGAAAGAGCTTTGGGTAACGGTTTGAGCACAATTAGCAGCAAATTTATTCTACGTTCTTTTGCCGCCTCTGCATTCATCATGATCAAGTCAACCATTTCTTGGCGAAGATCATATTCTGTTATATCAAGTTCAAGTTTACCGGCTTCGATTTTTGATTGATCAAGAATTTGATTAACAATCCGCATGAGGTTTCGAGATGAGCCGTCGACGCGCTTTAGCAGCATGTGCTGTTTCTTCGACAGCTGACTATCCGACAGGATGCGAGTAAAACCCACAATAGAGTTCATAGGGGTTCGTATTTCATGGCTCATATTGGCCAAAAATTCGTTTTTAACCGCCAATGATTTTTCAATATCTTGAAGACTTATTGTAAGTTTTTCGTTTAATTTAGCTCTTTCTTCATCGATGATGATATTCTCTCGGTGCTCTCGTTGGATATTATTGGCCATGTCATTAAAGCCAGAGAATACGTCATCAAAATCATCAAAACGATGTTTGGTGATTCGAAAATCATAGTGCCCGCTCCCGAAAGCTTTAATGGCAACGAGCAGGATATTTAGAGGTTTTGCTGCGTATACCGCAAAAAGAAATGAAAAAATGGTGCCAATTAATATACATATGGCACCTATAACAAAAAAGTGTTTTTTAATTTCCGCAAGCTCATGAAAGAAGAAGCCAACCGTTCTATCTGCTTGTATGATCCCAACAACCTCGCCATCCAAAAATAATGGCGCTACTGCCGATATCCACTCTCCTTCGGTGTCCCGATACACCCCTGTAACAGCGGATTCACCTAAAAAAGCTTGGAGGTGTATGGGTTCAGCTTTAATTCTAGCGCCAGTGTAGAAATTTCCGTCATCGTTAACATCACTCATAACGACAAACTCTACCTGTTGGTTCTCCTCAAAATCATACGATTTTCGCAGCGTATAGACAGGGCTGCCATTATCATGACGCAGATCATTAGCGTCACGAATAGCGACTAGAACCTTTTGAATCATATCAAATTCCGCATCCCCTTCTAGTCCTTCATCAGGATCAAAAAATACATCCTCATGGCTTATTACATCAAGTTGTACTGAGGCAGTTCTAACAATAGAAATAAGTTCTTTGGCCAGGCTGGCTTCTTTTCGAATCACCGCTGAACGGTAACTTTGATAGCCAAAATAAGAAGCCATTAGGGATATCAGAAAAACGGATATTAGCGTGATCTGAACAAAAAAGCTTATATAGAGGCGGCTATTGTGATGGGTTTTCATGGCGGGCTATTGATGCTCTATACCGTAGTGAATGAAGCAGTAAGTTTGTCACTTTTAGTATAGCAGCCTTCTGTATAGCGGCCTTTAGGCTAACGCCAAATGAGAAAAACACAGGGGGATATGCAACGGTAAACCTCGCCTGCGGGTGTTTGGGCTGCTCTGCTTCATCTATTAACGCAACGGCAAAGTCCTCTATTGAAATACTTGAATTCCCTTCTGAATCCACCAAAAGTTCATCCTTGCCCACACGAAAAGTGCCCGTTCGCTCCCCAGGCATCAACATTGCTGGCGGACTAAGGTAAGTCCAATTCGCACGGAATTGTACGCGACAAACCTCTAGCTGCTCCGTACAGGCTAAGGCGATACCCCTCCAAGCAGGCCCTACGTATCTTGGATCATCCACCACCAAGGCATTGCTATCACCCGGTACCGTTAGCCCTCCCGCACCACCAACAATCAATAATCGCACTTTCGTCTCAGTAAGACCGCTAAATAATGACTCAGTGATTGCAACAAGCTCTCGCTCCTTACCCGACGGCGGCCGTGTTGCAGTGATCACCAAATCCTGACCTGCACTCAGTCTAGCCACATCCTCACTATTGCCCGCATCACCGGTACGAATATTTGCCGAAGCGTTCAGGCCATGTAGCCGGGTCGGATCTCGCATGATCGCAGTTACTTCATGGCCTCGAGACAAGGCCTCAGCTACTACACGACTTCCCACATTACCGGTGGCTCCAAATACAGTTATACGCATCATCTTATCGATCCTTTTCAGTTTATTGATAGATATGTTTTTCACAACTGAATTCTACCGTTACAAATCCTCCTAAGGCTTAACCCAGGTTTATTATGAGAAAAAAATAACCACTAAACCTGGGTTCATTACACAGGTAAAAAAATCCGTTATTGTAGCCTCCTCAATCAATGAACTGGAACACAAACATGAGCGCAATACCGACACTGGAGCAAATGACGCAGGCTTATCTAAAGGATCTAGCATTATCATCAGAGCAATTGGATATCGATTTTCTCCGAGACTTACAAAGTAAACACATCGCTCGCTACAGTTTTAATAGTCTGGCCGTAGTATTGAATCAAGAACTCCCCCTAGACCTACCAACACTGTTCTCTAAGATTGTTGAAAAGCATCGTGGCGGCTATTGTTTTGAACACAATAAACTCGTGCTTAATATTTTGTCAGAGCTGGGTTTTAATGTCCGGTTATTGTTGGCAAAGGTTATTTATAATCGCGACGTCGATGTTGCCAGAACACATAGAGTCACCCTACTCGATTTTCAAGGTGACCAATATATTGTTGATGCTGGTTTTGGTCATTTTGGTGCCCGCTTTCCGGTTAAAATTGCGCTTGGCTTAGAACAAGATCAAGGCGACAGCGTTTACCGCATCATCAACAACCCACAAGGCGACTATTGCTATCAGGTACTTAAAGATAACGATTTTTTTACTCTGTATACCTTTAACCTACATCAGTACAGTGAAGCGGAATGTCTACCCGCGCATTTTTACTCCCACCGATACCCAGAAGCCGCGTTTGTAAACAACCTGGTGATTTGTCGTAAGTATTTTAATAACATTCAATCGCTACGAAATGGCGAATATCATCAGGTACAAAGTGGCGAAACAGTCATAACCCAGATCACCAGTGCCAAGCAGTTGCACCAACTAATGGCAGAGGTTTTTGAGCTAAAAATAGACATTGGCGTTTCAGAATTTTTATTCTCAAAATTTATTGCAGATAAAAATGCCTAAGGCCACTCCGAATGTAGGCGTTTTGTCATCTCGTCGGCGGGAATAGCGCGGCTGAAATAATAACCCTGTGCAATATCACAGCCAATTTCTCGTAGCAGATCCAGGTGTTCCTTGGTCTCAACACCTTCGGCAACGACTTTCATCTTTAACTCATGACCTAACATAACACAGGTTTTCACGATGGCACGGGCTTCGTCATCTTCTAACATAGAGTAAACAAAGGATTGGTCGATTTTTAGTTCCGTAAATGGTACTCGGTGTAACTGCGATAACGATGAGTAGCCGGTGCCAAAGTCGTCAATCGATAACCCGATACCGCGCATTCTGAGTCGAGTGAGGATATCCAGAGACTTAACCAGCTCTCCCATAAGAGCGCTTTCGGTGACCTCTAAGGTGAGCTTGGAAGGTGAGAGTTTGTTTTCTGCTAACAATTCCGCCAATTGTTCCGGCAACGTCAAGCTGGTGATATCGATAGCAGAAATGTTGACGGAAACCTCAAGACGATCAACCTCGTGCTGCCAAAGTTGCTCCTGTTTTACCAATTGATCTATCACCCAGCGGGTAAGGTCTTTCATCAAACCGTCTTCTTCCGCTAACGAAATAAACTCGTCGGGGAAAACTACACCTCGTTCAGGATGATTCCAGCGAACCAGTGCTTCTACTCCCGACAATTCGCCTGTGGCGATAATAATTTGCGGCTGGTAATGTAAAACAAGTTCGTTTTGTTCTATGGCTTTTTTTAACTCAGCCGCGGTCACTTCGTTTTTTTTGGGGGTACTCGTTGACGCTACTCTCTCAGTGATATTTTTCTGGCTAACCAATAATTGCTGAAACTCTCTCAGCACGATAGGTTTTTTGAGCGATGTGATAATTTTAAGGTTGTGAGCTCTACCAAGCTTTTCTGCCGAGTGCAAAACACCTTCATCATGCCCGCTCATCAAGATTAGTCGAGGGGTATTATCCATGGTGGCAAGCCTTCGCATAACTTCTATGCCATCCATTTCTGGCATATGAAGATCCAGCGCCATAATTGACTGGTTATCGAGCTCGGTGACTTGCTGAAAAAAATCGCTGGCCTGTGTAAAAGCTACTGGCAGCATATCAGACATTTCGACTACGCTGGCAAGCAACTCCAACATATCAGGCTCGTCGTCGACTAAATAGACCGTGGTCTGCTTCATTCGGTTTTTTCTCCAGATAACAACTGACTGATTCGTCCTGCCATTTCTGCTTGAGCATAAGGTTTATTTAATAGATGAGCCTTAAAACTTTCCTGACCGTCACTAATAGCTGATTTCGACGTAAATCCAGAGGTGAGTAAAATACTAAGCGAAGGGTAGCGGGCACAGGCCTTCTCTGCCAGTTGATAGCCATTTAATCTACCTGGCATCACCACGTCGCTAAATAGCATTTGTATTTCTGGGTGCTCTTGTAAACGATCTAGCGCGTCTTCACCGTTAGAGGCGGTAATCGTATTATAACCAAGGTTTTCTAAGGTCTCGACAGCCAACTCTAACAACGCGGCCTCATCATCCACAACTAAAATAACTTCACCACCACCGGAAGTACAATTAGTCGAAAGACTTGCTTGTTGTACGGCGTTGTCTACATTACTGGCTCTTGGTAAATAAACACGAAAAGTCGTACCAATATTCAGTTCCGAGTAAACCTTGATATAGCCTAGTGAACGTTTAATAAACCCGTACACCATGGCTAAACCCAATCCGGTTCCTTTCCCTTCTTCCTTGGTGGTAAAGAAAGGCTCGAACAGTCGTTCTTGCAAGTCGGCGGGAATACCGCTACCGGTGTCGCTCACGGCAAGAAGCACATAATCTCCCGTAACCGCCCCAAGATTTAGTCGACAAAAACCTTCATCAATGTGATAGTTCGCCGTTTCGATGGTGATTTGGCCCGATCCATTCATGGCGTCATGAGCATTGATGATCAAATTGAGCAATACATCTTCAAGGTCACCGGGGTCGACGGATGTGGACCACAAATCTTCTGCGAAAAAATATTCGATTCTAATTTGCGGTGTAACAGAACGCCCAATAAGGGTATCCATTTGAGTAATGACATCATTGATATTAATTGACTCAACGGAAATGGCTTGTCGTCCGGAGAATCGTAATAATTGCCCTGTAAGATCAGCGGCGCGTTTGGCTGACTTTCGGATATTTTCAATTTTTTTTGCTATGTTGTCATCTTCACTGATTTGCCCCTGAATCAATTCAATGTTGCCAAGAATAATGCCTAAAATATTATTGAAGTCGTGGGCTATACCTCCGGTGAGTTGACCTACTGCATCCATTTTTTGCGTACGACGTAACTGCAGTTGCATATGTTGTTCATCGGTAATATCCCGAGCAATACCCACCAGGGTTCCATCATCCAAATAAATCACATTAAAACGTGCGGAACGAAGTTTTTGGTCCTTTCGAGTAAACGAGATAGCACCAAAGTCTTTCGTGGGTAATGACTGCGTTATCGAGTCGAATCCTCTGGTGATGTCTTCTGAGAATATCTCACTACAGGTTAGGGATTGTAATTCCGTCAAGGAGCGTCCCGTTATTTCGATAGCCGATTTATTGGCATCTAGGTAACAATGGTTATCACTATCTATAATAAAAATACCATCGTTACTTTTTTCGAATAGCGTACGGAAACGCTCCTCGCTAGTTTGAATAATAAAAAGTGCTGATTTTAGTTGTATTCTCTCATTCGATAACGAGAGAAATACTTTTACCTTGCTACGTAATATATCGTCATTAACAGGTTTCACCATAAAATCGACAGCACCGCTGGCGTAGCCTCTTAGCTCTAAAGATTCATCCCTAGAAAAATCAGTGATAAATATTATGGGAATATGTGATGTTTTTGGATCCTCGATAATCAATGATGCGGTTTCAAATCCGTCCATACCGGGCATCTGTACGTCCATGAGTATTAAGAAAAAATTATATTTATGTGCGACATCAAGGGCTTCCTGACCAGACAGGGCTTTAACAAAATCCAGATTCAGCGGAGCTAAGATACGTTCATATACCAAATGATTATTAGGTTCATCATCTACTATTAAGATCTTCGCTTTCAAGTTCCTTACCCCTCGTCTAGATATTCCAGACCCAACAGGTTCGCACTTCGACGAAAAATACATTCCTTTTTAGTATAGACTTCGAAACTATCTTTCACCGTCGAAAAACAATTTGAGAACTCTACCTTACAGAACTTGTTAAAAATAAATTAGGGCGTTACGACAGGCCATTAGATACATTTCAGAAAATAACTGACCTCCAATAAGATTATGATTTACAACGGTTATATACTTCTTTAGAGACTAATCTATTTTTCTTACTCACCCCTAATCCACTAGTAATCAGAAAAACTTCTTGTGGCGGCTGCTATGTAGTTATAGATATACAATCTTATTTGAATCACTGCATATATTCCTTTTCTCGAAAAATTAAACTATTGGTTATTAAAGTCAATCATATAAACCCTGAGACGTTTGAGTAATCATTATTACTCCCCTCACGAAACTTACATGCCTTATATTAATTTTATGATGGAAAAACAATCAACCACTAAACCTGGGTTCATTACACTAGTAATAGAACCCGTTATTGTGCCCTCCTCAACCAATAAATGGGAATACAAAATGGCGAAACGGCCATCACCCAAATAACCTGCAGCTACCAATTCCTTTTGACCATACTGGCACTCATGATGAAACATCCTCTATATCAAAACTTTATGCTATTACTCTGGACCAGTCTTATGGCATCCTCCTTTGTGGTTTCTAAGGATTTATTACCCTACGCAAACCCCATCGCAAGCACAGGATTACGCTTTATTCTGGCCAGTATTTTAATGCTACCCATTATTTGGAGAATATACGTATGGAAGAAAAGTGCGTCTTTTATTGGAACTAAAATTATTGTTCAATACAGCTTCATCAGTTTATTTTTAGTGCTGTTTTTTTTAGGTTTGTTTGAAGCATTAAAAACCACCTCAGCAATGCGAACCTCAGTGATCTATAGTTAGTGCCTTTGATTAGCGTGGCTCTCACCTACGGTGTGCTCAAGCTAAAGACATCAAAAATCAAACTCTTGGGTTTTATACTTGGGACTATAGGGGCCACATGGGTACTGCTGAGCGTTAACCGAGGAAACATTCAACTGCTCCAATGGAACCAGGGTGACGGTATATTTCTAGCAGCATGCTTCAGTCTATCCATGCACGTTGTGTTGGTAAAAAAGTGGGGAGGTGATGTACCTCCCGCACAAGGCGCATTTTACATTATGATAATAGGCGGCATCATGTTATTGCCATTTCTATTTTTGTATGGTGATTTATCGACAATCGCCTGGCAACAAATTCAGTTTTGGAAAATTATATTATATCTAACAATATTCACCACGATGGCTACGTTCTTTTTACAACAATACCTAGTGCAACAACTGGGTCCTAATCGCCTGCTGGCCTTTACCTATTTGATTCCGGGTCTTGTGGCCATCCCCCAAGGGTTAGCTGTCACGCCTGAGTTATGGGGCAGCCTACCTGGCATATTACTAATATTTCTGGCATTGTACTTAATTTCTCAGGATCAGATTTCTCAAACATAGAGCAAAACTCGTGAATATTCAGACACAGATGCAAGATTTTGTTAGCTATTTTACAGGTCCAAGCGGCAGCTTAGAAGCGACTGATTTTGACCAGTATGAGTTATCACCTCAACTCAAACATTACAAAAAAGGTCAACTATTGATAAGCCAAGGCCAGCTAGCACCGAAATTGTTTTTCTTAGTGAAAGGTTTTGCTCGTTATATGAGTATCTCGCCGGAAGGTAAAGAATTTACGCAATCATTTGCATGTGCCCCAAGTGTTGCCGGGTCAACACGTGCGATGACCCGAAAAACCCCAGCACTATTTAGTATAGAAGCATTGGATGACGTGCTTTGCCTTGAGTTTGAGTGGTCTGTTTTTTTCACAAAAATGGAACCTCAACGAGGTTTTCTTACAGCTTATAACTGCTTGCTGGAAAATATGTTTATCAAAAAGGAAGAGCGAGAATATGCCTTTGTTCAACACAGCGCCGAACAACGCTATTTGGACTTCTTGGAAAGCAACCCTCAGCTACGCGATAAATTACCACTAAAAATGATCGCGTCACACATAGGTATTACCCCCATAGCGTTAAGCCGTATCCGTAAAAAGCTTAAATAAGCTAATTAACATAACTAACTGCAATAGGCCTGCATCTAACTCGCAAGCGCTACCACAGATCTAAGCAACAGCAATAGGTCGAGCACTTTTCTTGATTTGATTGATTTGCTTGATTTGAGCAAATGGCCCGATGCGCACCAAGGACTCCGTATCGTGCTGTCCTTGAAAATGGAGCTCTTTATCGAACATTATTGTGGTACTAAGTTCTGTGTTGAACTTTCTGGCCACCCCTTCAAATAGCGCCCAGGAACCTTCGTTTGTTTTGGTAATGGATGTTTCCATGTAAGAAACACCTCTGCAATAAGGGCGAGCAAGTATGTGTTTTAACATGCGGGTTGCAAGCCCTAGCCCCCTTGCTTGCTCACCTACGGCTACTTGCCAAATAAATAAGCATTCTGGTTTTTCTGGATTAAGGTAACCGGAGATAAATCCAACTAACTCACCTCGTTTAAAAGCGGCAACGGAGGTGCTGGAAAAATGAGTGCACTGTAATAAATTGCAGTATTTCGAGTTGGTATCCAGTGGTGGACATTGGGCAATCAACTCTGAAACTGCATACCCATCACTCGCCCTAGGGGCTCTGAGCTCTAATTCTATTTGGAAATTCTTCATATATGCCTAATATTTAGATCTCAAACAATAAATCCATCAAAAATTGGATCAAAAGAACGAATGCATTTGACCTAACCCCAGATATTCAGGCGGTATTGTATGATATTTGAGTGATATTTGAAAGGTATTGTTTAGTGATCTAAATATAGTGCTCTAAATATAGTGCTCTAAACATATAAAGAATAGCGCTCGAGGGCCTTATACTAGCGGATTTCACCAATGTTGAAATAAAACCGTGCAGTTTCCTATAAAAGGATCGGCTTAGAGGAATATTCCTCCTATAATCGAGAAAATTCTTCACTCGAAAAAGGCTTCATTTTGGATCGTATTCAAGAAGTACTCGTATCTCTGCGCCGTGTTATTAGGGCCACCGACCTCCACTCGAAACACCTGTCAAAAACAGCTGGTTTGACCGCCCCACAGATCCTTCTGCTGCAAGCTATTCGGGACAAAGGCCAGGTAACAATCGGTGAACTCGCCAATGAAATAAGCTTGAGCCAGGCCACAGTAACGACAATTCTCGACAGAATGGAAAAGCGGAATTTGGTCTATCGAGAGCGCTCAGCACAGGATAAGCGTAAAGTGCATGCGTTTCTCACTGATGAAGCCATCGAGAAGCTTAAAAACGCCCCCACTCCCTTACAGGAACAATTCACCCGCCAATTTTCAGACCTACAAGACTGGGAACAAACCATGATTATTGCGTCGTTGCAACGAGTAGCACACATGATGGATGCCCAGCACATTGACGCATCACCGGTACTCGATGTTGGTACCCTAGACCGACAAAATACGGCGGTTGAAAACCCAGATGCGTATGTGGAGCTCAAGAAAAAATGATTGATAACCAAGCATTTTTTGCCTGGTTATCACTGGGCTACGTCCAGACGACTAGGCAGCATCAAATGCAACGGAGTCCAAAACAGTAAAATCCATTTTTCGTTGCGGCACATCTACCCGGTTCAAAACGACATTCACTTTATCACCCAGAACAAAGCATTGTTTTCCGCTACTCAATTGCTGTTTGCCCGCATCAAATTTAAAATTATCGCTAGCTAAACTAGATATATGCACCAAACCTTCTACAGCACCCTGATCCAGCTCAACAAAAAAACCGAAGTTGGTCACAGCAGAAATAGTTCCAAAAAAATGTTCGCCCTTAAACTGTTCCATATACTGGCACTTTAACTCGTTTTCTACTTCACGGCTTACCTCACCCGCTTGACGCGATCGCTGCGAGCAATGTGTCGCCAATACATCCATTGCATTTTTATCATAAGGATAACCGGCTGCCTTATCTAAGCCCCTATCTAAGTTCAGCCAACTCAGAAATCGATGTACTCCTTTTTTATGTTTACCACAACGAATTTTCGCTCGAATCGCTCGATGCGTTAATAAGTCAGGGTAACGCCTAATCGGGGACGTGAAATGTGCATAGGCATCATAAGCCAAACCAAAATGCCCCTGGTTGCTAGACGTATACTCCGCCTGACTCTGAGAGCGTAATAATATCGTGCGAATCACACTTGCGTCGCTACGATGCCCAATGTTATCTAAAAGTTTATTGTAGTGATGCGGACTGGGTTTATCTCCACCACCAAGACTCAATCCCTTTTCTAACAAAAATGCACGCAAAACAGTTAACTTCTTTTGCTGCGGCCCCTCATGAGTACGAAACAAACTCGGTATTTTGTGATGGTCTAAAAACTTAGCGGTTGAGACATTAGCGCACAACATAAACTCCTCAATCATCCTGTGTGCGTCGTTGCGCTTTACCGATGATAAGCTTGAAATCTTGCGTTTCTTAGTAAGATTAAATGTAAATTCTCGCGTTTCAAATTCAATAGCCCCTCGTTGCCTACGAGCAGGCTTCAACACCTGAAAAAGTGCATGCAAGTTTTCTATATGCGGCACAATGTTCGGCGTCTCTTCGATCACTTTTTTTGCTAGTTTAGAGCTTCTCTTAGCCACCAGCGCATAAGCCTGATCGTAAGTCAGTCTAGCCTGTGAATTAATGAGGCCTTCTGTGAAAGTGGATTGAGTAATAACACCGTTGCTGTTAATGGTCATATCGCAAACCATCACCAAACGGTCAACATAAGGGTTCAAAGAGCAAAGTCCGTTTGACAAGGCTTCCGGCAGCATAGGCACCACATGGCCGGGAAAATATATGGACGTACCACGCTGTAGTGCTTCAATGTCCAACAAATCATCTGGCCGTACATAATGGGAGACATCCGCAATGGCAACCATTAAACGCCAATCACCTGATGCGGTTTTTTCACAATAAACTGCATCATCAAAATCTTTGGCATCCGCACCATCAATGGTAACGAACGGCAAGTCACGATAATCAATACGTGACATTTTATCGCTCTCCGACACTTGCCTCCCCTTCGCTTCTGCTTGGTCAATCAATGCATCGTTCCACTGTCCGGAAATGTTATGGCGGCAAAGCGCTTTTTTAATTCCCATACCAGTATCTTGAGGGTTACCAAGCACGCCGGTGACTTTTACCAAGGTATTTTTACGATGATTGGGGTACTCAACAATCGTAGTATTCACGTACTGTCCTGGTTTTGCATTCAACAAAAAGTGGCTATCTACATCCACTTTGTGCAATACCTTTCGACTGTCCGGAAGCAAATAAAATGCGTCACCACTGCGTTTAAGTTGCCCAACAATGTGAGTCGTCTTACGCTCAACAATATTGATTAATTTGTTGAAGGTGCGATTTCTATCTGAAGAAGGCTCAACAAATACCTGAACAACATCACCATCAAACACGTGGCTCATTTGATTTTTCGGAAGAAATAAATCTTTTTCGGAGTCAGGGTTTGACACAAAGCCAAAACCATCTGGGTGAATGCTAACCACGCCCGTAATAAGTGAGTTCTGATCTATCAGTTGGTAGCCTTTGTACTTATTAAACATAAGCTGACCATCACGCTCCATTGCACGTAACCGTCTTCTCAAGGCTTCTTTTTGGTCGGGGTTTTTAAGGTTTAACTTGTGTGCAATCTGCTCACGCTTTAAATGTTTTTTTACCTTGCCGAAGAGATTCATAATGAACTCACGACTAGGGATAGGGTTTGCGTAGGTATTACTATTCGATTGATCGAGGGATGCGTTTAAAATCATAAAATTCTCGTAAAACCGCCAATCGCTTTGTACTTTTTACCTTTGTACTTTTTATCTTTGTACCAAGTATATTTGTACCAGGTATCTTCAAACTAAGGATATAAATAACCTCTATGTTAGTAAGATCATGCCGTTTAAAGCATAGGCGGAAATGATTCAGTTTTCTGAATCTAGTTTAAAAATGGATTGCAGTGATGCAATCAATATATTGAGCCTTTAAATAGGCAAAAAGCAGGAAGAAAACGGTAATTTAACTGAGAATATCACGAGGAATTATAACTAAAACGACGGGGCATACACAAAAAATAAGGCTTTCTCTCAAGCCGACGACCACCCTAACACCCACCAACCGGCAAGGCAAGATATTTTACGCGTTAAAACACTTATGTTTTCTACGCCAGCGGCCCCTATTTGCCACTCTGCAACAGGGGTCAAATAGATCTATACTATTACTATCCTGCCACGAGAAAGTGAAATTTCTTATGAGTTATTACAACTGCTTTGATTGTAAAAAAATATCCCCCTTGCTTGGCGATATGATCGATCAATGCCCTCTGTGTCATTGTTTCAATGGAGAGTATTCCTCAACATCCGCTGGAATAGGTGCATCTGAATCGGAAGTAATCCTGGAAGAAACCGAAAGTCTCATCAGGCAATTTAGATCGGTTCAATTGGCTACGCTTAATGCACAAGGAAACCCAGAGGCCAGTTATGCTCCATATATAAGAAGATCAGGCTGTTATTATATTTTCATCAGTGGACTAGCATCCCATACAGCGAATATTCTTCAACACCCTGCTTTGTCACTATTCTTTATTCAAAACGAGGCGGAAGCAAAGAATGTATTTTCCCGCCAACGACTTACACTTGAGTGCGTCGCTAACGTTGTGTCGATGGAAAGCGACCAAAGAAACAAAATTTTGGACGCCTTTAGTGAAGTACATGGTGCAACAGTTGACTTACTTCGATCCCTACCCGATTTCCAACTATTCGAGCTCACGGTGAAAAGGGGAAATTACGTCAAAGGATTCGGACAGGCATTCACAATGGAAGGCGAGGGTCTAAAGCATGTTAGAAAGCAACAGAAGGAAGCCCCTGCCAGTAACACAAATAGACTCTCAGCCAACCGCGTGATTAGCTAGCGTTTATTTTCAAAATCTCTTTGGAAACCACGGAAAAAACATACTTGTTCTTTCTTGGTAATCTTTGTATTCCGCTCTTTTTCTAACAGAATAGTATTCTGCTGGTGTTGCACCCGTTAGATACACCAACGTGATATACATCATGATTGACGCATTAATCGCACCCACACCTAATGCTATCCATACAGGCGTCGCTTCAACTGAACTTAACGCCAACCACGATGGTATTGCAGCTACCACTAACCCTGTCCAAACCATCCATTCAGCAAAATAGTTAGGATGGCGACTATAACGCCACAAACCGATATTACAGACACCCCGTTTGTTTTTGGAAATGAATAGCAATTTTTGCCCATCGGCGATTGATTCAAAAATATAAGCCGTACCCCATATGCAAATACCCAAAATCTCCAAAGAAGAAATTGAATGGCTGTCATTAGTGGCAATGATAAAGCCAGGCAAAGCAAGCACTGAAATATTGGCGAAGGCTTGAACCATGATTTCTACCAGAATATGAAATTCAATGTTTTTTGTTCCGGACTTTTCCAATATCATGCGACGATATTGATACCGGGGGAATTCACTCTTGAAAATAACGCCAGTAGTTTTTGCCATTGTTAACGCGCCAATGCCCATGCGTAAACCAATAAACAAATACACCCCGCCAACCAGCATCTTTCGAATAGCGTCTCCATCACCCATAAAAATTATCAAAATCCCGATGATAGCAACACCAAAAGGCCAAGCGATATCAACATACGACATTCGCCCAGTTCGTAAGAATGGGATACAGGCAACCACAATAAAAAACGCAACCTGTATTACGGCATTAACAAGTAATAGATCCACCAGTGCATCGACATTAGAAAACAAAGCGACGCACCATAACGATATAAAACCAAGACTTAAACCAGTGCTTAAACTCATAATCAAACCCTTAACCATCAAAACGACATTATCCGCAACATTACACCTTATGTTGCCAGCTAAACGTACTGTAATCAGCGGTTAAGGTCGACAAGTAAGCGGCAAATGTTGCCATGCTCAAACACGAGGTGGCCAGTTGAGTTGTTTGGTCGATAATGCCAAACTCCTGTGAACCCTGAGGAAAGCCACTTAACCCATGAAAGATAACGATTTTTATGTCACTGGCATCGCGCTATCTCAATTCGTTTATGGCGCAGAGGCTTTAGGAATAGCTGGTAAAGAAACAGTTAAGCAAGCCGGCTTGAGCGATGAGCACCTGCTCCCCACGGCTCGCGTCCCTGAGGCTCAGTATGAAATGACACTTCTTAGGCTAATTCTGGCAAGCAAGAACGACAGTTTTGGTGTTGATATTGGACAGCAGCTGATGCCGCCATTGTATGGTGTACTCATGTCGCTGGCTTTCAGCTCCCCTACCCTTGGTGAAGCACCTAAAAACATGGCCCGATATCAGGGCTTGGCAAGTGGTAACTGTGGCGGCATCAACTACCAGGTGGCAGGACCAACTGTTGAGCTATCCGTTGCCATGACCCACAAAAACCTCGTCATACGGCGGAATATGGCAGAGTTTGTGGTAACCCTGTATTGCGGCCTACTCCGGCTGATAAGCACACGACCAGACCTGTCGCCCAATCACGTTTGGCTAGAGCACACACCCTACTCAGACGCTGCCCGCCGTAGAATGGAGTCCATTGTGCGCTGCCCTATTAGCTGGAGCGCGGGGCATACTCGTATGGAGGTCAGTAGAGACATCCATGAGCTTCCAATTTACGGTCACGGGGACGAAAACTTGCGGCTCGCCAGGCAACTAGCGCAACAGCAACTTCAAGAGCTCGACAAAAGAGCCTCTTCAGTGGAAAGCATTAAATGGCATGCCAGGGAGCTAATGTTATCCGGCGCCCCCAGACGGGATGTAGTGGCCAAACGTTTAGGGGTATCCACCAGAACACTTGATCGCAGACTTAAGGACGCGGGAATTAGCTGGCAAGAATTACTTGATGGGTTGCGCGTACAGCTGGCCATTGAATACCTATCAGACCTGGAATTAACGGTAGCGCAGATCGCAGAAAAACTAGGGTTCACTGAAATCAGAGCCTTTCAGAGACGTTTCAAAACGTGGACGGGCATGACACCTTCGGCTTATCGTAAGCAGTTACTTGGATAGACATCCAAGTTTTTCAAAGGGTGATAAATCAAGCAAGGAAAAGCACAAAATATCAGAAGTGAGGATTCATCAAGCGATAAGATACTGTCTCCAATTACTGCCGGAGTACATAGATGATCAATCAAACCTCAGAAAGCCGCTCTTTAAGTACCTTATCTCCACATCAATTCCTAATAATCACCCTGCTGACCAGTCTGTGGGTTCAGACCTCTGAGGTGTTTCGATACCTTGTCATTGTTAGGCCAGAAATGCAGGTGCACCTTTCGATGGTGCCAGAGGTTGCCAACATGACTTTACCGATATTCTTGATTTGGGGCGTATGGGGCACATTGTTAACCGGGCTAATGGTGTTTTTGTTCTGGTTATGTGCCCAAGCGTTCGGCAATACCCGAAAAACTGTTTTTATCAGTGGGGCTATGTCATGGTGCTTCTTCTTTGTGCTTTTTTGGATTGGCATGGCAAATATGAACTTATCTGCGTGGAGGTTCGCTATTGTTGTGTTGCCACTCGCACTCATTGAAACCCTCATTGCCTCGTTTATCGCGTCCAGGTTATATTCGAGATATACACAATCGTAATAGTTGTTCATACCATGAATTATCTTAAACAGGTACAACGGGGAATCGACTTCTTCGAAGAATCATTGGATGACGATATATCCAGTGAAGCTATATCAAGCGCAGCTATCGCTAATGCCGCAGGTATTAGTCGTTGGCATTTTCAACGACTATTTAAAGCGCTCACCAATGAAACGCTAAAAACCTATATCCGATCTAGAAGATTAGCTAACGCTCTCGATGCGCTATTAACGACTGACAAAAAGATCATCGATATCGCATTGACAGCAGGGTATGAGAGCCAAGAGAGCTTTGCTCGTGCCTTTAAAAATATGTTTGGTTTAACTCCCGGTGAGTATCGACGCATTGGCGACAAAAATATGTTTTTGAAAAAAATCCAGTTCGACGTTGACTACCTAACACATATCAATACCAAGCTATCCCTAGAGCCAGAAATCTATAAGCAAAAAAGCCTACAATTAATTGGACTAAAAACGCTCTTCTATAGTGTAGATTCTGAAAAGAATAATATTGGTGATAAGTTACCCCCGCTATGGAAGGATTTTTTATCACGATACCAAGAAATTGAACACGCCATCAGAGGCACCTGCTACGGTGTGATTTTGCAGTGCAGCAGCCATTCAGATCAGCTTGTTTATTATGCCGCAATGGAAGTAACTCAAGAATCCACTGCTCCCGAGGGAATGGAGTGTATTACGATACCATCAGCCACCTATGCGAAATTTGAACACAAAGGTGAAGTAGAATATATCGATAACACCGTGAATTACATTTACTCAAATTGGTTAATGCGATCAGGAAAACAACATACCTATGGGGCTGATATTGAAGTATACGGCCCAGATCATGACGCGGAGTCTGCAAACTCAGTTATGCACTATGCCATTCCCATTAAATAGAGCATAAAACATTTACGACTACCGACCTTCACTCTTGTGTAGAGGTGGTTTAAATTCAGATGGCCCATCTACCTGTAACGCAAGACCATCATGGCACAACAACACCTTAACAAGGTCATAGCTGTCAAGTTGAGCTAACCATTCACGCAACTCGATTAGTCTACTTCCATCTTCGGGAATGATAAACGAGCGGAATAACGAAACCTGCTTGGGCTGATTAATCAGCATAGATTCGCGTGTCCAGCTAATATCCCCGGCAACAATCCATAACGTGCCTTCCACTGCTGCGACAAAAACCGTGCTGCCCGGACTATGGCCCGCTACCGGAATGGCAGCTAAACCAGGGAAACCGGGAACCGAATAAAGCGGACCCGCTCCGATTAAAGCCTGAGGGGAAACGCAGCCTGCGTCTTCAACAAAAGCCGCACCGAATCCAGTCGTATAGTTACGCTCCTCGGCTTGTTGTGGCGTTTGAAAAAGCGGCAATTTAATCGATTGAGGCTGACAATAGCGTTGTACTCCTTGCACATGATCTTCGTGTAAATGCGTAAAGCCTAACCCCGCAACCAATGATGCCTCAGCCCCCAGTTGTTGCACGACGGAGCCATGGACCTTAATATCATCACTCTCATACTGCCAAGCCATCTTTTCATAAAAATGCTTTGCTCCGCTCTCATCCATTCCCATGTCAATCACAAATCGGCGGCCATCGGCCCAGCGTAATACGAAGGCTGGGAAGACTATCTCGCCACGAAGCCGGTCTTGTAAACTTGCAGTAACAATATAATTTATGGAGGTAGGACCACCCTCTACGTCAAGTAAATCAAATAACACCTCATTGGAGGGTATAGGCGTTATCAACTGGCGTATTGACCAGTGCGTATAAATCACCACACCGACAACAGCACTCGCAACAAAAAACAATACGAGAATAAAGCCACGAACAATCATTTGTCTATTAGCATTCATTATTTAAGCTTTAAAAATCAAGAAATTTCCACGTTGAATATACAAATCCAGTATATCTAAAAAGCCCCATACATTTTGGAACAACTTAATTTCTAATAGAGGTTTTGATTCGTACAAGGGGCTGATATAGCGTTATCTCGTAAATAGATGCTTGAGAACGCTGCATCAGTGTTGTCACCATCTGTTGGCCTTCAATACCGGATGCTATGGAATAGAGAGCCTTTGATGCATCTGCATCAGAAAACTTCGCATCAAAAAATGCCTGTATCAACGCGTAAGTCATTTGCTGTTAATCATTGGTAGTGGAACGCACAACCCTAAAAATAGAACAGCTACCCTGTTTGGTTTTCGTGGGGCCAAATTTGAATCAGTAACGTCGTGTGCGAAAGGTTTAGATGAGACTGGGTCTATTAAACAAATTGGAATGGACCGTTACGCACCTCAAAATATTTAAATATGGTCACTACCGTCGAACTATCTCGGAAATTACATAAAGATCAGGTAGCATTTTTTTGCCTTGATCTTGGCATGATGGCATGATGGCAGGAACCGGGTTGGCGAGAACTGCACCTCGAATGTTACAAGTACTATGGCGGCATGTTTTGCCATGGCTGGCGAGGATGCTTCCTGATACAAGTACTCCCGAACGCTCAGGCAAGATAGCCGCTTGGATTGTGGCAAGTAAGGATCTTGAAGGACTGTCCGGAGTGATATTCTCTTTTGATGGTAAACCGTCAAGAAATGTTTGGGATAAGGTCTTTGACTCTGAAATAGGTAGGTCGGTAATGAATGATTCAATGGAATTATTAAATACTTTGAGATAGTTTTCCTATCTTGATTAATGGCCAAATATTGCTATAGAAATCAAAAGCCGTCCTTATTACTCCCCTCTATTACAGAACCCAAGACAGGCACAGCCTCTGGGACAGGTCTAGCTTGGTTTCCGTTCCCAGATAAGTGTTTTCGCAATACGTCAAATATCGCAGCTTTATCCACCGGCTTATAAAGAACACCCTCACACCCAGCTTCAAGTACATTGTTTATCTGCTGTTTATCTGTCTCTGCAGTAAGCGCGTAGATAGGCATAGCATAGCCTTTACCGCGCAAATACCGCGTTGCTTCCAAACCGCCTCTGATTGGCATATTTACGTCCATAAGCACAAAGTCGGGAGGTGTGTTGTCACATATGCTACAGGCTTCAAGTCCATTTTCAGCAACAACAACATTCATACCCGTTTTTCTTAGTACTTTTTCAATGAGCTTCTGATTGACGACATTATCTTCAGCAAGTAATACCGTGCCAGTAAGGCTAGGAGGGGTGCCTTTTCTTTTATACTTACTGGTCATCAAGGTATTTTTATCACGAATCCACTCAGTATTATCAGGTATACAGCCGCCAACAATGAAAGTGAATTCACTACCTTTGCCAAATTCACTCAACACCTCAATATCCCCCCCCATTATCATCGCAAGCTTTTTCGATATCGCTAATCCCAGCCCAGCCCCGCCAAATTGACGCGTTGGCGATGTATCTCCCAGCCCAAACAAACCAAATAGATTTTTTTTAGCCTCTTCACTAATCCCCAATCCTCTGTCACTAACCCTAATTATCAATTTATCCAACGTCTTATTCCACGACACGCATAAAGTCACACCGCCCTTCTCAGAAAATTTAAAGGCGTTAGAACACAGATTTTCTATTATTTGAGCAATACGGAAGGGATCGCCAAAAACTTCCTCAGGGATGGGGTATTCATAGTAAAAATCTAACGTCAAACCCTTTCGTTGCGCATTTTTCGAAACCTCCTCCTTAACACCTTCAACAACTGAAAAGACACTAACTGGAACATTCTCTATACTCAATTTATTCGCTTCTAGCTTCGAATAGTCGAGAATATTATTGATAAGTTGGAGTAAGCTGCGACTACTGTCCGATATTAATCGAACAGCCTCCTCCCTCTCAACCTTTGATAAATCAAAATCTTGCAGTGATTCGCTAAACCCTATAACAGCGGTCAATGGCGTCCTAATTTCGTGACTCATATTTGATAGAAATTCACTCTTGGCCTTAGCCGATTCCTCTGCAATTTCCAATCTTTTTCCTTCCTTAGCTTGCTCTTCAATAGCAATATTCTTTAGCTTTGTTTGAGTAACATCAACTATCGACCCCTCTATGTGGCTAATCACACCGGTTGACTTAACAATCAACTTCGATCTATGAATTGCCCACACCCGCTTGCCATCTTTGCGTTTAAAGGCGATATTATTCGTAGATATCCCGTATTTCGATAATTCTTCAAATTGTTTTTCAATATTTTCAAATATAGATATCGAAATAGTTTTACCGCATAAAAACAACTCCTTTTCATTTTTAAAACCAAATATATCTACCATTGCAGGATTAACATTTACCACACGACCACCCAAGGTCATTTTGTACATACCCTCCATAGCATTATCAAATGCTGACTGATAATTAACAAGGTGACCCATAGCTTGAGAATCTGCAACAAGGGCCGCGATCTGTTCTCTCTTAATTCTATGCGCTAAGGCAAAAGATAAAACAAGAGCCTCTATATAGATACCGATCAATGTCACAACAAGAGTAAATTGAGTCGCGGGTATGATCTTATAAGTCAACCCTGCAAAAATTGATAACCCAATAGCATTAGAAATCCAAGCAAAGAAAAGGTATTTGGCATTTTCATTTCCCTTTATCCAGCAGTAAACCAGAATCCCTGAAAACACAGGCAGAAAGATACTCATATAAATAGCATTCCATAAAACAGCATTGGAATAGTCTATTTCCGATATTAACAAAATACTAGAAAATGCAATCATTAAAAAGACATTGAGAATATTATTTATTTTTTTATTATTCTCTCTAATAGAAACAAAGCTCTTCGCGAAATATATTACCGAAATAGCAGTAATCCAAATAAAATATATAATGTACTGCCTATCAATATCACCAATGTATCGATCTAAATGAACAACCCCTCGACCAACTTCCATCATCTCAAATATTGTAATTCCACCCAGATATATCACATAAAATAAGTAGCTAACATCACGTATAGATACATATATAAATAGATTATAGATTAGCAGAATAAGCATACCCCCAAAGAATATCCCAAAGGAGAATTCTTCGAACGCAACCTTTTCTGAAAATGCAGCGGTTGTCCATAAAGTCAGCGGAATATACATGGACGTAGTGTTCTTAACTTTAAGATATATCGTTATTTCCTGACCTAGCAACAACCGAAGGGGAAAAACACTATTGACATGCAACACGTCTCGGCCCGAATATTCACTTCGAGTATCCGAACTCTTTACTTTATATACACCGTCATATTCAGCTATGAACAATTCTGCAATATCTAAACTTGGGTTAGCGATCTCCAAAAGCCATTGCTGATCATTGTCCTTGTTTGGATACGCTGGAGGATAAAATAGTTTTACCCTCATCCAATAAGTAGCGTCACTTATCCCAAGATTCAAAATATTCTGTCTATTTTTTTTAAACTTAGTTTGATGTTTTTGTGTCGTTATATCATCAATGGTAAGGCTATTAGAATCATCGACTAGAAGCCACATTTTTAAATTCAGGTTATAACTATCGTTTGAAAACAAACGAACAACCTGCTGTTCACTAGCAACTACTGACAAACTAAGAAGCATAAGCGAAACGCAAGCCCACCCAGCAAGCCGTCTACCTGCGCGAGAAGTTATGATGTTTCCAGTTTCCATCAAATAAGCATGCAACCTAAGTTACCTCGCCATAACCCGCATCGAAAAATAACGCTACTTTAAACCTAACTCATACAACACCCCTGTGTGGACTTGGCACCAACAGAAAGCTAATTGGCTTAGCCCAACAGAAATAAGAGGCCCAAATAATTTATCTGCGTATTGTACAAGAATAGCCTGTTAAGCAGCTATTTCCATGACGCCAACCTCTTCCAGCTTTGTGCCTTGAAAATTCAAGGAGGTTGCAAAACAAGAGGTATTAGATATTGAATTGCTCCCACTACTCTATAACACTCAATTTTGATATTCAGTGTTGATTAATGCAACTAAGACCCAGTTTAAGTACATTTTATCGATAACAATTTGACGTCTTTCAAAGGTAATAGAGTGTGCGCTATGGTCAATAGGGTTTCCTGCAAATAATGCTAGAGTAGCTTCTCTTTCATTAAGAGGATCACCCAATGACCCCTGAAGTAATTGAAAAATGGCATAAAGTTGTCGCCGACAAAAACATCGCGTTATTAGACGAAATCCTCGCAGATGACGCTTGTATGCACTCCCCTGTTATTCATACCGTGCAGAAAGGCAAGGCAATCACCAAGATGTACCTTACTGGTGCGGCAATGACGATAGGCAATGATTCCTTTAAATATACTCGAGAAGTCTATGATGACGGCTTTGCCATGCTTGAATTTGAAACTGAGATGGATGGCATAATCGTTAATGGCGTCGACATGATTACTTGGAATGAAGATAACTTGATTACAGACTTCAAGGTAATGATTAGACCATTGAAAGCAGTGAATATGGTGCACAAGATGATGGGCGCAGCACTAGAAGCCTTTAAAAGCCCTAAGTAATTCACCTGATCACGCCTTGCCCAGTCTCCTGCAGAGTCGACAGAAAATATTGAAGCTGGCTCTGTAGGTCAAATGCAAGATCATCATTACGCCAAATCATATCGTGATCAGCCGTATCATACTGCACAAAGCCAGATCCCCAATGGGGTGAATCGACTAAGGGCAGGTCTGCCTCCCAAACATAAGGGCTTAGTTGCGGCCAGCCCCCCGCTCGCGCAAAACTTGCGCCAGACAATCCGCTAACTTGATTGTCGTAAGCGGCCCCTTGTTGTAACACGTTGTATTCTTTGCCACGCAAACGACGCGCGTTATATAAAAACACCCCGGGATCTGAGGCATCTAACATGCTTTGGAAAACCAACCCAGAAAGGTATACCAGGTGCGTTAAATCTGCGTCTCCGCTAATACTATCAATGTTCCCAGTAAGCCACAGAATGCTCTTTACGACGGTATGGTCAAAAGCGATATCTGTAAATTTAGCCCCCGCAACGTTAAACACATACCCTTCAATATCCGAAACAAGACCCGCTAGCACCCCACCTTGAATCGCCCCCAACGATACGCCCGTCACATAAATCTGATTAACGTCAAAATCAGGAATACCGTCTCCACCTTCTGGGATAACATCAACCTCTGACAAATTTTTAATCGCTCTTAGCAGCCATAAAAAACCTGCCACTGACTCTCGGCCATTGTCTCGCCAAGCCAATGGGTTCAGAAATTCATAATAGCAAAGCGTCTCATTGTTAATGGAATTAGGACGATCGCCATGACACAACGAATCCATACCTATGGTCGCAAATCCAATGTTAGCAAACCAATCAGACACATCCTTAACATCTCGCCGACTTTTGCTGGTTCCATGCATATAGATCATCAACGGGTATGGCTGTTGGTATTCACCCAACTCTTTCTTCGGTAGGGATAACATGACGTCAACACTCTCCGATCGCTCCACTGCTAATACTCTATCCGCATTGTTTCGCCAAATACCCTTATTATCACTGAACAAAGGTGTTTCCAATTTCGCATGCACAAAAGCGTCAATAAGCGAGCTATCTGAAGGTTCAAATTCCCAATCAGTTAACACGGCTGGGCTGTCGTTGTTAACATCGTCCAAAATATCTTGCGCCTTATCCATATCGGCAAATATTGGCATCGTAGTAAAGCTTGATAGCGACAATACGCTCTGCCTCTGCACCCCCATTTCCTCCAAATGGGTCAATACAGACTCATAATCGTATGGTGATGAACTGGATACTGCTCCGTTCGACACCCTTACCATACTCGGAGAAGCATCAAAACAAAGTCCCGTGCTCTTCTGCCACGCATCAGTAACCACGATGGCATAGTCCGTATTTTCCAATAGCGGAACCGACGGTGTAAGTCGTAAATACCGCTGCTCCAATGCGGCGTAAACTGGCGCAACTTCTCCATAAAATGGGTGATCTGGATCAACCACCATCACGAATACACCTTGATCTTGGTTCTTAAAGTTATCCGTACTCAGTGTAAGTTCCACATCGGGTAAAGGCACAAATAGATCCGAATACAAACCAAACCCTTCTAACGTTTCGAAGGACTTTAACCAATAAGACAACAACCCGTAATATTTGCTGAAGAGGGGAAAGCTTCTATCGACAGTTAGGCGCCTGCCTGAATGGGAACTCGAATCCGAGACTGTAAATATATTGTTGGGGTATGGCACCACCAACTCTTGAGATTCAAGATCAAAGGGGAATTCTGCACGCCTATCACACTGGTTTAGCGCTGGATCGACAACATCAGTGACAAGCGAGTTCTCGCTCCCATTATCAGTACTTCTATCACTACCACTGTCACTACCACTATCACTGGCATCACACCCCCATAAGAATAATGACAGACACAGGATGAAGACGCTGGCGACATGTTGGATCATAAAGTACCTATGCCATTTGTTGTTTAGCTGAAATCGGAGCTTAACGGGTTACCGAATGTATTGTATTGACCACAGGCTACACCGGACTGATCTTATGTGCGCATTGCTGGGTTGAATTCTTTCTAATCAACATTAGAATGAGACCATGAGCATCCATTACAAAATATCAAAGCCTATCGTGCGCTCTTTGCTGGCCTATTTGGACCTGTGCGGACATGATTCAAAAGCTGTGTGCCAATCCCTTGATATAAACCATCTTGATATCATGAACGGTGACGGCCTTTTACCTTCCGATGTCTATACAACATTATTAAAAGCCGGTGCAAACATAACAAACGACCCAGCCTTTGGCCTGCATTTGGGAATATCCGCCGAGCCAGAACGATGGGGAGTGTTAGGTTATATAATGACATGCTGCCACACGCTAAATGAAGCCATACATTGCCAACACCGGTATCAGGATTTAGTAGGAAGCATGGGCTCCCTTACCGTGAGTCCTAGAAGGGATACCCTGCGAATGCTGTGGGACACAGACTTTACGCCACTAGCGACTCAAGCTGAAGAAGCCATCACTGGCTGGGTTGCTTTTGGCCGCTGGGTAACAGACACAAACCTATCACCTAGCCACATCTATTTTAGTCACCCTGCTCCCCAAAACACCCAACCGTACCAACAGTTTTTTAATTGCCCTGTTGAATTCGACGCGGAGTTTAACGCTTTAGAAATCAACGCTAGCTTACTCGGTACGCCTCTTAAAAAACCTGACAAAACAATGAAAGGCCGGCTAATACTACACGCAGAAGAACGACTCGAAGATATTGATGAGCCCCAAACGTTTTTAAAAGTGATCAAACGTTACATCAAAGAAACCTTGCCGAAAAAAACACCCGAGCTGACAGACGCTGCAGCCATCATGGAACTTACACCTCGCACATTACAACGGCGACTGAAGAATAAAGGTATGCACTTTTCAGCAGTTATCGAGGAGACACGTAATGAGCTGGCTTTTCAATATTTAGCTGACACTAAAAACACCATGGCCGATATCACCTTTTTACTGGGGTTTTCAGAACAGAGTGCATTTAGCAGGGCTTTCAAACGTAGAACCGGAAAAAGTCCCGGCGAATATAGAAAAACAACATTCGAATAAGCACTACATCATTATGAGGTGCTCGTACCTAATTATGTTATAACTACCTTCGAAACCGACCAATCCGTCTTTTTTCGGGGGAAGCATGACAGAGGACGAAAAACAATATCGCGAAAACACAGCTGGATTTTCGCGCTTAAATCATTTTTTTGCAGCCATGGCCGTTTGGTCTTTTAGAAATCGTTGGGTAGTGCTTCTTTTGTGCACTGCAGTATTGAGCGGGGCAATGTACCTGGCACAAACCGTACGCATGGATAATAGCTTTGAAGCATTTTTTGATGAAAGCGACCCCACCTACAGTGCCTACAATACCTATCGTGAAAACTTCGGGTCTGATGAACTCATTTATATCATGTACGATGCCTCAAAGTATGAGCACGGCGTATTTGATAAGAATATTGTTCAAAAAATCCACAAGCTTGGTGAAGCAATCCAAGAACAGGTCCCCTTTGTCAATAAAGTCAGAAGTATCACCAACGCAGAATTAATGATTGGCTTAGAAGATGAACTGGTCATTAAAAGGATTGATGAGGAATTCCCGCTAACCCAAAATCAGCTACTTGAATTTGCTGACGCATTCAGTAAAAAACCACTGTACGTCGGTAACCTGTTTGATAAAACCCATAAGCTTGGCGCGCTTACCGTTGAGATGACTCGCTCCAGTACCGATCCAGTGGAAAAAATTCGCTTAGATCCGCAGGGTGGTGACAATTTAGATAACCTGTATCCACAGGTCCCTCAAGATGCCCTCGTCAAAATACTCGCAGAGCCCCAGTTCTCCGATTTGGATTATTACCTTTCCGGCGATGTACCGTTAAACGCTACCTATAACCGCATTATAGAGCAAGAAATGGTTCAACTCGGTGGGTTAAGTTTCCTCATTATTGCTGTCGTATTAGGTATATTCTTTCGTGGCCGTATTGTTGGCGTCATCGGCCCCATTACCGTTGTCGCATTATCGTTAATGATGACCATTGCATTTATTGCTGCCATGGGTTGGAACGTCGATATGATGTTCGGTTTAACACCCACTTTGTTGATAGCTATCGGTGTTGCTCATTCTGTACATATCATTTCTGAATTTTTAGTTAATTTCCGTGAATCCGGTGATAGAGAGCAGGCTATTCACAAAACCCTGTATTTGGTAGGTACACCCTGCTTATTGACCAGCCTAACGACTGCAGCGGGTTTCTTTTCTATGAGTGTGGCACCGATCAAAACCATTTCCCATATGGCGATATATGTATCCTTTGGTGTGCTATTTGCGTTTTTCTTATCCGTTACGTTATTAACGTTCTTTTTATCATTTACCAAAATGCCTAAAAAGGAGCAAGCTAACGCATCATCATTAACACGTCTGGATAGAATGCTACGTGTATGCAGTGAAACAGCCATCAATCGCCCTCACATTACTATGTCTCTATTTTTAGTGCTGGTCATTGTATCGGGAATAGGTTTATTTAAAGTACGCATCGACTCAAACTTCTTAACGGATTTTAACAAAAACGTTCCGGTTCGCCAGCACACAGAACATATCGACAGAACCATGGGTGGCATGAGTTCATTTGCCTATTTGTTTGACTCTGGTTCAGAGGGAGGCATTAAAGAACCCTCATTTTTAAGAGAACTTGAGCGCGTACAACAAGAAACAGAAGTACACCAACCTCTAGTACGCAAAACCATGTCCATCGTGGACTTAATAAAAGATCTTAATCAAAGTTTCCATGCGGACGATCCTGCCTTTTACATAATCCCCGATTCCCGCGAACTTATTTCACAATACATGCTGGTTTATGAACTCTCTGGCGGCGAAGATCTGTTCTCTTACATTACCAATGATTACTCAAAAGCTTTGTTAGAAATGCGCGTTCAACTCACCGAATCCAGCGTATTAGCCGATTTCGAAAAAGAAATGACAACGTACCTAGACCAACAACCATTAGCGGAATCTGAAAGATCCATCACCGGCATCGGATCGCTATGGTTAACGTTAATCAACTACATCAATGATAGTCAAGTACGGGGGCTTAGCCTTGCCCTCCTTGTTATCACCATCCTTATCTCTCTGATCTATGGTTCATTAAAAATGGGACTGGTCAGCATGATACCGAATGTTGCCCCCATTTTGATGGTAGGTGGTGCCATGGGCTGGTTGGGCGTTAATCTAGACAGCAGTAAATTATTGATCGCGACCATTGCGATTGGTATTGCAGTGGATGACACCATCCATATGATGACCCGCTTTAAATTGGAATTTGAGCTTCTAGGCAACTACCGCGAAGCATTTCGTCAAACCCTACACGAAGTGGGCAAAGCGTTGATTATTACCTCCGTCACCTTGGTACTAGGTTGGTCCGCTCTACTCACTTCCATTATGGATGCACAAGTATGGTTTGGTATATTACTGTCATCCACCGTGGTGTTAGCATTGTTTGCCGACTTTTTTATTATGCCGGTACTGATATTTTGGTTAAAACCGTTTGGACCTGAAAGAGAAAAATCTCTGTGAAATGACACTTTGCTTTAGGTTGCATTAGGTTACTAATGTCGCCCTGTATTCACTGGGTGTCATTCCACACCAACGAATATAACTACGGGTAAAAGCACTTTGGTTGGTATAACCCAATAGCGCTGCTATATCACTTATTTTATAGTGCGTGCTATTGAGGTAACGACAGGCCTGGGAATACCTCACCGAATTTAACGTTGTACTAAAAGATATACCTGCGGCACTTAAGCGCCTATTTAATGTACGACGAGAATATCCCATGGTTTTTGCCACCGTCTCTAAATTCGCATCACCGCTGGCTAAACAAAAAACGATAACATGAGTCAGTCGCTCCAATATATCTTGCTTAGAACTTTCGAGAGAATAAATACGGGCACCAATCATCTTGGCAATATTATCAACAGGCTCCAATAGAATCGCTTTATCCATCGTTAGACATAACGCATCGGCACCAAATGCTACTGGGCAACCAAAAAACTGCGCTAGCTTGGCTTGTTGTTCTGGATCTGGCTCATTCCTGGTAAAAAAACATCCACGCAACGGATACTTCCAGCCTACCAATTCGCGACTCAAAGAAACCGTACTTGCCAGTAAATAATTCTGAAACTGCTGTCGAGGATATAACTCTGGAAGATCAACATTACATTTCAGCTCGATGAAATTTTCTTTCATATTAAGTGAGAAGGTAAAGCCGGACACCAGTACTTCCAGGTATTGCATGATATTACTGAGGGCGTCAGCAAAGTTTTCACATTTCGATAACAATACTGACATGGGGCCAAGCACCGCAATATCCTGCTTTTGTGCTAAACCCAAAGATATATCGGGATAATGTAATTGCTCCGCTGCCACCTCCAATAATGCAATAAATTTGTCAAAGGGGACCAATTGATTTGGCCCCACCACCATCTCCACCGGCAGATCAACACGGGCACACAACGTGTCCAGCTTCCCTCCACGCTCCAACACCACTTCCGCAAACTGGTTAAGAAAACTATTACTCACATAAGGGCTGTTGTGCAGTTTTTGCATTGACCTCACCGGAATTACTTTGATAAATACCTTTCTAGAACGTAACCTTTCTAACCTGTTTTTCCAACGTATTTTTTGCATCACCAAGTAAAGGGCTACCATGGCCACTCAACAGGTGCTTAAAATCCAACGCAAGCAGCCTTTCGAAATCGAAAGAGAGATTCGGCCCTGCTTCAGGTGTAACGGTCTTCAACCACATTGGACCAATTTTGGCAGGGCCAAGAAACCCCAAAAGCCGTGTGACGATCCCACCTATAAATGAACCTATCTTAAGATCTTTTTTACTCCAGTTCTGCACGCTATCACACGTAATTAAAATCCCACCTTCTCGACCCAATAGAATAGGAAACTCTGGAGATGTCGCATTCTGAAATTTAAACACGGTCGCATTACCAAAAGGTAACTCGCCGTTTTCTTCTATCATGACATCAGGTTCATACCCTAATCCAACCTCCTTTCTCGACCAAACTTTAGGTTGGTATTTATCAATATAATAAGGGTTATCCATCCCGTGAGAACCAATCTTGAGCAGATGCTTAACCTGACCCAACTTTTCAAGTTCAGCTTCACCTTCTGACCCAAGACGTATTGCATTTATCAATGACAATTCGCCATTTTCCCTAATGATTACCATGCTTCGTGTGATTTGTACCGCCGGCCCCATCTTCACCGTTCCCTGTACATAAAATACATCAGGGAATACCTCTTTAATAGGGCCATGAAAAGTTGATGGTGGGAATGTTTGACTCATAATAATTCCTTGTTAATGATTAAAAACACCTAAATTTAAGACCCATTAAACGTCTGAAGCATAGCTTAGCGTCTCTAAAAACCAAGATAAGCCCCTGAAGCTTGACGCAATATAAACGGCAGGCTCATCTCGTCGTACCCATGCCAGTCACCATATTTGTCATCCAATGCATCTTTGGTATCGCCAATTATTGAGCGAAACCATTTTGCGGTACCGTTATCGCTCGGTAAACCATGTTCCTCAAATCCGTTCAAAACAGCTTCTCTTGTATCGTTAAAGAAGTCTCTTGTTCCAGTCACACAGGACTTATCACCACTATTAAAATGACTTGATATAAACCGGTCAAAATCTAAATTCGCGGCCTGATCTAGTGCCTCTACATGTCCATAATGATTAAAATCTGGAAAGCCAAATGGGAATAACGCTTCACAAAACGCCAAATCAGGGCCGTACAACAATTTTTCTTCAGCAATATAAAAGCCATATAGGTGTTCAGCATGACCGTGTTCAAAATCAATAAACTCTACTCTGTGTTGCCCGAATATCATGGTAGTACTACCATCGATATAACGCGTTGGATTTAATACCTCATCATCAGAATAATGATCGAAATGCCAACGCGTATTTTTATGAGCAATCACTTCTAAGGGTTTAAGAACATGCCCTCCTCTCGTATGATCTAAGTGTTGATGAGAATAAACTAAGAGTTTAACGGGCTTACCTGGAAATTTTTCATCCAATATTTGCTTTAATTCACCCGCCATCTCTTCGTTAAACGACTCAATAACAACAATGCCTTCAGGCGTATCGATGATTAACGAACGATCTATCCAGTGCTGATACGAATACAACCCATTCCCTAAAGACTCCCACTTTTTCCCTTCAGTATCAGGCGTTACAAAATAGCTTTCTGCCTGCCAAGAAATCATATATACAGGCACACTACTGCACCCCACTATACACAGTGCCAACAAGCTAATTACAAGTGACTTACTTAAATATGCTTTCATTTTCATTACCTCTCTCTTATTACAACGATCAGTGCAAAATTGATTAAATTTTTTATATCACGATTTCTTCGATAACGCTCAACGCTGTATCTGCAATAGCATGTAATTCTTCATGGCTACACCCTCCCTTTGACATAATCGACAGTGACTGCAAACTTGCGGTTAAATATTTTGCCATTAAGCTAATATCAACTTCAGCAATTTGATTATTTTTACGTGCATTTTCGAGCGCACGGGAAAAACAACGATCCAAACGTTGTAAGTGTTGTTTAATACGCTTTTTAACTTCACCTTCTAAATCCATCCCAAACTCTTGAATTGTATTTACAAACAAGCAGGCTCGGTATTTTTCATCATAAGGCGGACCGCCATGAAACATCGCTTGAAGCTCCGGCCAAGACGCAGACTCAGAAGCAATCGGGTATGGAGTCATTAAGTAATTATCCAAAACACGTAAGAATAATTTCTGTTTATCACCAAATGTATCGTAAAGGCTTTTACGACCAATCCCTAAATGCTTTTCAAGTTGCGTAAGCGAGGTATTACTATAGCCCTGACGCCAGAAGATATCTCCGGCCAGGCTTAATACTTCTTGTTCATCAAATTGCTTAGGTCTAGTCATATTTTTAGTGTAATTCTTTTTACACTGATCAGTCAACTACAATCATTTTCACTAAGGTTAGAGGTAGCACCAAAGCAATATGGCAACAAAAGGTAAATGATTGGCCACAAATGGTAAATACTCTCTATATGACTTGTTACAGTTTTCACTGAAGCGCTGATTTATCACGCCCACACAGCACCCACCACAACCCTCTCGGTGAAAATAATGGAAACTAAACACGTCAATTGCGCAACCTGTGATATAGCCTGTCAGCTAGTGGCCACACGAAAGCCGGTTCACCTTAGAAGGTGATTTTGACCACCCCCTGGCTCCCGGTGCTATTTGCGCAAAGGGTAAATTGGCCCATGAAGTGTTTGACCATCCCAATCGCCTGACCAAGCCATTAAAGCGCATTGGTGAACGTGGGGAAGGTAAATGGCAAGAAATAAGCTGGCCGCAAGCGATGGATGAAATCGCTGAAAAGCTCAAAGCAGTGATTCATCAATACGGCCCCGAGGGGTTAGCGGTAAGCAGCGGGCCGTGGAATTCCTCTACCGAATCAGGTATGACGCGACGTTTAATGAACTTACTCGGCGCTCCCAACTATATCTCTCCCGTTGCACTGTGCTTGGGAAACACCGCTGCTATTAATCGCTTAACTTACGGCTGGATGCCCCTGCCGGATTTTGAAAACACGCAGTGTGTCGTAATTATGGGGCACAACCCTCACAATCAATCCTGGGTTTGGGAATACATTCGTTTACGTTTAGCAGAAAAGCGTGGCGCTAAACTTATCTGTTTTGACCCCCGCGTAAGTCATACCGCAGAACGCGCAGATATCCACCTGACCCTTAACCCGGGTACCGACGGGGCCCTCTGTATGGGCTGGCTGAGTGTCATTATTGAGGAAGAACTTTACGACAAATCTTTTGTAAAAAACTGGACCGTAGGTTTTGATGCATTAAAACAACGGCTGCGAAATGATTTCACTCTAGATAAAGTCTCTCGTATTACCGGGGTTCCCGAACACCAAATTGCCGAAAGTGCCCGAATGTATGCCAACGCCTCAAGTGCCATCATTCCCTGGTCCCCAATTACTGATCAACACGTAAGTAGCACATCTGCCATTCGTGCCATCAGCATATTACGTGCGATAACCGGTAACCTCGACGCCCCTGGCGGTGAAATGCTGATGGGCATGAACCCCAATATCGTGACGGAATCGCAAATCGAACTGAACGACATTCTCACCGACGAACAAAAAAAGAAACAGCTGGGTTATGACAAACACCCGGCGTTTACTTTTAAAGCGGCAGATTTACTCAGCGAACACAGTGAACGTGTTTTTGGTATTAAATACCCCAACATCGTCAAAGGCACTAATATGGCGGTACCCTCACCTACCTTCAGAGCCATGGCCTATGGCGATCCGTATCCAGTGAAAGCATTTATTAGTATCGCCAATAATGCCCTGATGGGGTATGGCAATCAAACGTTGATAAAAAAAGCGATGATGAATCAAGACTTAAATGTCAGCTTCGAATTATTTATGACCCCCACTGCCAACCTTTGCGACTACGTGTTACCTGGAGATACCTGGCTTGAACGTCCAAATCTAATGGACAGTTATGAGTGGGCGACCATGCTGCAATCTTCCCATCAGCTATATGAGCCTCCAGGGGAGTGTAAAAATGTCTATTATTTTTTGAAGCAGTTAGCCGATCGTATGGGGCTGGAAAAACACTTCCCTTGGCAAACCATCACTGATTTATTCGACTATCGCTTGCAACCCCTTGGCCTGTCATTCAACGAGTTCAGAGATAGTTATAAAATGCTAATTGCCGAATACAAACATTACAACTACAAAAAAACCGGATTCGCCACCCCGAGTGGAAAGGTAGAGCTTTATTCATCCGTATTAGAAGAGCTTGGTTGTGACCCTCTCCCTTACTATCGTAACGTGCCAGAGCCCTGCGAAGAATACCCCTTAAAGTTTTTTGTCGGTATTAGAGAGCCACAGTTTTTCCAATCCAGTCAACGCCATACCAAAGCCCTACGAAAAGGCAACAAGGTCCCCCGAACCTTTATCAACGCAGCCGACGCTGAAAAATATGGATTAACCAACGGCGAATGGGCCACAATCGAAAGTGTCGCAGGCAAGATTCATATGCTGGTGCTTATTCGCGACGACATCCCGCCAGGGTTAATTCGCGTTCCCCATGGATGGTGGTTGCCAGAAGAAAAAGACCTGGGCGCCTTCGAACACAACGACGGTATTATTGTTCCAGACACCGACGAATACCTCGATAGAGAACAAGGTATTCCACACCTCAAAGGCGTGCCCTGTAAGATTTATCCGCGCACAGAAAGTCGGGAATATATTGGCATGGCGGGATTGTCATAATGATTAAGAAAAAACTTGAAGCCACTAAAGCAGAGATGGGGTTTAGCGTAGCGCGATTTATGTTAAAAAAACACAAGAACCCACTTTTGAACCGGGCCGCCAAGGCCGCTTCTTGGTTAAATAAAAAACGCTACGGGAAAGACGCGTTGGATTTTCTTGATGAGCCACCTTCGGCGGATTCAGAATTTTGAATGCTGTAGCAGCGAGTTCTATGTTCGGTTCTTAATCTTACGTTATAAAGCTATTGTCATTATATTATTTTGGTACTACTGTACCACTGCAAGGCCCACTGAATAAGCTATAAAAAAGACTGGCCGCAGCCACAATAATTATAATAAAGACTAAAAGTGAGATTGAGTATAATGATAAAAACAACCTCAAATATGCTAAAGATCTTTTCAATCGTTGGCTTCTTCGCCTTGTCAGGCTGCTGGCAGAAGCCGACATCAACTCAGTACATTACCGATAACCAGGGGCGCGCTTTAATATTACATGGAATAAATTCCAGTAGTAGCGCAAAACATTCTGAAGGTCACTTACCCTGGATAACAGAGGCTGATGTGGAACAAGAAGCGGTGGAATGGGGCTTTAATTTCGTTCGCTTTCTTATTTTTTGGGATGGCATTGAGCCAGAGCGCGGTGTTTTTGATGAATCGTATCTCGATGCCGTTGAAGAGCGGGTAAATTGGTACACCTCCCGCGGGGTTCATGTCATGTTGGACATGCATCAAGATGTTTATGGGCACAAGGTAGATGGTAATGGTGCACCTGAATGGGCTACAGAGTTGAGCCTAATGGATAATTTTGCGTTGACGTTCCCCGATGATTTGCCATGGTGGATTTCTTATATAGACCCTCAGGTTGTGGCCGCTTTTTTGAATTTTTGGGGTTATAGCAACTATCAATATCTACAAGACCACTATATTCAATCATGGCAGAAAGTCGCCGAGCGTTTTAAAGATAATCCAGGGGTGATTGGTTATGACATGATGAATGAGCCCTATCCTGGCGATCTACTGTCTGCCATAACGTTTACCTTTGAAGAAACGCGACTAAAGGATTTTTATGATCGTTTAATACCTGCAATAAGAGAAATCGATAATGATAAGTGGATTTTTTATGAGCCACAATCACTCGGTATTAACTTTGGTTTTGCGTCAAAATTACCTCCTATCGATGACGTAAGAGAGGGCGATAAGCGCCTAGTATATGCACCGCATTCATACCCGCTGACATTACATGAAGGCGTTCCATACAATCTTACAGATAAATTAAATATGCGTGATTGGAATAGAAACCGCGTAAAGGAACTCAACAGCCATAAGGTGCCTATGATCGTTGGTGAGTTCGGAGGGAGTGATCATGTTAAGGGATTCAGGGATTATTTGAATGATACCCTGAACATGTTCGATATGATGGGAAGTGGTTGGGCCTACTGGTCAAACGATCCTGGTGGTTGGGGGCTGTTAGATGAGGATCGTAAAGAGACACCCAAAGTGGACCACCTTGTTCGCCCCTACCCTAGAGCGATAGCCGGTCAACCCATTGCTTTTTCATTTGATTTTGATACCAAGATATTCTCCCTTGAATTTGCAGAGAAAGATGGCGTTATAGGGCCAACGGAGATTCATTTGCCGGATCGACATTATCCGAATGGTTGGCGCATTAGTAGCTCCGATCCACAGGGGCGCTGGAGCTATGATTGGGATGCACACCGTCAGATTCTATCGTTAACCTCTGATCCAGAAATGGCTACACACTTTATTACCGTAAGCTCTATAAGCGAGTAACAACGAATCTGAGTTTGATACATGAGGCATTCAGTGTGAGTGTAGCCCCCTTCACTAACAGGCCAACAATTCATTTTGTAGGTGGCATCACTCTAGCTTCCATATCTTTTAACTTCTGCTGGGCGTATTTCGCTGTTCCAGGCTCATAATACTTTTCTCTCAATCTCTGAAGTTCTTCCCTTTTATCCACCGCACTTAGACCTTGATGAGCTAAAACATCGTTACGATTACTTTCATATTCCTTTTGGTATTGCTCCATCTTAAAAAACACTTCATCTAGGCCCTTTGTCTGCTGTGCAGTCTCGCTAACCAACTCTTTCTCGCCGTCTAAATATTCAAAAACCTTTTCTAACTGATCACGATCATATTCATTGTCAGACGCAAACCAGCCTTTTATATCCGGCAAGATTTGTTTTTGAAGTTCATGCTTTCGATCGAACAATAAAACAATCTGTTCTATGTATTTTTCTGGTTTTTCTTCACCTGAATAAGAGGGTTTTAATTCATACACTGCATTATTCATTGTATCTGCATAAGTGTTATAACGCTCCCAAAGGTCTATTGCTTGCAGATATGCCTGTTTAGACAGCTTTGCTTCCAAATCATTTTTTGCAATCCTATGTATCTGTTTCGGATCATTAAGATCACTTATCGCACTTAGCAATACGTCAAAATACAATTGAACATTCACATCCTTAATAAGGTTGCCTTCAGCATCTAGCGAAAAAATCAGAGGGGATCTCCACTCCTTGAAGAGAAGGTAATAAAGTATAAATATCAAAGCCAATAGTTTTTTTGTTTCCAACCAAGTGTTGATTACCGTTTAAGTCATCCTCACTAACTTTTATCAAAACCTCTACACCGCCGCCTTCATTTGCGCGACCATGCTGCGTAGATTTATTGGCAGCGTCAACATTCCAAAAAATGCTTATGGATGTCAATACTAACAAAACACTCAGAATGGCCATCACTACTCGGCCTTGTTTGATAAATACTTTTTCCACATTAAAGACCTTTATTCTTAAGTCTGTTCATATGTGTCAACATTACTGACCGGGGATCTGGATTGGGCGTCAAGCCAAGGACGTGGTTTACTTCATCAAAATGAGACCAGTAATAATTTTCTGATATAACTTTACCCAGTCGATTACTACAAGTACTCACAACGCCATCATTAGGGCCTTCATTCAATATTGTTCTATTAGCCCAATAAGCTGCTGTGAGTATATACGCCGATGGGTCCAAGAAATCCTCCCCTGATTTAAATAAATTCATTGGGGCTCCTTTACCACTCCATGAATAAACAGGGAATGCATAACTAACGTCTAACCCGTTTATATTCTTAGTACGCCCTGACACATAGGTATCTCTAGAGGCATTACAGTCCTCTGACCAACCATAGGATGACACTTCCCTTCCAAACTCTAACGCTCCTTGTGTCGTTACGTTGTAGAAGGCTGGCATAACATCTTGTTCTAAACTATCGCCACTCAACAGTCCGTGGGTCCAACCCAGAAATTCAACAAAAGACACAACAACATTGACCAATTCCGGTGATAATTCATTAAGTCCAAGATATATTTCCCAGGCGACGTCAGCAGCCTTTGTACCGTGGTTAGGGCTCGAAATTGATGTTAAAGACGCCACACGTTCAGGATAAAAAGCGGAATAAGCCCTTATCGTCATACCGCCCTGGCTGTGGCCAATTAGGTGCACTTTAGTCGCCCCTGATTGTGTTAGTACATCATCAATATACGCTGAAAGCTGCGGCACTCTCACGCTGGGCCCACCCGTAGCAGCTACGTTAGCAACAAATATCTTATTGTTACCGAATCGTTTTAGCTTTTCAGGAATACCATACCAACTCGGCACTATCCCCAATACGTTCTTTCCAGTAAAAACACCATGAACAAACACCACTGGGTACTTGGTTGTCGCGTAGCCAGCGTAGGTGCTTGTACTAATAGCTAAGCATATAAGGATGAATAATATCGAAAAATATTGTTGTATTGTATTCATGAATTTGGCCTTTGTTTTTACTAGAATTGCCGAAAATGCTACTTTCATCCTGCGGAACGCATTTTGTCGCTAGTGGGCCTATTTGTATTGACCAAAAACATAATGTTTTTGACTAATCTATCAATTTATGTTCTTGTCGACGCCATAAAAGCAATAATATGGAATTATTTTTGGAAATGACATTAACTAACGATGGCGTTAGAGCTGGATATATTTATTCACTCATTGACTATTTAGACAATCATTACCAGGATTCCAGCAAGGTTTTACCGGAGGAAATGCTTAAACCACTTCAAGCGGCATCCCTTGAAGACAGGCTTTCGGTAAAATATTGGGAAGAGCTATTAGAAGAGGCTATTCGCTCTACTGGAGATCACGAATTACCTTTAAAAGTATCCGCCGAAGCGACACCTAAACATTGGGGAATCGTTTCTTATGTCGCACTAACATCGAAGACATTAGCAGAAGCCGCTCTCGCATTGCGCCGAGTAGGGGACTTAATCATCAAGTCTAGTGATATTACTGCTAGCCTGCTCGGAGGAAAAATACATGTTAAGTTGCTGCCTAGAGAGGGGCGAGATAATCGAACGTTAGCACAGCTTACGCTCGCATGCTGGTGTACTGCCATCAAACGTTATACAAACCAAAAAACTTTACGTGTTAATGTCCATCTCAATTATGAACGCCCTCCTTGTATAGATGCGTATAATGCAATCTTTGGTGGGGAAATTCTATTTTCTCAAGAATATACTCAAATTATCTTCCCTGTAGAATTCCTTAATCTTGAAATACTCTATCATGAACCCGAAACACACAAACAGCTGCTCGCCAAAGCCTATCATCAGCTAAAAGTTATGGAGAGTCATCAACCAGAAATTATTACCGAAGTTATATCGATACTAAAAGGTAACTTAGCAAAAGGTGATATAACCATTGAAACAACATCAAAATCTCTTGGTATCACAAGCAGAACCTTACAATATCAATTAAAAAAGCATAACTACTGCTATAAGAGCATCGTTGATAGTGTTCGAAAGGAATTTGCAAAAGATTATCTACAAGATCCTCAACTAACGCTGTTGGACGTAGCGTTATTACTGGGATTTTCAGAACAATCTTCTTTTTCCAAGTGGTTCAAAAAAAAGTTCATGCAGACGCCCTTATGTTATAGGAGGCAAGAAACTCAACCTCACTGACCCCTTATCACTCCCTACACTCCCCACACTCCCCTTCTCACCTCCCCCGCTTTCACATTTAGACAATAAACTTGTTCCCACGATCAATACATTTTCATCATAGAAATGTAACTTGGCCACCTCGAATGCTGATGCCACTATAAAAAATATAATAAAAGAGCAAAGCGGCGGCGAAATTCGGTCGGCATGGCCTCGCTAATGTTCTTAGGACACTTACCACATGCCTATATCGCTACTGCGTACATTCCTCATATTGACGCTCCTTTTCACGCCATCTTTATCACAAGCACAACTCGCACAAAATCTTTTTATCGGCAACCCGAAAGCGCTTAGCCTAGGAAATTCTGTAACGGCAGACCCACCCGGAATTGACTCAATTCACTTCAATCCGGCGGGATTAATTCGACTTAAACAATCCACAAAAAATATCAAATTTTTAACCGGGGCTGTAAACATCGGCGGTGAGTTCAAACGTAATGCTGCTTATAGAGAAAATGAAGATTTCTTAAATACTACTGACCCCTATGCCGACTCTGAAAGCGAAATAGATAAATTTGCTATTTACCTCCCGTTTCTCGGTATAACAGAAACACCGATTCTTGCGGCAGCATTAGGTGGGGCAGCATATGTTTCACCTGAAAATAATTTAGCCATAGGGACCGCTGTGTATGCGCCTCTTGTTTTGGGTTACACTCGAGATGACGACGATCCCGGCATCTTTTACGGTAAATCAATAGGCATTTCGAGGATTACGTTTCTATCCCCAACCATCTCGTTGCGAATAAGTGATAGTTTTTCTTTTGGTATCGGCATTGGGTTATCTTATGTAGGGACCGGATTAGATCTATCAGTCCGGCTGCCAAATTTAAAATTGGCATACGCACATTCAGTTACAAGCCTTTTGTGTACTCAGACGGATATTGAAGATCATATTAATATATGTGAAGGCTCCCTTAGTCCATATTTACCCATTTTTGATTTAGAGGCTGATCTAGAAAAGAACTTATCTTTTACCTACAACCTTGGTTTTCTATGGGACGTTACGCCATGGCTAACTATGGGTATGGTGTATCAGAGCTCGGCCTCAGATACGCTCGAGGGCGATGTTAACGTTAAATTATCTGACAGTGTGGCAAGCTTTCTTTCAGGCGTCGCATCATCAAATCCATTATTCGATGAATTTTCACGCTCACTAGAACTTATACCCGGGAACTATCAAATTAATCGAAAGGGAAAATTTGTTCTTGAATTACCACAACATTTGGCAATCGGCCTTTCAATGCGAGTTACGCCAAGCCTGAAAGTTAACATCGATCTAAAATGGACCGAAATGAGTGCTTGGGATGAATGGGGATTCACGTTCGATGAACCGGTTGAATTACTGGACCTACTAGAAACCCCTGTTTCTAATGCGGATGGTTTAACAATTCCGCGTGGCTACGAGGATACATTGGACTGGAGCATGGGTTTAGAATATCAATACTCTGACCAACTAAGCTTACGATTTGGTTATGAACCCAGAAGTTCAGGAATCCCTAAAGATAAACGTGACTTTCTTATCCCCATCGGCGACGCTATTTTGTATAGCGTAGGCTGTGCCTATAAGTACGATAAAGATACCACTCTAGAATTTGCACTCGGCTTTATGAATAGTGAAGAATATATTCCAGCGGGCAGCAGTACAAATGGAAACGATCCCGACCATCATTCCGAAGGCCTAAATCCTAGTGCAGGCTTGGATGTAAGTACAAACTTCCAAGCGACCCTCTTCGAATTTAGTTACGAAACGAAGCTATAATATTCCTTATACGTATTAGAAAAACCAGCAGGATACCACTTAATGTCTTACGAGCATCGACAACACAATGATTTTCAATCGAAAGCCCGGCCCCTAGAACCCGCCCAGCCTGAGATCCCCTGGGCATTAAGTAGAAGCGATGATCTTCACGAGTCCGTATCATCACTATTGGAAGAAATTGGCTGCATTGATTATCACCCACCTCTTGTAGATTTCATTGATGACACTCCTGTAATTCCAACTCCCCTTCACATTGGCAGAGCAGCAGCTACGGTGATTGCGGCTTGTGGTCATTTGTTTTCAGCATTCGCCTTAAAACGAGGTTTAGAAGACAAGGGGATAGTAATAAGCGTTCGACAAAGTGAGTTGTTTTTAATGGGAGTATTTGCCGCACAAGTTAATGGCAAAGGTATTGTTAGATCTTCTCTAACACTACCTTCAATAAAACAACACTCCCAATTGGGTATTCTAAAAACCTTGCCTTTTTGTCGCATCGAAAGAAATGCTGATCAAAAATGGTTTCATACGCACGGTAATTTCAACTGTAATGCAATCAAAGCTGCATTGGGTAGCACGACAAGAAGATTTGATATTAAGAAAAGTATAGGCCGGCGAAACGCACAAGAACTCGAAGATCAACTTGCCAAGGCAAATGCTCTTGGCACCCTTTTTAGGACGCCAGAGGAGTGGTCTATACATCCGCACGGGAAATCTTTATTACAACACCCATGCGTAGAAATAGAAAAAATACGTGACGGAAAACCGTTGAAAGCGGAAAACACCTATAACTCCCCCCTTGAAGATTTACGTGTACTGGACATTACACGTGTTTTAGCAGGGCCTGCATGTGCTCGTATCCTGAGTGCATACGGTGCAGAATGCCTTAAAATAACAGCCCCCCACTTACCGTTTTATCCCTTTTTTTCACAAGTCGAAAACCAGGGGAAACGTAGCGCCAACTTGGACTTTCGAGATACTAAGCAGCAGGAAGAGCTGAGAACTTTAGCTAAAAGTGCAGATATATTGATTAATTCTTATCGACCCGGAGCATTAAACTCGTTGGGGCTCGACCCCCTAAGCACTACCGCTCTAAACCCTAATGGCATGATCTACGTTTCTATTAGCTGCTACGGACCAGGGCCTTGGTCTGATCGTGGCGGGTATGACTCTTTGGCTCAAGCCGCAACTGGCTACTCCTTAGCTCACAGCGGTTTAACATCTAGCATGGACCAAAAACCCAGCTTAGTCCCCATGTCAGCCCCTAACGACTATATCTGTGCGTTTCTAGCGGTAGCGGGTATCTTGACCGCTCTGCAGCGTCGCCAGGAAGAAGGTGGTTCATTTCATGTGAAGGTATCCCTAGCACAGGCGGCTATGTGGACAATGAAATTTGGTTATCGGGACAAGCCTCATCGAAGCCAATTGACGAACGTATTTGGTTCAAATTTGTTGGATTTTAGTTCTTTGAAAGAAGCAAAGCAGTTTTTACAGGTACAACGCTCAGACTTTGGCGAAATCAGTTCTCTTAAGATCCCAATACACTTTAAAAACCCAAAAATCAAAGAGCGATACCGACACCCCTCAGTCGCATTTGGAACTCATCTACCGACGTGGTGATTTATTTGAGTTGCAAGTAAAGGTTGAGGTAGACAGGCCATATCAACCTTTACTTGCCATTAAAGGACTAAGCAAACGCCTCACTGAATGAGAATCGCAATAACAGTCAATTCCTATGCAGGGTTAACTACGATGATGACACACCGCTTATCATCTTCATCTAGCTCTTGATTCAGTGGCCCCAAGGGTTCTGTGGAAGTCTTTGTTCCCGCAGAATCCGGCGGTGTAATGCCACTATTTCCCATTTTAATTGTGATCGCTTTCCACACATCAGAATTAGTCACATTTAGCTGGTGATCATAGAAGGTTGGCACACCACTTTGCACTTGCCCAACTGTCCAATGAACCAGCGTCGTCAAAAATGTCCCCATATCCGCATCTCCAGCTACAGCAAGAAAACGCGTTCCCTCAGGCTTACCTTTCATCAACTTTTGAGCTTCCGGAAATGTTAAAGGTGTACGCGCCGTCCCTAACAAATCCGTTGATGCACCTATTTTCTGCAAAAAATATCGCATACCTATAATTTGGCGCTCCAAAGGTTCATAATTTGACAGCTGACTAAAAGATTTTTTCGTATCACTAACCTTATATGACAACAAGCCAAACCCATCTTCTTCGCCGCCGGAAGGTATCCCCTTCCCCATCATTGCATATACTTTTTGAATAATTTCGCTAGCTGGCTTTCCGAATAGACCACCCACTGCGCAATATGCACAGTTTATTGTTGCTAACCCGAAAGTACCGGCATCATTTCCGCTTGGCATGACGCACATCCCCTTATAAAAAATTTAATTAAAATTAACTTACGCTTTTTTCGCTTGAGCAATATCGTAACCGAAACGGCCTTTTCCACTACGAGCGTTGGTTTCACCCGCTTCAGTAAACGCCACTTCAAACAATGAAAAACTTAGAGAGATTGTTTCACCAGGCTCACCGTCTCCAGATGCTCCAATCGAGTAACTGCTAATTAATGTATCTTCTAAAGTGTAAGTTAAAAACTCTTCCAGTTGATCCCCACCGGTGGTAACAAAATGGATCAATACTTTTTTACCTTTAGTACCGATAGTAGATTCCTGGACTATCAACGGAGTCGCTTTATCAACCACCTTAGTTAAGGTGATTTCGCTAATGCTAGGTCGAGAAGCTTCACGGTTGGCCATTCGCCCTGCATTCTGAGAAATCGCTCTTCCCACACCCCAGTTGAAGCTAGAGATTTCAATCATTTTCTCATATCCCTTCGCTGTGATGTTTCCCTCGATACCTTCTATTTCCAAATAAATAGCCATGTCAAAAACCCTTTTTCATTGTGTTATAAAATACGTCAGTGTGGAATGGCAACGTCGTTGTGTTGCTGAATTTGTAAAACAATTATTGCAGAGGAGATGAAATTTCAACAGAGAAATTAAGGTAAATATGTCCTATTTTGAAAGCGAAAAAAATCACCAAAAAAGCTGAGATAGGTCAACTACCTCGGGACTGAGTGATCAACCTTCTAAGAACTGAACAAATTTTCCCTGACAATTACCGGAGACTCCTAATTTATAATTCTCGTTTCTCTCATTATTATCGGAGTCGGTAGAAAAAAACCGAATAATAAATTGATGGATAAATCAGGGTATTACTCCATGATATCATCAACAATAACCTTACACCGTTAAAACAGAGGATTATAAATGAAAGCTACCGGTTACTTACAGCCTCAAGCAATTGAGCAAAAAGACGCCTTAATTGACATTGAACTACCCATGCCCCAAGCCCTAGAGCGTGATTTATTAGTGAAAGTGCAAGCTGTATCGATAAACCCAGTAGATGCCAAAGTACGCGCCTCCTCTGAACCTAACAACGGACAACATAAGATACTCGGTTGGGATGCGGTAGGTGAAGTCATAGCCACAGGCGAACTCACGGAGCTTTTTAAAGTAGGTGATCAGATTTGGTATGCTGGTGATATCACCCGTGACGGATCAAATAAAGAATACCAGTTGGTGGATGAACGCATTGCCGGCTTAAAGCCCAAAACCTTATCCAACGCAGAAGCCGCCGCTATGCCATTAACAAGTATAACTGCCTGGGAGTTACTTTTTGACCGCCTGGGTTTTACCCCCTTAATACCCACTGGCATAAGCAACACCCCAGAGCTCGGCCCTCAAACAATCGAACCAGGGTCCCCTCAACCTCGTATCTTAATTATGGGGGCCGCAGGTGGTGTGGGTTCGATATTAACCCAGTTGGCGGCAAAGCTTACCAACGCCACTGTAATTGGCACCGCATCAAAACCAAAAAGCCAAGCCTGGGTCAATGAATTAGGTGCTGACCATGTCATTAACCACCATCAACCACTGCTCCCACAACTACAAACTATCGGTATCGATAACGTTACTCACGTTATTAGCCTCACCCATACAGATCAACACTTTGATCAACTCGTGGAAGTGCTAGCTCCCCAAGGCAAGCTAGCGCTAATTGATGCCCCATCAAACATCGATATCATGAAACTCAAAGTAAAATCCATTTCTTTGCATTGGGAATTTATGTTTACCCGTTCAATGTTCAACACATGGGATATGCAAAAACAACATGAATTACTCACGACCGTTGCCGAGCTAATTGACCGGGTAGCTAAGGGCCTTACGACCCTTCGCCCCCTAAGAACTGTACGTGATAGTTTCCCATCATACAGCTCAAGCCCTCTGAAGGCCGATATCGCACGACCCACCTGTATTACGTTT
>MAAL01000184.1 GCA_002163245.1 Gammaproteobacteria bacterium 42_54_T18 | reverse complement strand
GTTTTCATAATGCCATTCACACTGCTGGTGTAATTCTTGTTCGGAATCATTTTGCTCGGGGATTAACAGAGTAGTGATCTCAAACCACACAGAGGTTTCCTGCTTTAGATAGTTAAGCGTGTCCAGCACCGCCGCCAAGCTACCGCCACATATTTTTTTATAAAATTGCTCGGTAAAACCCTTAAGGTCCACGTTGGCCGCGTCCATGTGGGCGTAAAATTCTTGCCTGGGCTGCGGGCAAATATAACCCGCCGTTACCGCCACCGAGTTTAACCCCAGCTCGTGGCAGGCAGCCGCCACGTCCATGGCGTATTCCATAAAGATAACCGGGTCGTTATAGGTGAAAGCGATGCTGTTACAACCCATATGTTGTGCGGTTTGCGCAAGTTGCTCTGGCAACGCGGTATCACACAGGGTATCCATCTCGCGGGATTTAGACATGTCCCAGTTTTGGCAAAACTTGCAGGCCAGATTACAGCCCGCGGTACCAAAGGATAAAACCGAACTGCCCGGGTAAAAGTGATTGAGCGGCTTTTTTTCGATGGGGTCGATACAAAACCCGGAGGAGCGGCCATAGCTGTACAGTTTGATCTCATCGTCTTCCCTGCCCCGCACATAACACACACCACGTTGGCCGTCGCGCAGCTTGCAAGCCCGGGGGCACACATCGCACTGAATGCGACCGTCTTCCAAATTGTGCCAGTACTTGGTTGAAACGATTGAATTATGACTCATCTTGCCCTCCATACTCAGGGCTCAATACTGAGGTTGTGCGCACTTTAATTGCAGTGGAGACAATAGAGTTATGACGCATTTTGCACCTCACAAACTTCTATCATTAATTATAGAAGTTTCCCGCCATAGGTCTAAAATTACTCTATTGTCCCTAACTCTAGATTGAGAATGGGGAGGGAGAGTCATGACCATGCACGTTCCCATTAGGCCAACAGCCGTGGCTGGATCTTTTTACCCGCAGGAGCCCGCACGTTTATCACAGATGGTGGCGGGTTTTATTGATGGCCAGCAAGCGGCGTCCGCCCAGGCCTTTAAAAACATAAAGGCGCTCATTGTGCCCCATGCCGGGTATATTTTTTCTGGCACGGTTGCGGCCTCTGCTTATTCGTTATTAACGGGTTTGGCCCAAGATATACAACGAGTGGTGATACTGGGCCCCTCCCATCATGTGGCCTTTAAGGGCTGTGCCGCTAGTCAGTATGATGCTTTCGACACGCCCTTGGGTGTGGTTAAACTGGATGTTGAGTCAATTCAGGACTTGGTAAACAGCCAACAAATACACTATTTAGAAGAAGCCCATAGCAGCGAACATTGTCTGGAGGTTCAGCTGCCCTTCCTGCAGGCCCTGTTTGATGACTTTTTACTGGTGCCTTTAGTGGTGGGCCATAGCATCGCACAGGAGGTGGCCGCCATCATGGATCACTTTGCCAGCATGCCCCATACACTCATTATCATCAGCACCGACCTCAGCCACTTTCACCCCTACGAACAAGCCATGTCCATAGATGCCCACACCAACCAGAGCATCTTAAATTTTGAGCACACCCTAGTGGGTGATCAAGCCTGCGGCTGTTACCCGTTAAACGGTTTGCTGCATTGGGCTAAACAGCAGAGCTTAAGCATAGATAACCTGGCATTAAAAAATTCCGGCGACAGTGTCGGCCCCAAAGATTCCGTGGTGGGGTATGCCTCTTATGTCTTGTATGAATGAGCTGGAAAAAATACAGTTGCTGGCCCTGGCGCGGGCTTCCATTCAATATGGGCTTGAGCATCAAGAGGTAATGCCGCTGGATCTTGAGCACTATCCGCAAATCTATGCAGCCCCTGGCGCAAGCTTTGTTACCTTGCAAAAAAAAGGGGAATTAAGGGGCTGTATTGGCACACTACAAGCCTATCAAGCTCTGGCGTTAGATATCGTGCAACATGCTCATGGGGCCGCCTTCTGTGACCCTAGGTTTCCCAAGGTGGTAAGTGATGAACTGGATGGTTTACACATAGAGATCTCCATCCTGGGCCCATCCAGCCCCATCATATTTGAATCGGAGGCGGATTTACTGCACCAGCTGGTGCCCTTAAAAGACGGTTTGACCATAGAGGGCTTAGGCCATAAAGCCACCTTTTTACCCCATGTATGGCACAGTTTAAGGGAGCCTGAGGCATTTTTAGCACACCTTAAAAGTAAGGCCGGTTTAGGAGGTGAACCCATCACCGCCGCCATAAGCGCCTACCGCTACTGCGTCGCCTCATTTGAAGAGCGTGATTAACTTTTTGCCAAGCCATATAGCCCCACGGCAACTCCTGCATTAAAATGCGCCCAATTCCTTTAACAAACATTAATCGAGACACCATGGACATATTGGAAAGCGTTGCCACCTACTGGGGCT
>MAAL01000190.1 GCA_002163245.1 Gammaproteobacteria bacterium 42_54_T18 | reverse complement strand
TCCATTCGTCTTTTTTTTCTTGTCTCATAATGATGTTGCCTCGAATTGGTGAGGGATCTATTATGAGGCTATATGATTATGCTGGTAGTACGTGGAGTATTTGGCGCATACGTTTAAAAAGGGGCAAAAAATTAGTGAAATAAAAAATGGGTTTGTTGCATGTGCGATTTTAGCACTAGTAAGCCTTTTCGCTCGAAAGCTATTTGTTGGAATTGTTCCCGAGTCAATAAATCAATTGTTAATTGAAGTGTTAGTATTTACAGTTTTTTATGAGACCTATTCATACTTTGTTCACCGGATACTACACACTAAACGATTCAGAAAGCCTCATTCTGTTCATCATTACTCCGTCCGGACTACGCCTTGGAGTGCATATAGCGTGCATCCTATTGAAGCGTTGTTAATTGGTATGAGTGCACCTATTTTTATGTTGATGTTTCCTGTGCATCTCGGTGTCATATTTGCATTTCATATTCTAGGAGTCATATTCACTTTACTCATACATTCGAATCTTCAGCTTAATGAGCGTATTATATTTAGCCAGTTGTTTAATCGTTATACAAATTATCACTCAGCGCATCATTCTCTTGGAAACGTAAATTTTGGATTTGTGCATTCATTTTGGGATAGCTGCTTTAAAACAGAGTTTATTGAGAAAAAGGTCGTGAATAAGCAGGCATAACACGCTTAAATATCATAACGCGACAAAGAACTAATGCGGTTTAATTCCCTGTAATCTAAGGTCAAGAATTAAAGGGAGTGGAGGAGGTTCTTTGGTATGAGATGACGCCTTATCATGTCGGTACTATAAAGTACTGAATCTGTCGCGATATTCTCGTGGAGATAGTGAGGTCAGTTTTTTAAACAATCGCCTGAATGTACCGCTATCTTCATAACCTACAAGGTTCGTAATTTCATCAATATTGTGTGTTGTACCTTCCAATTGTTTTTTTGCAACCTCTATTCGAATCTGGTGTAAATATGCTAACGGAGTTTCATCGGTAGCAATTTTGAATCTTCGTTTAAAATGCCTAGGACTCATTCCAACAAGTTGGGCGATTGAGTCAATTGTCATAGTGTTTACAAAATTTTCTTCCATCCAACTTTGCGCCTTTAAGATTTTCTCATCACCGTGGTTCTTTCTAAAGTTAGTAATGATATAAGGTGTTTGCGTAATGCGACGAGGATCGACCAAAAATACTTTGGAGCATGTCCGAACTAACTCTTTGTTTCCGTAACGTTCAATGATATGTAATGCTAGATTATATTGAGATGTTGCGGCTCCAGTACAAATCAAACCGCTGTCTTCCGTCAATATTCGATCAGGCTTCAGAATAACATTTGGAAACTCTTGGCGAAATGACCTGGTAACTTGCCAATTTGTCGTTGCAATCTTCCCGTCTAATAATCCTGTTCTTGCCAATATAAATGCTGCCGTGCAAATAGCGCCAATTCGGACATTATTTTTATAGCAGGAAATGAGTGGAGGAATGAGTTCCGGAATTGCTTCTGGAAATTCATGGACCCCAAATAAATAGGGGGCAATTAAAATGAGATCCGTGTCTTTTACATCTTCAAATGCACCGTCTGGCTGAACTCTTATGCCACTATTAGTTACAAAAGACTTCCCTTTTACGGTGACAACGTTGGTTTCAAACAGTGGTTCGGCTGAAGGTTCTTTTAAAGGGTCTTCTTCCCTCAGTTTTTTATGCCACAAATTACTGATTGTGAAAGCGTCTGCCAATAATTCAAGACTGGAGAATAGGCAGCCGTTATAGGCGACCATGGTAATTCTCACCATAAATAACTCCTGGCCTTATCTGATTGGTATATGTCATATATGCCGCTTATGTAAACTGAAGTCAATTGCTAAATTAGCGTCATGATTTACCTCCCTTTAAAGCTTAATTGCCCCTACAGGACGCACAAATGAAAAATAGTAAACGTTATGCAAACGAAATTTTTAGTGATCTCTGGTTGCCGGCTGAGGCTTTGGAAATTAGAAAAGACGCTAGAGATTTTGCCGATAGAATATTGAAGCCACTTTCGCATGACCTTAATACAACACCGGAAAGTCGTGATGGGTTTCGCCATGATGTCTTGCAATCGATTGCAGGGGCTGGATTGTATGAAATTCCCTTTTCTACAGATGTTGGCGGTCGTGGCTTAGGTTTTCCCACTCTGGCAACACTAATTACTATGGAAGAGCTTGGATATTACGCGCCTGGTGCGGCCTCTGCTTTTTATGATGGTCAGGCAATTCTTTGTGGGCAGACATTGAATAATGCCTCGGAGAGCATTCGGCAGGAATTTATACCAAAGTTAATAAAGGGTGAGGTTATTTGTTGTTTTGCAACAAGTGAGCCTGGAACTAGTACCGATCTATCGGCAAAAGCAATGCAAACCTCCGCGGAGCGAGTAGAAGGTGGTTATGTTGTTAACGGACATAAGCGTTGGATTACCAATTCCGTTGCAGGAGATATAGTGTTGCTTCTATGTAAGACAGGTGCAACATTAACCATGCTCCTAGTGGATATGCACGATGATGGGATAAGGGTGTCTGATCCAGATATGAAAATGGGAAACCATGCCCAGTTAACTGCTGACATTGAGTTTTCCAATGTATTCGTACCTGAAGAGCGGCGAATTGGTGAGGAGGGCTCGGGTCTTAGTGTAGCATTAAGTGCTTTGACTGTGGGTCGAGCGGGAATTGCTGCATTAGGCGTTGGCATGGCTCAAAGGGCTTTTGATTATTCTGCAGATTACATTAGTGAACGAGAGGTTTTTGGCGAGCCCATTGCATTATTTCAGCATTGGCAGTTTAAGTACGCGGATCATGCAATTGCAATAGAAAACGCTAGAAACTTATACCAGAAAGCGGCGATGAACCACGATAGAGGCAATTCTTCATTGTCACTCATGGCGATGGCAAAAGTCGCTGGTAGTGAAGTGGCTGTAGATATGGCGCGTGATGCAATTCAAGCTTGCGGAGGGTATGGTTTTGCTAGACGAATGTCTGCAGAAGGTATTGATTGGCCTTTGGAAGCCATTTATAGAGATTCAAAGATTGGTGAAATCTATGAAGGCGCTAACGAGGTTCAGCGCTGGGCTATTGCTCGAGAAATTTTTGGTCGCAGTATTACCGGGTAAAAATTAAATGTTATAGCACTAGATGCGGCCGTTTTTGCTTGTACCCAAAATGGAGTGTGTGGTTGATCGTTGCTTACAAGTCCCTGATAGGAAATAAGGTCTATACTTAGCTAACCAAATTATTGTTGTTCAAGGTCCCCTTAGCTGTCAGATGATTCAATTTAAGAAGCTATCAATAAAATATAAATTGATTGTAGTGGTTCTCCTAACCGCTACGATTGGCTTAACACTAGCCAGTGGTGCTTTGTTGACCTATGACAGGATCAAGCGAAAAGCCACGATCTCCGAAGAAATGCAAATATTATCTCAGGTGGTTGCACTACGTAGTGCTGTAGCACTTAGTTTTGGGGATAAGAAAAATGCTCGAGGAAACCTAAATACCCTCAAAGTCCGTAAAAATATCCGCTTGGCCTGTATGTATGATGATACAGGTAGTGTATTTGTAAAAGTGTCTCAGGGTAAGCATGATCTGGAGTGCCCAAGTAGCGGGCGTCGCGGAGGGCAATTCTTTGTTGATGATTATTTGGATGTGTACCAAACGATTGAACGTAACGGAGAAATTATTGGTCATGTGTTTTTTCGTGCAGGCTTAGAAGAGTTAAATGAACGCCTTATACAACAATTGGTGGTTAGCGTAGTCGTATTGTTTGGCTCCCTTTGTTTGGCATTTGGCCTTACATCAAGGCTTCAACGACATATCTATCGTCCAATCATTCAGCTTGGTAATGTTGCTAAGAATATAACGAAAAATAATAACTATTCTATTCGGGCGAAAACGAATAATCAGGATGAACTGGGGGATACCGTTAACGCTTTCAATAATATGCTAAAACAAATAGAGAGCGACAAGGAAAAGCTCACTCAATTAGCTTATTACGACATGCTAACGCGATTACCGAATAGAAGGATGTTTACAGAGCGAATAGATTTTGCCCTAGAGAATGCTGCAAGAGAAAAGGGCGGAAGAGTTGCGCTAATTTTCCTTGATTTGGATAAATTCAAACAGGTAAACGATGAGCTAGGTCATGATATTGGTGACCTGTTGTTAAAAGAGGTTGGTAAGCGATTAAATGCTGCTATACCTGAAACGGCTACTGCGTTCCGATTGGGGGGCGATGAGTTTACGGTTATTCAAATAAACATTACTTCAGAGCAGGATGTTGTTGATACTGCCGAATCAATTTTTAAGGAGTTTGCACCGCCCTTGCTTGGCGCTGGCCGCGAATTAAGTATATCAGCTAGCTTAGGTATCGTGATTTCAACTGGTAATGACACTTCAACCTCGATTATGAAAAATGCTGATATCGCACTCTACCTTGCCAAGGATGCGGGTAGAGGTAATTTTAAAATATTTGCATGGGAAAGCTAACCCTTTAGAACTAGTTGTTGATAATTCTTGCCAGATTTAGAAGGTCAGAGTCAATAAGCAGACCGTTTTCAATGGCCTTGGATAGATTGATTTCGAATTTTTGATGATCTCGAGTCCTAAGGATATTGACAATCCCTCCGTTATCGGTGAACCCTTCAACGTTGCCAATACTTAGTACATAAAGGTGATTTAGATTTTGAAAAAGTGATTGAATTAGATCTAATTGGTCTGTACCTACAAACAAAATGTGGCAACCGGGTTTGATATCCTCAGCGTCTGATGTTCTGACAATCTTGAGGCGCCGATCTTTAATGCGGGTTCCGTCTACGGTATCTAAAAAACCTCCAAACGGAACGCTACCATACAAGCACATTGTGAGTTTACTTTGGGTATTTATAAAGGCATTTTCTGGCCACTCTACAAAGTTGGCAAAGTTATATAAGAATAGCGCCTTGATATGAAACTCTTTGGCTTTGTGAGTTGAATCAGTAGCATCGGCAAGCCCTGTATAACTTGCGGCGCAAAAGGCGAGAAGTAAGCATTGTAAGCGTCGGGTTTTTGAATGCATAAATGTCACCTAGAAGTGTATTTTCACGCTGGTATAAATTATTGGAGAGGTTGAATCAACTTCTTCCAGGTTGCTGCTTGTGTTGTCAATGGGTATGCCGATACTTGTGCTGAGGGAGTATTTTTTATCAATCGTCCCATGCAAGGTTATACCTACGCTACTAAACGATACGTGAAAGGATTCTTCAGTGTTTAGCTCACCATAACTGTAGTCAAAAAATAATGAGGTTTTTAGTTTAAGTCTATAAGAACCCCATAATTTATCTTCTTTCCTGAGAAACACTTGTTCAATCGTACCGTTGTATCCAATGTCACCGCTAAATATACCAAGTTTATACCCTCGGTTAATTGAGGGGCCGGTGGTGGAGAACCTTTCTGAGTCTGGAAGTTTGTTGTCACTCCACTGTCCTTTGAAACTCACATGTAAATAATTAGATTCTGCAATTATGTTTGTCCAGTTAAATATCGTAAGTTGGTAGTCTGCGCCTAAGATAAAGAATTCGTCAGAAATGTCGGTGTCCTTGTTTTTTTCTATAAATCCGATCGCAGGTCTTAGCCCAAAGGTATGTCGTGTATTGGCCTTGTCGAAGTAGTGGCGCTTGTAGGTTCCATGTAACATAATATATCGTAGATCGCTATTGAACACTGAAGGAAAAGCATCACTAACGACGTCTGAAGTCTTATAGGAAAATGATAGTTGTTGGCGTTTCTCGTAGGGTGTTTGGTTGTGAACCGTACTTGTGCTGGAGAAAAAACCACTGAAGGAGGTAAGGCCACCTTTTAATCCCAGGTCTGAAAATTCACCACTGATGGCAAAGTCACTTTTTATTAGGGAGAGCCCTACATTACTGGTGTTTGAATAAGGAAAATAATAGGACAATCCGCCATATGTGTTTCCTGTCTGGTTAGTCTTGATTATAGTTGCCGTAAATCGGCCAGAATTCCCCAAGGGGTTGTTGATAGAGTGTGATGCTAGTAATCTATTTTTCCCCGTTTGACTAATGCCTTTGTTGTCTAGACTGACGTGGCTATTGCTGTGTGTTTCTTTGAGTACTTTGATATTTAGGCGGGACTGGCCTTGGTTAGACCCCGTGGAGAAATAGCCAAATACTTTTAATCCTGGTTTGTTGTTTAGCGAGTCAACGATGGACATTATTTCTGGCTCGTAGATAACTTTTCCAATCAGGTGCTTAAAAGGTCTAAGGATTTGATCGTTGGAATAGAGACCGTTGTCATAGAGGTCCACTTCGGAGAGAACACCTTTTAGTACATGTATGGTTAACGTTGAGTTCGTTATTTCTTGGGGTACGACAAATGCGCGGTTAAAGGTGAGTCCTTTTTCCCGATAAGACAGCGTGATTGCGTCGGCGATTTTGTTGATGTCTGCCATATTAAGGTACTCATCCATATGGCTGTAGACTTGGTTGAGCCGGTTTTTAAGGAATGCTCGGGTAATACCATACTTTGGGTACAGTGGATCACCCTCCATGCGTATTCGCTTAATTCGGATTAACCCGTTCTTCATAGCTGTTGGTTTGTTTGTTTCTTCCTCGTTCTTTGAGGTGTCATACTTGATGCTTAGATGTTTTTTTCCAGCAGCGATCTCCTCTTCAGCGTAGGTTGATAGGGGGAGTAGCAGTAACAGAATGAGTGAGGCGATTTTATTCATTCTGATTTTTAGGGTCTGGTAGTTGGCCACCGAGAAGTAGTCGGCTGAGGTAACGCTTAATCGCTTGGTACTTGTTGCAGTCTTTTATTTTTCCGTCATTTTTGTCGCAGTCGGGCATTATGGAATTGATGGATACTTTTGGGCTGGGCGATAACTCAAATTCTACCGTTGGCGTGGTAGGTTCGGTATCATAAGGTAAGCTCTCAGAGATGATCCCATCTACTAAAGTAGTATCTGATGGTCCTACAAAAACAGGTGTTGCTGTTAACTCAATATTCCCCGTACCTCCTGAGATTGCAACGGCATTGATAATACCAGTATTATTCACTGTATCGGCTTTGATCGCGTCGCTGTAATAGAGATCTATGTATATGTTGCCATTGAGGGCAATAATATTACCTTCATTAGAAATGAGCGCCATCGATGGTGATATATTATCGATAATAGGTTTCGCTAACTCTACACCAATCAGGCCGCTAGGGTCGGTTGAGACGATAACTTGATCTGCAATGGTGAGGTTGATGTCGCCATTAGAACTGGTCATGTTTCCTTCATTGGTAATGTATTGCCCTGTGATATAAATACCACTCTGGCCGAAACTCTGAATGTTTCCTAAATTGGTCACGCCGCCAGTGAGGGGATTAAGGTCGCTTAAAGTAAAGCTCCCATTGGCATAGTCATCGGTATCAACAGATAGGTCGGATGCAAAGAAACTTCCGACGTTAATAGAGGCTGTTTCGCCCATCAAAATACCAGCATTATTAAGCAAAATAACTTGGCCATTGGCGTTAAGGTTTCCAAATAGCTGGCTCGGGCTGCCGGAGAAATCTTGATTTAACACAATGGACGAGCTATCGGGTTGAACAAAGATAACGGATTCCCCGTTGGCAATATCAAAAGAGTCCCATTCTATTGCCATTCTGTCGGTGTCTTGGATAACTGTTGTGAGCGAAGGTGTATCAATGATTGAGCCGCTACCGACAGTAATGGAGCCGTTTTCTGGGTTCGCTACGGCTTTGTTGGCAGTGCTTAAATAGACAAGCAACAGAAGGATTAGTGTCATTGGAGACAGGCTGCCTCCGCCACCACCGCCAGAACTTCCACCTGAACTTGTGTTGTTATCTTCTTCTGCGGGTTCTGGGTTGATATTGTTATCGACGCTGTCATTCAGGCCGGTGCCGCTCGGTAAATAGTTGCTGTTTCCAATCCCCATTAATAAAGGTATTACTCCATTAGCACTGCTGTCTTGATCATTATTCCCGCCATCGGTTACTTTGAGTTTTAGGCAATAACTGCCAGGTGTTAGCTCATTACCGTAACTACTGTCATCAACTGGTGGGCAGTTACCTGGGCTGCCTGCAGCGGAACTAACAATGTCTGACGTTGTAGTATCAAAAAACGACCACGAATAATTCGAGTGATTAAACCAAAGCACGGCAGCGTCTGACGCGAGTGGTTTATTCAATGGTAATACAACATCAATAGAATCTCCTGCAGAGGGTATGTTGGTAATTTCGATATCAAACAGGTTTGCTGTGGAGGTGATGTCATTGTTTGCCTCGGTACTCCCTTGTTCAATGGGAAGTTGACTGTTGGCAAAATCACTTAATTGCGCAAACGAAATGGTGCTGATTTCATTTTTGCCCATTCGCGCAATACTACCGGCACGTATGTATGAGCCATATTGTAGTTGTATTTGGTATTCGTCGCTAAACCCGATGGCCGAGTGTAAGTTTTCTTCTGCACCCATCATGGCATCAAAGGTATCATAGCTATCACTGATGCCGTCGTAATCGTTATCGGTAACGCCGGTATCTGTTACTGTAAAGCGCTGCGCTGTAGTAGAGGATAATACTAGTCCATCAATGGTTTTTGTGAGGTTTACGCCAACACTGTAGGTGTTGACTGAAAGGCCGGTGACGGTTAACTGCTGATTGTTGATGTTACCGATATTTGCACTGGGCTCTTTGTTTACGATATCAGAGGTATCCCAGATGAAGTCAGGGTAGGGGGCTTGAAATCCGCCTAGGCGTACGAATAGCTCGACTGAGCCGCCACCCAGGTCTGCAACATCAATCCATATGACCGGTGTTGATTGGGCGAAAGGGTTGCTACCCGAGGCTAATTCGGCCTCGCTGGTGACACCATCGCCATCTATATCTTGGTTAGGTACGATGCTGGTACTGTCACCAGAGAGGTATAGCTCAACCCCGTCGGAAAGACCGTCGCCATCAGTGTCGCCGTTATTGGCGTCATTAATTAATGCAGAAGGGTCTGAAAGACTTTTTGAGAGTTCAATCTCGTATATATCTGGTAAGTCATCGTTGTCTCTGTCTAAGAGCAAGGAGTCTATACCATCATTAATGGTGCCGCTAAGGTAAGACTCTATCGAATTGTTGACGCCATCCATATCGATATCATCGGAGTATGCTCTTAATGGATCAGAGGCAAGTCGTACCTCGATTGCATCGGAGTAGCCGTCATGATCGTAGTCAGTGGTGTCATCGATATTGATGATGAGGAACGTTGATAAATAAAATTCGACGGCATCGGTAACGCCATCTCCGTCGCTATCTGCTGTACCATTGATGAGAGGTAAATCTGTGTGGTTGAAGTCGGATTTTCGCGTCACTAATTCAGTGATGTCCGGAATGCCATCGCCATCAGTATCCGTTGATAAACGGCTATCAACAGCACCGCCTGCGGTATTGAAATAGTTTTCAACGGCGTCGGTAATACCGTCCATATCGGAGTCGCTATTACCTGCGAAGCTGGGGCTATCGATAGACAATAAATCGCTGCCTAGGAATATCTCACTGTAGTCTGGTAAACCGTCGCCGTCTGAGTCGGTATCGGGTCCGGCATTGCTTGCCCCACGAATATCAGCGATAAGCGTTTCCACAAGATTAGAAATACCATCGTCGTCATCGTCTGTTGATTGAACGGTTATGGTGCTTGTTTCACTGTTGTTGGCAAGATCCGTGGCGATGACGGTGAGCTCTTGACCGTTGGATATAGAGTCAGTGATAAGGCAGTGATATTTCCCTGTGACACTGTCGGTAGCGCTGTTGCAGAGGGTGTTCCCAAATTCATCCTGAACCACGACGGTGGAGCCAAGGGGGCCAAAGCCATTAATGAAATTGCCATCCGATGCGTTGATCTGTGCTGGGCCACCGGGAACAAAGCTGATGCTTTCGTCATCAATGATAGTGGTTCCATTTAAGGTGCCTGTGATTAGGGTTACTTGGACAGTGGGATTATTGACAGTGGCGGTATAGGTACCGTTTAATTGATCGGTCACTGGACTAAGGGTGGCGTCGTTATTATCACTTAGCACAATGGTATCGCCGCCGATTGTTAATGGATTACCAAAGGTATCAACTGTTTGAATTGTGAGTAGGGACACATCAATTCCATCTGCAGTTACTAAAGTAGGTGAAGCAGAAATAGTGGTTTGTGCAGTGCTGGCCGCACTAGGGGTAAATGTAACTGTAGCGTCATCGCCAATCGTAACAGCGCTTATGGAGCCACTTATAGTTATTACTTCTGCTGTGGTATTGGTGATGGTTGCGGTATAGGTACCGTCATTGTTATCGGTGACTGCGCTGATTGTCGCGTCCCCGTTTTCACTCAAGACAATGGTTTGCCCTCCTGTGATAAGGTTTGTGTTGGTATCATCCTTGGTCTGAATCGTGATAGTGGATGTTGATATACCGTCTGCTGTAACCGATACGTCAGAGACAGATATGGTAGAATTTATGGTTGATAGTGGGGAGTAGTTTACTTTTACACGAATATAGTCGAGCTGTGTATCGGCGCCTATGCCAATGCCACCAGCGGCAGCTCGTATTCGGAAGTTTGTGTCAGAAAAATCATCGTAGTTCCAAGTTCGCCCCCAAGTATCGGTGCTACTACCTAAAGTTTCAGTGCTGGTGATACAGACAATAAGGCAAAGCCAATTCCCTTGTTTGGTATCGGACCATGTGACACCACCATCCCATGAAAAAGAAAAGGTAACATTACTACCACCTAATACCAGTGATACCGCGTTGCCCTCAGTTTGTAGTTCTATACCGTTGATATTAGCGCTCGTTGGTAACCCAAATGCGAGATCCTTAAATTTTTGTGTGTTGAACCACCCAGCGTGGGTTTTAAGTCCATCGTCAGCAGACACACGATCGGGGTTTGTCCAGCCGGTGCCATCGGAGATGGGATATTTATAACCTGTATCCGCTAGTGTTCCTTTATACCCATTAAGTCGGTGCGTGTTGATTGGTGAGTGTGGTGCCGATTGCTGCAGAGAGCTGTTGGATGCTACCTCTAGTTCCCAGTCGCCTCCACTTCCGGTGAGATTAGCCGATGCGAAAATATTTGCATGTAAAATACTTGAAAGTGTTTCGACTAATTTTTTACCATTGATACCTCTACCAACATTGCAACCATAAATGAAAATTCTTGCATTTTTATTTAAGGCCCCTGCTAATTTTTTCCAGAGTGAGGCGTTTTTCAATACATTGACTGTAGTAACGTGTTCATTTCCAAGCTGGAATAACCCCTCCTTACCGTGAGACAAAATGCTAATTGAAGCGATGGTTTGATCGTTATGGGTCGCCCAATCAGTTATGTTGTTGATGATGCCTTCAAGGGGGTCTGTTGAGCTATTAAAAAGAATATAGTGAGCGGAAATATCTGTAGCTTGCTGAAGTAGCGTTTGCTCTTGTAGGAATTGATCGACAAGTACAATGTTAACGTCATTGGAAAAGGAAGGTAAGGCCGATTTGGCAGGTTGAGAAACAAGCAGGCAGAGTATAAAGAAAGATAAAATGAAATGACTGGAAAATAATTTATTCAAATATCACCTCGTGGAGACTTCCTAATTTCAGATGATTCCATTAGGCCTGCAATAATAATTTCTTTAAGTTATAGAGCAATGGAGGGCAGGGAACAACCTTCTGGAGGCATATATTTGTTACGGTGAGTTAACAAATGGTGATGTAGATCAGTCGGTTATATTGATCGTGAACTTTAAGTTCATAATTAACCAAGTCTGGTACAGGGGTACATCTTATTCGGTTTTTTGGAGGTAAGCACAGGGTGTGGTGATTTGCTTTCCCCCTAGGCTTCTACTCCAACGGTACACGTAGTCCCCTAAGATGTAGACTATGCTATAGGAATACTTAAAAAGGGTGTCTCATGACGTCGAATAAATCGGATCCTAGCAAATTGGATCGCGCCCTCGCTGAGCAGCGTATCTATAGCGCCCAGCGAGAAAAAGGATACAGAGAACAGGCGCTAAAGCTCTACCCGTGGGTATGTGGGCGTTGCGCTCGAGAGTTTTCCCGCCCCAACCTCCGAGAATTAACCGTGCATCATGTTGATCATAATCACGACAACAACCCTTCGGATGGCAGTAACTGGGAGCTACTATGCCTCTATTGTCATGATGAGGAGCACTCTAAGTATGTTAATTTTGTTCAATACGGCAGTGGCAGCGACACGGAGACTGCTACAGCTACCCACAACCCGTTTGCTGACCTGAAAGACAGGTTGCAGAAAAAGGAGCCCTAGCCTGAGTATGAGAGCCCTGATTATTGACCCATCGCTAGCCATGCAGTCGGTTCTAAACCAGCATCTTTTAGATTTAGGTTCAGAAACCGTTCTGTGCTCATCGGGGGAGGATGCAGTGGCTGCTATTAATGAACAAGCCCCTGACATCGTATGTTTGGCCATGCACTTAAATGATATGAGCGGTATTGAGCTTGCGCTTAGGATTAGAGCAACGCCAAATTGCTTGTATATACCACTTATCATGCTGACTACAGAAGAAAACAAAGAGAATTTATCTGAAGCGTTGCGAGCAGGCGTCACTGAGATCTTTCGCAAAGATGATATCAATACCATTGCCAATTATTTGATTCACGCGGTTGAAAGTAAAAAGCAAGAAGCCCAGCCGAGCAAAATCATTTACATCTCACAAAAAAACAAGGAGACCCTGCAACATTATCAGTTATTAAAAAAATATGGCTATCAGGTTACCTGTCAGTCCGACGTCAAGATGGCTATACATGACATAGGAGAGGAAACGGTAGACCTTATTATTACCGACGTTGACCTCAATATGGATGAATGCAATCTTTCCGTTGTGAGAAAAATAAAATCTCATGTAAAAGGGAGTGTAGCTACGCCTATTCTAACCCTACTTAACGAAGACGACAGCGACCAACGTATTGAGCTACTACGTGGAGGTGTCTCTGATTGTCAGACAAAGCCAATGATACCAGAAGAGCTTTGTGCTCGCGCTGCAAACCTCATCAAAACGAAAAGACAATTAGACCAGCTTAAAGCTCAACAAATTCGCCTGCAACAAATGGCAATGACAGACCAACTCACGGGCTTATGCAATCGACATTATCTAATGGAGGCTGCGCCCAAAAAAATCAGTGAAGCAAAACGGCACAGTATTCCCATTAGCTTGCTAGTCGTAGATTTAGATAAGTTTAAGAACATTAATGATACCCATGGCCATGCTACGGGTGACATTGTTCTGTCTGAAACAGGATTACTGTTAAATGAATGCTGCAGGGATGAGGATTTAGTAGTTCGCTTCGGAGGGGAAGAGTTTGTTATTCTTCTATCTCACTGTGATCTAGAATCAGGCATCCAAAAAGCGGAATCTATACGGAAAAAACTGGAAGCGCTAAGACCAAACGGTTTGACTGTTACCGGCAGCATAGGTATTAGCGCCATGGAGGCAGGCGTTGACTTACTTTTCAAAGACTTGTTCATTGCTGCAGATAAAGCGGTATATGAAGCAAAAGATACGGGAAGAAACAAAGTTGTCGCACATTCCGCTGTTTCCTGATTGGGATCTTCTCTCTTCGTAGTGACCTAACCCGTTATTGTATAAAACAAACTACACTTACCCTTATGACGTGAGATATCGCCGTATACTCTGTTAATATAAGGGCTTACGAAATGGATAAGGCAAGCATTGCATTACTAACGTATGGTGCAACCATATTGTTGCTGTGTTCTTGTGCGGTCTTCATTTTACATTTCACTTTAGCCAAAGCGATGCGGGACAGAGTTCCTGTGTATTATTTTATGCTGGTGTTTGTGGCTCTTAGTCTTGGTTTCTTAGCTTTTGTGTCTCGCAGCTTTATACCTGCGTGGTTATCCATTGTCCTGACAAATGCACTGACACTTATTTCTGTTTATGCGTTCCGCTCAGCACTGCTTTGGCGACGGGGCAACTATATCCACCTCTATCGAGATCGGATAGCGATAACGAATGTGCTCATTCTTATTGTTGTGAATACAGTCTTTTTTCATTTATGGATGGATGAGTTCTACTATAGGGTTGTTATCCTTCTCTCTAATCTGTGTATTGTTTTGTTGAGTATGAGAAAATACGTGGGAGTGGATCCTCAGCGTATTACTCAAGGAGAAAAACAAACCAGTGTAGGGCTTTTACTTGCTGCTATGTTGGTGATTTCTGAATTGGTAATATCGCCTTTTATTCAAGACCCTTGGTTTTACGCCACCTATATTTTGGCGGTTACGTCGTTAACTACTATGTTGTTATTGGGTGTGGCATTAAATCTTGTGCTCTCTGATATTATTGAGACACATTATCAAAATTCAATTACCGATATTCTTACGGGGCTCTATAATCGGCGCTACTTTATGTCGCAATTTTTAATCGCGATGAACCAGTCTCGACGGTATCACAGCCCTATCTCAGTATTGATTTGTGACATTGATCACTTTAAAGATATCAATGATCAGTACGGTCATGATAATGGTGATCTTGCGCTACAATCTTTTTCGGAAATGCTAAAAACATCGGTGCGTGACGTGGATGTCGTCGCTCGATATGGAGGGGAGGAATTTATTATTCTTATGCCTCAAACACCATTAGGCGATGCGAAGCAAATAGCGGAACGGTTACGTGTTAACACTGAGAAACTCTGTGTTATGTCAAAAAAGAAAGTGTTTGGTTTTACCGTTAGTATTGGGTTGAGTTCAGGGGAGGCGGATTTTGATGTTAAGGACTATATAAAGCTTGCCGACGAAGCGCTATACCATGCGAAGCATGATGGTCGAAACCGAGTATTTTCGGTCAGAGCGTAGATGTCTCACACCTTACGGGTGAATAGGAAAGATGTTTGCGCCATGGAATCAGGATTAAGGGTGATTAGCCTGTTTATTGGTAGTTGTCGGTGATACGGGTGTTTTTCTTTAAGTTGTTGATAATTATGATGTTTTCTTCGGGTGTTTTTCAGTTGCGGGTGATTGAGGCAGAGATAAGAGCAGGCGCAGTATTTTCTAATACAGGAATGAGTCTGAAATGGATATAAGTCGACACCATAGTGGAGTGTTGGTTAATTGAGAACTAGATTGTAACCGAATCACTGTTGCCTTTCAT
>MAAL01000191.1 GCA_002163245.1 Gammaproteobacteria bacterium 42_54_T18 | reverse complement strand
TTATTATGTGCCAAGGCCTAATTTTCCTTTTGTATTACGTTGTTTGTTCGCACTTGCATTGTAACACTTATCGAGAATTAGGCCTTTTTTATGTCAAACTGTGGGACAGCAGTGAAGTAGGATATAGAAAACAGCCCTGTTAAACCCATGACGACACAAATAAGAATAGGTCTAATAAGTTTGTTGAACTCAGGGTTGTTCGAAAATAAGTACTCGAAGGTTAAGCCGTTTAGACTGGCTTCAACTAATGTAAAAGCGATAAGGGTTGCAACATAATAAAGGTAACTCTGATATTGCAGAGCAAAGTAAATCGACAGATTAAAAACAATGAGAACAAATATCGCACCATAGAATATTCCATACATTAATTGCGCATTATGATCAAACGTTGAAAAACTAAGTTCGTCCCATAATTTAAAATTAATCTCAATGGTGTCGCGACTATGAAACCGAACATAATAGGTTTGAAGGGTCTCTGGAGGAACTGTGATGTTAAAGATAAAATTTCGGTGAAGGATGCCGCGGGATTCAAAGGGAAATGAATCACCGGTCTGAAATGATGAGTAGGTTATTAGGTTTGGAGTTTCTTGTGAGATTTGAGGGGCGAAAAAGGTGACCTCATCCATCAATGGGTATGCTTGTTCTAATTTGACGTGCTGTGGAACGGTTGCTGTGTTATTAAAGCGAACCCGTACCCAATAAGCGCTGTCTGTGAAGCCAAAGTTGGCAGTGCCGGTAAACCCTTGTTGCCATTGTTCTTCTTGAATATCTTTGATGTCATTAATGAGCAGGCCTTGGCTGTTATCGGCAAAAATGCTGATATAAGGCGAGAGTGAAATGGGAAACTGCTCGATACTATTAACGGTGATTGCGTTTGCAGGGCTAGCGGTAACGGTATTGCTTAGCATCATAAATGCAATGACAATAATGACGACAATATAATGATGACGTATCACTGGGAGCAATGGTTTCTCAAATGGTGAGTGCAGGCTTTCTAGTAGAAGGGCAGTGATTGATAAGTAAAACTATAGGTAATAAAGAGAAGATATGCGAGTTCTGAGGTTATTTGGCTAATCTACGTAGGGGAGGCGTTAAAGAAGGTAAGAAAAATCAAGTATTGCTCTAGCGGCTCAGATTCCTACTAAAACCTGGTTCAATCAGTCGATACGCTGGTGGGTGGGTTGAGAGGGCTTATTTCTCAACATCACCCTGCATCTCCTATGCTACCGCTAAAGCAACACTCTCGCCAAAAGGCGCTTTGTAAGATTTACAAATGATCCTGGAACTAATAATGGCCTTTAATATGATATTTGAACAGATGGCGGAGGGAATAAAGAGGCATGCCATTTGGCATGTTTGGCGTTTAGACGCATTAGTCGGGTATGAAAATGGGTTAGAAAAGGCGAGAATGGCCCGAAGAACTCAAAAATAATAAAATAGAGCTGTATCGTATGAACCAATATCATATTGCCATTTGTGACGATCACCCGGTGTTCCGTGCGGGCATCGCGGGTATTTTAAAGAAAAATGGACAACTTGCTGCCATCCATGAGTCGGCAGACGTGGCTGAATTAGAGTTATTACTAGATCGTGAGACCATCGATTTAGTATTGCTGGATGTTGAACTGCCTAATGAAACTGGCTTAGAGGCATTGCCACGCCTAGCTCCTCACCACCCTGTACTTATTTTGTCTGCATTTGATGATGCTCGTCGAATTAAGCAGGCGATGGAGTCTGGGGCTATGGGGTATGTGCGAAAGGATGCCAGCCCTGATGAGCTTATTAAGGCGGTTTTGGATGCATTATCAGGTCAAACGGTGTTAGACCCTTCGTTGGCTATTCGATTGGCGCAATCATTACGACGTGAACCCGATGAGATGGAATTTGTGAAGCGTGTTAGTGGGTTAAGCGCTCGTCATCAAGAAGTGTTAGCACTGGTCGGTGAAGGTGAATCGAACAAAGGTATTGGCAAGGCGTTGAATATCAGTGAAGGCACCGCTAAAAATCATGTTGTGCGTATTTTACAGTTACTAAATATGCCCGATAGAACCAAATTGGCGTTGGCATTGTTTAAATACAACGTATTTTAGTCAGGGGTTTAGTTGTGGCAGGTCCAAATCCTCCATTGATAGAGTTATTACGAAAAGGAAATCCATTAGATTGGGGAGGGCTAGATCGCACCTTGTTGCTGATGGTTGTGAGTAGCTATATTCCTGTGGTTTTTCTGTTCTCTTTGTACTTTTTTGAACACAGTGAGTTGTACGATTACCTCGATTTCTCTGTGGTCGTTATGTGTCGCCAGTTGTGTTGGGCAAGCATGGTGTTAAATGCGCTGTTTATGGCGATAGGTTTGTGGCAGAGGCAATACCGAAGAAACTGGCCGTTTCTCTCTCATGGCTTAGCTCAGGTTTACACGCTAGGTATGCTGGCTTCGGTGTGGATGACAGGGACCTATACGTCAAATAACAGCTTATTGTTGATTGCGGGGCTAGCGTTGGCATTGCCGCTATTGGATCAAAAAGTAGTTTTTTTTGCTTTAGTGAGTGGCATTCTGGCGAGTATTGTTGCAGTGGCGGCGACTCAGGCTGGCCATATCCGTTATGCACCGTTATTTACAAAGTTACCTTTTCAAGATGGTGACGTGGCACCTACTTGGGCAATTACACAGTTTGTTTTAGTGTTAAACAGTATTGCTGCTGTATGGGTGATTATGGCATCACTGATAAAGCGCTGGCGCATTCGTGAAAAGGATTTATTAGCGCAAATGGAAACACAAGATAAGCTAGCATCTTTGGGGGAATTTTCCGCAAGAATTATTCATCAGACCCGCCACCAATTAGGGCTGATGGGGATTTCACTGCATAACTTATCGTTGCATATTGATGACCAGACGCGTAGTGGAGAGTCTCTTAATATAGAGCAGGTACGAAATGAAATAAGGGTGCTTGATGAAATACAAAACAAGTTGCGACAGACACTAAAAGAAGACTTGAACATGGAGCCCTCTGGTGAGTTGTCTGATCAGCGTAGTTATTGTGAGATTCTTAAAGAAGAGGCGGAAAACTTACAACGGTTAGCTATGCAAAACGGTGTTGTTTTACGGTTACAAATCAGTGAACCTGAATCCGCACAGTGTTATCCTCTGCTTCCTGAAGAGTGGGGCCAAGGGTTATTTAATGTCATTGAAAACGCAGTGTCAGCAGCTAAACAGCAGGTTTCGGTGACTACAACGATTGAAAATGGCGAGTTACATATATTGGTGCGAGACGATGGCGAAGGTATTCCTGAGTTATTAATGAAGCGTGTAATGCGGCCTTTTATAACCACGAAACCTGATGGCAGCGGTATGGGATTAGCGATTGCAGAAGGCGTAACACAAAAGGAGGGAGGACGTTTGTTGTTGTGTAACCATGATGCAGGTGGCTTGGACGCGATATTTATATTACCTATTACAGAGAAGTCTTAACAATTAGATGTTTAACGGCTTAGCCGTTATTACCGCAGTGAAGAGTTAGTACATAATGAAATTATACGATTGGTTGGAAGAACAGCCGTTTACCTTGTCAATGTCATCAGGTTTTTTTAGTTTTTTTGCCCATACAGGAATGCTTGCAGCGTTAGTTGATCATGGTTTAAAGCCAGGGAAGTTAACAGGCTCCAGCGCTGGCGCATTAGTGGGAGGTTGTTACGCGTCGGGTTGTTCAATTGACGAATTAAAAGCGCAACTGTTTGCTTTGCAGCGAGATGACTTTTGGGACCCAGGGTTTGGTCTAGGGTTGTTAAAAGGCGACTTGTTTAGAGCGCAGATACGTAATATATGTAAAGTCTCGAATGTAGAGGAATGCCCAATACCCTTTAGAGCCTCGGCATTTAATTTAGGGTTATGGGATACAGAAGTAATTGATCAAGGGTGCCTTACCCAGGCTATTGCCGCCTCCTGCGCATTTCCGTTTTTGTTTCAGCCCGTTCCATTAAATGGTGCTCGATATCTAGACGGTGGAATTAAAGATCGGCCTGGTCTACAAGGTACCCAGCCAGGGGAGCGTATTTTCTATCATCACATAGGTTCTCGATCGCCGTGGCGAAGAAGAAACAGTCCCGCATTGCAGATTCCACAAGCTGAGAATATGCAAGCGATTACCATCAGTGACTTGCCAAGGGTGGGGCCAAATAAATTGCAGAATGGGGTTGCTGCGTATGAGTATGCCTATGCTCAAACAGGTGAACTATTACAACAAACGATTACGGCTGCCTGATGATGGATAGTGATATTGTCTTTTTGACAAACGAAGAAAAGCTACATGGCTCGTCCATAAACCCCAAAACAGATATTCAATGGTTGTTTGCTCATGGCGCAGGAGCACCCATGGATTCGGATTTTATGAACGTGGTTGCAGAAGGTGTTGCTGCTGCCGGTATAACGGTTAAGCGGTTTGAGTTCCCTTACATGGAAGAACGACGTAAAACTGGAAAAAAGCGTCCACCGAATAGAGCTCCCGAGCTGCTTGAGCATTTTATGCGCGCCATTGAGCAGGCAGGCGGAATGTCGCAATGTGTGATTGGTGGTAAATCAATGGGGGGGCGAATGGCAAGCTTGTTAGCCGCAGAAAATCCACATGATGTTATGGGTGTTGTGTGTTTAGGTTACCCTTTTCACCCGGTAGGAAAGCTGGAAAAAACACGCATTGATCATTTTCCCGGTATGACGGTTCCCCATTGCATTGTGCAAGGTACTCGTGACGCATTAGGTACTCGGGATCAAGTTGAAAGTTACGACTTGCCAAAGATTCTGGATGTTCACTGGTTAGAGGATGGTGATCACGATCTTAAACCGCGCAAAAAAAGTGGTTTGACTCATGAAGAGCATATCGCCAGCGCCATAGAAAAAGTCGTTACATTTATTTTATCTATAGATAAAAATCGAATGAACAAATTGTAGAAGGGTAGCATTATGTTGGTTAGATGGAGTGTGTCAGTATTGTTGGTTGTATTGATATCTGGTTGTGCCTTTAAGAATAATCCAACTCCTTTGGGTGACTCTGAGTTGGTGGGGCAATGGTTGCATGAAAGAGAGAGTGCGCTAGATAACGGCACCGTAATAACACGTATGGCGTTAGATATTACGCAAGAAGGGTATATAAGTTATCACTTTATGTCATGTTTTTCATCGAAGGGTGATACGAGAAAAAATAAAACACTACACCTCCTGAATATGCCGATGATTCGTGTCACCACCAAAAAAATTAAAGCCCAGACATTTCCACTAACTCCGAAATGGGAATTTAAAATTAATGAATGGCCTACGCAAGAAAATAACCAATGGCAAATGACAGTGGATAATATGCTGCTCGCCAAGATCGATGTTAGTGAGGATGTGGGTGCAAAGGTAGATGGTTGGCGTTGTGAGTGAATTTGTAACTATTCGGCGGGTCTTGGGTATCCGCCGAAATAGTTATGTGCAAATTTATAAGGAAGGCTATATTTTTCGTTGTAACCCGCCAAAGGCTTTGAATAACGACTTAAAGAATTTAGATAGCTCCAGAGACATTACCGCAAAATCTTGGTCAAATTGCTCCGCCGCACTTTCTGCATCGGCTTCATCCGCTTTCTCCAAGACCATATCTTGAAACTTTAAACGTTTAATCGTGAGGTCATCCTCGAGAATACAAGACAGGGCATCTTTCCAAAGTACGCCGAGCTTTTTAACTTGTTTTCCTGCGGCTAGGTGTGTTTGGATTTCCTCAGAATAAAGGTCTTGGCCTTTACAGCGAACAACATTGCCGTCTTCTGCAGGGTTGTACAGTTCGCACTCTTGATCTATCTCAAAGTTTTCCCCTGCTGTTTGGTGTTGTAACCAAAGGGTCATCACCTCGCTTGGGATGTTTTTTGCATTCGGCGGAATGACCGGTAATGATTCAATGCTGTTACGTAAAAAGCCAAGAAGCTCTTCAGCCTTATTTGCGCTTGAAGAATTTACAACCAACAAATTATCTTTAGGTGCAAAATAAGCAAAGGTTTTGCTGGTTCGAGCAAACGCTTTTGGTAATAACGTTAAAGTAACTTCATCTTTTAATTGCAGCTTTTCTTTGCGGAAAATTTTACGCCCTTGTTTGGCCTCTATCTCTTCAACCTTCTCTTGTACCGCTTCATTTACAACAGAAGCAGGCAATATTTTTTCCTGTTTCTGAGCGCAAATCATAATGTATTCACCGGTTACGTGAGTCAGCATTTCTCCATGACGACCTAGAGGCGATATCCAGCCATATTTTGATTGATCGTGTTTTCCACAGGGGTGGAATATATGCTCAGCTAACTTTTCTTCAAGCTCTTCAGGGGTTAGTTCAAAGGGCTTGGTAAAACGGTATAAACGAATGTTTTTAAACCACATATTTCGGCTTCCAACGGCTAGCTAAACTCAAAAAGGTCGAGCATTATGCGCCAACTATCGCGGGGAATCTACAGGTGTAAACTCGGGTATATGTTTTTTTTGGTTTTGTTTCCTTGATGCTGAGAGGTATAAGAAACAATAAGTTAGAATCGGCGATTCCTTGTCTTTTAATGTAAGTCTTGTTTACAAGCGCGCAGTTTCACCTATAGGCTTATTAGCGTATGATATCTGCTAAGTCATGGGCGAGAGGCGTATATTGTTCTCGCTTAATGTATACGTAAAAAATAAGACAATAAAAACAATACGAAAATAATAAAGGGATCATTATGAACGTGTCTTCCGTGTTTCGCCCTCTCGGATTAGCCGTTGCGCTAACCACCTCTATACCTGTCATGGCCGTCACTCCTGCTTCAGTTAGTTCCGATGTTATTCAGCGAGGCTGGAAACCTTCCGTTGAGTTTTCCGGAGCGGGGGACTCAAAGCATGCGGTTGGAAAGATGCGTGAGATGGCCGCACTTCAGGAAGTTGTTTTTAAGAACACCGAGTATCACAAAGAAACTCAAGAGTTCATTGATGAGTTATGGTCGTCCTTAGAAAGTTTTAATTTGAAAAAACTTTACCGTATGTTGCCAGATGAAAATGGTGCTTGGAGACAGCTTACGGTTGTTGGCGCGCTTGATGGTGAGCTTTATCACTTAGGTCCAGTTCAGCCCAGGGCGGATAAAAATGAACTCGCTGAAGGTAATGTAGAAAAGGTCAATACAGTTAATCGTACTGGAGAAATTCAAGCGCTTGGAGATTTGGTTTCTAATATAAGGGTGAAAGAGCTTTCTTCCGATGCTGGTACCAGTTATCTCATTCAAAATAACCTGCAGTTGGGTATAGGTGCTTTTAGTTGGGATGCTGTATTGGGTTCTGGTGAAGAGGTGTTAAGGCTTGCGGTGGAAGGTGATAGCCGGTTTGGGCGAACTACCAAAATGCCCTGGGCACAAGATTATCGAATGAAAGTTCAGGCGATGAACCTAACGTTAGATGAGCAAGACGTAGAGATTCTGGCGCCTTTGTGGGCAGCATTTCCAGAGAGTTGGAATCTATTAACAAAGCTTGGGCGCGTAGATGATGTTGTGATTGAAGATGATGCGTCTGGCGGTTATCAGCATCTTGTGGCATCGTTTTCACTTATTCCAGACTTAATGGATGTTAACTACCCAGAATTAGCGAGCCATCTTGATGGTTTGAATTCCTTGTTAAAAGGGGTCGTTGAAATTGAAGATGGTAACGGTCGACTGCTACGTCTGACATTGGATAGTCGTACGTTGTCTGGAACCATCGATGCCTACGTTACGCAAGGTAGATTGTTACCGGTAAAGAATGGCAAGGTGGTTACCAATGTTGCACCTGTGCGTTTAGGTGACGGTCGTGAGTTTTCTGCAAGAGTCGATAGCACCATGAGTATTTTGGGTGTGGTTACACGAATGAAAGGAATAGAAACCACTATACGTTACCAGCCCACAGAGAAAGGTGCAGTTATCCAAACTTCGATGACTCAGGTGCCCGAGATTTATGTGGAGGGTGCAGCTTTGGGTTTCATGCCAACAGCCATCATTGATCTGTTTTTACCAACCAATATTGATGAGCTCATGAGAGAGTTTATGACTGTGGCAGTCAAAGGTAATGATGGCAAAGGCATCGTTACTCGTACTGAATTTTCTCAGTTATCAGTAGGGGAGCTTGCTAAGGTTAATATTGCGGTATCGTTTGAAGCGCTGAATAACTTTATGGTCCGTATTGGTATGGGGATTGTTAGTGATCGAATCATACCGGATAGTGATGTGTCGAAGGATATTCAGCAGTTAATTTACGATACAGAGGAAGCTTTCTCAAAAGACCTGGACGGCTTCGAGAAAGTAGCTGTATTGTAAGTGGAGTTTAGGGCTAATACCTACTGTGAATATTTAGTCACTGTTCGCGAAGAGGGAGGGGCCGTGTTATTATTGGCTCCACCTTTGGCGCTTTTGATAAGCGATATTTACCGCATTGATTATAGAGGCTGTTTGTTTTTATGCCGTACACAGTATTTGACACCCCTATCGTAGTACATTTTTTTCGTTTGATAAGCCGTATTACCTTCTTTCTATTAGGTTGGAAGGTTGAGGGGAGCGCCCCTTCGTCAGATAAAGCGGTGATGATTGCAGTGCCACACACAAGCAATTGGGATTTTATTTTTATGGTTATGGTGTCGTTTCAGGTGCACCAAAAGATCTATTGGATGGGAAAGGATACCTTGTTTAAGGGCTGGAAAGGTTCAGTGCTTCGTTGGTTTGGAGGTGTGCCGGTCAACCGTCGCAGCAGAAATAACCTAGTGGATCAAATGGTCGAAACGATTAATCAGAGCTCTTCTCTTATTTTAACGATACCTCCAGAAGGGACGCGTGGCCATGTGACGCATTGGAAGTCTGGTTTTTATCATATTGCAGCAGGTGCAAACGTACCGATTGTATGTAGTTTTTTGGATTATGGGCGCAAAGTCGGCGGAGTCGGTTTAGCCCTTATGCCGACAGGTGATATTGATAAGGACCTTGAAGAGATAAAATCTTTTTATAAGGGAATGACGGGTAAGCGCCCAGAGTACTTTTCTATTGATTATATTCGTGTCAAAGAGGCTGAAGATGATAAAGTCGAGCCAAGTACATCAGGGCATGGGTCATCAGAAGTAGCCGATAAAAACTAGTCGGCTATTCTCATTGAGGTGCTTTCCACTCAGCCGCACCAAGGAAGATAACGCGGCATTGAGCTTCTAATAACGCTAAGCGTTCAGTTTTTAGAACAGGGTTGTCATTGAGATCAAGCAAGTCTGTCGCGCTATATGCCAACGTACTAACAATCAAGTCTGCAACCATTTTTAGTTGAGCGCTGTTAAGCGTTGGAAATGACTGTTGCTGTGAAAAGTCATTTACAATTTCTAGGGCGAATACATTAAGCTCATTACGTATAGCATTTCGTATTGAAGGTGTCCCTCCAGAGCGTCCCTGCGTCATAAAAACAAATAGTTCTCGATGACTGCTAAGGTGTTCATCAAAAATGCGAATAGAGTGGTTAATTAGTTGTGTTGAGTTTTCACTTTGTTCACGTGCGCTACGAATAAGCTGACGTAAACAAGAGCTCAGCTCATCTACCAAATTAAGGCCAAGTTCATTGGTGTCCTTAAAGTGGCGATAAAAAGCGGTAGGAACAATGCCTGCTTGTTTTGCAATTTCCCGAATACTGATAGTGGCGAAGTTTCCGCCCTCTTCAACTAATTGCAGAGCGGCATTAATTAATGCACTGCGAGTCAGGGCTTTTTTCTCTTTACGGATGCTCATTTGCGGTTCACTGCACTCTTTGCGGGTTTTTAATGGCGTCTAACGCGACAAAAAGAGCGTTAACTGTGTACAAGTGTACATTTAATTTTATTTTATTGGTATTTCTAATCCATAAAAAATAGTTTCATTATGTGAATTAACGAAATTAAGTTAGTTTTAGTGTCCGGTCGTATCACTTTTTTTGTTCCCATAAAATTGTAATATACTGTTATATAAGGGGTATTTTATGATTTGCATCAAGGTGTTGACTTTGTCTATACTTTGACACAATATTCGGTGCACGCACAGACACTGTTTCATTGCTCGGAGAAATAATATGAGTGTATTTCGCAAAGCAGATTTTTACAAAGATATGGTACAAATTGGCCTTGGCCGAGGCGTTGATGTCGTTGAGAAGGTACATCTAACTATTTCGGATTTTGTCCTGAGTCGTGGAGAGGTCGGAAGTGTTTTAACGGATGAAATTAAAGTTGTTCGCAAAGAGCATAATCGGCATGTATCGGACAGCTATCAATTGGTGAGAGACTTAAATCAACATCTTGGCACCTCAATATCATCCCTGATCGGTTCATTGGAGCAAAGCAAATCTGTTGTGGCGATGGTTGATGAGATGTATGGTAGTAAGAAATAGCAAGGGTAAATAGGAGATTATTATGGGTGTGTTAAATAAGCTAGAGCTTCTTAAAGACATGGTTCAAGAGGCGGTTGATAAAGGCGCAACAACGGTTGAAGACGTACACCGTACTATTGCGGAAGTGCCTATTGAGCAGATGGAACGTTCAGGGTTATTAGATTCAGATGAGGCGCAAGAAAAGAAAGATTTGCATCATCGTACCGTCGGTACCATTTATGATGCGATTCGAAGCATTAACCGTCAAGTAGGTGAAATGGCCTCTGAATTGTTTGAAGCGGTAGAAGATGGCAAAGCGGCTTCTGGTAGAATGGATGACAAAGACAACGAAGGGTAACATCAGAGTTATATGTATACAGGAATTGTTCAGGCGTCATGCCAGCTGCATCAAGTAGAATGTAAGGACGGTTTGCATACACTTACCGTAAAATTACCAGAGGTGTTGCTGGGTGAATTGGTGATTGGTGCTAGTGTAGGAATGGATGGTGTTTGCCTGACGGTCACCCGTATTGAGGGGGGCCTGGTATCATTTGATGTAATGCAGCAAACCCTTGATTTAACAACGCTAGGAGAGCTAGGAAAGGACGATATAGTTAATATCGAACGCTCTGCTAAGCAAGGTGTAGAGGTTGGTGGCCATATCTTGTCTGGTCATATTGATGGTACCGCAGAGATTATTTCTATTGTTACACCTGAAAATAACCATGTGATTACCTACCGTGTGGATCCGACTTTTATGCCGTATATTTTTGGCAAAGGTTTTGTTGGTTTAAATGGTTGTAGTTTAACCGTCGCGTCAATTGATAAAGCGGCATCGACATTTTCGGTGTGCCTAATCCCAGAAACATTACGTATTACAACGCACGGGCAAAAGAAGGTTGGGGATCGTATCAATGTTGAGATTGACCGTCAGACACAGGTGATTGTCGATACGGTTAAAGCGTTCTTATCAGAGAATCTTCAGGGGCTTATGACGGCAAACCGTTAGGCGACATGACTTGAGTCGTTTTGCATTGTTTTCTCAATGTATAGTAAAACTTGCTTCTGAATGTTTTCTCCTGTTGGTGTGTGTACATTGCCTTGGCATTTTTCTGGGTACTGATTGGTTTGTGAATCAAATGCCATCCAGTCAATATGAGGCCAATTGCGAGAGCGAAGGAACGCCATAATTTCAATATAACGCTGGTGTGCGGGGGCGTAGTAGAGGCCGTTGTCTAAAATGGTTGTATGTCCTAAATAATGATCATTAAACATGTAGCTGAAACGTTCATTAGAGTCCTCGCAGAGTATTGGAGACGTTAGCACAACCCCGATATCTTCCATCGAGTCAGAATGAGCAAGGGCTGCCAAGCTGTTGATCATTTCCCGTTGTTTGGCCACAGGAGTGCCGTCCACTGTTTCGATGGGTAAACATATGACGAGTTTGGGGGCTTTCATGGTATTCATTGTATTGCTCTCAGTTCGACCTTCTTCAAAGCGTAGATTGCTTTGTCAGCTTTTCAAGTGGCCTCCGCGGACAATGAATTGACAATTTTGAGTGATAGTAAACAGAGGGTTGAAGCAAAGAGTGATGACGGAGAGATCTACGTTGTTGTTTGTTCGTGGTAATATGGCAAATCATTACGCATTGGAGAACATCGCATTAACACCCCTCCTGATTTAGATACACCACAGAACATCGACTCTTTTGTAGCGTCTTTTTACGAGAAATTGCTTAAGGATGAGGTTATGGCACCGGTTTTTTTGCAAGACGCTAATATTGACGTGTCAGCTCACTTACCGACGATCAGTTTATATTGGCAAAAGATGCTTTGGGGTGATCGGCAGTACGATACCAATATGATGAAGAAACATCGGGTAATAAATGTAAGAAGCCGTTTTAAAACAATACATTATCAACGCTGGATAGGGTATTTTGAGCAAACGGCAGGAGAATCTTTTGCCGGGGAGTATACTGAAAAGGCCCTGCGTATTGCCAATTCAGTTATCCATAATATGCAAAGCCGCATGATGGATGCCGGTGTAGCGAATGTATCGTGAGCATGTGCTGAATATGAATCAAGACCACTTTGAGTTGCACCTTACTGTAGATGAACCGATTCTTGCATTGACCTTATTGTCTTCCCATTGCGAACTATCGAAACAGCAGCTTAAGCTCGCAATGCAAAAAGGTGCTGTGTGGGTAACATCAGATAATGGCCATACGCAGAGATTGCGTAGAGCAAAGAAAATGCTCAAATTGGGAGACAGTTTGCATTTTTATTTTGATAAGGTTGTTAATGATAGTGTTGCGACACCGTCAGATCTTGTTGAAGACTTTGGCGATTACAGTGTGTGGAATAAGCCCTATGGTGTGTATTCACAAGGTTCTAAATGGGGAGATCATTGTACGATTGCTCGTTGGTCAGAGCAAAACCTCAAACCAGAACGCCCCGCGTTTGTTGTGCATCGGTTAGACCGCGCGACCAGTGGTTTGATCTTGTTAGCCCACAGTAAACATGCGGCACAGCAGTTGAGTCAATTATTTGCAGAGCGCCGTTTAGAAAAAGGTTATCGTGCACTGGTGCATGGTGAGTTTCCTTGTAGTACACAAACCGTCGATCAACCGATTGATGATCGTAACGCTTGCAGTCACTTTGATCTTTTGCGCTATATACCTGAAAGGGATTTTTCAATGGTGGATGTGAGAATTGAAACGGGACGTAAACATCAAATTCGGCGGCATCTTGCAGGGTTAACATTTCCTATTGTCGGTGATCGATTACATGGAATAGAACGTAGATTAAGTACGGGATTCGATTTACAGCTATGTGCATATCGTTTGCATTTTATGTGTCCATTGACAGGTGAGCCTAGAGAGTTTGAATTACCTGTAGAAAAGCAACCTTGGCCGGAGTTTATCAATGCAGAATAAGCAACCTCAACATGTGATGGATGAGATAGAGCGAGTAACATTGGAGCACTATGAGAGTAATTCAGAATCATTCTGGCTAGGCACTCGTGATCACGATGTCAGTCAAAATGTTCATGCACTTTTGCAGGCTCTACCAAAGGGAAAAACGTTAGATCTCTTGGATTTTGGTTGCGGTCCTGGGCGAGATTTGTTGACGTTTAAATCGTTGGGCCATCGGCCAACCGGATTAGATGGTAATAAGACATTTTGTGAAATGGCAGGAAAGCACAGTGGTTGCCCGGTATTACACCAACAATTCTTAAACCTTGATTTAGGTACAGACTGTTTTGATGGTATTTTTGCAAATGCTTCGATGTTTCACGTGCCTAGTCAGGAGCTTCCGCGAGTGTTGGTTGCGTGCCACCAAGCGTTGCGTGAAGGAGGGGTATTGTTTACATCCAATCCTCGAGGAAACGCTGAAGGTTGGCAGGGGCAACGGTATGGGAATTATATGGAATTTGAAGAGAACAAAGCTTGCTTAGAGCATGCAGGTTTTGTACTTATGCATCATTACTATCGTCCAGAGGGAAAGCCACGAGATCAGCAGCCTTGGTTGGCTATGGTGGCTCAAAAGAACACAGTAAAAATAACATAAAATAAAAGGATAAATATGAAATCAAAATGGATTGTTTTGTTGGTGGGAATCATTGGGGCAGGTGCTGTTCATGCCGATAAATTGTCGTTAACTGAGATAGTGGCGCCAGCTGATCTTGAAAATATACATGTAGTTAAAGTCGCTAGTGATAAAAATGCATCCGACTTTGTTGTTTTTGTTAAGCAACAGGTTCCGTTACACAAGCATGTCAGCCATTCGGAATCGATTTATGTATTGGAGGGGACAGGCACCTTTCGGTTAGGTGATAAAACACTATCAATCGGCCCTGGAGATTATGTAAAAGTGCCGGAGGGGACCCCGCATTCATTAACGGTGACGTCGACTATCCCCTTGAAAGCCCTATCAATTCAAGCCCCTGAATTCTTTGGGAAGGATCGAGTTAGCGTTAACTAAAGGCGTTTAACTTTTTGATTGTTTAACAATATGTATTGTTCAAAACTGGCTACACTTTTATAGAAGCGTTCTATTTTTATAAGAGTAAGCCGAGCCGGTTTTGAAAGGATAATGCATAACGATGAGAGATTTGCCTGTTGTAGCTGTTTTAGCCCCCTTGTTAATCGCCCAGGCGAGAAGGGTGCGAGCTAATATGCCTAAACTGCCAGAAGCCACGGGTAGTCGTTCGGGGCGAGTAGGAAAAGGCGAATGTTTAAAGTTGTTGGTTATCGGGGACTCCGCTGCCGCAGGTGTTGGGGTTTCTCATCAGGGTATAGCGTTAGGTGGGCAGATTGTTTCGCATTTGATGGATGAATTTCACCTTGATTGGGACGTGGTTGCGGAAGCGGGAGCAACCACTGCGAAAGTGCTTGCATGGATACCGACCATTGAGCGACAAGATTATGATGTAATTGTTGTTTCTTTAGGTATTAATGACGTGACAGCGGGTGTGACAAGAAAGCAATGGATACGCCAACAGCAGGTGTTAGTTCAAGAGTTAATGAATCGTTTTTCAACCAATAAAATTATTATTTCTCAAATTCCCGGCTTTGAAAACTTTGAGGTGTTACCACAACCTTTACGGTGGTGTTTAGGAATGCAGTCTCGGCGCTTTAATGCCGAGGCGAAGACAATTTGGTCTGATCATCCTGTGTGTGAGTTTATGGATTTGCCTCTTGTTTTTGATCAAAGTTTAATGGCAAGTGATAATTTTCATCCTGGAGAGGATGCTTATCGAATATGGGCGGAAGCGTTCGCTCGGTGTATTCGGGAGGCATAACCCTGGAGTGTGCCTCCTGTACCAAAGTGATGTAGGGGTGTGTAAATAGATTACCTGCGTACGATAGAAGCGCTATAATGTAGCTCGATTTTTCCAGAAGATTATTGTGAAGTTATATTAAGAAGTTACATTATGAAGCTACAACTGATAGATAAGGCCACTTATCGAGAGCATTTACGGTATGTGACAATAGCAGTGGTTGTTTTGCTGCTAGGTTCAGCCGTTGGTATTTCTACGTTACTCATTGGGTTGTTTGGTGAGCAAGGGCAATCAAATTTCACATTAAACTTGGTTGGGGTTGCCATCGGGGCTGGCCTTTGTGGAGGGCTTTTGTATCATTTTCGAGAGCACGCTTACATGCATGAGGTCACTTATGTTTGGCGTTTAAAGCAAGAGCTCAATCGTATCTACCGAAGATCTGCCAAAGTAAAAAGTGCCGTTGAACGTGAAAATAGGAATGGCCTAATCGTTAGTAATTTTCACCTTAAAGGCTCTAAGCAGTTGTATGAGCTGGATGATAATACGTTAACCATGGTTGAGCTAAATCAGCAGATTCAAACGCTTGATAACCAGTTGCAAGGATTGGGGGTGACGATTTCACTGGATGACTACGATAAACAGCTACTGGATCAATTGGATTAAAGAATGTTAAAAAAAATATTGTTAAGCGTGTTGATGATTGTTGTTGTGGTATTTGTTACTGCTCTAGCTGCTAACAGCTTTTTAGGACGAGATTATTTCATAAATGGTGCAAGCAAGGTGGTCCCAACTTCGTTGTTAGAATTAAGTGAAGAGGGTAAGCGGTTACACAAAAGGTTATGGGTAGTGGATTTACATAACGACCTACTATTGGCGGGCCGTGATGCGACAGAATGGGCGGCGGCGGGTCATTCTGATATCCCTCGTTTGCAAGCTGGAAATGTAGGGTTGCAAGTGTTGTCCGCAGTAATCAAAGTGCCCTTTGGATTAAATTCGCGACATAATGATGATAATAGTGACATGGTGCTGCCATTAGCTATATGGCAGCACTGGCCTGTACGTACCTGGTTTGATCTTACTGAACGAGCCTTATATCAAGCGGATAAACTAAAAAAGATAGCGAACAGCGATGCAGTTCACTTGATTACAACAAAAAAACAATTAGAAAAAAGGAAACCGCTAGGTGTGATTCTAGCTATTGAAGGGTTGCATGCATTAGAGGGTGATGAGAAAAACTATCAGCGTTTATATGATGCGGGATACCGCATGATGGGTTTGGCGCATTTCTTTGATAACAAAGTCTCGGGTTCTGCTCATGGTGTTAATAAAGGGCCGTTAACGGATTTTGGTCGTCACATTGTGAAACGAATGGAAGATGATGGCGTGGTGATTGATCTTGCCCATGCATCACCCTCTGCGATAAAGGAAGTGTTAGCAATGGTATCAGGGCCTGTTGTTGTGTCTCATACGGGGGTAAAAGGAACCTGTCCAAGTATGCGAAATTTAAGCGATGAGCAAATCACCTCCATTGCTGCTGGCGGTGGTGTTATTGGTATTGGTTTTTGGACAACGGCACTGTGTGATATTACTCCAGACGGTATTGTGAAAGCGATTCGTTATGTAAGCGATTTGGTCGGGGTGGAATATGTTGCGTTAGGAACGGATTATGACGGGGCGACAAAAGTAGGTTTTTCCGCAGATAAACTGGCGCTTATAACCGATGCTTTGTTAAGGGCGAATTTTAGTGAACATGAAATTCGTTTAATCATGGGTGAAAATACACAGCGTGTATTGGGACAAATTTTACATTAGAAACGTATATTGTACGTAGAGTAAAAAGAGAGTTTGCATGTCAGAGCAGTATGACCTCCGTTTTGGAGGCATTAAAAGGTTATACGGTATTGATGCCAGTGCGGTTATTCAACAGGCTCATGTCTGTGTTATCGGAATTGGTGGTGTAGGTGCTTGGGTTGCTGAAGGTTTTGCACGAACAGGTTTTGGTGAGATTACTCTTATTGATATGGATGACGTGTGTGTTACCAATACCAACCGTCAGATTCATGCCACAGTAGATACCATTGGGCAGTCAAAAACGGAGGTGATGGCTGATCGCTTGCGGGCAATTAACCCTGAGTGCAAAGTACATACTGTTGAAGATTTTGTTACACGAGAAACCGTTCGTGAGCATATTACAAAAGACTTTGATTATGTTGTTGATGCCATTGACGGGGTGTCATCAAAAGCTGCAATTGTTGGGCATTGTAAGCGTAATAAAATCAAAGTGATCAGTATTGGTGGTGCGGGTGGGCAGATAGATCCGACCAAAGTGACAACGGGAGATTTAAATAAAACTTTTAATGATCCACTGTTAAGAAAGCTAAGAGCGACATTGCGCCGTCATTATGGTTTTTCTCGCAATGCCACACGTATCTACGGGGTCTCTTGTGTGTATTCCGTCGAGCAGTTGCGTTATCCAAAGCCTGACGGGTCTGTGTGTCAAGAAAAGGCGTTTGCTGATGGGGATACGCGGTTAGATTGTTCGGGAGGTTTTGGTGCTGCTGTGATGGTTACGGGGACGTTTGGTTTTGTTGCTGTCTCGAAAGTTATAGAAAAATTACTGCGGGCAGCGGAGCGTAAAGCTGCCGCTGAGTAACGGATTGTTGCGTTACGTTGTTGTTGCGATATCAATGATCCGTTGATTTATCGCTAGCAGGCCATTGTTACGAGAAGGGCTTAGGTGTTTGCTAAGACCTAGTGTATCAAAGATATCCTGAATATTACTGTTTTTAATCTCGGCTGCTGTTTTTCCATTGTAATAACTTAACAATATGACAGAAAGCCCTTTAATAATACGAGCATTGCTATTAATAGAAAATTGCAGTGTGTTGTGTCCCTTGTTAATGTTGAGTTCATAACAAAGCCAAACCGTGCTGTCACAGCCAGGTACCAAATGATCGTCCGTGCACTTTTCTTCAGGGTAGTGTGGTAATTGTTTTCCTAGTTGCATAATAAATCGGTAGCGATCTTCCCAGCCTCTTTTGGATAGTAAATTCTCGGTTAATTGCTGAATATTAGGAGCGCTGCTTTCTTGCGCTGGCACTTGCTTCTCGATAGGCAGGGCGGAAATATTTCCAGAAAGAATATTGTCTAAACAATCAAAGCATCGGTGGACTTCATCTACCGTATTATAAAAAGCAAAGGACATTCTTAAGGAGCCATCAATACCTAAGTGTTGCATTAACGGCATCGTGCAATGATGCCCGGTTCTTACGGCAAACCCTTGCTGATCGAGTAGTGTGCCTATATCGCTGGCATGGTAACCGTCGATATTAAATGCCAGTAAGCTTACGGTCGGCTGACACTGTTGAATAATATTGAGTTGCGGCATTTTTGCCGCCCGCGAATGGGCGGCCGCGAGTAATGTATCTTCTTGTTGTTGACGGGCTTTAGCGTCCCATTGACGGATAAATTTAATCGCTGCCCCCAAACCAATGGCACCGGCAATATTGGGTGTGCCAGCTTCAAATTTAAAAGGTAGCGCATTATAGGTGGTGCCTGTAAATGACACCCGTTGAATCATCTCCCCGCCGCATTGCCATGGCGGCATTGTATTGAGTAATGCCTCCTTTCCGTAAAGCACACCAATACCCGTAGGGCCAAACATTTTGTGACCAGAGAAACAGTAAAAATCACAATCTAAGGACTGAACATCAACAGGTAGATGGGCGATGGCCTGAGCCCCATCAATAACGGTGATAGCGTTGACGGACTTGGCTTTTTGGATGATCTCTTTTGCTGGATTGATGGTGCCAAGGCTATTCGATGCATGGCAGATGGAAACAATTTTTGTGTTGTGAGATATAAGCCGGTCAAGCTCCCTCATATCTAACTGATTATTTGACGTTAGAGGTATTACGTTGAGGGTCGCTCCCGTCTGCTCTGCTAGCATTTGCCATGGAACGATATTGGCGTGGTGTTCCATCACGGAAATAAGGATTTCATCACCAGGGCAGAGTGTTGAGCGGCCATAGCTTTGAGCGATTAAATTGATCGATTCCGTAGTGCCCTTAGTCCAAATGATCTCATGATCATGTGCCGCATTAATAAAATTACGCACCAATGAGCGGGCCTCCTCAAACGCTTCCGTTGCGACTGTGCTAAGGTGGTGGCTGGCACGATGTACATTGGCATTTTGATGGCGATAATAGTGATCAATTGCCGTAATGACCGACACCGGCTTTTGAGTGGTTGCAGCGTTATCAAAGTACACCAACGGATGTCCGTTGGCTGATTCCTGTAATATAGGGAATGCTTGGCGTAATTGAGAAAGCTTAAGCAGATTGGTCAATGTAAGGTATGCTCGTTTAGGATGTGTTATAGGGATTAATAGTGGCTATTTTATGGCAAAAACGGGTGGATAACACCCTCTATGAAGTAAGGTCTGCAGGCAAAACGCGTCGACTGTATACCAATGGTGTTTTGCATAGTCAATATAACCCCGGTCAGGTAATAACGGGTAGTGTGTGGGATTTACTGCTATTGCCCGCGTTGTGTGTGCCTGAAGAAAGCATCAAACGTGTGTTGGTTCTTGGCGTGGGAGGAGGCACTGTATTACATCAGCTAAGTAGTTTATTGTCTCCTGACATAATGATTGGCATAGAGTTGTCAGAAGAGCACATCTTTGTTGCAGAGCAGTACTTTTCTCTAACGCAGCCAAATATAGTGTTACATCGGGCCGATGCGGTTTCTTGGTTAAAGGCCTATCAGGGTGCTGCTTTTGACTTAATTATTGATGACTTATACGGGCATGATGGTGGTGAGCCTGTAAGAGCTGTGCCCTTGAGTGACGTATGGGTAAATACATTGCTCTCGAATTTATCGGATAGTGGTGTGCTGGTGACAAATACGGTGTCACCAGAGGAACTCAATACTTCCAGTTTGGTTGCGCGAGGCGAGATGGAAAACAGTTTCACCTCCGCATTTCGTTTTGCCACGCCACTGTGTCATAACGCCGTAGGGGCTTTTTTTAAGCAAGAGGTAACAATGAACTGCTTGCGTAGGCGTATTGTAGCAACGCCGATTTTAGAAAAATCGGAACGTAATGGGTTGCTGAGATTCACTACGCGAAAGTTGCTGTAACGCCTGTTAAATTGAGGTCGTTAGCGTTTGCAATGGATTACCTTGAAGCCATCGTTTTCTGCCAGTAAGGTGATTTTTCCAAACAAATCCTGAGCCTTGCGCTCCAAAGGAATGAATTGATTAACCACAAATACCGCATCACCTTTTGCATGTAAACGTTTGTGAGCTTGTTCTAAAAACATGCGCGTTAAATCGTTATCAACAGAAAAGCCTTGGTGAAAAGGTGGGTTACACAATACCAAGTCAAATCGGCCTCGTATTCCATGGGCACAATTGTCGGCAATGACATTGTAGTTTTTGCCAGTCGTTTTTAGATTTTCTTCACAGCTAAGAATCGCGGCGGCATTGTTATCGGTTGCTGTTATTTGTTGTAAATTCAACATTTCTAAACCTTCAAGAGATGCCGCCATTAATGACAGGTAGCCATATCCGCAACCCAGGTCCAGCATGGTTTCTGCGGGGGTATGGCGTTTGCGTATAACCTCTGGAAGGAGTTGAATTAATAACTCGCTACCTTTGTCTGTTTTATTCCAGCCAAACTGGCCTGGCTTAGAAATAAAACTGAAATCTTGGTCGTTGGATCGGGTATTTATGCTGCGTGTATGGGCGTAATCTTTGTCATCCAGTATTTTTCCATGGCTTGCCGAACCTTTGCTAATGATTGCAAAGTGAGAGGATTGGCCACCTTTGGATTTTGATATTGCACCATTAAATAACTTGCTGGCTTTATCAATATAGGTTTTCGCACCTTCGTTTTTATATCCAGCGATGGCAAGTGTCCCTCCTGGTTTAAGTACACGAAACGCCTGGTTGATGATGTGATGTACGACGGTTTTTTCTTTTGATACACGATAAAAAATACGATCTACGCTGTTGTCTTCAAAGCCAGAAAAATCAAAGTCGCTGAATGTGCTGGTGACTTTGTTGGTTTTTAGCTGTTGTTGTAAATCAAGGCGGTTGCAGATTAGCGTTAATGGGATTTTGCTTTTGGCTGTACCCTGGGTAATGTCGCTAGGTGCTAGATTTTCGTCCAAAATCCATAGATTGCACTCGGCTTCTTCAGGATTCTCTCGGTCACTGATTATTTTTTCTAACAGTAAATTAAGCGCTAAATCATTCATTGGATGCTATCTATTTCGGTTTGTGTAAGAGGGCGGTATTCGCCGGGGGCGAGATTGTCATCAAGACTGATGTCTCCAATCGCCGCTCGATGTAAGGCAATAACACGGTTGTTGGTTGCTCCAAACATACGTTTCACTTGGTGGTAGCGCCCCTCTGAAATAATAATTTCTGCGACATTAACACTCTCTTCTGGCGACTTAAGAGGAGTGAGAGTGGCAGGCAGCGTGGGTTTTAGTTCATCTTTGAGCATTATACCGGTTCTAAATGCGTCAATGCTGCTGTTTTCAATGGGTTCGGCTGTTTGTGCAATATAGCGTTTATGGCAATGATGTTTGGGGCTGGTGACATTGTGTAGCCACTTCCCGTCATCCGTTAGCAGTACTAGCCCGGTGGTATCAATATCTAATCGGCCGGCAATATTGAGCTTCTCATATAGAGGCTCGTCTATCATCAGGTCAAGAACCGTAGGGTGTTCTCTATCCCTGTTTGCACAAACATAACCTTCAGGTTTATTGAGCATGTAGTATCGAGGTTTTGCTTCGCTAACTTCTTGCCCGAATAGGGTGACGCGCTGTTCGCTGGATAGTTGCATTGACGCATTTTTTACCTTTACGCCATCTACGGACACGTCCCCTTGGCGAATGGCTTTCTTGATTTCGGAGCGGCTGATGCCGGTGCTGTTACTAAGTAGTTTATCTAAACGCATGAAGCTCTGGCTTGTTGGTTTGGTATAGGTTGATGAGCGCTCTATTCTACTCAAATCTATTTCAAATTCACTTCAAATTTGAGCCTTATATGGTAAGGTTTGATGGAATTAAAATAAGGATAAAAGAAATATCATGGGATCACGTACTAAGTCTTGGTTGTTTGGGGCAGCTGTCATATTGTGTTTGTGTGCCGCTGCATTTGGCGTAACGGTGCCGATTCATTTTAACTCTGTCAGTGTAACGGCTATAGCTGAATTGTTAGCCACCATCTTTGTGGTGACGTTATTCATGGAGCGTGCTCAAGAGGTTATTTTAACCACTGTACGCGCTCGTGGTTCGGAGCAGCTGGAACTTACGATTCGGAAATACAAGCGAGCGGTTCAGCGGCAGAAAAAAATAGCACCTGAGAAAGCAGTAGAGGAGCGCTTTTACGATCAGCTCGAAGACGCTCGTATTGAAAAAATGGATTACAGAGCATTTACCCGTGTTTTAGCGTTACGTTTAGGTTTGTTGTTTGGTTTGATGATCAGTATTGCCGGTGTTCGTAGTATCGGTGTTTTGGTTGATGAAGCGGTATTGGGCCAGTTAAGCTCGTTGCAGTTAAGAATGTTTAACGTGGTTGATGTGTTACTCACCGGTGGTGTTATGGCGGGAGGAAGTGACGGTATTCATAAGATGACGGAGCTTTATCGTTCTTATGTGGAGATTAATGTGAAACGTAACAAGAGTAAAAAGCGTGAATTGGATGTGGTGGAAGACTGACCTGGTAGAGGGCTGATTTTGTAGAAGGTTAAGGATTGTCGGTATTTACTGTCGTTATTAAAAAAGGCTTCTAGCGAATGAGTTTTATATCGTTAGAAGCCTTTTTAGATATGCTTTTTTGAAAGGTTGAGATGAAAGCACGTGAATGAGCGTGCTTTTTGAGTTGTTATTCTTCGAAGAAAAACTTCTCTTCACCAAATGCTGGTTCCAAGTGGTTTAGCCAGGTCGCTGTTTCTGAGTATTTTGCAAAAAATGGACGTTGTACCCAGTCGTAATCACGGCCTTGGATAAAGCGTAATGCAAAAACCTTCTCGCCATTAATTTCAGTAATACCCTGAATCTCTACCTTACCAGGGTCACAGCTCATCGATGGGCCGCGGGCGGTACGGCTAATACCTGAAACCTGACGCATTGCTTCGCGATAAATCTCCCAGGCTTTTACCAAAGGTACTTCAAAGTAATGTCGCGCTCCGGTGTCTCGCTCGATAAACATGTAATAAGGGATAATGCCGAGGCTAACCTGGATTTTCCAGAGTTTTGCCCAATCATCAGCGTTATCGTTAATATGTTTTAACAACGGCCCTTGTGAGCGAATTACTGCCCCGGTTTGGCGAATACGTTTAACGGCTTCTTTGGCGATATCTGTTTCCAGTTCACACCAATGATTATAATGGGCCATAAAGGCAACATGTTTACCGCTGGCAATGATTTCTTGAAATAGCGATAACAAATCGTCGGAATCTTCATCGGTCACAAATCGTTGGGGCCAAAAGCTGAGTGCTTTGGAGCCGATACGAATGGTTTTGATGTGAGAAAACTCTTCCGTTAATAATGGCTCCAAATATGCCCGAAGGTTTTTGGTTTTCATTACCATTGGGTCGCCACCGGTAAATAATACATCGGTAACTTCTTTGTGCTCACGAAGGTATTCTTGTAATTGCCCTGATTCTTTTGCAGCAATTTTTAATTCATTGTCTCCAACAAACTGTGCCCAACGAAAACAGAACGTACAATAGCTATGGCATATTTGACCAGAGGTTGGGAAAAACAACACCGTCTCTCGGTACTTGTGTTGGATGCCTTCAACCCGTTCGCCGTTAATCGTAGGAATGTTCTTTTCCAGCTGGCCTGCAGGATGAGGGTTCATCTCGCCGCGAATTTCTTTTACCAGCGCATCAAATTCAGTTTTTTCCCACTCTTCGTTAAGCGCCTTGGCAATGGCGTCATAATAGCGTGGCTCTAACATTTCTCGCTGTGGAAACGTTAGTTGAAACATAGGGTCATTTGGCACCGCAGCCCAATCGATAAGTTCATCAATCACGTATGCGTTTACACGAAAAGGCAATACGCTGCTGACAACTTTCATCTCAAACTGAGTTTGTTCTGACAGTTGCTGTAGTTGAGGGATCTTTCCTAACTGTCGGGCGGTAAAAACCTTAAACCGTTGAGCTGGGAATTGTTGGCCTGCGTCAGTCAGTGCTATGATATTTGCGTCAATCGTCATGGGTAGAGGCTTACCTTTTTGGAGCTGAAAAATGCGGGTCGCATCTTACCACATAACCACAGTGCGCGGGAAAATACAGTAAACGTAAGGTTATTATTTAAGCGAAGCTGATGCAAGGGTTAAGTACAGGGTGCTTCAGGGCTGTTTAAACATGGCTTAAGTGATGATGGTGTCGTTATAGAATAGTTATACAATAGTTTAAGAGTAGCTATTAAAATAGTTAATAGATTGAATAGGTTAAGGTTGTATTGTGGCTGTAAAAATATCTCTTAGTGTGTCGATTCCTGATGATGAAATAGAGCTTTCCGCTATCCGAGCACAAGGGGCGGGGGGGCAAAATGTTAATAAAGTTTCTTCTGCCATACATTTGCGCTTTAATGTTCGGGCATCGTCATTACCCGAATTCTATAAGGAAGAACTGCTGTCATTGCGGGACCGTCGTATTACCAAGGACGGCGTTATCATCATCAAAGCCCAGCAATACCGTACTCAAGAGAAGAATCGTGCGGATGCATTAGCGCGTTTGCAGGAGTTGGTGAAAAGTGTTGCCGTGGCGCGAAAGGCTAGGCGGGCGACCAAACCGACAAAAGGTTCTCAGAAGCGCAGAATGGATAGTAAAACCAAACGGGGTCGAACCAAGTCCTTACGTGGCCGAGTTTCTGAATGACAACATCAAAGCGTTCACGTCTAGATCGTTTCCTGAGTGCAAAATTGGGGATTAATCGAGGTGATGTACGGTTGATGCTAGCGAAAAAACAAGTGCTGGTGGACGGTATTGCCGCCACGGATATACAACAGCAGGTTGATTCATTTACCCATGTGGCGCTGGTTGATCAAACTGGCTGTGAACCTTTTAGGGTGCTTCAAGATAACCAGCCTCAATACTGGATGATGAATAAGCCCATTGGTGTTGTGAGTGCAACCATCGACGAGCAACACAAAACCGTGATAGACCTGTTGTCTGTCTCTGATGTGAGTGATTTGCATATTGCAGGGCGGCTCGATCTGAACTCATCCGGTTTGTTGTTACTTACCAATGATGGACGTTGGTCAAGAGCATTATCGGAGCCGAAAGCAGAGGTGAGCAAATGTTACCGAGTGAGATTAGAGAAACCGTTAACAGAGGATTATATTCAAGCGTTTGCTGATGGCATGTATTTCTCTTATGAAGATATTACAACACGGCCCGTAGAATTAAGGATTGTAAGTGATTACGTTGCGCAGTTACGTTTAGTTGAAGGGCGTTATCATCAGATAAAACGAATGTTTGGACGATTTAGAAATCCGGTGTTGGCATTGCACCGGCTTTCAATTGGCAATATATTGTTAGATGAAACGTTAGCGCCCGGCCAATACCGGCCGCTAACGGATATGGAGATTAGAGGTATTATCTAGGGGTATGGCTTAACGGTATGCTTTACGTAACCCCATTAAGCCCGCTACTGCCAATAACCCGAACCAGCTCAGTGCGCCACCGTGTCCATCAGACTCAGCACCGTAATGATTATCATCAATATGGCTGTTACTTGAGTCAAAACTATCGTCGTAATCTTCACTCTCGATTGCTAAACCTGAACTACGTGTAGTGTCTGCGGTTGCTAATAGCAGACCGTTGTCTGCGTCGTATAATTTTGCTCGGATATGGTAGTAATCACTACGGTATCCAGATTCTAGCAATACGTTGGTAATATCTTTATCAGAAGATTGGTATCCGGAAATAAACCAGTCGTTATTTTGATATAACAGTGTTTCTATCCCTGATGGGTCTACAATATACACGTTTAACGCTACCCACTCAGTACCAAATGACATATCGGCATCGATGGTAATGTCTAGCTCAGGGAAAAAACCATCATTATCGGTATCACTAGACAGTGCGATAGTTAATTCTTGAATAGTAAAAATAGTTGATTGAAATGAATCTAGATCGACTTGTTCTAAATAACGGCCGTATAAATCATCATCGTCATAGGCATTAACACTATCCAGCAACTCGTGCGTATATGCATCGTAAATAGCAACACGAAGGTTATAGATGTCGCTGTCGTAACCTTCCGTTAAGCTGGTAGTGACTTCATAGCTATCAGACAATGCTTCACCAATGATCGTGAAATTTTCCGTCACATAATATAAACGTTCTTCATCCTGGTTATCCAAATATAATTTGGCATAAATTCTATCGCTGACTAAAAGTGTATCCGCATCAAACGTTACCCGAAAGCGATGAAAAAAACCGTCACCGTCGTTATCCAATAAATATTCAAAATCTACATTGTGAACCCAGCTGTTAGACGTCGTGTGGCGTGATGCCGAACGAGCCGCTCTATTGTTATTGCTTTCGTCTTTTTTCTGTTTTTCTTTTATATCGTGCGAACGGTCAACCATACCACCCGTGGATTTTGTGTTTGATGTGATGTCTGTTGTAGCGGCAATAGCAATGCTCTCTGCAAACACCGTTTGGGAGTCCAATATCAAACTACAAATTAATACCGTAAGAATAAATGCTTGATAAGCGATGCTGCGAATAGGACTAGTCTGGGTTTGCATAATGATCTTCCTTTATGAGTGACGAATCATGTCGATGGAAGTATTAAAGCAAAGTGAAGATGAATCGAAGCTGAACAAAAAAAGATTTTACGGTTCAGTTTGGGTTCAGGTACAGGGGGTTAATCTGATAATCAGAATCAAGCAACATTCATTAATGGAGCGTAATCATGACCCTTAATCAACAGAATTTTAATCACCTAATGTCAAATCAGCGCAAACGAATTATTACCGCCGTTATTGCCCTTGTCTTCATAGGCGCAGGCACAACATCCTATGCAGGCCATGACAATTACTCTGATGAAATTGTAGCCGGAGCACTTATTGGCGCAGTTGTTGGTTTATCACTGGTGTCCCATGGTGATCGTTATGACAATCATTATGACCGTCATCGAAAGCATCAAAAGCACCACTTTCATGGTGATCACCGGTGTTATAAGCGTCATAAAACCCGTAAACGGCATCATCAGCACTATACGCATCACAACACACACCATAGCTATAACAATAACCACAGGAACACTCACCGTGGCTACCAACATGGGCATTCACAGCACAGTTATTGGCAGCATAAGAAACAACGTGCTGACCGCGAAGTGCATCACTACTACAATGATCAGCGCTCCAAGCGCCAGAACGGCCACTCAAAACAACAATCTAGGCATCAATCGAAACACCAATCTAAGCATCAATCGAATGAGGGTTATGTCTCAGTTAGGCATTTCTAGTGGGCAAGTGTCATAAGACTCTGGGTATCGACCTTCTTATTCTGTAAACACCTTACTATACTCAACAAGTCGCCATTGGCTAATGTAGTAAGGTGTTTTTGTGAAAGTTCGCCCCTCTTTTCTCATATTGTTAACGTTATCCCTATTGTTGTTGTTTGTTTTCAGCAGCATTCCTCCTGCAAAACGTAAAATTCTGTTAACCGCCCTTGGTATTCCGAAGCCAACAAGCAGTCAAACACAAGATGGCCCCTTTTTTCCCTTTATGCAGCCTTTCTCGCAGCAAAATCGGCAGGCAGTGGAGGAGGTGATAGAGAGTTTCGAAACCCATATGACTGCTTGTCATGTGCCCAAGACCCGCGAAACCAGCGAGGTTGAAGCTCAAGGTAAAGTTTTTAAATGGGTTGATGCCGAGGGCAAAGTTCATTTTACCGATAAACCTAAGGGTAAAGGCGCAGAGGATCTGACCAGCCGTTATAAGATGGAAAAACAGTACTTTCGTATATCGATTAGCGCAGCGGGAGGCAATTTACCCCCGTTTTTGCATGACCGGTTGTCAGCGGACCTAAAGCAGTTGTACTTTATTTTGTCCCGTTGGTTACCAGATCAATACATTAAACAGGTGGATCTGAACGTAAAAGTGTTTAATGATCAGACCAAGTTTGATGTATACCGTGAAGAGCATGTACCTGGGTTAGAGACAGCTGCAGGTTTCTATAAGCCATCTATGGACGAGGCGGTCGTCATGGTGCAGCGAGATGCTTCCATGACACAATCCATTGCCCGGCATGAAGCAACCCATGTGATTAACTCTGGGTTATATGGCCGTACACCGGTATGGTTTAATGAAGGTTTAGCTGAATACTTTGAGCGTTTGAGCATTGAAGGTCAAAGTAAGCGGGTTAATCCATCACCACATCACCTTAAATTGTTACAAGACGCTCAAGCAGCTGGCGAGTTAATGTCAGTTAGTGACTACTTGGCGATCAAAGGTCGTGCATGGCGAGATCATGAGCAAAATATGATGTACGCTATGGCTTGGTCGGTTGTGCACTTTATGATGCAAGACGCCTTAGGGCGAGAAACCATGAAATTATTGATGACACATATGGCAGATAACTTTTGCCAGCCCGTGAATACCGTGACATTTATAGAGCAGCATTATGTTGGTGGTATGAAAGCATTCTCCGAGCGCTGGCGAGCCGCGCTGATTTCTAGTGATTTTCAGGTACACCGGTATTGATGTAGTTATAAATATAGTTGTTTATATCGTTATAAGAATAAGTAGAGGAGTAGTGAGTGAGATCCAGTTACCGCCATTTGGCCGCGAATTATAAAGCCTTAAAAAAAGCAAAAACCTATCAACAGTGGCATAGCGCTGCAGAAGAGATTGATACGTTAGAGGGGCATAGCCGTTGGCGTGGAAATGACGAGTCGGGTTACTACCCTTACGAACTGCTGCAAGAACAAATAGACTTATTAGCTGAGTATCGCGAAGAAAATCGTATCGGCTGCCTTATTTCTTATATGCAAGAAAGTTTGCACCGAACATTAGGTGAATTAACTGACTCTCATCTTTATGACACATCGTTAGTGGGTACAAAATACCTTGTAGAACAGTATTTGGATGAAGTCGAAACAACATTAAACTACCTTTGTGATGCGGAATTAGATCTTATTAATGAAGCAAAAAAATTAAAGCTGTTTAAGCACGCAAGGAACAATTTCGGTCGAAGTGCGCTTATGTTAAGTGGAGGGGGTGCCTTTGGTATTTATCACCTGGGCATTATTAAAGCTTTATTAGAACAAAACCTTTTACCGTCTGTTATCTCTGGTACCAGCATGGGCGCGATAGTCACAGGGCTGGTGGGAACACATTCCGATGAGGAATTGTTAGAAAAATTGTCTATACCGGAAAATAATGATTTTAGCCCGATAAAACACCGCTCCTTTATGGAGATTTTTTCTAAAAAATCATTGTTAGAGTCGGAGCAGTTATTGCAGTGTATCTCTAATAATATTCCAAATGACACTTTTCTGGAGGCCTATGTACGCACTGGAAGAGCGATTAATATCACGGTATCACCAACCCGGGCAGGACAAAAAGCACGTGTGCTAAATTATAAAACAGCTCCGAATGTTTTGGTTGCCTACGCTTGTAAAGCCTCTTGCTCAATACCCGGTGTGTTTCCTGCCGTTCAGCTACGAGCTAAGAATGCTGAGGGGGAAGTGGTTCCTTATATGGAATCCGAACTCTGGGCTGATGGTGGGGTTAGTACCGATATACCGATGGCGCGTATTGGACGTATTTTTAATGCAAACCATTTTATTGTTAGCCAAACCAATCCTCACGTATTACCGTTTGTGGCGAATCGATCTAAAAAAGGTGTTTTGCCGTTTGTTATCGATTTTGCATCGTCATCGATTCATGCTCAATGGCACCAGGTTATTACCGTCACTAAAAAACATACGCAGAATCGAACGTTTCGTTTTTGGCTAGATCGTGCCGATGCGTTGTTGGGGCAAGACTATTTGGGGGATATTAATTTACACCCTGATTTTCCTATGAAAAAATACCTGAAGGTCATGGCGAATCCGTCAGATGACGAAATTTATGACTTTATCCTTACAGGCGAGCGCTCGACGTGGCCAAATATTGCGATGATTCGAAATCAGACACGTATTAGTCGTGTGCTGGCTCGGTGTTATGAAAAATGTTATGCAAAACACCATGGCCATACCCATCGCAGTGAGTCTATTGGTAAAAACTCCTACGTAGATATTGATGGTGCTGTGCCGGGGGATGACATTGTATCAAGCATTAATGTGCGGGAGACATCGTTGGCGTGAATGCGCAATCAGAATGGTGGGTATATATGATCCTGTGTAGTGATAATACGTATTACACAGGTATTACCACGGATTTAGAACGACGGTTTGATCAGCATAAAACCGGCAAGGGGGCGAAATATTTTTATGGTCGTCAGCCGGTAGAGTTTGTATTCAAAGAAAGTGGCCATGATCGTAGCAGCGCTAGTCAACGAGAGGCGGCGATTAAGTCTTTAACACGACAACAAAAGATTGCTTTGCTTAAAGTATAGCTACTCAAAGTCCAGCTATTCAAAGTCCAGTAGCTCATCCAATACAGAACTTCCCCCTAACGCTAATCCATAGCCATACTGTTCATGCTCTACCAAGTCAGGCGGTAGGTACTCCAAAAAGTACGGCTCACCTTCGCTTTGAACATAAGAACCACCATGAAATAAGGTACGGCTTTCATCGCCACAACGGGTCACTATTAATTCATTTTGTGCCCGAGTAAAGGCTACGTACAACACGCGACGCTCTTCCTCTTCCGAATCCCTATCTCCCAAGCTTCTAATGTGAGGATAAGCCCCAGGTTGCACCCCAAGGCAATAACACACTGGGGCTTCTGTACCCTTAGAGCTGTGTACAGTGATGACCGTTACCAAATCATCCTCTTCTATTCGCTCAGCTTCAGAGTTGGATACGGGATCAAGAGTGTACGCTTCAACAAAGCCCAGTAAGTCTTTATAACGACAGGCAAGGTCAGACAATAAACGTATGTCACCAGCGCGAGACTCCCAGCGATCGTAACGGGTCATAAAATTATGCTCCATCATCTCTAAGCCTTTTTTAATGGCTGATGATGGATTGTTGCGTAGTGATTGAATGGCCAATACGCTGTCGATAATATCCTCTCGTTTAGGGATTGATTGGCGTAATACATCATCAATACCTTCTGCGGGGTCTGCATCTAATAATGCCTTAACAATTTTTGAGGCCGTTGCATCCCCAATTCTTGGCCAACATTTTAGATAACGAATCCACGCCAGCTCATCTGTGCGATTTAGTGCGGCACGGCACAAGCACAATACATCTTTTACATGAGCAGCCTCTAACAGACTGGTACCGCCAACAAAGCGATAAGGAATACCCGCATCAATTAATGCACCTTCACAGGTTTTGGCCGCCCAAGCAGAGCGAACCAAAATCATATGATCAGACCATTGGGCGTCACTTTCCTTACGCTCAAGTAAATCAGCTGCTATCCATGATGCTTCATCGTATTTACTCTCAAAATCAATCAGTCGAGGTATGATTCCTTTGCCTCGTACGGCGGTAAGCTTTTTATTGTAATCAATGGTGGATTTTTTAAGCAACCAATTGGAAATATCCAATATTTCTTGGGTGCTACGAAAGTTTTGCTCAAGTTTAAATACGTTGGAGTCTGGTAGGCGTTCGCTAAAGGAGTGGATGTTGCGAAAGTCTGCGCCACGAAACGCATAGATGGATTGTGCATCATCACCCACACAGAATAAATGTGCATTGGATAACGCTTGTAAAATACGCCATTGAAGTGGATTAGTGTCTTGCATTTCGTCCACAAGAATATGCTGGTATAAACCGCCAATCTTTTCAGCTAATGCAGGGTTCTTTTCAATGCCTTTAACAAAGAGGTGTAAGATATCATCGTAATCGAGGTATTTTCGCTCGGATTTTCGTAGTTCATAACGTTTGCCGATGGTTTCAACGAGCGTACAAAAAGTCTCATCCAATTCCGTAAAATGTATTAAATACTCAGAAAGTGGTAGGCAGCAATTCTTTGCATAAGATAGATAGTTCAGTAAAGTCGCCGCTTTAGGGAATTCTTTTTTGTGTTTTTTATCAACCACCTCACCACGAATGAGCTGAACCAAACTTTTACTATCGTCCCGATCGATAACGGTTCGCTCTTCAACACCAAAGGACTTAGGGATGCGTCGCATAATTTGCAAGCAGAAATGGTGAAAGGTACCAGCCGTAATGTTTTTGGTGGCCGGTCCTAAATCTTTTTCAAGACGAACTAGCATCTCTTTGGCGGCGCGGCGGGTAAAGGTCAGCATTAACAGACGCCCAATGGGGGTGCCTTGTTTAACCAAGTAAAGCACGCGCCCGATAATGGTTCGGGTTTTTCCCGTGCCTGCACCGGCCAAAATCAATAGGTGTTTCGCATCCCCCTGGTAATGGGCAGCAGCGGTTTGTTCGTTATTTAGTTTCATAGAGGTGATATAAGAGTGTGGTATAACCTAGTGATGTCTCATAGCGGGCATTATACTGGGGAAAGCACTTTAGATCTTCATTAGATCTCTCTTATATCCATCATGAATGTTCCACCGAAAGGTTTAATCATGCCATATCGTCAAAGTCTTATTCTTATTGGAATGCCCGGAGCCGGGAAAAGCACGTTAGGGATATTGTTAGCCAAAGAGCTCCGATTGGACTTTTTGGATACCGATGTAGCAATTCAAGTGCAGGAGGATAAAAGCCTGCAGGATATCTTAGAGCAGCAGGGTTATTTAGCGTTGAGGGAGGTTGAAGAGCGGGTATTGCTGGCAACCGAGTGCCATCAAAAGGTTATTGCAACAGGGGGCAGTGCGGTTTACAGCAAAAAAGGCATGGAATACCTCAAATCCTGTGGCCCGGTGGTATATCTTGAGGTTCCTCTGGAGGAGCTTCGTCGACGTATTCATAACTATGAAACACGGGGCATTGCCCGTCGGCCTGAGCAGAGCTTTGAAGACTTATTTGAGGAGCGTCAGTTACTGTATCGTCAGTATGCGGATGTGACGGTGACGTGTGACTCTATGGGGCCAGGAGAGGCCGTTAAGGCGGTTATAGAGGGGGGGAAGCTCCTGTAATTGTTATCATTGTTGTTATTAGAGTGGTAAGAAATTGCCTAAATGGTTTTTGCAGAACCCTGGCGCTTGGCTACACTGAAATATAGAGTATTTATTTGGCTATCAGGGGGCCTTTCTAAGCAATGAAACATGGAAAATATACTGTTCTAGTGGTTGATGACGAATCTACTAATCGCTTATTGATGAAGTCGGTATTAAAGAAGGAATATAGTGTTGTCACGCTTGGCTCAGGTGAAGAGTGTGTTGAATACCTAAGAGTTAATGCAGTTGATTTAATTATCATGGATGTATGTATGCCAGAGATGGATGGGTATGAAACATGCAAGATTCTTAAACAAGAAATACCGCTTCGAGACACCCCCGTGATTTTCTTATCCGCTTATTGTGCTTTGGAAAATAAACTACAAGGCTATGAAGTTGGAGGGGTCGATTATTTAACCAAACCTTATGAAGCTAAAGAACTTCTTGTTAAGGTGAAATCACAAATTGCGTTAAAAGAATCGCTGGTAGAGTCAAAGAATATGGCGATGATGGCCATTACCAATAGCAGTGAATTGGGTACGGTTAACAATTTTTATGAACGAAGCTTTTCTTGTGAAACAATCGAAAATTTAGCACACCAAATTATCGGTACTTGCCATTCTTTTGGGTTGGAGTGCAGCCTTCAAATGCGAAGCTTATCGGGGTTTCTAAATATGAGCTCCACACAGAAGCAGTGTACACCACTTGAAATTGACCTGATGGCACAAATAAGAGGAGGGGACCGGATTATTCATTTCGGTCGAAGAACGGCGTTCAATTTTGAACGCATATCCCTAATCATTAAAAATATGCCGCGAGAAAACGAAAGTAAATGTGGACGATTAAATGATCATATTGCATCGTTGTTAAACGGAGCAGAATCTAGAATCGAAAGCATTGATATAGAAGTGCGGCAACGGAATGATGTGTTAGAGGAGCTTCAAAAGGCGTTAGGCAATGTGAACTTAGCGGTTAAAGATGTTGAAGATGGCATTCGTAGTCGACAAAGTAAAACAGCGACTATTATAGCGTCGCTTTTTGATGAGATGCATCTTGGTTTTTCATCGTTGGTATTGTCTGAGGAGCAAGAGCTATTTTTTGTGAATTTGGTAAACAATCATATGGAGAAGGTTGTTTCATTGTTTACCAGTAACACGGATGTAGAGAAACACTTTATTTCGATTGCCAGTGATATTTCGCATCTTATGGAATCTAGCTGATTAATCAAAGACCACGGTTCGATTACCGTAAACAAACACTTTCTCGTTCGTCACCTGCTGCACGGCATGATACAGCACAGACTCTTCCACATGGCGCCCGGCTTGCGCCATTTGCTCAGCGGTGTATCGATGATCCACACGGGTAACATCTTGAGTTATGATCGGACCTTCATCCAAGTCGTTGCTAACAAAATGTGCAGTGGCGCCAATAATTTTTACGCCGCGTGCATAAGCTTGATGGTAGGGTTTTGCACCGATAAAGGCGGGTAAAAACGAGTGGTGAATATTGATAATGCGGTTGCTGTACTGTTCAACAAAAGAAGGAGTAAGTATACGCATATATTTTGCCAACACGATGTAATCGGGATTGTAACCGGCAATGACGCTCTGGATTTCTTTTTCTTGTTGCTCTCGGCTTAATCCATCGTGGCTAATGCAATGAAAAGGTACATTAAATTTTTGAGTAAGTTCTTCCAGGTCGTTATGATTGCCAACGACACCAACGATGTCGGCATTTAATGAACCGTATTGGCTTTTCATTAGCAACTCACCTAAGCAGTGAGGCTCTTTTGTTACCATTAATACTAAACGTTTTCTCACCGCTGTACTTAAGCGGTGAAAGGTATTGGAGGGAAGAGCCTGTGTTAGCTCGTCCAGTAGCTTAAGGTCATCGAAAACCCCTTCCAGCTCAGTTCGCATAAAAAACTGATGGTGCTCGCGATCAACAAACTCGTCATTTTTGATGATGTTTAGACCATGTTTAAAACAAATATGTGTGATTTGTGCGATTAAGCCTGCATGATCTTGGCTTTGTGTTAGTAGAATTTTTCGTTCAGTAATCATGGGCTATGTTGGTGGGCCAATTTGATGTGTAAAGGAGGTGCCTAGTTAGAGATCTAGCAAGAAGTCTAGCAGTGTGCCTGAATCAACTTAGGATGTGAACCGTCACAAAACTATCTTAGGATAAATAGTGAGGCTATTGCTAGTATCCATGGTAAACATCAAGTATTATAATATTTCAATAATGGCACGTTAGTTCCAGTATGGCGAATATACAAGTCAACATAAGAGAAAAGCAAAGGAGAAGGCAGTGGCAACGGTATATGACTTTGTAATTATAGGGTCCGGGGCATCGGGCAGTGTGTTGGCGCATTATTTGTCAGAAGCGGGAGCCAAATGTCTGTTATTGGAAGCTGGTAAGCAATGGGATAAGACCAATTATCCCCGTAATGAGTTACATACCAACTCTCGGTTATTCTGGGGTGGTGGTATGGATGCAACGACCAACGCAAACTTACTATTTCTTCGGGGTAAGTTGTTTGGCGGTGGAACCGTGGTTAACCAAGCGTTGCTCGACCGGTTTGACGATTTGGCGCTAGATGAATGGCGAGATATCTCTGGCGTAGATGCCTATAGCGTAGACAATATGGAACGTCACTATGACGCCATAGAAGAGCATCTGCAGATTCATACTATAGAGCGTGAAGAGTGGAACCGAAATGCTGAACTCTATGCTGAAGGTTTTGATAAGCTCGGATACAAGTGGTCTAAGTTGCGTCGTGGGCAGAGTGATTGCCAGGTGGATAAAAATGATTGCATGGCCTGTCTGGGTGGTTGTCGGCGTGATTCCAAACAAAGTATGCCCATCACCTTTCTAAAAAAAGCCCAAGCCAACGGCTTAGAAATTAAAACTGAATTTGAAGTATCTGATATCGCACATGGCCCTCAGCAAGTCGCGATTCATGGTCAGCGTCACGGTGTGCATGAAACGGTTTATGGCAGAAAGTGTATTGTTGCCGCCGGTACTCTTGGGACCAACCGCCTGTTATTAACGTCAGGTTATAAAGAACGATTGCCAGCGCTGGGGGAGGGATTCTTTGCGCATCCCCAGTGGATGAACCTGGCGATGTTTGATGAAGAAATTAATGCTCATAAAGGTGCCTTACAAGCCATAAAATCAGACGAGCCACGATTTAGAAAGCAAGGCTTTAAATTAGAGAATGTGTTTGTAGGCCCTATGGGGGTTACTATGTTAATTCCCGCTCACGGTATTGAACTGCAAAATTATATGGAACGATATCGGTATATGGCGAGTATGGAAGTCTGCATTCGTGATGTGATACCCGGTACGATTCGTGTTAATGGTAAAGGTCGATTGCAAATTACCAAACCACTGAATGGCGAAGATTTAAAACGCGGCATGGCCGGTGTCAAAGTGGTGAAACAAATTTATGACTCCCTGGGGGCGCGTGAGTTTATTACCTCCAACTTTAATTTCAGTTTGCATCAAATGGGTGGTTGCGCCATTGGTGAAAATGCAGACAAATCCGTTGTAAACCACAGCTACCAAGTGCATGGCCATGAGAACCTGATTATTGCTGATGGATCGATATTCCCATCAGCACCGGGTATTAATCCATCACTAACCATAATGGCGAATAGTCATCGTGCCAGTGAAATAATATTGAAAGAATTTGGTGCGAGCATTAGTGAGACGGTTAGTGAATCCACTGACAGCAAATCATCAGCAACAAGCGTGTTAGGCAAGAGCATCAAGACAAACGTTAATAAGAAGGAGAAGGCCCGTGGTTAACTCAGACACCAATACCCTACGAAATGTACGTTCCGACTATTTTAATGCTATCCAACTTGCAAGCTTGCAGCGACTTGGGAATCTATACGCCCCTGGTAATGGGTGTTTACCACGATTTTCTGATACCGGCTGTATTGAATACGTTGATGATGTTTTGGAATCAGTTGAACCAGACGATGTTCAATTACTAGGCATTTTATTACTCGTGTTGCGAATAACCCCACTGTTTATGATCAGTTGGCTGGTGACAGCTATGGATAATCACCACCGTTACCCTGAATTTATCGCTGGATGGTTACGTTTGATCAGTTTAGGGATGAAAGGTGTTATTATGAGTCTGTATTATTCTGGTCTCAAAGGCAGCGATAGCCAAGCCCAGGGAGTACATGATGCAATGGGTTATTCATTGCATTGTGAATTAGACTGATAAGGGAATGAGATGAGTTTACCGTTGTTCGATGTTTACCCTTCATTAGAAGGCCAAGTTTCCTACCAGGCGTTAGCGACGTTACCTACCCCGGTAGAGTCACTTGAGCAGCTAGCGTTAGGGAAAGGTAATGCATGGATTAAGCGGGATGATTTAACTCACCATGAATATGGTGGGAACAAAATACGTAAGTTAGATTTTATTATTGCAGACGCCAAGCAGCAGGGTAAAAAGCGTATTGTTACCTTTGGGGCAATTGGCACCAACCATGGTGTTGCCACCTCAATGATGTGCCAGCAGCAAGGTTTGGCGTGTACGGTATATTTATTTGACCAGCCTATATCCAAAACGGTACAGCAGAATTTACAGCTAATGCAGCACTATGGAGCAGAGCTAATATATTGCGGCAGCTTGTTTGCTACCGTACTGCGCTATTATCTAAACCGGTACCGGTTAGATAAACAAAACTATTTTTTGTTTGCTGGTGGTTCAAATATTGCCGGTACCATGGGTTTTGTTAACGCCGCATTGGAATTAAAACAACAGATTGATCGAGGTGAAATTCCTGAGCCCGACGTTATTGTTTGTCCGGTAGGTTCTAGCGCTACACTCGCAGGGTTAACCATTGGTTGTCAGTTAGCAGGACTAAACACCACGGTGAAAGGCATTCGTGTCGCTCCTGCACGTCTAGGTCCGTTCCCAGCTTGTACCACTGGAACCGTTTCCACATTAATGAAACAAACACAGAGTTACCTGGAGGGTGTCGGGGTGACGGAAAAAGCTAAGTGGAAAAAACCTGTTTTAATCAGCGATTATTATGGTGAAGGTTACGGTGTAGCAACACGCCCAGGGGAGCTAGCGCAGCTCACCATGTTAAAGCAGGGGATTAAAGTAGAGCAAACCTATACCGCCAAAGCCGTTGCTGCATTTTTTGATGAGTTAGCAACCAATACCGGGGATGTTCTGTATTGGCACACATACAACTCACAAGATATGGCACCGATAGTGGAAACTGTCGAACATAAAGAGTTGCCTGAAGAGCTGCAAGCGTTTCTCGCTCGTTAAAAAGGCATCAATAGATTTCAGCAGGCTTAGTGTATGACTTAAGCCGCTATATTTAGGCTGATTTGTAAACCTAGCCGATGAGCAAGGTTTATAAGGGTGTCGAGTCGAAACACCTCAACCTTTCCCTGCGTTAATGCGCTCACTCGGGGTTGAGTTATTTGAAGAAACTCAGCGAGCTCGGTTTGATTTAGTCCTTTTTTCGACATTCTTTCCGTGATCGCCGTCATTAGTTTAGAGCGTAGCTTCATGTTCTCGGCTTTTATTGGATCGTCTTCTAGGGCGTCCCAAACGCTATCGAATTCTTGAGATGTCTTCATTTTTACGTTCCTCTAATACTTCTTTGTAAGCTTTTTTTGCAATACCTAAATCAAAATTGCTCGTCTTTTGAGTTTTCTTTTGAAAGGCGTGAAGTACATATACTTTGCCCTCAAACTTTGCGACATAAATAATACGGTAAATCCCATTGTCTTCTTTGATGCGTATTTCTTGAGCCCCCGACCCTATGGTAGGCATAGGTTTCCAATCAAAAGGGGCGTTTCCGTTTTGCACTCTATCGAGCTGAAACCCTGTTTCTCGTTTTGCTTTTATTGGAACGCTCTTGATATCTTTTAATGATCGACCGATAAACACGATCCTCTTCATCAGTATCATCCTTAATAATATTTAACATCCTGTATTTAGATAATTATGCATGTACCTGTATAAATCTCAAGGTTTCTTTATCCCCAGAATGTAAAAAGCCGCATGATTGCGGCTTTTTATGCTTAAGTGAACCTAAGTATTTTAGTGCTACAAACTCTGATAGCTAAACTCCACGCCGAAGGTGCGTGGGGGCATGATGTTGAGGGCTACACCGGTTGGGGAGAAATCTTGCTGGGAGTTAGAATACTCTTCATCTGTAAGGTTGCGCCCAAATGCGGCAACTTCAAATGCGTCATTGATAAACCGATATGAAACGCGAAAATCAACCAATGTATAAGAGTCTTGGCTGGTGATGTTATCATTAAACGCTGTGAAGTATTCTGTATCCTGCCAATAGGTCGACAACAGATAGGTCATCTCACCGTCCCCTAGTGGGTGATGGAAGTCGATATCAAGATTGATCTTAAACTCTGGAGTATGACTAAGTTTGTTACCTTCTGCATCAACAGGCGTTAATGTTGGTGGAGTCGGGAAGGGGTTTGATTTGCTACGTGCGGTAATGTAACTATCGTATTCAGCATCGAGATAGGTAAAGCTTCCCGTGATGTCTAGCATATTGTTGGGTACCATGATGAACTCTACTTCAAGCCCTAGGATTGTGGCCTCAGCAGCATTGCCAATAACAACAACGGGGGCACCGTCAGCCTCTTCGAACGCTGAGACTTGAAGGTCTTCGTAATCATAATAGAATAATGATGTGTTTAGGCCGAGGATGCCATCAAGCCAAGTGCTCTTTGCACCCACTTCATAGGAGGTAACGTATTCCGGTTCAAATGTATCCTTGGTCGTAAAGTTAAAACCGCCACTTTTAAAACCTTCGCTAATCGAAGAGTATAAAAATAAGTCATCATTAACAATATATTCAACACCAATACGAGGAGTCATATCAGTCCAGCTTTTTGTTTCATCAGAGCTTTTTGATGAAAAGTGCTTCTCTTCTTGGCTGACGCGTGAGCCAAGGGAAAAGGACAAGGCTTTAGTGAAAGCGTATTGAGCATTGGCAAAAACAGCGCGGGATTCAGTTTGAGATTTTGCATCGAAAGGGACTGGGTTTGGAGGATTAATATTATCAATGTCTAGAAAAGTTATGACCGCGTTGCTTTCAGCTTCTTCTCTAAATAGATAGCCTCCGAATACAAAACTATAATTATCTCCTTCTTTTAAAAATCGTAACTCATTGGAGACTTGTTGTTGTGTTTCATCAAAATAGGAGGCTCGAGAACTGGCCTCCGTCCAATCAGAGTCAATGACAAATTCAACATAAGATGATCGGCGTGCAGGAATATAGGTTAATGTTAAGTCATTTCCCAAATCCACATTGAGCTCCATCGACACGCCTTTTTGCGTGGACTTATGGTATGACGGAGTGTTAATGCTAACGGTATGAAAGTCACTAATGGTCTGTGCGCCAGCATCACCTACAATGATGGTTTCAGCAGCGAAGTTCTGGTCGATCTTCTGGTATTCACTTTTGTACCCATGACCTTCTTCATCTGCTTCGGTATAATCACCTCTTAAAATGACCTCAACACCGTTAGAATCATTAATTTTAATAGCCCCTCTTGCACCGAGGGTATCTTTGTCAGAAAGGTCATCCCCTATACCTTTGTTTTCAACATAACCATCACGAACCTCACGATTAATAGCAAGGTTTGCAGATATGCCTTTATTGATATCAAGGTTTCCAAAGAGATTTAACTTTCGCTCATCAAAGCTTCCAAGTCCGACCTTAATTTTATAAAAGTTATCATGCTCAGGCGTTGCGCTGATGACATTAATCGCACCACCGGTACTGTTACGGCCATATAATACACCTTGTGGCCCCCGTAATACTTCAATTCTATCCACGCCTAAGAAATCAGAAAAGAGGGATAATGGGCGAGCGATATAAACACCATCCACATACAAAGTAGAGCTAGGATCTGACCCAAGAAAGCTATTATTACTCCCAACGCCACGAATATAAATATGTGCATAACTGGAATTCTGACTCACACTTAACCCCGGCGTAACCCGCGTTAAGTCTCTTATATTCTCAACACCATGCCGGTCCATATCTTCTTCAGAATGCACGGTAATGGCAATCGGCGTTTCCTGTAAATTGGTTTCGCCGGTATGTGTCGCAGTCACAACAACCTCTTCCATGGTTTTTTCAGAATCTTCAGCAGGTGTAGATTCTGCGTGTGCAGCAGATACAGCAATAGATAACAAACAAAGGGGAAATAAGGACGAGATACGGCTCATGGAAGTGACCACCTGATTTTTTGTTATGGGCAATAGCTAGTAATAAATCATGAAAAAAAGACGTAATAACAAAAAAGTATAGCAACAACCTGAAAAAGCACCTTTTTTTATTTACGGGGAGAATATAAGTCTGAGAGAGCGTTACATTGGCAAAATTACGGTGATAGTTTATTCGGTAAAAACAGTACTAACTCCGGAAAAAATATAATCAATAACACCATTAAGGCACTAATAACCACAAAAGGAGCGCAGCCTTTAAAAATTGACCATAGAGGAATGTCAGGAGTAACTTTTTGCATAATAAACACATTAAGGCCAATGGGAGGAGTGATTAACGATATCTCAATCATCAGTGTTAAAAACACCCCAAACACAATGGTATCAATACCCATCGTGTTCACTGCAGGTAATACAAAAGGTAGTGTTAACACCATCATGCCATAGGAATCGAGAATGGCACCCAAAACAACATACATCACCATCAGTGCCAGTAAAAAGCTAACGGGAGAAGTAAACCATTGATTTACGTGCAGAATAATAGTGTCGGTAAAGTCTACTTGTACTAAAAATCGGCTTACAAGCATGCCGCCAACAAATACCATAAACATGGTGGTACACAGTCGACCGGTTTCAATGAGCGCTTCTTTTATCCATGACCATTGAGCACGTCTCATCACGAAAGCCATTATCAGGATCGCAGCGCTACCTGCGGCGGCCGATTCAGTTGGAGAGAATGTGCCGCTATATATCCCTCCAAAAACAACGGCGATGACAATCAGTGTGGGAAGTAATTTGGGTAATATTGCGAGGCGCTCCTTCATGCTACTAGAAGCTGCAGGCGGGCCCAATTCTGGATTTAACCAGCAGCGAATGCCGATGTACAAACCAAATCCAAGAGCCAATAATAAGCCGGGAAGTACTCCCGCAATGAATAGCGCGCCTATTGATGTTTCTGACCAAATTCCATAAAAGACCATGGGTAAACTGGGTGGGATTAAAATCGCAATGACGGATGCAGAGGCTACGCAACCAGCAGAAAAACCTTCGTCATAGTTGTAGCGTTTTACTTCGGGCATAGCCACATGACCAATGGTGGACACTGTCGCCAAGCTAGAGCCTGTAATGGCGCCAAAACCCGTGGCGGTATAGACCGTTGAAAGATTGATGCCGCCAGGCAATCGACCAACCCAGCGGTATATTACCGCAAATAAATCTGCTGCAAAACCGGATCGATACGCTAACTGCCCCATGAGCAAAAACAGCGGAAGGTTTAATATCAGATAGCCAGTACCAACCTCCCAGACCACCATACTAAGCTGGCTACCAGCAAAATCGAAACCTTCTGTTAACGTCAAACCGATAATGGCCGATGTGATTACTGCAATGGGAATAGGGATGCCAATGATCACCGCCACCAGCATTACCGCTAGGATGAGCAGGCCAAGAGAAAACGGATCGATCATAGGTTAGAGCTCGGCGTAAATATTAGCCTTAGTTGATCGATTGACCATACCGCTGCAAGAATCGCCACGCTATAAGCAAAAGGCCATAGAGGCACGGGTAGTGTCACCATACCATCGTTATAGGTAAACATATCCTGCCCGGTAACGGCGGCTTGATAGCTAAGTAGGCCCCCAATACTGGCACTTAATAGGTTCGACAAGCGATGTATCCAAACCATCACTCCCGTTGGAAAAAATCGAACAAATAGATCCACCCGAATTAAATCATTACGTTGTGCGCAATAGGGTAGCCCCATTAGGAAAAAAACCAATAATAACAATCCTAATAATTCATGCGACCATGATAGGGACCCAGCCCCTGCAGAGCGTATACCAACATCAACGGTGACCAATAAAACGATGGCAGGTAACAGTATGGTGGCTGTGGCCAATTCTAGAAGCCTGGGTAGGTCACTAATTTTACGTGCTAATAATTGAATGATGCTCATGGATGGTAGGTAGAAATTATCCCCATAACCGGCTTTTGTATCGCTAAATCCATTAACGCATCATCCGTGTAATGGGCGTACTTTTGTTTTAGCTGCTCAATTTCCTTTAGCAGTGCCTTGCAGTCCTTTCCTTGCTTTTTGCACGATGATACCCAAGGGGCTCGTGATGCAAGGCCTACGTTGTTCCACTGTTTCATTTCTTCCTGTGTAGGTGTGATGAGTTCAACGCCACGTTTGATATAAACCGCATTGGCTCTTTTGGAAAGGTCGCTAACCGTCTTTTTGGCGATGGTCATCATAAGAGGTTGCTGAATGTTGTATAAGGTTGCTTTGTTTTGAGATGATAAACGATCAAAACTTTTGCGGTTCATGCACATATCCACAGAGCTACTGGCTATGTCTACAAGTGTTAGATAGCTTGCCTGTTCATAGAATTTAAATGCAATAAAGGCAGGGTCAATGCCGATAACGCCATCCACAATTCCCTGTTGTAAGGCGGTATACGTTTCGGTGAAGGAAATGTTGATGGGCGTGTAGCCATAGTATTTGGCGGTTTCGGCAGGAATGCCGTGGGTAATCAGTTTTAAGCCTTTTAAATCACTGATATTGTGCACAGGTTTTTTGGTAAGAATTCTAGACGGTGCGGATGCTACCGATGCGCCGTAATACACCCCTTTGGCCTCAAACTCGGCAGTGAAATAGCGGGGGGCTAATTCTGCTAATATACGAGTAGTCACCAAGGGGTTTTTTGCCGCTACACCGTATTGCGTTAGTGCTTTGGTATACTCGAATCCGTTGGCTTCTAACGCGCCATAACACAATGCGTAATCACTAATACCTCTACGTAGCGCTCTAAATGCTTCAAGTTGTCCATGTAACACACCGCCGCCGTATTCTTTATAGGTAAACTTCCCCTGACTTTGGCGTACGAGCAGGTCCAGACCTTGGCGCATAACAGGCATTAATGGAGATACAGGGGGAGCAGGGTGAGAGAATTTCCAAGAAGCGGATGTTGGTGAAGGATTGGATTGCGGTACAGGGGAAGAGTACCAATCAACAAAGCTATCGGCGGCAACGGGTTTCGTGAACACGACAAGTACAGCGATGGCTTTGATCAATATGCTTAGCTGACGACATATTCCCGTAACGTTCAAACAGTCCCCCCTTACTTTGTTATTATTATTTTGGATAAGCCAATGCCCGAAGATGTACTCTATTAAAGAGAGTGCATTAAATACAGTCCTTTAACTATACTCATAATCATGGTTTGATCAAATATCAGTAGATAATTGATAGGATTAGACAAATGTTAAGCAAGTTGGTGCATGAATGAGCAATGATTCGGATTATCGGGTGGCTGAAAAAGCCTTCGGTGTAGTATCCGGTTTCTTTTGGCATAACCAATATCGAGCGTTATGTGACTATTTAGAAGAAATTGGCATAGATGTAATTGATTCCATTGTGGAAGGGGTAGCTGATCCTCTCGGTCATGACCAATACCTATGGATGAAAGTGATTGCGACACTGCAGCAAAAGGATCAGCAAGAAGAATCGAAGGACATTCTTAAACACACTGGGTTACAGAAAGCGGTTGATCATTTACATGCTATTGCGGCATCAGATCCGAAACAGTTTTTGCATACAGCGCAGTTAGTTCAAGCAGAAGTAGAGCGAGTCTCGCAAAACCCTAATGCGCCCGCAACCTACTACTTGGCAGCAGAAACGGCTAAAGAGAATGGAGAGCTCAGCGTTTATGCGTTGGCCCAAGAGTTACAAGGTGTTTACTGGAAAAGCAAAGGTCGCATGGAATATGCCCACTTACATTTTGCTAATGCCGTGCAGGGATACTTAAAGCTGGGGAATGATGACAAAGTACAGTTAATGGAATCAATACACGGCCATTCGTTATCATTCCGACGACGGGCTATGAATGATTCATCTTTAGATGATTTGTCAAGTACACCGAGCTGGCGTTCATCCTCATTGGAGTCCTCTGATCTGACCGACGCATCGACAAAAGCCTCGCGTCGAGGTAGTAATGCCTTAGACAATATAAGTTATTTGAAGGTTGCTAATGCGATAGCAGAAGAAATTGATTTAAGCGCGCTGATGTTGCAAATTATTCGCGTAGTGTTGGAAAATGTTGGTGCAGAACAGGGTTTTTTGCTATTAAAACAAAATAATCATTACCAGCTTCATGCCCAGGCGGAGGCGAGTAGTGATGGCATTCATGTGATGGAAGTGGTGGAGACTGAAGCCGGCTCGCCCCCCGTGTTATTACCGAAAGATATTATTAATTATTGTGCACAAACCAAAAAACCAGTGTTATTGGATAATGCACAGGAAGATAGTCGCTTTGTTGGTGATGACTACCTTAAAAAGCAAAAGGTAAAATCGTTAATTTGTTTTCCCATAATTCACAAAGATAATGCCCGCGCCATTTTTGTCTTGGTTAATAACGCCGTATCCTCTGTTTTTACCCAGCAACACATACAGTTTATGACCACGTTGGCACCACAATTTGCTGTGTCGATAGAGAATGCAATCCTTTATCAACAGCTTATGCAGTTGAATAACGATTTGGAAAACACTATTGGCCATCGAACAGAAGAGTTAAAGGCCGCGAATGAAGAACTACAGGCGTTTAGCTCCTCGGTATCTCATGACCTTAAAGCACCGTTGCGTGCGATTTCTGGGTTAAGTCTTGCGTTAAAAGAGGATTGTGCTGGTGAGCTGCCGGAAGAAGGTATGGATTATATTCAGCATGTTTGTGATGCTTCTGAGCGAATGGGACATATTATTGATGGGTTATTAATGTTGTCCCAGTCCACTCAAAGCACACTGCAGTGGGCTGAGGTGGATTTATCAGTGCTAGTCAATGAAAAAGTGCGTTGGCTGCGCAACCTAGAACCTGATCGTAACGTTGTTACAGAAGTACAATCAGGCTGTGTAACTCATGGGGATGTACAATTACTACATCAAGTGATGGATAATTTATTATCCAATGCTTGGAAGTACAGCCACAAAAAAAACCAAGCTTATATTGAATTTGGCCAACAGAAAACAGAGCGTAATTCCAATACGTTTTTTGTCCGTGATAACGGGGCGGGCTTTGATGCCGCAAATTCGGATGAATTGTTTAAACCCTTTAGACGGTTTCATACTGTCAGCGAATTTGAAGGAACAGGCATTGGATTGGCAACCGTGTCACGTATTATAAAACGTCATGGTGGGGATATTTGGGTTAACAGTCAGGTGGGAAAAGGCGCGACGTTTTATTTTTCGCTGAGTCAGACCGAACCTAATAAGGATGACGTTAGAAAGGGGAATGTTAATTCGAATGCCAATAATCAGGAAACTATGAATCAGTGCAAGCCTTCTTGAATTCTTCAAATGAAGAGGTTGATATAAAAGAAACGCTGTATGATAGTTCTGTCACACGGGTGCAACGATGTATCTATAACGGCACGCCGGTTATTATTAAATCTACAGCGCAAGATATTCCTGATGAGTCATTAATTGGTCAATATCACACTAGTGGCCTTGCACAGAACCAAGTGGACCACCCAGCAGTAAATAAAGTGATCAAAGAAATAAGTGAAGGTGCAGGTCGTTCACTTATTTTGGAAGATATTGGCGGTATTACCTTTAAAGAATGGATAAAAGCGACGGGAACAGAGTATTCTCGTTGGCCGCTAGAAGATCCTGCGATATATCATTCATGGATGTTGCGTTTATTACGCTGGAGTATTTCTTTGTCAGAAGGCATTAGTGCCTGCCATCAACAGAATATAATTCATAATGATATTAACCCCGCCAACGTTATAGTAAATCCCAATACCGACCAGGTACAGTTGATTGACTTTGGCGCGGCTTTTCCTGATGGGGCGAATATTCATGAATGGACAGTGGTAGAGCAGCACCGGACTCTCACCTATATATCCCCCGAACAAACGGGCCGACTCAATCGCAATATTGATTATCGATCGGATTATTATGCGCTAGGCGCCACACTGTATCAGGTGTTTAGTAGCTTACCGCCGTTTATTGCTCATGATCTACCCGAACTCATTCATTGTCATATAGCGCGACATCCTGTGCCGCTAGATATAATTAACCCGTTAATTCCAGAATCTTTGTCGGCATTGGTTGCAAAATTAATGGCGAAAGCCCCAGAAGATAGATATCAAAATGGCCGTTGTTTAATACAAGATCTGAAAGCGATTGAGCATGCGTTGGTTAGCGGAATACCATTTCCATTATCAGAGTTAGGGAAAAACGATGTGCCGGAGCAACTGCTGATCCCGGCAAAGCTCTATGGGCGAGAACAAGAGTTGGCAACATTACAAAAAGCGCTTAATAGCCATCATGATAAACCAGCATTGATTGCTGTCGAGGGTGAAGCTGGAGGCGGTAAAACAACACTCATTACCGAGGCGATTTTACATACGGTTGATTTTTCTTATCAACTGCTATCGGGTAAAAGTGATGCTTATAATAAAAAACCTCACAATGCACTATCGCAAGCATTGGCCAAAAGTGCTGAGTTATTGTTGTCTATGCCGGAGGATCAGTTCATCCCTTGGCGATTGACGCTGTTAGAGGCGCTAAATCAAAATCCACATACTTTGATAAGTCTGTGCCCTGAATTGGCTACTGTATTTGAAACAGCCGTTTTCTCAGAAAAAGCACTACTTCATAATGCTGACATCCAGCTTAAATTGCATACGTCGATATTTTTACAGCACCTTAGTGCACTGGATCCAATACTACTCTTTATTGATGACGTGCAATGGTGTGATGGGCCGAGCATTGCATTGTTAGAGGCTGTGATCAATGCCAATCATCCACGAATTACTGTGATGGTAACCTGTCGTTCAGAAGAAATTGATGACAGTCATCCATATAGCTTGATGAAAAAAACGATTCAGGAAAATAGTATTGCTTTAGTAATTATCAATTTAGTTAACTTGGGTTTTTTACAAATAACACAGCTACTTGAGGCCACGTTTCATATTGAAAAAGATCGACTGGAAGAGTTAGCAAAAATATTATTGAAAAAAACCTTGGGGAATCCACTGTTTGTACATGAATTTTTAAAAGCAGCACATCATGACAATCACAAAACTTTGTATTACGACAATCAGCAGGGACGCTGGGGTTGGGATAAGCAACGCTTAAAACAGATCGCTACTTCGGGAAATGTGGCAGCACTACTAATAGACGCGTTACATCAGCAGGATTATACTACTCAGGATCTGCTTCAGTGGGCGGCTTGCATTGGGACACGCTTTAATGAAACCTTATTGGCAAAGGTAACGAAGACCTCCATTGTTGATATAAAAGAGCATCTTAATGCGGTGTATAGAGAAGGGTATATACACCGCATTGCCGATCAGCAGGGGAATTATGCGTTTAATCATGATCGTATACGTCAAGCGTACTATGAGTTGTTGCCGAGAGGGGATTTATCACGCCGACATTGGGTAATCGGACAGGCGTGTACGGAGAAACATGGACGTTGCGATCCTTTGCCTCATTTTCTTGCGGCATTGCGGGGGGGGCTACATCCAGAGATGCTATGTGATGAAAATAGCATTACAAAAATTACAGATGCGTTCTATAACGGGGCCTTGTCCGCTAAGGAAAAAACGGCCAATGATATCGCGTTACAGTATATTCAATGTGCAATCGATATCGTAGAAACAACAAGGGGCGGTGATGTTGTTCAGTTGAGCCGGTTTTTTTTGCTGCAGGGGGAGTTGGCTTACCTTACGGCAGATATTCAATTGGGAAGTGATGGGTTTGATCGTTATCGGTTAATGAATGGCAATGTTACATTGCAGGCGGCCTCTTTTTCTCAACAAGCCCCTCTTGCTTTTATGCGGGGAGATATTGAGGCATCAATCAACTGCTCGTTAAATTGCTTTCGATTGCTGGGTGTTGACACTCCGCTATTTGGAGGTGACATAACGGATCAACTAAACGACCAGAGAGAACGGTTTAATACAGCTGGTGGCTTGGGAGCAATATCCAAAATACCTGATTCTTGTGAATCTATTGATACGCGGTCTACCATATTGCAATCTACAGCGACAACTGTTTTGCTACTTCTTGGTGTTGAAGCGAGGTATGAATGGGCAGAGTGGTTTGGTTTGGTCGGTATGAATGATAGCTTATCGAATGGATTTTCGAAGTCTACATTGCAATTATGGTCGTTATTCGATGCAATTATATTGTCATCAAACCATAATAAATTTGATCAAACGATTGTTGAAAGATCACTGAATATTTTAGAAAAAAATAATGATTTTTCTGGTGTTGGATTTGTTTTTGTTAATGTCGGTGCGTACTCAGGGCGTTACAGCCAGCCGATGATGAACTGTTTGTCATCGTTGGAGGAGGGTGCAAAAGAAAGTTTTGAAATTGGAGAGTATCTACCATATATTGCATGTTTTTCTAATAAAATTGTAGTGTCTTTTTCATCAGGTTTACCGTTGCCGAAAATACAAGAGTATATTTCTAGCTTTCATGATTTTTTGTTGTCTTGTGGTAATGTGGTTGTAGCAGGAAGGTATTATTCAAAATTATTGGATCAATTGGTTTCACCTAGTTCATTGGATTTTTTAGATAAAAATTATTTTAGCAAAAAAGAGTGGGGTGTTTTATCAAACTCAGCAGCATTTGGTGTTTATCATCACCTACGATTGCAAAATTATTTTTGGCACACTCAATATCGAGATGTTCTTAATTACTATCGGAAGGAAAAGGGCGAGCTTTACAGGCTCCGTGGTATGGCACCTGTAGATGATAATGCTTTTTTATATGCAATTTCATGTTTACGTTGCGGTGAAGTTGAAGGGAGGGAGTTTAGGGAGTCGGTTGCTAGTATTGAAGAATTGGCGTCTGTGTTTCCTCCAAACTTTCGCCACAAAGTATTGTTGATTGAGGCTGAAAATTGTCGGTTAAATGGCGATTCTAAGGCAAGCGAAAGATATCAGAGAGCGGCAATAGACGCTAAAGAGAATGGGTTTATTCAAATGTATTCTCTGGCCCATGAGTTGCATGCGTATTACTGGCAAGAACAGGGGCGTCCAGACTACGCAAAGTATCACGTCACAAAAGCAATGCAGGGTTATCAACGATGGGGTTGTGCATTAAAGTTAGAGCAGTTATATAATTACTTTGGCCAAGCATTGGATTTTCAATCATATTTGTCAAGCTGGATACCGATAAGCCAACCTCAGTTAATTACTGCCAGTTATGATTATGTTCGAACCCCCAATATACAGCGGCAAAAAGCACTTCTAAGAATAGTAAATATGGTTACTGGAGAGCTAACACTTGATCAGAGGCTTATGCAGATTGTGCAACTCACAGTGGAAAATACTGAGGCTGAACGAGGCGTATTGTTGTTGGCATGTGGCGGTGACTACAAACCAAAAACGGTAGCAGACGTTGTAAAGGAAAATCAGGATAGGGGAAGTATAGTTTTTAACGTTACAGATGGGCTTGAATTGACGTTACCTAATGCTCTGATCGCTCGTTGTGCCGAGCAGAAAAAATCATTGTTAGTGAAGTGTGCAGATGTGAATGTTGGGATATCTGATGAGGTCTTCTTTCAATCGACAAATGTACAATCTCTGCTATGTTATCCCATTATGTATAAAGGGCAATGTCAAAGTTTATTGTTGTTAACCCATGAACAGGAAGATGCATTCTCCCGCCAAGACCTTCAGTTCTTAAATACATTGGGTCCCCAATTTTCTGTATCGATTGAAAATGCTCGCTTGTATCAAGAAAGGCAGCGGTTTAATTGCCTATTGGAGCAGAAAGTGGAGCAACGTACACAGGAACTGCAGGCTGCGAATGAGGAGTTGGAGGCCTTCACTGCGTCTGTTACTCATGATTTGAAAGCGCCTTTAAGGGCGATTAGTGGATTTACCGCTGCGTTATTTGAAGACTATGATGAGCGTTTGAGTATTACTGGGCAGAATTACGTAAATATGCTGATGGAAGCATCCGGTAAAATGGGGGGCATTATTGATGGCTTGCTGGTGTTGTCGCGTTACACTCAAAGCACTCTCGTGTGGGAAGAAGTGAACGTATCCACGTTAGTTGAGGATAAATTACGCTGGTTACGCACTATGGAGCCAGAGCATCACACGTCTGTTTCTATTCAGCATGGGCTAACTGTTAGTGGAGATTTACGCCTTATAAGACAAGTAGTGGATAACCTAGTAGGTAATGCTTGGAAGTATAGCCACCGAGCGAAAAAACCTGAAATCCATTTTGGAATGATGGTTACACATAAGAGCCCCTATACGTTTTATATTAGAGATAACGGAGTGGGGTTTGATGCGTCGAATGCAGACGAACTTTTTGTACCATTTCGTCGATTTCATTTGGCGAGTGAATTTGAAGGTACGGGAATAGGTTTGGCGACGGTTTATCGGATCATACGACGCCATGGCGGAAGCGTTTGGGTAAATAGTGACGTTGGAAAAGGGGCAATATTCTATTTCACTTTTAGCAATGGTGATGCCTTGTGAGTATTAAGGATAATATTGCTTATACAGAAACGCTTTATAGTAGTTCAGTCACGCTTGTGCGCAGGGGGATTTATAAAGATAGCGTGCCAGTTGTTGTTAAGAGTACGGCCCAAGATGTTCCCGATGAGGGGCTCATTACCCAGTATAAAACTAGTTGCCAGGCGCAACAAAAAATTTTCCACCCAGCAGTAAATAAAGTAATTGAGTATGTTCTCGATGGTGCTGGGTGTGCCTTGTTTCTTGAGGATATCGGTGGGAATTCGCTAAGTTTTTGGATAAATAAAACCCTAAAGAAACATACACGCTGGCCTTTAGAAATACCGGGTTTGTTTCATCTATACCTGTTACGTCTATTACGTTGGAGTGTTACGTTAGCTGAAGGGATGTCTGAACTGCACCAGCAAGGCGTTATTCATAACGATATTAACCCTGCCAATATTACAGTGAACCCTGAGACAGATCGGTTGCAAATAATTGATTTTGGGGCAGCCTACCCTAATGGTTCGAATATTACTGATTCGGCGGCTGTGGATCAATATCGAACATTGACGTATATTTCTCCTGAGCAAACTGGGCGACTAAATCGGAGTGTAGATTATCGCTCAGATTATTATGCTTTTGGCGCTACACTGTATCAGCTCTTTAGTGGACGGCCACCTTTTGTCGCTAAAGACTTGCCAGAGCTTATTCATTGTCATATTGCAAGACATCCAGCTTCTCTTAATATTATCAACCCTTTGCTACCAGTCTCTCTGTCTGTATTGATTCAGAAACTTATGGCGAAGGCACCTGAAGATCGTTATCAAAATGGCCGTTGTTTAATACAGGACCTTAAGGCAATAGAGCTAGCGGTTAAAACGGGTATTCCTTTATCACCCGATGCATTGGGGAGGAATGATGTTCCTGAACGGTTACTGATTCCGGTGAAATTATATGGTCGGGATAAGGAGCTAGCGATACTGAAGAAAGCACTATGTGATCGGCATGAAAAGCCAGCATTGATTGCGATAGAAGGCGAAGCAGGAGGAGGAAAAACCTCTTTGGTTAATGAGGCAGTGTTGCACTTGGTCGATCATCCTGTTCTTGTGCTATCGGGTAAATGCGACACCTATAATAAACGCCCGTACTTTGCGTTTTCACAGGCGCTTGTTCAAAGTGTTGATGTTTTGTTAAAACTTGCGAATAGGACGTTTTTTGAATGGCGTCAATCGTTATTAGAAGAGCTTAATCAAAACCCGCATACGCTAATAGGTTTATGTTCAGAGTTGTCTTCAATTTTTGATGGCGTAGATGTTGTTGAGAAAGGGTTGTTACATAACGCCGATATACAGATAAAGTTACATACCGCAATATTTTTACGTCACCTTAGTCAATTAGATCCAGTCCTTTTTATTATCGATGATGTTCAGTGGTGTGATGTTCCTAGCTTGTTGTTGTTGGAGGCGTTAGTAGAAGCCGATCACCCTAGAATGACTTATATCTTCACATGTCGTACGGACGAGATTGATGAATCTCATCCGTATAATCAATTGAAAGACGCTATAAATACTGAGGGCGTTCATTTATCGTCGATTGTATTAGGGAATCTAGAACTTTCTAAAATTGTTGAGCTGCTAGATTCCACATTTCATCACATTGATGATGATTATAGAGATATCGGAAGTGTTCTACTAAAACACACACTAGGTAATCCATTTTTTATTAGGGAATTTTTAAAAGCTGCAGATAAAAAAAATGATGGTACTTTGTTTTATAGCAGAGAAAAAGGAAAGTGGTTTTGGGATATTGAAAAACTACAGCAAGTTGCAATATCTGGAAATGTAGTGGCATTGTTGATAGATGTCTTGCATCAACAGGATGACGAGACACAGCGTGTACTTCAGTGGGCTTCGTGTTTAGGCAGTAAGTTTGATACGGAATTGTTGGCAGAAGTTACGAGCTTATCGGTTGACAATGTTCGAAAATATTTAAATCCTGCCTATAAGCAAGGATATATTCAACGGGTCGTGGACCAGAGCGATGACTTTGTTTTTAGTCATGATCGTATCCGCCAAGCATACTATGAGCTTCAACCGGTAGAAAATCTGAGCTCTCGCCATTGGCATATAGCATGGGTTTGTTTGCGTGATTCAGCTCGTTTTGTTAATGACCCTTTGCCCCATTTTTTAGAATCTTTGAGTGATAAATATGAGCGCTTTTTGATCCAAGGGGAGGATGTTGGGGTGTTGGTGAGTGCTTTTATGGATGGGGCTAAACTGGCCAAGGATAATATGGCCTATGATATGGCATTGCAGTATGTGAATTGCGCTAGAAAATTAATTGATGAATGTGATGGAAATAACCAATGTTATGAAAATGAAGTATTTGTTCAAAGTATAGAGTCTATTTTTCTTTTGCAAGGAATCTTAGGATATTTAACCAAGAATCCTGTTTTTGCCGAATCTTCTTTTGAAAATTATCGAAATGTAGTTGATGATCCTCTTAAAAAAGCGTCGTCTTATGCTCAGCAAATTCCTTTGATTTTTGCACTTGGGGATTTTGACGTAACGATTACTTACTCATTAAAATGTTTTTCATTGCTTGGTGTTGATGTACCAGAATTTGGAGAGGACATTTCTCCTCAGATAGATGAGCAATGGGTGAGGTTTAGAGCGTTTGGAGGTTTTTATGAGGTTGATAGATTACAAGAGCATAAAGAAAATAATTCTATGGCACTGTCGACGCTTCATTCCATAGCATCGACAATGATGCTTTTAGGTTTGAACGTGAGGAGATTTCAGTGGGCAGAATGGTTTGGTTTAGTGGGTATAAATAGCTGCTTAATCGATGGATACACTAAATCCACACCGCAGCTGATGGGGATTTTTGATTCAATGCTTCATACGGTTCGTGGCGTTGATGTGAATAACTCGATAGTGAGTAAAGCGTGCGATCTTATAAAAGACGGGGGTAATTTTCCTGGTGATGGTTTTGTTTATAACAGTGTAGGTGCTTATGGTGGGCGATATAATCGACCGATGATCGAATGCATAGAGTATCTTGAACTTGGTGCGAAGTGCAGTCTAGGTAAAGGGGACTACCTTCCGTATTTGGCATGTACGTCAAACAAAATAGTTATTTCTTTTTCTTCTGGAGTTTCACTTTTAAAACTGCAAAAAGAGGTGGATGACTTTAAGGATATTCTTGTTTCATTTGGTAAGTTTATTAGTGTTGGTAAAATCTATTTTCGCCTCATTTACCAATTGGTAAATGAGGACTCAGAGGACTTGCTGGAACGTGATTGTTTTTCCGATTCTCAATGGGGTATGTTGAAAAAGTCAGTAGCTTACGGTGCCTATTTTCATTTGCGATTACAGAGTGAGTTTTGGAAAGGGCATTACTCTAATGTACATAGGGAATACGTATTAAATAAAGATTTACTGGGAACGTTGAATGGATTTTCAATAGGAGATGATAATCACTTTTTGTACGCTATTTCTCTTTTTCAAAGTGTGCCTGTTGACGATTCAGTTAGTCTCAGAAAGGCGTTGGCATCGTCTACTCGATCTGTTCAATATATTCAGGAAATTTCAGAAATATACCCGCCTAACTTTAGGCATAAAGCACTATTAATTAAGGCGGAGCTGCAACGCTTAAAGGGCGATAGTGATGCAACGGCTACTTACGAGTTGGCAGCAAATGATGCAAGAGAAAATGGTTTTATTCAAATGTATGCGCTGGCCCACGAGTTACATGCATATTATTGGCAGCAAAAAGGGCGAGCTGATTACGTCAAATTTCATGTTGAAAAGGCACTGCAAGGGTACCATCGTTGGGGGTGTGGTTTAAAAATTGGGCATCTTCAGCGTTGTTTTGGTAGTTTTTTACATCAACAAATACAGTCTGAGTTTATAGACCATAAAAGTATTCTAAAGATATCGAATGAGATAACTGAAGAATTGGATTTGACCAGGAGGCTAACCCATATAATTGAGCTTGCTGTTGAGAATGTGAATGCTGAAGGGGGCATTTTGCTGCTAAAAGATCAGGGTCAATATGTAGCGCATACGGAGGCATACTTTATTGGGGAGGAAGACCAAGGTCGGACTGCCGATTTCGGCATATTACCGATGGAGTTCATTGATGACTGTGCGTTATCTAAGCAGCCCGTGTTAATCCGAGATGCGGAGAAAGACCCGCGTTGTTCGAGCTGGGTAATGAGTCAAGTCCATAAAGTGTCGTCATTGTTATGTTATCCAGTTGTTCATAAGGGGGAGTGCCAGAGCTTGTTATTGTTAGCACACTCGGAGCCAGATGCGTTTACAGGAGGCAATCGTCAATTTTTACAATCTTTAGCTCCTCAAATAGCGGTGTCTATTGAAAACGCTCAACTTTATCAAGATCATCAAGGGTTTAATTTAGCATTAGAGCAAAAGGTTACCCAAAGAACCCATGAGTTACGGGCTGCCAATGAGGAATTACATGCGTTTACCGCTTCGGTGTCCCATGACTTAAGGGCACCACTGCGAGCTATTATTGGTTTTACAGGGGCACTTGCAGAGGACTTTAGTCAATGCTTGAGTAAAAAAAGTAGGTTGGATGCAAAGAAGCTTGTTGATGAATCAGAAAACATGCGAGAGATTATTGATGGGTTGATTGTGTTATCTCGCTCTACTCAAGGTTGGTTAAGGCGGGAAGAGGTCAACTTATCGACGTTGGTGGAGGACAAGTTGCGATGGTTACGCACAATGGAAGCGGAGCATAGGGTCGTCGATACAGTACAGCAGGGGCTGACTACAGATGGTGATTTACGTCTATTAAAGCAGGTTGTTGATAATTTGGTCACCAATGCCTGGAAGTTTAGCCATGGAGAGGAGGTGCCAGCCATAAGCTTTGGTATGCTCGCAACGAGTAAAAGTCAGCATACATTCTATGTGCGTGATAGCGGTGTGGGGTTTGACGCGGCAAATGCGGATGAACTATTTTCACCATTTCGGCGTTTTCATAAGGACGGTGCATTTGAAGGTTCCGGTATTGGCTTGGCTACTGTGTACCGAATTATTAAGCGTCATGGTGGTGAAATCTGGGTAGAAAGTGAGGTAAATCAAGGAGCTACTTTTTACTTTACGCTAAATACTTCAGTTACTTGATGATGTTTGTGGGAGTGTTTTGGTAACTGGTTCTTAATTGGTCATATTTACTCAAAAATGAATTTTTATGGCTAAAATCAAGTAATTAGCTAGGCGGCTTTTACTATCTGGTCTATCTTTTACAGGTGTTAACATTTTGTTTATTGTTACATCTTTATGACAACTTTGACGATAAGACTCGATTTTTTGCTGATTTATGCCTGACAAACTACATGTTCTGATTATTGACGATTCATCAGTTGATGAGCTTCTGTTACTTCGAGTGTTGAAGAAAGAAGGCTTTGAGCTTACTCATGTCCGTGTGGACAATGCAGAGGATATGGATAAGGCCTTAGAGCAAAACTGGGATTTGGCTATATCTGATTGCCATATGCCCTGTTATTCTCCTGAAAAGGCATTGGAGCAATGGCGAGATAGCCATAAAGATCATCCGTTTATTCTGGTGTCTGGTGCAATTGGAGAAGAAGAGGCTGCCCGGTTAATGAAAACCGGCGCCAATGACTTTATCAAGAAAGACAACTTAGCTCGACTCTCTCCTGTTATTACACGGGAAATGAATGAATTCTATGAGCGTAAGGCTCGTAGAGACGCAGAAAATGCGTTGGTTGAAAGTACAGAGCACTACCGTGCTATTGTGGATGGGATAGAGCAAGCTGGTACCGGTTTAATGATGTTAGATCAGAATCACGTCATTCACTTTATGAATGGTGTGATGATCAAGTGGTTTGGTGATCAACAGTCAAAGTCAGTGAGTGAGGCCTTTGATTCAAAATTGATTGATGAAGTGTTGACACCGGTAAACGATATTTTTAATGATAATAAATTGCGTCAATTTAACGCATCTTTTGATAATGAGACATTTTATCGAATTATTGCGACACCGGTAAACACCATTGAGCCTCATGCCAAGGTCTTGGTGATGATGCAAGATATCAGTACGATTAAAAAATCCCAGGATCAATTGGCGTTTCTTGCTCACCATGATCCTTTGACAAGTTTGCCAAACCGTCTGTTGCTATTGGATCGAATACAGCAATCGATTACCCGAGCAAAGCGTCACAATACTTCTATCGCCGTATTATTTATTGATCTAGACCGATTCAAAAATATAAATGAATCCTTGGGGCATGTAGAAGGTGACCACCTTCTTATGTTGGTGGCTGAACGGTTATCAAAGTTAATACGTAAAGAGGATACGTTGGCTCGTTTAGGTGGTGATGAATTCATTATCTTAATGGAAGATGTAAGCACCCCAGAAATTGTGAGTAACTTTGCACAAAAGATATTGGCAACGTTTTCTGATTACTTTTTATTGGAAGACAATGAGTATCATATTAGTGCGAGCATGGGGATTACACTTTATCCGGAAGATGGTGATACGCCTGAGGCATTGATTAAAAATGCTGATACTGCAATGTATCGGGCTAAGGTGCAGGGAAAGGATACGTATCAGTTTTATACGGCGGATATGAATGCTAGAACCCTGGAGATGCTGCGATTAGAGAATGATTTACGAAAAGCGGTAGATAAAAAGCAGTTTGAACTGTTTTATCAACCTCAATTTGATATCAAAACACAAAAATTAATAGGCATGGAGGCTTTGATACGCTGGTTTCACCCAGATAAGGGTATGGTATCCCCTGCAGACTTTATTCCTATATCTGAAGAAACCGGTAGTATTATCCCTATCGGTGAATGGGTTATTCGAACTGCTTGTTTTCAACTCAAAGAATGGCAAAAAAAGCATAATGATGACAATCTAACAATAGCGATTAACCTGTCTCCAAGGCAGTTTGGACATCATCACCTTATCCCTTGTATTGACGAAGCAATTCGACAAAGTGGGTTGGCGCCTCATTGCTTGGAGGTTGAGATTACTGAAGGTGTGTTGGTTGAGGATGTGCAAGCGGCAATCGCTATTTTAGAAAAAATCAATTCTATGGGTATAAAAACCTCAATTGATGATTTTGGTACGGGTTATTCATCGTTGGCTTATCTAAAACGTTTTCCGATCAACAAGTTAAAAATCGACCAGTCCTTTGTTAAAGATATTCAAGTCGATAGTAACGACGAAGCTATTGTGACATCGGTTATTCGTCTAGGGCAAAGTATGGGCATGCAAGTGATTGCAGAGGGCGTGGAAACGGAAGCGCAGCTTAAATTTTTAATAAAGCAAGGGTGTGATGAAGGTCAGGGTTATTTATTGGGCAGGCCGGTTAGCGCAGTTGATTTTGCTAAACAATTCTTAAAATAAATATTTTTTTCTAAAATCTATTTGTCTGTGTCTATACTCTACTTTGTAAGTCGATTTTATATTCGATATATTTTTCACTTTTAGTCTTGTTTCTGTATTCTTTGTCGGGTTTTTTTTCTGGCCTTCAGAAAAAATAGGCAGTCATTACAACGTGTTATCCCTATTCTTTTGGAGAGTAAGTGATGAAGTCTGGTCAGCATGAGTCGTTAGAAGGTATACCGTTAAGTTATGGCCAGCAGGCGCTGTGGTTATTACATAAATGCATGCCAGGGACCGGTATTTATAACTTACATTGGGTGTGGAGTATTCCAGATCATGTTGATATAGGGACTCTAAAAGAAGCGTTAAAAATATTAGTGCATAAACACCCGTCTTTAATGAGTCTATACAGAGATAATGACGGTGAATGTGTGCAGTATGTCCCAAAAGAGAAGCCGTTTATTTTTGAAGAATATTCAATTGATGAAATGACAGATCAGGAGTTTATTAATACACATCTAGATGAACAGGTACATCGAGAGTTTGATTTGGAGAACAACCCTCCTGCTAGGTGGATTGTTTTTCATAGGGAAAATACCAAAAGAGTTGTGGGTTTTTTCTTTCAGCATTTAAGTACTGACCTTTGGTCTGTGATGATTTTCGTTAACGAACTTCGGGGTTTATATTCCGCTCTAAAAGAGGGCAGAAATGTTGTTCTATCAGATAGTGGAAAAAATTATAACGACTTTATTAGGTGGCAGAATGAATTTGTCAGCAGTCCAGAAGGAGAGGAGCAGAAAGCATATTGGTTGAAAGAGCTAGATGGATTGAACGCTACGCTGAATCTGCCTCTTGATTATGTTAGGCCTTCATCAATGTCGTGTAATGGAGGTGTGTATACATCTGTTTTGGATAAAAGTATTATTTCTGATTTTTACACGCAAGCAGCGCGCATTGATGTTTCTCCTTTTTCGATGTATATGGCTGCATATCATCTGTTTCTTCACAAGTATTGTGGTCAGAACGATATTGTTGTGGGAACACCTACAGCAGGTCGAGGTAAAGATTTTTCAGGAATATATGGATATTTTGTTAACCCGATCGTTATCTGTTCTAACATAGATTCATCGAAAACAATTGAAGATTTTACGAAATCATTATCAGAAAAGATTAGTAAATCAATAGAGTATGGTCAATATCCATTATCACTGATTTCTGAAAAATTATTGATTAATAGAAGTGATAGCCAGTCACAATTGTTTCAAGCAACGTTTGTTTGGGAGAATATAAATAGATTTGAAAATAGAGACGACCCACTGGTAAAGGTTGATCGAAGTTGTATTCATAAGTGGAATATGGAGGATATGGGGGTATGGGAAAGATTACCGATTGATCAGCAGGTTGATAGTTTTGATGTGTCATTTAAGTTCTATAAATTTAAAGATGATGTGACATTTTCTATTGAATTTAATAGAGATATTTTTAAAGAGAGTACTATATCGAGAATGGCCAAGCATTTTGGTTCTGTTATGCGTTATATGATAGATGCTCCAAGTCAAAAAATATCTGACATTTCATTGTTAACAAAAGATGAAATTGTAAAAGTTAGCGAGAAATGGAATGATACTGAATTTCCATATAGAGATGACGAATCATTTTCTGAAATATTTTCTAAAGTATCAAAGAGGTTTCCAGAAAACGAAGCGATAAACTTTGAGGGGTCGATTACAACTTATAAAGAATTAGAAGAGAAATCAAATAGACTTGCACACTATTTGATTGATTTGGGTGTGGTTTCTGAAATGGTTGTAGGTATTTCATTGGAACGATCGTTAGAAATGATAGTTACGTTGTTAGCGATATTGAAATCAGGTGGGGCGTATCTACCGTTAGATCCTGATTATCCTAAGGATAGATTACAATACATGATAGAGGATGCAGGACTTTCTTTTATCGTAACAACAAAAAATGTAAAAGAAAATATCCCTACAACAAATGCATCTCTTCTATGTTTGGATGAACTAAAAAGTACGCTTTCTGAACAAGCGGTTACAACTCCGAAGATAGATATCAATAAAGATAGTTTGGCATATTTATTGTATACCTCTGGGTCAACGGGTAAGCCCAAAGGGGTTATGATCGAGCACAAAGCATTAAGTAATTTTGTGGCTTCACACAGGCGTGTATTTAAAGTATCAGAGCATGATCGAGTTTTACTTTTTTCATCTCTTAATTTTGACACCTCTATTTTTGCAATTAGCTTAGCATTACAGTTTGGCGCTACGTTATATTTTGCAAGAAAGGAACTGCTTGTTGGTGATGGCTTAATTTCCTATTTGTCAGATAATGAAATTACTTGGGCTTTGCTTCCCCCACCGGTAGCAAGCGCATTGCAACCAAAAAAATTGGAAAAATTAAAGACTTTGGTTTTTGGCGGGGAGGCGTGTTCCCAAGAGCTGGTTAAAATATGGTCTAAAGGTAGGGACCTATTTAATGGTTATGGGCCAACGGAAACCACCGTTTGGGCAACTGTTGCTAAAGTAGGCGGTGATTCGGCGCCACCTATAGGTAAACCTGTTGCCAATACACAGTGTTATGTCTTGGATAAACATCTTAACCAACAGCCGATAGGCGTTCCTGGTGAACTTCATGTTGGTGGCGATAGTTTGGCAAGGGGGTACTTGAATCGGCAAGACCTTACGGATGAAAAGTTCATATCAAATCCGTTTAGTGATAAAGATGGTGCTAGATTATACAAAACAGGAGACTTAGTTCGCTATCTTGAAGATGGAAGTATCGACTTTTTAGGCCGTATTGACCATCAAATAAAAATTCGTGGCTTTCGTGTTGAGCTAGGAGAAATTGAATCTATTTTGAGAGAGCATATATCGGTGGAGGATGTTCTTGTTGTTGCATGTAATGATAAACGTGAGGCATCTGAAGATAAATATTTGGCTGCATATGTTGTTAGAAAACCGGGGGAAGATACAAATGTGGATATTTTGAGGTGTTATCTTAAGGAGATATTGCCTGATTATATGGTGCCATCGGCATTTGTTTTGTTGGATGCATTTCCATTGACAGTAAACAAAAAAATCGATCGAAAAAAACTACCCTTTCCTACTATTAATGGTAAGTCTGGAAGTGAAAAATACATTCCCCCACGTAATGAAATTGAACGTATTATCTCTGATGTATGGTTATCACTATTACCCGTCTCAAAAGTCAGTATCTTCGAGAATTTCTTTGACTTAGGCGGTCATTCCTTACTGCTAGCTAAGGTTTTTGGAAAACTACCGGAAATGCTAAAAAATAAATTAACGATGGTTGATTTGTTTAAATACCCTACTATACAAGCTTTGTCCCACTATCTAGAGAACGATGAAGAAGATGAAACATTTTACCTTCATCAGGATCAGCATTTTGAGCGTCTTCGACTTCGTAGGCGATCGATGGAGGCGTTAGTTGGTATGAAGCTTGCCATTGTAGGAATGGCTGGGCGGTTTCCTGGGGCTGATACGGTTGATGAATTTTGGGATAATATTGCAAATAAAAAAGAATCTATCACATTTTATAGTAAAGAAGAGCTGAATGAGGCGGGTGTTTCTGATGTTTTATTAAATAACCCCAGATATGTTAGAGCAAAAAGTGCAATTTCAGACGTTAAAGGGTTCGACGCCTCATTTTTTGGTTTTTCTAACCGTGAAGCTCAAATTACCGATCCTCAACAACGATTGTTCTTGGAATGTTCTTGGGAGGCATTAGAAGACGCCAATTTTGTGCCAGATAATGAGAAGGGGCGAACGGGAGTTTATGCTGGTGTCGGCATTAATAATTACATGATGAATAATTTATCCGGGCATCCTGAACTTATTCAGGCGGTGGGTGATTATCCTTTGATGATTGGCAATGATAAGGATTACTTAGCCTCTCGTATAGCCTATAAATTAAATCTTGATGGCCCTGCCGTTGTTGTGCAAACAGCCTGTTCAACGTCGTTGGTGGCAGTTCATACGGCGTGCCAAGCATTACTCAATCAGGAATGTGATACGGCATTAGCGGGAGGTGTGTCCTTGGGGCGGTTAGAGAAGTCTGGTTATCTTTATCAGCCCGGTATGATTATGTCACCTGATGGCCATTGTCGGGCATTCGATGCGAAGGCCGAGGGTACTGTGCAAGGGCAAGGTGCCGGCGTCGTTGTTATTAAGCGCTTAGATGATGCCTTGGTTAATAATGACCATATTTATGCGGTGATTAAAGGGACCGCGATTAATAACGATGGTTCAAATAAGCCTGGCTATACCTCTCCGGCGGTGGAAGGTCAGGCGAAGGTGGTCTTATCTGCAATCGCGAGTGCGGATATGTCACCAGATGATATCAGTTATATTGAAACCCATGGGACTGGAACACCGATGGGTGACCCCATTGAAATTGAAGGGCTAAGTGAGGCGTTTCGAACGGAGGCGTTACAGCGTGACCCGTGTGCAATCGGGTCGGTTAAAACCAATATCGGGCATTTAGATGCTGCGTCGGGGGTGGTGGGGTTAATTAAAGTGGCAAAAGCCATGGAGCAAGAAAAGTTACCACCGACGCTGCATTATCAAAAAAATAATCCAAAAATAAATTTTGAGAAAACCCCGTTTTATGTCAATACGGAATTAAAGGACTGGTCTGCTGATGGTATCCGGTATGCTGGAGTCAGTTCATTTGGTATTGGTGGCACCAATGCTCATGTCGTATTAAGAGAGTCGCCCAATCAAAGCCCATCAGAAAAAGCTCGTGCTTGGCGAATGGTGGTGTTGTCTGCAAAAACACCGGCAGCGTTAGAGGCGGTTACGCAGCGGTTGTTGCATTATTTAAAAACAACGAAGAACATTAATTTCTCAAACGTGTGTTATAGCTTGCAGGTAGGGCGAAAGCGGTTTGATTATCGTCGTTACTTGGTGTGTCGAAACGAAGATGAGGCGATCGCGGAATTGGAAAAACCGCATCATAAAGATGTTGTTACTACGACCTATAAAGCTATTCCACAAAAAATAGTCTTTATGTTTTCTGGGCAAGGTTCGCAGTATTTGAATATGGCAGGTCAGTTGTATAAAGGCGAGGTGGGTTTTAGAAAAGAAGTGAAGCGTTGTCGAAATATTCTAAAAGACCGATTTGTTTACCTGTATGAAAATCTTGATGTATTGGATTTTAGTGCACAAACCGATCGGTTACATCAGACTTATATTACACAGCCGTCATTGTTTATTCTGGAATATTCTTTGGCTAAGACCTTAATGGCTTGGGGTATCAAACCGGATATTATGATTGGTCATAGTATTGGTGAATATGTTGCTGCTTGTTTGGCTGGCGTCTTTAGTTTAGAGCAGGCCCTTGAGTTAGTGGCGATACGCGGTAAGTTGATTCAGAATTTACCTGAAGGGAATATGTTATCGGTACAGTTGCCGGAAGCTGAGGCTAAGCGCTATCTTTCTGATGATATTTCTTTGGCCGCCATTAATGGTGATAGTCGTTGTGTGTATTCTGGTGATTCAAAAGCTATTATTGAATTACAGCACACGTTAAATGAGGATGGTGTGCAAAATCGTTTGCTGCATACCTCTCATGCATTTCACTCTCATATGATGGAGCCTGCGCTAGAGAAATTTAGAAATTCTGTAGGGCGTAGAAACCCTCAAAAACCGAAGATACCGTTTATTTCTGGAGTGACGGGAAAATACATTACCGATGAGCAGGCAACTTCTGCTGATTATTGGGCACAACATTTACGCAAAGAGGTTCGATTTAATGATGGTTTACATACGTTATTAGATCGTGAGGGAGAGTTTGAGAGTAGTGCTGACCAACGGTTTATTCTGTTGGAGGTTGGCCCTAGCAAAGTGTTAACAACGTTAGCGAAGCAACATGCTAAAAAGCAGTCTCAAGACTTAGTGATTGCAACGATGCGTCACGCGTTTGAGGAAATATCTGATACGCGACAATTGTTAAAGGCGCTGGGTCGATTGTGGGCGAATAATGTGGATATTGATTGGGAAGAGTTTCATAGCGCTAGGCAGCGATATCGTGTGCCATTGCCGACGTATCCTTTTGAGCGTAAGCCTTACTGGGTTGAACCTAGACCTTTGTTGCCATTTGATGAGCGGGAAAGAACGTTGTTGTTGGCGGACGATACGGTTGATGAGGTGCCAGGTGATGACGTGCCTGTTGACGGTCCCCGGGATGAAATCGAAGAAAAAGTCGCAGCTGCCTGGCTTTTTTGTTTGGGTGGTACCGCGATTGGTATTTATGATGACTTTTTTGATTTGGGTGGTGATTCGCTTATCGCGGTGACCTTGGTGGACCGGTTAAGTGAGTTGTTTGATGCGCCGATTGCTTCCCATGTTTTGATTCAGAAGTCTACTGTGGCGGAACTGTCAGATCATATTAAAGAGATTTCATTGCACCCTGATATGGCTGGGGAATCTGCGATGGGTGGCCATGCTTCGCCGTTGGTATTAATTCAACAGGGTGGCCCAGAGAAGAAGCCGTTATTTATGGTTCACCCCATCGGTGGAGAAGTCTATTTTTACCGCGACTTAGGATTACATTTAGGGTCGGACCAGCCACTGTATGCATTCCAGGCACCGGGGCTTGCAGGTAATGTGACACCATTAAATAAAGTGAAGGATATTGCTAAGCTTTATATTGATGAATTACGTTTAACCGATGCCAAACCGCCGTATTTATTAGGGGGTAGCTCTTTTGGTGGATTGATTGCTTATGAAATGGCGCAACAATTAAATGCGAGTGGGGAGAGGGTTGCATTAATTGTGATGATTGATACACCAGCTCCGCAGGATATGCCAAGGCATCTTACCGACAGTGCAGCAATATTGCAGTATTTGATGCAGGATAAGATGGAATTGGATTTGGAAGAGCTGCGCCGCTTTGAAGAGAAAGGCCAGATTGATTACATATTGGAAAAAGCGTTACATGAAGATAAGCGCAGCGCGTTACCTCCACATTTGGGAGTGCCGTTATTTGGTACATGGATAGCCCATCAAGAGGCAACTTACAGTTATGACCCTGTGCCTTATGATGGTGATGTGCTGTTTTATCGTCATACGGAGGCGATGCCAAATTTCCCCAGTGCGCCGCATAAAACCTGGCAGCCATTGGTTAGCGGCGAGTTTATTGTGCATCGTGTGCAGGGTAATCATATTACGATGAATTACCCTCCTTATGTTTCGGATCTAGCAGCTGATTTGAAGCGACGATTGGTTTCTGAGCGATTAACACTGGATAGTTAGCGGGGTTATATTATTCCGTCAGGGCTGGCGCTTTCATTAGTGAGGCGTCTACTTGGCTGATTTTTTTCAGCGATTTAGCGATGAGTGTTTGGGTGTTCTTATCCTTGCAGTTGTTTTTTGCATAAAGGTGCAGCATGCGGGTGAGACGTTTCATGTGAAATTGCAGTTCTTTTAACATCTGCATAGCGTCTTCAGCTTCTTGGTAGGCAAAGGCAAGTTGTTCCTTTTTAACCTGGTCCAGCCAACGGCTGTAGCTATCGCTTAAAATGCCTGCGCCATTGACAACGTTCATAATAAGTCGATAGACATTGTGCAGGGCGGTTAGCTTGCGGTTGTTTTCATCGTATTCCAATTCGTTTATAACGTCTTTTACAATACCTAGTCGAAGGTTCATTACATTGCCTTCCTCGCTAAAACGATCAATGAGCGCGGGGATTTCGTCGTCGCTAATGGTTTTGCTGGGTGGTAAGTCGCTTTGGCGTAAAATCAATACGATGGTTTCGTAGGTTCTGTAGAAGTGAGCTTCGTTATTGACCTGCAAAATGGGAATGATTTCTCGGATGGAGCGATTTTCCTTAATAAAGCGATTGGTGTAGATGGCAATGACACTGTCGGTCATGGCGATTATTTGGCCGAGTAGACCCAATTTACTTCCGTCTCGCTGCGTAGGGTACCCTGTGCCGTCGCACCGCTCATGGTGCTCTAGCACCGCTTGAGCGGTGGCTTTCGGTAGCCCTTGGATTTCTTCCAGTATTTTCTGTCCGATAACGACGTGAGCATGTATTTGTCGCCACTCTTCAGGGCTAAGGTCGCCTTTTTTGTCGAGTATCTCGGGGCTGATATGTAACATCCCAAAATCATGCGTGAGAGAGGCAAGAAACAGCGCGTTGAGATCGTCATCTGAAAGTTTCATTCGAAACCCGATTAGCGTGCATAGCCATGATGATGTTAATACGTTGGCGAACGTCTTTGGCAGTTGAATGGATAACACGGTAAGTTTTTGGCGTAATACAGGGAATCGATTGTAGCAGTGGCATTGCATACGAATGATGGAATCAAGGTTGAACTGTTTGTGCATGCTGAGTAGGTCAGGGGTTTTTTTAATAGCATCCATTAAGGCTTTGTAGAGTGAGGTATCGTTCAGCTCATTTTCTATGGATACTGTGTCATGTAAGGGGCGAATAAGTTTAAAGCGCACAATCTTTTCAGTGGCTTCTGCGCTAATAGATTGGCCTTTGGGGATGAGGATTGCTCCCTGCTCGTTACAGATATTGTCTGTTGCGATAACATTTTTAACTTTGTTAACGCTGGCGAGATGTCCAGCGTAAGCATCAACTTTTAAAGGGTCGTACAGGTTTTTTTCTGTCATTATCAACTCTATATAAAACGCATTAGGTTTATAGTAGAAAATTTTGAACGACTTCACAATACGGTTATATGGAGCCTTAGTAACTTAGCTGCTTGCATACAATTGGTCAAAAAAAAGACCTTTAAGAATCAATTAACTATCAATAAATATATATTGACGCATTATGGTGTCGTAAAAATGACTATGTGTCGTTTTGTAAGTGAAGACGAGCCACTAGGCGGGCAAAGGGGAAACCTCAGGGAAAGCCACTATACTTATCTGAGTAATACATCGATTTAGGGAGATGTTATTGTGTCATGATGCGAGGTTTTTGTTATGTCTGATCCAGAGGATCTGCTATTTTCGGAAGATGAATACGGTCAGGATGATGATATTAGGGAAAATAACGAAGCTCCTTGGAATGTTCTGATTGTTGATGATGAGCCAGAAGTCCACAGTGTCACCAAGTTGGTGTTGGCAGACTTTGAGTGGGAGGGACGCCCGCTGCGTTTTTTTAACGCCTATAGTGCATTAGAAGCGAAAGAGATACTTAATAGGGAATTGTCGATTTCGGTGTGCCTTGTGGATGTGGTGATGGAAACCAATGAGGCTGGCTTGGATTTGGTGCGGTATATTCGGGGAGAATTAGACAATAACCAAATCAGATTAATTTTGCGTACTGGGCAGCCGGGTTACGCTCCTGAAAAATCGGTCATTCGTGATTATGATATCAATGATTATAAAGATAAAACGGAGCTGACGGATGTTAAGCTTCATACATTAATGTGTTCAGCCTTGCGTGGTTATCGGGATATTATTCGTCTTGATGCGAATCGAGTTGGACTGGAGATGGTGATAGAGTCATCCGCTAGGATTTTTGAAACCACATCATTGCAAAAATTCACTAATGCAGTATTGATTCAAATCATGTCGTTGCTCGGAATTAATCGGGATGCTTTTTTTCTTAAGGTATTGTCAGGGTTTTCTGTCTTGGCAGATAATGGTTCGTTTCAGGTTCTGGCCGGCGTTGGGGAATTTGAGGAGGAGGTGGGTAAGGATGATTTTCAGCTGTTGAATGCAAGTATAAAGGCGTTGCTAGAAAAGGCACTTCAAGATCGGCACAATATATTCGAGGTGGGGCATTTAGTAATGTACTCAGAAAGTAAGTTGGGAACCCAGCACTTACTTTATTTGCAGCATCATGGTGAGTTATCAGCGTTAGATAAACAGTTGGTTGAGTTGTTTTGTAGTAATGCCTCTATTGCTTTCGAGAATCATATTCTGCGGGATGATTTAGAGCAAACTCAAAAAGAGATGGTGTATCGGCTTGGTGAGGCGGTAGAAAACCGATAGCAAGAAACCGGGAACCATATTCGACGAGTTGCGAAAATGAGTTACGTTTTGGCGAAAGACCTTGGGTACAGTGAAGAGTTTGCGTTGCGTGTTAAAATCGCTGCACCATTACATGATATTGGAAAGATTGGTGTGCCAGATCATGTATTGAATAAGCCGGGAAAACTTAATTCCAATGAATGGAGTATCATGATGACCCATGTGGATATGGGGCATGATATGTTAAAAGGGTCTGGGCGGGAAATTATGGATTTTGCTGCGTATATTGCTCGGGATCATCATGAAAAATGGGATGGCACTGGATATCCTCGAGGAGTCAAAGGGGAGAATATTCATGTGTTGGGGCGTATTGTTGCGGTAGCAGATGTGTTTGATGCGTTGGTGAACAAGCGTTGTTATAAAAAAGCTTGGGCAATGGATGATGCTATTGCATTGTTGAAAAAAGAAAGTGGCTTTCATTTTGATCCTACTATTATTCAAGGTTTTATTCGTCGGTTAGACGATATTTTAGATATTCAGAAACAGTATTCGGATTAAAAAATATGCCGATATGCCGGGTGTGTTATTTTCGGTTTATCTTGTTTGCCTTAGGTGCGGTCTTTCTGTGCCCATCTGTCAATGCTGCGAGTAGTGTGGCTAAACAGACAAAATTAACCGCAGCGGTTATCTATCAAATATCACGATTTGTATCCTGGCCCGAATCAACATTTAGCCATCAGGGTGATGTGTTGTTAATTTGCGTACTTGGTAAGGATCGATCTGGATTGTTACCTCAGTTACAACACTTTACTTCACGAAAATCCAAAGGCCGATCTATAAAAATCCAATCATTTAGGACGAGCAATGAATTGTTAGAAAAACAGTCAGTAGCAGGGGGATGTCACATTTTATTTTCGATGAACGGGGAATGGGATCAGCTTTCTGATAGTGAAATTCAGTTGTTACGACAAAAAACATTGTTAATTGGTAGAACACGGGACTTTCTCAAAGGCGGCGGTATGCTTGCTTTGATTTTGGTAAAGTCAAAAATCAATATAGTCATTAATCCTGATGCATTGGAGGGCAGCGACGTAAAATTAGAGTCTCGCCTTCGTGTGTTAGCTAAGACGCTTTAGGGGGAGGGGTGATGAAATATAAATCTCACATATTTAGCTCTTTTAAAGCAAAGCTTATAGGGTTGATGATCAGCGTAACGTTTATTTCACTATTGATGGCATCTGTCGGTTTGACAGTGGTTCAGGTTAAAAGCTTTAGAAATAGCTTGGAATCATCAACGTTATCGAATATGGAAATATTGTCATTTAATCTTATTCCTATGTTGGTGTTTGATGACAGCGACTCTGCGCAACGGTTATTAACATCATTAAAAACACGACCGGCAGTGAAAGAAGCTGAAGTGTATCGGCTTGATGAATTAGAGGGGTTGGTGTTTGTCGCACGTTACCCTGAAGGGGGGGAGCATTATGTACATAAAGATATTCGTGAGTATATTACACCGGAATTTTTTGGTGAGAAGCATTACTTGACTCATCCCATTTTGTTGGATCGGGAAACAGTAGGGTATTTGTACGTGTATTCGGTATTTGATGAGCTAGGGAGGTTCCAATTAGAAATCATTGGGACTGTTGTTGTTATCATGATTGTGTGTTTGTTATTGGCATTAATCATTGCATTAAAATATCAGGCGATATTATTGCGCCCATTGAGATTGCTGGTAGATGTGACGGAAGAAATTAGTATTAATAAAGATTATTCTTTGCGAGCAGATAGCACTGGGAATGATGAGTTTTCTCATTTGGCATTAGGTTTTAACGCTATGCTGGATGAAATTGAAACTCATGATCGTCAGCAGAGGCAGGCAAAGCTAGATATTCGACAACTAAATATGGGCCTTGAAGAAACGGTAAAAAAGAGAACGGTTGCATTGGAATTAGCCAATCAAAACTTATTGGCAACGTTGGATCAATTAAGTCAGTCAAAAAATAAACTGGTTGAACAAGAAAAAATGGCATCGTTAGGTGGTTTGGTGGCGGGAATTGCTCACGAAATTAATACACCCGTTGGTATTGGTGTGACGGCTGTAAGCCATATGGGGGAATTGGTCGCCCAGCTTGAATCGGAACATCGAGCCAAAACGTTACGACCACAAGACCTTGATCGATTTTTGGTGAATGCCAATGAGTGTGTGGATATAACGTTTAATAATCTGGGGCGTGCAGCGGATTTGGTGAAAAGTTTTAAGCAGGTAGCGGTGGATCAATCCAGTGATAGTGTACGTACCATTTTGATGGCGGACTATTTACACGAAATATTGATGTCTTTACGGCCGCAGCTTAAAAAAACGGAGCATAAGGTGGAATTGCAATGCGCTCCAGGTTTGAAAGTTCGCTGCCACGCAGGTGCTCTATCACAGATACTGACTAATTTTATTATGAATTCACTTATTCACGGGTTTGAGGGTGTTGATAAGGGAGTGATAACTATTTCGATCACTAAGCGGGATCAACGTATTTCCCTTACCTATAGTGATGATGGTATCGGCATGGATGCGGATGCGTTATCGCGTATTTTTGATCCGTTTTATACAACGCGAAGAGGTCATGGTGGTAGCGGTTTGGGTGCGCATGTTGTGTATAACTTAGTGACTCAGGCGCTTAACGGAAATGTCGTCGCAAAAAGCGAGCTTAGTGAAGGGCTTTCGTTTGAGATTGATTTTCCAGAAAGGGAAAACCATGTTGTTAAGTAATGTTCGTTTAATACCGTTACCTGGCATTACCGCCTATGTTTTTGCGTTAGGTATTTTCTGTTTTACCGGTAGTGCTCTGGCGGGTGTTGATTCCTCAGAAGATGAACTTGAAATAGATCAGTTGATGTCACTGTCTTTGGATGAACTGTTGTCCATCAATGTCATTGTTGCGTCAAAGCGTCTACAAAGTGCCGCGGATGCGCCAGGGATTGTCACCAGTTATAGCCAGGCTGATATTGGGCGACTGGGATATTACACGCTTGCCGATCTTGCGAATATTACCCCAGGGTATAGCACCTACAGTATTTTTGGTGAAAAGGTGTTTGAAACGCGAGGTGAGAAGGCCGCTAGTTTTGAAAATAATAAACATCTTCTTATGATTGATGGTATTCCCATTAATCATGGTCGGGCAAATAAGGCGCACACAGAAGAAGAGTTACCGTTGTTTTTTGCTGAACGTGTGGAGTTTTTGCGAGGCCCGGGGTCATCACTGTATGGGGTGAGTGCCTTTTATGGTGTGATTAATATTGTGTCTGCAGATTTACATGAGAATGGAATGTTCATCGAAAATAAAGTGACCTTTGGTAATCAGGATGGTGATCAGCGTGTGATGAGTAATATGATTCATCGAACGGATGAAGGTCAGCTTAAAGTGAATGGAGGTTATTATAAAAAAAGTGCATCGAAGGATTATGTTGGCACTGAAAATACCGAAAGGCAGCGGTATTGGGATGACCAAGAAAGTATATTTTTTAATATACAGCAGCGGGTGGATAGTGGGGTTTTACGTGGGTTATCTGCTGGCATGATTTTGCTGTACACAGAAGGCGGTTTAGGAGAATTTTGGGAAGGTGTTGGTGGGGTTTCTCATGAGCTTAATGAGCTGACGTGGCGAACATGGGTTCCCTATTTGAAATATGAAACTGAGTTGGCTGAAAATTGGACATATAATGGATCACTGCTGTCCCACAGTTTCATAACATCGACAACTGTTTGTTTTTATCTGGCTCGTCATCAATTGGTGGCGAGAACAAATCGTACAAATTTCTTCGATCAAAAAGGTTC
>MAAL01000169.1 GCA_002163245.1 Gammaproteobacteria bacterium 42_54_T18 | reverse complement strand
CGGTTATGGTCAGAGAACTATCCTCCTTATATGCAACAAGTGTTTCGGGGGAGGCTAATACATTGCCACCTGTTAATATTCAGTATGTTGATTTTGCCTATTGGCAAAAGTCATGGCTGGCAGGTGAAAAAGAGAAGTTACAATTAGATTATTGGAGAAAACAGCTTAAAGACGTCTCAGTTTTAGAACTACCAGCAGATTCTGCTAGGCCACCCGTTAAGCGTCCTGTTGGAAGTGTTGTTTCCTTTAAGATTAAAACCAATGTAGTAGAAAATGCTAAGCACATTGCGAAGCAGAAAAACGCATCGATCTTCATGGTGTTATTGTCTGCATTTAATGCTTTTTTGTATCGTTATACCGGGCAGGTGGACTTTTCTGTAGGCACGCCGATAGCGAACAGGGCAAATGCTCAGCTGGAGGGCACGTTAGGGCTCTTTGTTAATACGTTAGCAATGCGTATACCTTTTAAAGAAAAAGTGACCTTTCTTGATTATGTTTCACACGTTCGGGCTACTGCACTGGATGCTTATGATCACCAAGATATTCCCTTTGAGCGTATTGTCGATGTGTTGGGTGTTTCTCGTGATATGAGTCACACACCGGTTTTTCAAGTGATGTTTGTTTTGCAAAATACGCCGGGTGGAACAAAAATAACGTTGCCAGGTGTGACGGTCGAACTGCTCAATATTGAAAGAAACACCTCGCCAATGGATATTACCATGACATTGGTGGAGGAGGCCGACGGTTCAATTTCCGGTGAGCTAGAGTATTCAACGGATTTATATTCACGTAATACCGCCAACCAAATGTGTGCTCATTACGTGTCTTATCTAGAATCCGTTTCAGATAACCCCACTCAGATTATTACTGATGTGGATTATCTTTCGGTAGAAGAAAAACAGAATCTGTTAGGTCGTCATAGTGAAGCTAATTTGCGTAATGTTGGTAGTACCAACAGCACGAAGCTTACTTTGGATGGCTGGTTTGAAGGTGTTGCGGCACGTTATTCGGATCATATAGCTATAACGGATGGGAGTGATTCCATTAGTTATGACGAGCTAAATCGTAAGGCGAATGTGCTTGCGAGGCATCTACAGGAAAAGGGTGTTGAAACCGGCACTCACGTTGGTATAAGCCTTGAACGAACGTCAAAAGTCATTATTTCTATTCTTGCGGTGTTAAAAGCTGGTGCGACTTATATACCGATTGACCCCACTAATCCCAAAGATAGAATCCAGTTTATCTTGGACGACGCACAAGTAAGCGTTGTGATTGTTGATGATCAATCAAAAGAAAGCCTACCTCTTAGCGGTAGGTGCTGTATAGATGTAGAGGGGTGTAGCGGCTCTACTGACGATAGTAATTTAGATAGGCAGCATGACGCTACGGAAATTGCTTATGTGATATACACATCAGGAACAACAGGAAAACCTAAAGGTGTTCAAATACCTCACGCTAATGTTGAGCGGCTTTTTCATACTACAGACTCAGATTTCGGATTTAATGATAGTGATGTTTGGACGATGTTCCACTCCTATGCGTTTGATTTCTCAGTATGGGAAATATGGGGCGCGTTGTTATTTGGTGGGCGCCTCGTTATTGTACCGAAAGTAATTGCACAGGCCCCTGCGGAGTTTTATGGGTTGCTCCAACAAGAAGGCGTCACCGTTTTGAACCAGACGCCTACAGCATTTACCCACCTGATCAAAGAAGATGAAGTGCAAAGTATTAATGAAGGTAAACCTTCAACGTTGTCATTGCGTTATGTGGTTTTTGGTGGAGAAGCACTCGACTTCTCGGCGTTAGAAAACTGGATTGATCGCCACGGTATTGATACGCCAGCATTGATTAATATGTACGGTATCACTGAAACCACCGTTCATGTTACCTACCATAAAATAAGTGAAGCCGACCTGATAAATAAACGTAGTCTTATCGGTCGACCACTTGACGATTTGTCGCTATATATATTGGATGCTGACCTTCAGTTAGTACCTAATGGTGTGGCGGGGGAAATGTATGTTGGGGGCGCAGGGCTTGCTATTGGGTATTTAAACCGTCCGGAGCTAACCAGTGAGCGGTTTATACCGGTTCCAGCTTTGTTGGATATTTCAGAGTCTTCGGGTTATACAGATCGGCTGTATAAAACAGGTGATATTGCCCGTTACGTTAGAGATGATGGCAGCGCTGGGCTAATTGAGTATTTAGGGCGTGCCGATGACCAAGTGAAAATTAGAGGTTATCGAATTGAGCTAGGGGAGGTGGAATCTACGCTTACTAGCCATGGTAATGTAAATAGTAGCGTTGCTACTGTTTTTTCTGATGTTAATGGGCAAGATCATATTGTTGCTTATGTTGATGGTAGCGTTGATACTGCCGTATTAAAGGCATATCTGTTCGAACATTTACCAGAGTACATGGTACCGACGCAGGTAATAGCATTAGATGAATTTCCGCTTACCAGTAACGGTAAAGTGGACAAAAAATCCTTACCCATCCCAGACTTCTGTGGAGCAGCGGCAAGCAACTTTGTCGCCCCCTCTACAGATGATGAAACTCAAGTGTACGGTATTTGGAAGGATGTGCTCGGTATTGATGTTATCAGCGTCAATGCGAATTTTTTCGAGATTGGAGGGCATAGTTTACTGGCGACGCAGGTTATTAGTCGGATTAGAAAGATATTCAATCTGGAATTATCACTAAAAACGCTGTTTGAATCTCCAACCATTCAATCACTGTCTTCTCGGGTTGAGGCGGCTAGAGGAACTCAGTCTGGCATTAATTCACCGCCAGCGATTACTCCTCAAGAGTCGGCTGAGAAAAATGTACTGTCCTTTTCTCAGCACCGATTGTGGTTTGTCGATCAGCTCGACAATAATACGACTGCGTATAATTTACCGGTTGTATTGCTTCTTAGCGGTAAAGTATGCGCCGATGCGCTAGAGCAAGTATTTCGCGTTATATTAAGTCGGCATACGGTATTGTGTACGCAATATATCGAGCATGACGGTGAACCTGCCACTTTATATAAAGATTCGTCTTCTTGGTGTATGGAAAGGGATCTGATTGCTATTGATGGTGATAATTCGGCTTGTTTTACTCAAGATGAGCGCATTAAGGCTGTGATGGAGGAGCATGCAGAAACACAATTCGATTTGGCGAATGATTGGCTTTTCATTGGCAAGCTTGTAGATTGCAACAATGATAAGCATGTATTGATGTTAAATATGCATCATATCGTCTCAGATGGTTGGTCAATGGGTGTGTTGGTCAATGAGTTAAAGGTTTTGCTGGAAACTTCCGTTAACGAAACCGCGATAACTTCTGCTGTTATTGTTAGTAATGCCGAGAGCCTTCCTGTTCTGCCAATACAGTATGAAGATTATGCAGCTTGGCAACGAGAATGGTTGTCCGGTGAAAATCTAGAGCATCTAAAACACTATTGGGTGGATACCTTAGAGGATGCCCCCGCAGTATTACGTTTACCAACCGATTTTCCTCGCCCAGAAAAACCTACGTTTAATGGTGCGCATTTCGATGTTGATATCGGTGTCGAGACTACAAAAAAATTAACGAAATATTGTACTGAAAATGCAGTTACTCCCTTTATGGTGCTGATGTCGGCTTATCAAATATTGTTAGGGCGTTATACGCACCAGGAAGATGTTTGTGTTGGGATTCCTATTGCAAACCGAAACCAGTTTGAGATTGAAGGCCTGATTGGATTTTTCGTAAATGGCATGATCATTCGTGGGCGTCAGCACGGCAACCCTACCAGACGAGAATTTGTTGAATCGATAAAAGAAGCGGCCCTTGGTGCGTTTGTACATCAAGACATGCCTATGGACGTGCTGGTTGATACCTTGCAGATGAGTGGAGGCGGTAATTACGCACCTGGCGCTCAGGTAGCCTTTGCATTGCAGAATATGCCAAATCTTGAATCACTTTCAATGCCTGGGTTGGAGGTGGAAATACTTGAACGTGAGCATAAAACAGCTAAGTATGAATTGACGCTGCTATTAGAAGAGCGAGGGGACAGCATTGGCGGTGTAATGGAGTACAACACGGACTTGTTCTCCATGGAAACTATTCGTTTGATGGCTGAGCACTATGGTAACGTCCTGGATCAACTGCTAGCAGAACCAGATAATAGTATCTCAACGATTTCTTTGGCTTCACCTAGCGAATTAAAGAGAGCCTTTAATTGTGAAGATAGTAGTGCAAGACTTTTTCCTCTAAGTCCAATGGAGCGAGATGTTTATTTAGATATTATTAGTGAACCATCGAGTTTACGGAATAGTATTGGTTCTAGTTGTGTTTTTAATCAAGAGTTTGATGTTGCATTATGCCAAAAAGCGTTTGAATCTTTGGTTTCTCAGCATCCATTGATGAAAGCTCAAGTGGTTTCTAGTGAGTTTCCTTATTTGGACGTGGCTTATTTCAAAGTTGATAAGAACCGGATTCTTTCCGCTGAGGTATATGACTATTCTAACAAAACCTGGTCTGATGAAGCTATTGCAGCATTGGTAGAAAAAATCGTTTATCAGCCATATGATTTGATTAATGATGATTTATACCGTTTTCATTTATGTAAACTCGATCAGCAGCGTACGTTACTAGTAGTTTCGGCTTGCCATTTAGTGGCTGATGGCGCTGCGGTATATAACAGCTTTCAGGATCTATTTACGGTTATAGGCGACATTGTTAAAGGCGATGAGATAACAGATTTTAATGATAATGTTCAAGAACATGTTGTTCGTAGTCGTCAAGTGTTTGATACCAAAAAAGTATTGGGTCACTGGCAACAACAATGCTTGGATGTTGAAACGCTTCAATTTTCAATGCCTTTTGAAAAAAAGGTTGTTGAATTGGCAAATAATGCGGGTGATCCTTCCGGTCGAATTGAGGAAGTGCTCACTATCGACAAATCTGAGTTTGAGGGTATAAAGCAACATTGTTCAAAATTAGGGATCCATCCTGCAACGTACTTTAAGTCGCTTTATCTTCTGTTGCTGCATTACTATTGCCGGCCCCAAAATGATTTCTACTTTAATGAAATTGTCGGTGGGCGCTCTAAGCAGTTTCGACATACGTTCGGTTGTTTTTTTCAAACGTTACCTACGATTATTTCTGGTGAACTGCTAGCTGAAAATAGTACATTCGAGGATGTGGTCTCCTTTTTACAATCCTACAAAATGAGCACAAGACGGTACGACAAGATCTCTCAGCTGGCTCAACGAAAAATATTGCCTCGTGGTGAACAGGACTTCTTGTATAATTATTATAACTTCATTACAGAGGTGACTTGGAATGGTGAAAAGGTAACATTGTTGCCTCATCCTCAGATTCAAGATGAACCCGTTCAGTTTATCGCTCAAGAATATGAAGAACATTTTCTACTCCAGTTCGTGTTTAACGCCGCAACGTTCACGTCGCTAGAGTTTTTGGTACGCATACAGCATTTGAGCCAACAAATTCTGTCTGGGGCTTCATCGTTAAAGGCGTTAGATTTCTTATTGCCCCACGAAACCAGAATATTGGAATTGAACACTTCAGCTATTGCCAAAAATGATAGTTCAGTTGATAGAGCAAATGATAAAGTCATTGATCTAGATGTAACAATTGTTGATGCTATAGTTGCGCAATGCGAGCGTTCACCAAACGCTGTTGCAGTGAAATACGCAGATTCAAGTATTTGTTATGCTGAGCTGGATATGCTGAGCCGCCAGTGGGCAGGCTTTCTAGAGAATAAAGGGGTAAAGCAGGGTGACCGTGTTGTTGTCTGCCTTGAACCTGGTCTAACATTGTACCCGGTATTATTGGGTATTTTAAAATTAGGCGCTGCATATGTGCCTATTGATGCGGGTTATCCTACTGAGCGCATTAACTATATCGTCAAAGACTCACAGGCCGCACTTATTGTCACCCAAGCATGTGTGTATTCGCGCATGAATGAATCATCTGATGTTGGCGGTGAGAAGGCGGTGTTAATTGAGCATGCTGTTGAAGACCTACAACAATTTTCTGATTTCGATGGCTCTTCATATTATCCAACACCTGACTTGTTGATGTATGTGATTTATACGTCAGGTTCAACTGGGAAGCCAAAGGGTGCGGGCGTTTATCACCGTGGTGTTAGCAATTTGTTGAGTTGGTATATTGATACTCTCGGCATTAATCACACAGACGCATGTTTACTGGTAAGTTCCATCGGTTTTGATTTAACACAGAAAAACCCTTGGGCTGCGCTTTGTTCTGGTGCACGGTTAGTCGTTCCTGATATGGATCAGTATGATCCGGATATTATTGCAAGAACATTATTAGAGGAGTCAATCACCTGGATTAATTGTGCGCCCAGTACGTTTTATCCATTGGTTGAAGAGGGCGGTCTTCAGGGTTATCCGTTTACGTCCCTCCGGAACGTAGTGCTTGGCGGAGAATCTATTCGTATGCCTGTACTGAATCAATGGTTAAGAACGGATCATGGTAATGTCACATTAATCAATAGCTATGGGCCCACAGAGTGTACTGATGTTGTTGCATCGTATTCTTATGCCCCTGAAGCCAGTTTATCCACGACGCTTACTGATCTTCCTATTGGCCAGGCTATACCTAATGTGGAATTGTATATCGTTGATGAGCGAAATCAGCGTCTTGCTCCTGGTCTTGTTGGAGAGCTGTGTGTCGGTGGTGAAGCCGTTGGTGCAGGCTATATAGGGAATCAAGAACTAACAGACGTGTCCTTTGTTAAAAACCCTTTCGGTAGGGGGTTGTTGTACAAGACAGGGGACTTAGCTAGATCACTCTCGACAAGCGGACAAATATCTTACGTTGGACGAAAAGATTTTCAGGTGAAAGTGAGGGGGCTTCGGATAGAACTTGGAGAGATCGAGTTTGCGATTCGTGAGCAAGATGCTGTTATCGATGCATTAGCCGTTGTAGATGGTGAATCTATTGTTGCTTATGCGGTGTTGGATAAGTCCTTTTCTAGTATTGAAACCAAAACCATTATAGATGGTTTACACTTGTCGCTTCCTGATTTTATGGTGCCAAACAACGTAGTTATTCTTGATAAGTGGCCCTTAACGCCAAATGGAAAGGTTGATCGAAAAAAATTGCCGCAGCCATCCTCACAAAGCGTTCAAGATTATGTTGCACCTGCAACAGATTCAGAAATTATGTTAGCGAATATTTGGTGTGATGTGCTTAATGTCGAGAAGGTTGGCGTTTTTGATAACTTCTTTGATCTTGGCGGTCATTCTCTGTTGGCAGCAAGAGTGATATCAAAAATGCGGAAGGTATTTAGTGTAGAGATTTCTCTGCGCGTACTTTTTGAAATGCGAACAGTGAGTGAGATTTCCCGTTATATTGACCGACTTAATTGGGCTGTGCACTCTCAGGCTCATGGTAGCAATTTGGATGGTTTGGGTGGGGGAGATCAAGAGACTGGAGGGTTTGATGAAGAAGAGAACGATGGGCCGACGGAAGAAGGCTTCTTATAGCGTTTTCTAACCGGGTAATGTATAAAAAATAAGAATAACAGATACTAAATTCCGAAATGCACATGTGATGTTTTGGGAAAAATTGCGGAAATAGATTAGATGATTAAAAATGCCGTTCAAGACTCAGAGACTGCCGTGGAGCCCTCAATCGTAGCGAATACTAAGCAGACGCTGGTTTCTAGGTTAGTGTCAAAAACATTAGCAGCGATAACGTCAGAGCATGCTTTACGGAATATTCTGTTATTAACGTTTGCACTCTGCGCCCCTGGGTTGCTCGTGGATATTCATACCGACGACTATTGGCATTATGGATTTATTAAGGATGCAATCCCGCTTAATGAGATAAAAGATTTATCGTTATTTGGATTGTTCTCTTTTGCGAACGCCGACCCTGAACGCTTTAATCAGTTGATTGACCTTGGTTTTCTACCATGGTGGTCTTATGACGGGTATAAACTAATGTTCTGGCGCCCTCTAACGGAAGCTACCCATTGGATAGATTATACGTTTTGGCCATCTCACGGTGGAATAATGCATTTCCAAAGCATTCTATGGTACCTCGGTTTGCTTGCTGTGCTGTTCAAACTCTACGGGCGACTGCATACAGGAAAAGTAGCCGTTGGCATGGCGTTGTTATTGTATGCGTTAGATGCAAGTCACGCGGTGAACGTTACCTGGATTGCGGGACGTAACGCTCTGACAGCTACACTCTTTGGTGTGGCTGTGCTCTATTTTCATATTCGTGCTCGACAAGATGCCTGGCTTCCTGGGTATGGGTTGGCAATGTTGAGCCTCATTGTCGGATTGCTAGCTGCTGAATACCATATTGCAGTCGGAGCCTATCTTTTTGCGTTTGCAGTGACGCTGGATAAGAAAGGGCCAGTTAAAGGAATATTATATTTAATGCCCTACTTAGTGGTTGTAGCGGCCTGGTGGATTATCTACAAGAACGCTGGGTTTGGTTCTGGAGGAACCAATGGTTTTTATCTTGACCCGGTAGAGGACCCGTTAACGTATTTAGTTGCCATGGGCCACAGAATTGTTGCTCTAATGGGGACTCAGTGGGGCTTTATTCCCGCTGATCTTTATCGGGGAGGCGCACGTCCATATATCTTCGGTGCTAGCGTGGTTCTTTTGTTAGGTGTTGTCTATCTTCTTATGCCGGTACTAAAAGAGAGTAAAGCCGCTCGGTTTTGGGGAATAGGAATGGTGATTAGTGCGCTGCCTGTTTGTATTCCACCGCCTAGTGATAGATTGTTAATGTACGTGGGTATTGGGGCGTGTGGTTTGTTAGGGGCCTTTTTCCAATATTGGTATGATCAACACAATAGTGGAAAAGAGATCCCGAAATCTCGCGTTAATCTCGCAAAAGCTATGATTGGTTTTCATATTTTCTTTAGCGGATTGCTTTTTCCTGCCGTTATTTATTCTACTCAAATAACGGGTGACGGTATTCGAGATAGCAGCTCAACGATAGTTGATAACTACGCTATTCAGGATAAAAAACTTGTTTTGCTGAATGCTCCTGCTTGGCTCAATGGTTATCTTTATTCTATATGGGTGTATGAAGCAGAGCCCCTCCCAGAAAAAATTTGGGGGCTTACGACATGGAATACCATCCGCAAAGGTAACGAAGGCTTTTTAACCACATTAAATAACCATGAGGTGCGCGTGACACTTAAAGATGGATTTATGACTTCCATCGATAAAATATACAGGGATTATGAAAACTACACGCTTAACGTAGGGCATGTACTTAAATTTGGCGGAATGAGCGTGCGTATTGTAGAGCTAACGGACGATCTCAGGCCCAAAACGGTTGATTTTATATTTGAACAAACACTAGACGACCCTGAATTAATCTGGCTGATTTATAACGAAGATGATGAGTTTGTTGAATTTTCGGTTCCTGGAGTAGGGGAGACTGTACCGCTAAAGGTTTGAGTATTGGTTACGAGGGAGAGTTTGTAATGAAGTATATGTAAATACAAATTTTCCTATGAACCACTATATTTTACCTGTCGAGTGACAGGTTCTTTAATGCTGCTTTATCTCTAGGTTATTATACAAACCATTTGATTTAACGTCATCTAATCCTACAGAGTGGTCGTTGATAGAAATAAAATTGACACCGCCCATTACCCTAGAGCCGTGACTAAGAAAATGGTCGAATAAACGAATGCTGCCAGCCCTCAATGTCGGCAGTGTTTATATTGCTGCCATTTTGGCAATCAGCGCCAAGGGCAAGTTCTTTCACATTGCAGACGCTCCCGGAATCCAGAAAGAACACTTCAGTACGATAAAGCGGTCACTCATAATCATTACAAAATGGACGGATATCAACCAATTTATTGGGCTTTATCTGTAGGGTATCTCATTACGAGAATGAAAATTTGCCTAGAAGGCAGGTATGTTTTGTGCTCTATCTATTGAATTGCAGCCGCTAGGGGCTCTTTTTATTCTAGAGTTTTCCTAAAAGCCGAATCAGCCAATTCAAGATTTGGTTCCAGATTATACTTACCCATCACCCCATCAAGCTTTGCTAACTCGGCTTGTAAATACAGATCAAGCATCGGCATACGATCACGCCTTTCAGCTTCAACCGAAACAGCCTTCTCTTCTAGAAGCTTGTCCACCAAATACCCCATTTTACTTCCCGATGGCAAATAACGTTCTTTTAGAATATTAAACTCCATTGGTGGCGCTTCTCTATCATCCAATAACCAGCGGCAACACAGCAACGGTCTCAGCGCATAAAGATAAGTTTTTAGCTTCGCGTTATCAGAGTTGGATGCCTCATGCATCTTTCCTTTAGACATTGCGTAATAATGATAGAACATAGCCTCAACACAGAGTACCTTGGGGGCTAGTGTTTTTATAGGGGCAATACTCCGTTCATTAACACGATATACCAAGGGAGAAGATAACCATTCGTAAAGTGTCCCGTTTGACTTTAACAACAACCGAAACGCTTTCCGTATATCCCAGCCACTAATATCAAGCACATCATCAATCGGCATCTCTACGACATCACGACGCTCACTCACACTCAAATACCAGTCTGTGGTATGCACATATAGAAAGCGCACATCATAATCACTATCAGGTGACGGAAAACCCCAGGCACGACTCCCCGACTCAACAGCCAGAAGTATCTTTATATCCTTTTCACGTTCAAGACGATCAAGACGATCAAGCTCGGCTTGAATTCGCTCATTTATACTCATTATTTCAACCTGCAGATACTTATCTATCATTTAATATTTTGGACACTATCCAATATTGTTTGTATTTGCCCCAGGGCTCTTACGGCCTCATCTTCTACGACCACACACTTATCCAAACTGCCGTAAGCATGTTCAAGACACTCCAACAACAAGGTCTTGATCTTATCTTTATCCGGTTTAGCGGGGAGCGTGCTTTTTGAATATTGGGTTTCAAGCTCTCGTTCCTTTGAAACAAAATACTCTTCAACTTGTTCCTGACTCCAATCACCACGTCGAATTGCTTTTAACTGTTCTTTGTTGCGGAGCAAATCCAAATCATTTTCCGTTAAAATCTGCTCCACCTCATTGAGAAGCCTCACCACATGGTAGGCAAATTTCACATCATAACCATATTCGGCAATGGTAGCCTTACGATTACCAGTCGGCTCCTTAGTCTTCATTTTATGCATTTGAGAATAGGCATAGCCCTTAAATTTTGCCCAACAGCCTTTATGTAAGAAGGCATGACGATTTTCTCTAACCATCTCCCCAACTTGTGTTGAATAAAGCACACAGTTTCGCGGAACAAATAAAGAGTCGATAATGTTAGGGTTATTATCCATCAGCAGTCGAAAGTACTTAATAATGGAATACACCGTTATATCATACTCTCGGCCTTTGCCGCCCTTGGCAGACTTATCGATTATGTGATGCTGCTGAAACTGGTCAAACTGCACACCCGGATCATCAAACCCTGCGATCTCGCCCCTAAGGTGAGGAAAGACATAATCACGGGGAGGGATCGCAAATCCATATACATCCGTATCAGAAGAGTCTGTCGCTACGCCATAAGCAATGGAGCCCATAACAACTTCATATTGAATCGCTGTATCCAAAAACTTTGGCGGTCGTTGAATAAGCCCTTTCTCGAACAAGGGCTGATACGTACTTCCCATTACTATAACCCCACTTAAACACTATCAAATTAGACGCTAGCCGGTACCCAACTAATCTGGGCGAATCAGCTACCGTCTGTCAAAAGCCTTTTTACCATTTTTCGTAAAGAAGACACGTTAACAGAACCATCATATTTAGACTCAATAACGCGAGATAGATTGACAATATTGGGTAATACCTTGGTATCCGGTTTAACAAACCAGTACATACGTCCATACCTACCAAGCCAAGAGCCCAACTCCATATCAAATTCGTCTTTTCCCTCACCATCGCCATCAACGATAGCCTGTAATATAAGCTCAGCAGCTAGCCAGTAATCTTTCTTAACGATTAATTGCCGCAAGACCCGCCCTTGAAGCCCCCTGAAGTTGGCTTTATGAATATCATGAAGCTCCATAATATCAACGCCATCAAGCAAAATCAGCGCGTGCTTTGCCGCTTTGATTTCAGCGGGACAACCGTTAACGACTTTTGCCAACAACCAATCACATTGTTCTTTAGCTAGGCGTGCGCTTGCTGCCACGACAGCCGCGCGTACCTTTGGAAGGTTGTGATGTTCATACGCTAACACCTTTCCCCAATCCTCTTCAGCTCCCGTTTCTGATAATCCTAGAATAGCTCCCGCTAACAGGTTGTTATCTATTTCCAACAACTGCTTTCGGTAGAAATCAGCACAATCAAAACCCTCTTCTCGATTCAAGTAAAAACGAGCAAAGTTTCGCATAGTTGCACCAGGGGCACATAAACAGTCGATCAACGGCTGCCGTGCCAGCTGATAATCTAAATCAATCAACTTATAGATCGACCTCTTTCGTAAGGCGCCTAACTGATCACCGCTAGAGTCAAGTAAATATTCAATGAGCTGGTCTCCATTCAAATATTCTAGCGCCAAATTAAGTGACCACGAACGTATCAACGGATCAGTATGTCTGGCACCAAATTCAAGAACCTTCTCTTTATCAGCCATAACCTTTCGAGATAACTGAAAGGCTGATCTCGCCATTCGAAAATCTGTATCCGCGACAGCCTTAATTAATGCAGTTTGACCAGACACTGATGACAAACGCTCCTCAACAATTGAAATCAGTTGGGTATGATCATGTCGACTACGCTTGCGCAACTGGTCCACAAGAACAAGAAATCGGGTAATCAAACTCTCATCAAGTACACCGATATTCTCCGTTAACGTAGTAACCGCGAGATTACGAATAGACCTAACCCAATCATTCACTCGAATTAACAACATTCGGGTTGCTGTGAACATATCAACATCAACTAAGCGTCTCAATGCCGCTTCGCGTATATAGCCATTACGATGACAGCTCAGCACACTCAACGCAGACACCAGCTCTCCGCCTGAACAATTGAGGCCACTTATCATATCAACTGAAAGGGAAGACCATTTCTTTAGCGCATCTAGCTCATAGCGGTATAAATACCCTCCGCGCATACTTTCATCAAGCCAATTTAGATCATTATCGTCAGCTTGCAAAAATAATTCGTGCACACGTTGCAACGCAAGCTCTCTAACCTTTTGCTTTGAATGAAAAAGTAATGGTGCAATGTAGCGCATACCGCCTAGCGAATTGATATCCTTAAGGCGTAAAACCCCCTCAGGAACCACATCCCGCTGCATTACCCTTGATAAAAAAGTATCACTCTTTTCTGCCTTGCTAATCGACTCAAGAATCTCACTCTCTTCTGGTATTAAACTACGTCGCATTGCTCCACCTACTCCTTATCCAGCACGCCTTTTGCGGTGCTGACTTCTTCTGTATTGCTTCCAATTCCTATTATTACCAAAATGCATGATGTCATCCCACGCGGTGGGCATGTATTTTGAGCGCCTTGCGCCACGGATTTTTACTTCAATTTCATCTTCATTGACAATAGACATTTCGTATTGCCAGCGTTCATTTTGTGTTTTAGGGTGTCTAAAAATACCCATAATGATCCCCTTAGCTAATAAATTGCTAACGGAAACCATTGCTCCTGTTTAGTAAAATCAACTTTCTCTTCATGACACTGCTTTTCTCTACCAAGCTCTAAATTTAAGCCAGTAGACCAGATTACGTCATTGGAATGTTTGGCGCAAGAAATTTCTGTTGGATCCTGAAAATGGAGAAAAAAGGTAGGATTCGCCCTTAAGCGGCCAAACTCTCAGTGTAGTGGCAGCTTTAGTAAGTTATTGCCCAATAGGCGTGAATCTAGCTTGGCTTGTATGTGGAAAATGTGGCCTTTTTGTATTTTTAGAATAAGAGAGCGTGAATGAACATTTCGTTACTAGTAATTAGATGTAAAGATATCGAAGAAAGCCGAGTATTCTATGAGAGGCTTGGCTTGGCGTTCATGAAAGAAAAGCATGGGAATGGACCAGTGCACTATTCGTCGGAACATGATGATATGGTGTTCGAGCTCTATCCAAATAAAGGAGAGGCTCCAACTGACAACACTCGGTTGGGATTCAAAATAGCTAACTTAGCAGGTTCTTTGGGTGGCATGGACATTAGCAGTACATACGAGTTTAATGCTCAAACAGTGTAGATTGTTGTAGACCCCGATGGACGAAAGATAGAACTGAAAGAAGACCTATCTTAGGCAGTCTAACACTTTGAGAGAGAAAGCAGTTTAGCTGGTGTGTGGAATAACTTGTCCTTTGCGCTAACACCCTAAATGGCGGCAATATAAACATAGTGACCTTTTTACCTTCCAAAAATCTAACCTTTTATGAAAAGTTTGTTCAGAAAGTATGAGAACAAAATGGTCAATTGTCTCTTGAGTTTATATTGCTTCCATATTGGATGTCGGCGCCAAGGGCTGGTACCGCAGCCTTTAACTGCAGATTAAAGGGTTTGGAGTGGCAATTAACTGGACGCAAAAGCGGACATTTACTTTCCACTCATAAGTGAGTCAATTGGGCTAGATGTGCCAGAGTCAAAGCTTGGGCATTCTAAGTGAAAATGAACAAGATCGAGTTGTTGCCGAATCAGAAGAATATATCTGTTCAGCTAAATCTGGAGACTTATTGGTAATGCGGCCTCATTTACTGCATTCATCAAGTAAAGGCACAGAGCTAAGTCATCGTCGTATTGTTCATATAGAGTACAGTAGTTTTCAATAACCAATGGGGCTAGCATGGGCTTAAAAATCGCATGTAATCCCTGATCTAGCAGTGCAGGATTCCACTGATGCTTACCTTTGCCGTAAGCATCACGCTGTATCATGATACACTTTGATTTATCAAACAGGATCTCTTTGGGAATCCCTTCGAAATAATCCAATGCTTCTGCAATCCCATCAAGCCAGTCGTCTCGTTGTACTGGGTATGTTTGGTGTTTTGGCTGGCTGCCGAAGATAGTTCCTGACGGTATTCCGAGAAAGGCCTAGAATACGCGCTATCGCCCGTATGCCGCGACCTTGTCGGTGTAATACATGAAGTTTCACAAGTGTCCCTGAGATATCATCACCGCCATTCTATAATTGATTTGGCGGTTATTTTGCCCCAGGTGGGTTAATTTTCGATTGTCGTTAACACATAAACGTGCATAAGTTTATCAAAAACAATTCTTCGTGCGGCTAGCAAGCCCTTGTTTTAAATAGCTTTTACTGACTATTTTCGAAAATTAAGCATTTTCTTTGAGTTTTTATGGTTATCAGGGAAGGTTGGTTGGTTGTTCTAGACAGAAAATTACTTGTTTACAGTATTAATACTTGAGCTTTTCACTCTGGTATCTACGGATCGTTCTGGTACAATTGCCGGCTTATTTTTTCAACCAAGAGCACAAAATAGCCTTTGAATGAGGTTATTTGCCTAAACAGAATCACGGGGATATTTACCATGAGTCTTGCAGATAAAGTACTGGCGACGAATAATGATTTACCGATTAGAACAGATTTGCCTGTTCATAGCGGTAAGGTTCGTTCCGTTTATTGGTTAACTGAAGCCGATAGTAAACGCCTTATAGAAGAAAAAGGCTACGATGTTGCTGCTGATGCGCCATTGGCGATAATGGTTATAAGTGATCGTATCTCAGCTTTTGAGTGTGTTTGGCACGGCGAAGGAGGTATGAACGGTGTACCGGGTAAAGGTGCTGCGTTAAATGCGATTTCTAATCACTGGTTTGAATTGTTTAAGCAAAACGGTTTGGCTGATAGCCATATCTTGGATATTCCACACCCGTTTGTCTGGATTGTACAAAAAGCACAGCCAGTGATGATTGAGGCGATTGCTCGTCAATATATCACGGGTTCTATGTGGCGTTCCTATGCTAAAGGTGAGCGTGAGTTCTGTGGTATTACCATTGCTGAAGGATTGGAAAAAGACCAAAAGCTTCCCGAGCTTTTGATCACGCCTTCTACCAAAGGTATTTTGGAAGGCATCCCTGGTGTACCTGCACAGGATGATGTGAACATCACACGTCAAAACATTGTTGATAACGCTGAAGCGTTTAATTTCCGTTCCGTGGACGATATCGACCTTTACGAGAAGCTGTTGAAAGAAGGCTTTGATGTAATCAGTGATGAGCTTACGAAGATTGAGCAGATCTTTGTTGATACCAAGTTTGAGTTTGGTTATGTAACAGATAAATCAGGTAACGAGAAGTTGATTTACATGGATGAGGTTGGCACACCTGATTCATCACGGATTTGGGATGGCCCAAGCCAACGTGAAGGTAAGATCGTTGAGAACTCTAAAGAGGGCTTCCGTCAGTTGTTATTAAACCACTTCCCTGACGCAGATATTCTATTAAACAAAGATAGAATGGATGAGCGCTCCGCACTAGCACGTGATAACGCTTTACCTGAATCTATGCTTATGGATGTTTCTGAAACTTACCTTGGTATTGCTGAAAAAATTATTGGCAAGCGGCCTGAAATGTCTGAAAACCCGAAAGCTGAAATCATTGAGATTTTGAAAAACGATTACAGTTTGATTGATTGATCACATGTTGGTATTCGGATGGAAAAAAGAGGCCTAAGGCCTCTTTTTTTTGCTTTAGAGAAAGCCGTTATCGTTATTTAGATATAGAAGTAAAAGCATAGAGGGGAGAGTTATTAGAAATTATCCTAAAGCTCTCTGGGTTATTGAAAAAACAGCTATTGTTTTTCGGTAAAATATCCCGAAACATTCGCGTTTTCCCGACAATAGGAAGTACCCGAAAGGGACAAAGAGGAATGATTCCGTAGAATCAGCTGTTGAACTAAACCGCTGCGCGGTAGCTGCCGAATCCGAGTAATTATTTGCCGATCTTGTTAATTTGATTGAAGACATTGCTTTATCATAGAGCCTGAATGTGAATGACTTGTCAGGTATCTTTGGGGATGAGCAAGAGAACTATATTTCAATTGGTGAGTTAGAGGAGTGTATTGCTTGGTTGTTACATGCTAGCAATAAGCCGTGGCGTAACATCCCTTCACTATAATAATATTGAAATAAGCAATATTATTATAGTGAAGGGATTAGCTTGGTATTTACATTGAGTTTATACCAGTTCCCCTAAAAATTTCTTGCTATAAGCGGTAAGCGAATCTGCTTGATCATCGCGAATTTTATTCGCCCACTCAGGGTTAGCAATTAACGCTCGTCCAACAGCAACAAGGTCAAACTCATTATTATCTAAACGCTTTATTAAATTATCTAAGCTTGCTGGCTCTGCGGCTCGAAAATCTGCAGATCCGTCTTCGGGTAAAAAGTCTGCGTTAAGACCCACACTACCAACAGTGATGGTAGGTTTGCCTGTCAGCTTTTTAACCCAGCCTGCTAAATTAATATCACTGCCTTCAAATTCAGGCTCCCAAAATCGTCGAGCGGAACAATGGAATATATCAACACCGGCATCACTGAGAGGTGTTAGAAACGCCTCTAAAGCCTCAGGGGTTGTTGCTAGCCTGGCTGTGTAATCTTGCTGTTTCCACTGTGACCAGCGAAGGATTATCGGGAAGTCTGGGCCAACGGCTGTTCGAATTTCGCTAATGAGTTCAATTGCAAAACGAGAGCGTTGAGCTAAGTCACCGCCGTATTCGTCGTCTCTTTGATTGGTGCCTTCCCAGAAGAATTGATCGATCAAATAACCGTGGGCCCCGTGAATTTCTATAGCATCAAATCCAATACTTTTTGCATCAACGGCCGCTTGTACAAATGCACCAATGACGTCATCTATGTCTTCTTTGGTCATTGCGTGGCCAGTAATTTTTCCTGGTACAGCCATACCTGATGGGCTGTAACCTGGGAGATCTCCACCTGGTTTGATTCCTGGCCTGCGGATACCGCCAACATGCCAAAGCTGTGGTGCAATCTTCCCACCTTCAGCATGAACAGCATCGACAACTTTTTTCCAGCCAGCTAGCGCTTCATCACCCGCTATCATTGGAATGTTTGGATAGCCGGATGCTGCTTTGTGCCCAACACAAGTGCCTTCAGTAATGATTAAGCCAACACCGCCGGCCGCTCGGCGACGATAATATTCAACCGTAAGGTCGCTGGGAACGTTGTTTGGTGAGAAGCCTCGTGTCATCGGTGCCATGGCAATGCGATTGGGTAATTCAAGGTTACCGAGTGTAATAGGGGAAAATAGGCTTTCTGTTGGATTCATACAGTAACTCCACTGACAGGGTTGAGTTGTCATCTTTTGGGTTGAGTGTTTGTGTTGTGTTTGAATGAAATTATGCGATTAACAGTGTTTTCATCTGGTTCATCGTGTCATCAAATATCTGCCTGCCATGGACACGAGAATATTGAAGTGCTCCTTTGCAGGCCAATACGAATAGGATTGCTTGGCTGCGAACAGGTCCAGCAAATTTAAGTTCGCCACTTTGCTGTCCTTGTTCTAATAGTTCGGCGATAAAGTCGAGCTCATGGTCATCTAATCTTTTCAGGGCAGGGCGCATTGCTTCTGGTAGGGTACCGATGTCAGCTTGTAGGCTGCTTAAAGGGCAAATCTTTTTGTCGCCGCAGGCGTATCTAAGGCAGCCGTTAACGTAGCAATCTAGCTTCTCTATGGTAGAACCAGGGTGGTTGCGTGTTTTGCTGAATTCGCGCTCGTGCCATACCTCAATGGCGTGACACAGAGCAATACCGAGATCTTCTTTTTTGGGGAAGTGGTGGTGGATGCTGGCTTTGGTGATGCCAAGTTCACGGGAAAGGTCCTGATAACTAAAGTTCTCGAAGCCACGCGTCTGCAATAAGTCGAGGGCTAGAGAGACGATTTGTTCTTTCCGGTTTTTAAGTCGTATTTGCATGGTGTAAAATACTAACCTACTAGTAGGTTAGTTGTGTAGCCGGTTTAATTGGAACACCCTGTTCTATAGGTGAAACAATACTTTGTGTGCTAACTAATCAGTTATGGCATTAACGATCTCTATTATCGCGGGGTGTTTTAGGCGACGTTCTGGAGATATGGCGTAATATTGCTCTTTTAACTCATCAGTTCGCCCGATAACCGTAACGTTATATTGGGACACGATGTGTTTCTCTATTAGTGTGGGGCCCGCAAATATCCCATAGCCGGATTGGCCAAAGGATTTCATTAGCGCACTATCATCGAATTCAGCAACAATGATAGGGGCTATGTTGTGCGTATGAAACCAGGATGATAGGCGTTGGTGAATCACAGATTTTTTGCTTTGCATCAGGAAAGGCTTTTCTGATAGACATAAAGGAAAGTCTTTTTTTATTTTTTCTGTTAGAGAACTCGAAGCGAAAAAAGTTAACCCGCTTTCTGCGAGTTGGTGGTTGTATGCTTTTACGTTGTTGCCTGGCTGAAGGGGTTGGTCAGTTAAAATCAAATCAAGTTTATTTACGGCAAGCTCCGCTAATAAGCTTTCTTGGTCGCCCTCATTGCAGATAAGTCGAATGGGGTCGTCCATATCAAGTGCGGGTTTTAGAAGCTGGTAGGCGAGAGTTTTTGGGATGACGTCAGTAATACCAACGGTAAATGTTAGGTACTGATTTGGTTGTTGTGTGGTAATAACATTTTTTAGTTCATCGCCTATTTGGAAGATTTCTTCAGCGTAGCTTAAAATCAATTGCCCAAATTCGGAGAGGTGTAATTTTCTCCCTTTTCTATCAAATAGCAAGATACCAATTTGATCTTCAAAATTTGATATTTGGCCGCTAATCGTCTGGGGAGTTAAGTTTAATGTGCCACTGGCTTTTACAATGCTACCTTCCTTAGCTACTACGTAAAAGTAATAGAGATGATTGTAGTTTAAAGGGGACATGCTAAACCTCGGTATATTCGATGTATTACGCCGTTTAATTCGAATTTACCTTAGTATAAACCTCCGGTATAAATCAAGATACCTTAGCGTTATATAGTGACACGATCTATGACAGCACAAGAACTTGCGGTAACCCTGCAACGATGGTTTAAGCACGATTCAGTTGGCGGCATACTGTTAGTGTTGATGGCATTGTTTGCTATGGTTCTAGCAAATAGCCCTTTGGCCCATGTTTACGACAGTTTCCTAACGATTCCTCTGCAGATTCGGATTGGCGATTTAGATATTTCTAAACCACTTGTTCTGTGGATTAACGATGGTCTGATGGCGATTTTTTTCTTCTTGGTGGGTTTAGAGATTAAACGTGAAGTTCTTTCTGGGCTCTTGTCGTCTCCTTCGCAGGTGGTTTTACCAGGGGTAGCGGCTATCGCGGGAATTGCTATTCCCTCATTAATCTATTTTGTGATGAATCAGCATGATGCAATTGGTGTTAAGGGGTGGGCGATACCGTCTGCAACAGATATAGCATTTGCTTTGGGAGTGTTTACGCTTTTTGGTAGTAGGGTGCCGATTTCATTAAAATTATTCTTGTTATCTGTAGCCATTTTTGATGATTTGGGTGCAATTCTTATCATTGCATTTTTCTATTCAAGTGATTTGTCAACGTTGTCCTTGGTAGTTGCAGGCTCGGGGGTGTTTGTGCTTTTCTTGCTAAATCGCTTTTCTGTTCGGAGTCAGGCGGTGTATATTTTGGTGGGCATTGTTGTTTGGGTGGCAGTTCTTAAGTCTGGCGTACATGCGACATTAGCAGGTTTTGTTATTGCTTGTTTTATACCTTTGACGGTTAAAAACCATGAAGGGCACCCGATGCTTACCCATATTGAGCATGCGCTACACCCCTGGGTAGCATTTGTTATTCTGCCACTTTTCGCGTTTGCTAATGCAGGGGTTTCCATGGACGGTATATCTATCAATGCATTGATAAACCCGATTCCTCTTGGTATTGGTGTCGGGCTTTTTATTGGTAAACAGATCGGGATATTTGGTGCTTGCTGGGTTGCTATAAAGTTAGGATTAGCCAAGCTTCCAGATGAGGCAACATGGATGCAGTTTTATGCGGTGTCTGTTTTATGTGGCATTGGTTTTACAATGAGTCTATTCATCGGTTCATTAGCTTTTGAAGCCGAGAGCGCCGCGTATCTAGTAGAGGTTAAGTTAGGAGTGTTGGCAGGTTCGCTCTGCTCCGCGGTTTTAGGTTCAATACTTATTTCGCGGGCCCAGCCGCGAGAGGATCAGGTGGGGGGGGACTGATACGGGCATATAAATGCGTCCCCCCCCAAAAAAAACAATCCTGATTATCAGGTTTCTATTGTGTTGCTGAAAGATCCGCGTTGGAAATGCTCTCATTTTTTAATGGTGTTTCAGGTGCTGGTATTTCTAAGGTTTCCTTAGCTAACCAAAGATATACCGAGGGCAATATAAACAGGGTGAAAAGCGTTCCGATTGCCATACCTGCGACCAAAATTATTCCTATACTATTTCTCGCTTCTGCTCCAGCTCCGCTCACTAAAACAAGGGGGAAGTGACCCAATACCGTAGCTGCCGTGGTCATTAGAACAGGCCTGAGACGTAATTCAGCGGATTCTTTAATGGCATCAACTTTAGTCAACCCCTTTAGTTGTAACTCATGTGCAAATTCCGTTATTAATATACCGTTTTTTGCTATGAGCCCTACCAACGTTATAAAACCGATTTGAGCATATATGTTGATAGTGGTTAAGCTCAAAAAACTAAATACCATGGCACCTGATATCGCTAGTGGCACTGAACCTAATAGCACAACGAATGGTAAGCGAAAGCTGTTAAATTGAATGGCTAATACAAGGTATACGACTATTAGCGCAATGAATAAAACCGACATCATGCTGTTGCCCTCATTTCTAAGCTGTCTAGAAATACCGGCATAATCCACAGTGTAGTTATTTGGTAGCATCTCTTTTGCTGCATCTTCCAATGTTGTTAATGCCTGATCATTCGTAGTTCCTGGCAATACACCTCCGAATATGCGAAAAGAGCGCTGTTGATTAAATGTGCCCATAACTCGCGGACTGGTAACTTTTTCGAGTTTTGCAATCGATCGTAATGGAACCAATTGTCCAGATGATGTGCGAAGCTGTAGGTCTAATAAGGTTTCTGGGTCATCTCGAGCAAAGTTTTCGACCATTGGAATTACTCGATAGGCTTTCCCGCTAGCATTAAATCGGTTTACGTCCATTTCTGATAGTAGTGATGCGAGTTGTATGCTTACACTGCTAATGTCTAGCCCTAAGTCGGCAATGCGATCGTGGTCAAACAGCAAACGCACTTGCGGTAGGTTTACTTTTAGATCAGTATCAACAAACATAAACTTGCCGCTTTGATAGGCTGTTTGTACAAGTTGATTGGCGTAAGCTTCCATTTCTTGGTATGTGTCAGGAGCCTGCACGACCATTTCGACGTCAAATTGTCCAGCGGTAGGTAAGCTTGGAAAAATAACAGGGAATACTCTAACGCCTGTTATAGATGAAAGTTGTCCGTATATGCCGGGTAGTAGATCCTGAACTGCAAAATCGCGCTCGCTGTAATCTACAAATTCAATGCCACCAAATCCTCCGTTGGGAGATATTATTTGCCACACCATTTTTAATCCTGGAGTCGTTTCTTGAATAAGATCAATAACGTCATGCATGTAGTCGTTGGTGTATGTTAACGATGCCCCTGGTGGTGATTCAACAATAATGTTGATACTACCTTGGTCTTCAATAGGGGCGAGTTCTTTGGCAGAAAAAAGGTAAAATGGAACAACCAATAGGGATAGAAATATACCGACAAATAAAATCTGGTTGCGCCATTGAAAGCTTCTCCCCAAAAGCTTTCCGTACAATTGATGTAGTTTGTCAAACCACTGGTTTAGACGTCGCGTGAATGCACTCTCATGGCCGTTATCAGAACAAACGTAAGCACTCATAATGGGTGAAAGTGTTACCGCCACAATACCGGAAATAATAACTGCTACTGCCAATGTGAATGCGAATTCCTTAAATAAACTACCGGTTAACCCAGAGACGAAGCCAATGGGAGTGTATACAGCAGCTAATGTAATTGTCATCGCAATGATAGGAGATAGTAGCTCACGAGAACTTACTAGCGCGGCATCAATGCGTGTACGACCTTCTCGTAAATGGCTGGCAACATTTTCTACGACAACGATAGCGTCGTCTACCACTAGCCCTACCGACAATACAACGGCCAAGATGGTCAATAAGTTAAGTGTGAACCCCATCATTAACATCGCAGCAATACTGCCCAAAATTGAAATGGGAATTGTAACCAAGGGAACGAGGGCTGTTCTGAATGAACCCATTAGTAGCAAAACAACGACGCCTACTAGGGCAACTGTTTCAAAGAGTGTAGTAAAGATCTCTTTTAATGCGTCACGCATATAGATGGTGCCATCATAACCGATGTTAATGATTAATCCTTTGGGTAAGGATGCGTTAATTTTCTCAAGTCGTTTGTAAAGTTCATCACCTATAGCAATTTCATTGGCACCAGGCAACGGCCAAATAGAGATATAAATGGTTGTTTCCTGATTAAATCGAGCACTGATGGTTCCTCTGTCTTCACCCATCTCAATTCGAGCAACATCACCTAAACGAATAAATGCGCCATTGATATTTCGTAGAATAAGTTGTTCGAAATCATCTGTTGTTTTTAGCGTTGCATTGCTAAGCAGGTTGATCTGTTGCGTCTGGTTTTCTGTTTTACCAATCGCAGCAATGATATTGTTGGCACGTAATGCGTCGAGCACTTCGTTAGCGCCCATATCTAATGCGGCAATTTTTATGGGGTCAATCCATATCCGCATAGCAGGACTTCGGCCTCCTTCGAGCCCCACACGTTGAACACCTTTGATGGCTGCTAACTGTGGGTTTACCTGACGTTCCATGAAATTGGTTAGTTCTGAACGACTCCAATCTTTTCCGTGAACATCCATATAAAAAAGAGCGGCGGGGCGGTCGGCTCGTTGTACTTCGACGGCGGGGTCCTCTGCCCCCTCTGGTAATTCATATCGTATTTGAGCTAAACGCGCAGAAAGCTCTGCCAATGCTGCTGTACTGTCCTCGTTAAGTTCTAACCATGCAGTTACAACGCTCAGTTCTGCCGTTGTTTTTGCGTCAACAAAATCGACGCCAGGAACTGTCATGGCCGCACGTTCGATGGGTTCGGTAATAAAACCTTGTACTACTTCAGCGGATGAACCGGGGTATACTGTGGTAATGACGAGTGACGAGCTTTCAATTTTTGGGAACTGTAATACGGGGATATTGAATGCCGCATAAGCTCCCGATAGCAAAAGAACAAGCGACACGACAACGGCGATAATAGGTCGCCTTACAAAAAGGTCCATTATAAGCTCTCCTGTTCAGGAGTGGAGTTGTCTTTTTGATCGGCTAATGAGGGGCGTTGTTTTGTGTAGACAAGCATACCTTCATGCAATTTAAATGAGCCAGCAACAGCGATTATTGCCCCTTCTGTAAGGCGTTCATTGCCCATATTTTTGCTAAAATCATGCTCAATTAATGTCAGTCTACCTTTGTGTGCATGGGTATTGATTCGCTTTTGTATTGCTCGGAACCCATCAGCTTTCACGTTTTTACTAAGAACGTAAATAAATTGACCTAGATTGTCGTTTTGAATAGCGATAGTTGGTACGGCTAAATAGGAAATTGAATCCCTAATGGGAACACTTACGTTTACACTGGACTTGTGAGTGAATACGCGACCAGTATTTTCAACTTTTGCACGATAACGTCTGCTTCGACTGTCATCACTTATCACTGTATCTTCTGCAAGTATGAAGGCGGTAAATGTGGTGTCAGATTTCTGTTGATAGATTGGAATTGTCGATATGTCAGTCCCAAGAGTCAGGGCAGGGTAAAATTCAGGGATTTTAAAATCAATCCACATGTAGCCTTTGTCACCAACCAGTGTTGTGATTTGAGTGTTATCTAAAATATATTGCCCCACCTCAAATTGATGAATTCCTGTTCTTCCTGCAAACGGTGCTTGTATCGTTTTCTTCGATATGGTGCTCTCCAGTACCTTTATCTCAGCAAGTGATGTTGCAAGATCTGCTTTACTCCTATCCAGTTGTTCTTGGCTTATTGCTTTTGATTTATGCAGATTGCTTGCGCGTTTATGAACAGATCGAGAAAGTTCTGCCCTTGCCCTAGCTGCCACAAGGTTGGCTTCTTCTATACTGATATCGAGCTGTAGTAATACCTGGCCTTTGGATACATGTTCACCTGATTCGAAGTTAACGATAGCGATTTTCCCCGGCAATTCATTGCGGATATCAATGTGCTGAGGGGCTAATACATCACCTATGACGTTGATTGAAGGTGTGTAAGTGGCAGTAGTAATCTCTGTTGTTTCTACTGTTTCAGAATGTTCAGGGAATGACTCTCCAAACGCAATGGCTGCTTTTATTTCAGATACCTTAAAGGCGGCTAGCCCAGAGAATACGGCAATACTTAAAAACACAGTGATAGACCAGCGGCGAATATTCATTGTTGTTACCTTTTTAAATCAAAAACTGAGGGAGTCTAAATTAGCGAAAGCCTTTTTCTTCAAGGGTTTGGCAGATATTTTCTATGCTGGCATCAGTGATAGGGCTTTTCCATGGATAGCTGTTTATCAGTCGTCGAGTGTTTTTAATTACAAGACTGTCAGGGTTCATCGTTAAAGAAATTTCTTTGCCTTGCCCAATGATATTTCGTGCTTCTAGTTGTACTGCTACCTGGGTGAAGCCAACACACATAGACCAAAGCCCAACATTAATTTCTTCTGCAAGGGTTTCTTTTTGCTCTTCATCTACGATTAGCTCGCCTGTGGTATAGGCTTCACGAATTATATTGGCAAAGGACTCTTCTACGGCTTTATCAGTTTGAATCATTTTCTCTAACCAGCCCTTTGATGCTCGTTGTAAGACGGCCTTGCTGATAACCAAACTTCCAAGTTGATCGTCAAACTCATAGAGGTAGACCTTTTCTTTACAAATAAGGCTGACAGCAATTAGTCGCTCTGGAACGGGGAGAGGTAAAGATTGGATTTCTTTAAAGGTGTTGAGTAGGTGTGTGTACATCCGGTATGCGAGCGCTACCAGTACGTCTTCCTTCGATTGAATATGTTTATAAATGGTGCCCATAGAAAAGCCTGCCTCTTTAGAGATTGCAGACATTGTAAAATCAAGCAATGAGCTTGCCTCTATGCATTTGGCTGCAGCATCAAGAATAATATCTTCTTGCTCTTGAGGTGTATGAGTCGGTGCTGGAGACATGAATCGGCCTATTTGAATGCTATTCGAATAGTCTGATTCAGTCAAATATCATTGTGTTCTTAAATGTTAAGGATATAGTTGTATGACTCATAACAGACTGATAAGTAAGAATAAATTAGGGATCCTAGCCTGGTGTTTTTGTCACCGTCAATTCCTAGAGTAGTTTGGCGTGCGCGAAATGATAATTTTGATGCGTGTAAAGATTACCAAGGATCTGTCAGTTAAACATATTCTTCACTTGGTGTCATGTTCAAAAAGAATACATAATCCTCTTAGGAAAATCCCTAATGAATAAGTTAGTCTTCTCGCGGTTATACGCGTTAATCATATTTTGTATAAAGATGAGTGGAGCCCAACGTGCTAATTAGAAATATTATAAGGATTCAATTTCTTGCCTTTATAATAATGTGGGGAAATCTAACCCCAGTATTTGGTGCTGACGTTGATCTTGAAAATATAAACACTGCCTATCTCTTTGACGATACCGATATCATCCAATTATTACCTCATTCATTGTCCTTCGTTGAAAATAAGACGTTGTCCTTCAGTAATGTTTATCACTCCGAATCATGGCGCCCAATAAAATCCAACTCAATAAATTTGGGGGTCACCTCTTCAGCGCTTTGGATCACAGCGTCTATTAGCAGTAAAAACCTTCGGGAGCGACAGCAATTCTATTTAAGATTCAGTAACCCTGAATTAAGTGACATTAAGGTCTATCAAGACAAAAAACTTATTTCTGCGCCAGGCCAATATTATGGCTTTAACAACAGGGAAGTATCTCTTCCTGAATTTGTTATTCCTATTGTATTCACTAAAAACAATACTACGACGTTAACTGTTCGCATAGCCTCATCAGGATCTTTACGAACCGGTGTTACCTTGCACTCAGTGAATCACCTATTTTCAATGCAAAATCAGCAGAGTTTGGTGGTCGGTGGATATTTCGGTTTAGCCTGTTTGCTTTGTCTTCTGTTTTTTATGTTTTTTATGTTTTCCAAAGAGCGTATTTATTTATGGGTATCCACCTCATTAGGATCACTCATCATATTGCAGCTTAATATGGATGGTTTTCTTTATCATTATGGATATCAGGAACACCCAGATTGGTTCTTTTCCTTTCTTCTTATTCCCACAATTATTGCATATATTTCAACTTTTCTAGTAGCCATTGATTTTTTCTACCTTAAAGAAAAAAACAAACCTATGTTTACGCTACTGGCGGTCCATGTATATGTAGGCATTACACTTCTCCTTGGCTGGACGTTTTTGAGTAACGCCATGATCCTATACTTTACTATCCCCTATATATTCACTGGCGGAATTTCTTGCATATTTGTTTGTATCACAAATATTGATAGGAAAAACTACAGTTCAATCTATTATGTTTCCGCGATGATATTGGCATCAATGGGGTCATTATGTTATGTAAGCCTCTATATTGGATTAATTCCATCAACACCATTTTTTGAATCTATTTTTAAAATTACATCGACCATTGGAATAGCTCTCATTAGTGTATCCTTATTTAGACGCTACCAAGAATCTAAGTTAACACTCAAACGTGAAAAAGAGAAAATACTTAAGTCTCTAGTGCGCGCAAATAAAATTAAGGATGAATTTTTATCGGTGGTATCTCATGAGCTTAGAACGCCGATGAATGGTGTAGAAGGTGCTTTAGATTTAGTGAAAGACTATCAATTACCCGAGTACGTATCAAAATATATAGCGATGGCTCGGCATTCATCTGAAGATATGGTTACCATGATTAACAACATACTTGATTATACAGAACTTAATGAAGAGATTGATCCTAACATTGGAAAGTTCAACTTAGTTGATGACATGGACAACTTAATCAATGTTATGAAGACACGATTTTTGCAGCAACAAGCAAAGATAAAATTTGCACCAACCCCTAATGTTGCAGGTGTATATCAAGGTGATTCGAAATTACTTTTTAAAGCATTAAGGCATATATTAAGTAATGCTATGAAATTCACGTCAAAAGGCAGTATCCACGTATCGCTGCGGACAATCCCAGATCAAGGCAATGACATCGCTGATATGATTGAACTCATCGTAACAGATACCGGAGAAGGTATTGACCAATCAAATTTAGATGTTCTATTTGAAGGGTTTAGCCAACAGGATGCATCCATGGTAAGAAAATTCCGGGGGTTAGGGTTGGGGCTACCCTTAACAAAAGCATTCACAAGAATCCTTGGGGGGGAAATGTTCATTGATACAAAGGAAGGCAAAGGAACAATGGTAACGCTAATACTACCTCTTACAGTTGTACAAAGAGAGCGTGTACAAAAGCCTGTGAATTCCAAAAAATGCGAAGGACTAGAAATGCTGGTTGTTGAGGATAATATCGTTAATCAAAAAATCCTTGTCGCTATTATCAAAAAACTTGGTCACACGGCTGTTACTGCAGATAACGGCTCTGTTGCCGTTGAACTTGCAAAAAACAAACAATTTGATTTTGTCTGGATGGATTGTCAAATGCCTATTATGGATGGATTTGACGCGACTCGGCTAATTCGTAACTTCTTACCTTATAAAGATACACCTATCGTTGCTGTTACAGCTAATGCTTTATCTCAAGATGAGAGAAACTGTATTTCTGCCGGAATGTCGGGTTTTTTGGTAAAGCCGGTCAATAGAAATGCCGTAGAACGTGTTGTTGAAAAATGGATTTCCTCTCAATAAACCGTGAGCAATAAACAAAGTCAATGTTTTATAGCGTCACATTTTTACGTCGTACTGACTGATATCCACTCGGCTTGTCAAAAGTCGATAGATGAACGTAAATCCCGGCCAGTTGTTGGTGTTTTTTCCTGACTCAGTTTTGTACCAACTATCACAATTTTGATCCCATACAGTCTTTTTAAGTTTCTCTTGCAGCCTGCGATTGAAGTTGTCTTGTATGTGTTCTTTGACGTTAAGGGATTTTATTCTTTTTTTATCCATAAGCTCTAGTGTTTGTAAAATGTAATTGATTTGGCTTTCTAACATATAGACGATGGAATTGTGCCCGAGGTTAGTGTTTGGGCCATAGAGCATGTGGAAGTTTGGGAAACCTGAAACATTGATGCCTAAATAAGCCTCTGCACCGTTCTTCCATGATTGATTTAAGTCGGCCCCATTCTCTCCAAGAATCTTTAATGGCGACAAGAATTCAGTTGCACGAAAACCTGTACCGTACACGATGGTGTCAACCTGATGGGATGATCCATCTTTCAGAACGATGCTGTCTGTGGTGACTTCTTCTATGTTTTCTGTGATCAGACTAACGTTAGAGCGTGCAAATGAAGGGAAATAGTCATTTGATAGGAGGATTCTTTTACAGCCAATAGGATAGTCGGGGCTTAATTTATCACGCAGCGCCTTGTCTTTGATGCTTTTGTTGAGTTGTTTTTTAAATTGAAGTTCAGCTTTTTTCATTAGTGGTTTTAACCACGAAAAACCTAACACATTGGACTCAAGCTTAAGGTATATTTGCTGGCGACTAAGTTCTTGGGTTTTTGGTAATCTCTTAAATAGTCGTTTCTCCAGCATTATGTATGGTCGGTCATCCTTTGGGATAACGTAGGCTGCACTTCGTTGGAATACGGTTAAGTGCTCGGCTTGTTTCGCTAGCGGAGGGATGAATTGTATGGCGCTTGCCCCAGTACCAATAACAGCAATGTGCTTACCCTCGAACGAATATTCATCGTCCCAAAGTGCAGAGTGCATTTTTTTGCCTTTAAATTTTTCGATACCTTTTATTTTTGGATATGCGGGCTGACTTAACTGACCGCAAGCAGTAATAAGGCTCTTGGTTGTGTAGTGCTGTCCTTGAGTTGTCTCAAGTTCCCAGCAAACTTCTTTTTCATTAAAGATAGCTGATGCAAGTTCAGTTGAAAATTGAATGTGTTGCATGAGAGCATATTTTTGAGCGCAATGTTTTAGATAGGCGTGGATTTCTGATTGTGGGGCGTATTTTCTTGACCAGTTCGCATTCTTTTCAAATGAAAATGAATAGAGATGCGAAGGTACGTCACATGCTGCCCCCGGGTAACTGTTTTCACGCCAGCAACCACCCACATCGTTTGCTTTTTCCAAAATGAGGAAATTATTTATTCCCGATTCTTTTAATTTGATACCCATACCCAGCCCGCCAAAACCTGTACCAATGATGATGACGTTGTGTTTGTGTCGGGTTTGACCTTTGCTATTTGGCATTTCTGGTCCCTTGATCTGTGCTAAGTTAAAGGTATCTACTTTGTAGAATATAAACGGTTTAGGAAATAAATGACATGTAATCAATAGACAGTTAATTGATAATTCCGGCCGAATATCCATGTAATTTATTATTCGTGGTGAACTAAACACTATTGGAGGCACCAATGGGCGCTAATATACATAAGCCTAGGGCTCTATATACGCTAATGGAGGCGCGTGTACCTTTCGAGATTGGAGCTCAATTACTGTCATACCGTTTTTATGAGAAAAACTTACCGAAGGGTAATGGGCGCCCCGTACTAGTGATACCAGGCTTCGGTGCAGGAGACTTTGAAACGCAAATGTTAAGGCGATCATTGAAACGTCTGGGGTATCGATCTGTCCCTTGGAAGATGGGGCGAAACATGGGGTCGACTTCGAAGAATCGGGCTCATTTGCGTTCTGAACTTAAGCGACTTCTAGATGTTTGTGGTCAGAAAGTTTCGGTTGTTGGATGGAGCCTCGGAGGGGTCTTTGCGCGTGAACTTGGTAGGATGTATCCTGAGTACGTCCATTCAGTGGTCACATTGGGAACCCCCTTTACTGGCGAACATGACGCAAATATATTACATGACTTATTTCACCGTATTTCTGGAACAGAATTTACGGATGAAGACTTAGCAGCATTTAATCAACGTAAAGAACCGCCTGGCGTATTATCAACGTCAATATACAGCAAGACCGATGGCGTGGTTGCTTGGCAGTGCTCATTGGAAGAAGAGTCAGAACTTACTGAAAACATAGAGGTTAAAAGTAGCCACTGTGGATTGGTGTATAACCCTCTTGCTGTTTCAGCCCTGGCGCGGGCATTACAGAAATAGAGGGTTTGTGCTAATAAACCCAATCACCTTCAATCAAAGAATCAGTATAGTTCATCCACACGTTCGAAATTCCCAATGATTCTTTGACATCATTAAGTTGCGCATTTTCATATCCATTTACGGGCGTTGAAAATGTGTAACCTTCCTCTCCAAATTCTCCTTCACATGCTAGCTCGCCATTACTCCAAATGCTTATAGTATTTGTTATTCTCCAATCCCTGTTTTGTGGATGTTGGCAGGCGAATGAATAAGTAGCATTGCATAATGCGTCAGAAAATCTGCCACTAGCTTGTTGAGCGGCACAGTTACTTGTGGTGTTGTTGATGCTGGGTTTATCCGTATCCCAGCTCCATATCTGAGCAACTAGGCGATCATCCCACCAGCGCAACGGTTCGTAAGAAATGGCTGTTAGTCCGCATTTAGTTAGGGCGGCAACTTGTTCAATCGTCATCTCATCCGATTGAAGTATAATTTGTGCGACTTGGGTTCCATCGTTTGTCGCACCAAAAATTTTCTGTTGTATGTCATCAACGGCATTGTTGCAGATAGGGTAGGGTGTGAAGCTTTCGTGGTTAACACTCCCGAACATACCTTCATCCCAGTATACAAATTCTCCCCAAGATTCATTACAAGTTGAAGGTTTGGCGCCAGTAATGATGATTTTCTTACCGGTTGCTAAGATCTTTGCTTTTGATATTTCCATATCAAACGTAGCACAAGGAGAAGAGGGCTTATAAACCAAATCTCCCATTTCAATGTTGATACTGTCGTAGGCTTCTTGGTAGTGACCATCAAGCTCGTCTTGAAGCTTTAGAATGACTACCTCATCGTTTTCCTCAAGCCATTCTCGGACTTCAACCAAACCTTCTCTAAATGTTCGATCCCACATACTGCAAAACCCAAAGTCAGATGAGTCATGACAAAGTACAACATCGGTTGTTATAAGCCGTGTCTTTGCGTTGTAGTGAATATCCCAATGTAAATCCATGTTGATCATTCGCTTACCCATGCGTAATTGATTTAGCATGCTGGGTATATGGTTTGGATCGGGGTAGCTAAAACCGTTCGAATAAGCTTGAGCATTAAACGAATTGTGGGTGGCTGGAAACTCTGCGAGCCTAAAAGGAGCACGCTGACTAATGCGGTTTTGCAAATTGATTGCTTGAACGGCCCATGAATCAAGGTATTCGTAATCAGTATTGTCTTTGACCTTACAACCAGCAACAGACAAAAGAGAACTGATATACAGCAATGTAAGAATGTATTTCACAATTGTACCTGCCCATTATTATTGTTTTATAGGGAAAATATACTGATCAAAAACTACGCAATGGAACCATGGTACTTGTTAGTGAAAGGGTTTGCAAATCTAACCATTTTTTGGCCGAATATGACCGGTCATGCTGAAACAGGAAGGACTGTTTGTCTGTTTTATATTTGTAGAATTCGACTAGTATTAGCCCATACATGAATCAAGGTAATGATATGAAAGAGAATAATGAAGCTCTAGCGGACTTTTGCCAGCGCGGTATGGCTGATATCAAGCACTCAGAGGTATTAGGTATCGAAACCGTGTCTGCCTCCAATGAGTCGATAACGCTCAAATTACCATACTCCTTAAACCTTGTTGGAGACATGGAAACTGGGGCTCTACATGGAGGTGCAATCTTTACATTAGCAGATCAGACAAGTGGGTTCGCAGTGTTTAGCCATTTACATCCTCAAATTCGTATCGCGCCTACATTAGATTTGCGAATTGATCACATGCGTAAATCCACTAAGGGTATGGATTTGTTCTGTACTGCTCGATGTTACCGTTATACCGATAACATCGCGTTTACTAGAGCAGTGTTATACGAGAATGATATTGATAACCCTGTTGCTCATGCAGTTGGAAGTTTCATGTTTCTTGAAACAGTTAAAGATCAAGGTTGGTTAAAATAATATGCTATCCATGGTAAAAGAATGTCGTAGAACAAAGGTATTTAAACCTGTATTGGATCATATTCCTTATGCAAAATTTATTGGTATGGGGTGTGAGCAATTTGGTGATGAGTATATTTTTACATTGCCTAGTAATGACAATAACCTTGGCAATCCAACATTGCCAGCAATTCATGGTGGGGTGCTGGGGGGCTTTTTAGAAAACTCAGCCATTATTCATTTGCTATTAAAATTGGACACACCTCGTTTGCCTAAAACCATTGATTTCTCGATTGACTATTTACGTGCTGGACGCCACAAGGATACTTTTGCCATTTGTGAAATTACTCGACAGGGGCGCCGAGCAGCCAATGTGTCTATGTATGCCTGGCAAACTAAGCAATCTGAACCTACAGCGGTGGCAAGGGCGCATTTCCTGCTTGAGAGTACATAATGGAGAATTCCTGTATTTGTTGTAAAACGATATCGTTATGTTAACTGATGTTATAGACGTTGTTTTGTTTAGCCCTAATTATTGGGTTTATTATTTAGCAAAAAAAACAGGGATATAGAATGTCTGTAGTCATCGAAAAAAGAGATAGCATATTCACAGTAATCATTGATAGACCCAATGTGAAAAATGCTGTTGATGGACCAACAGCCTCCGCTCTTGCTGATGCTTTTCGGGAGTTTGAAGGCGACGATTCTTTTTCTGTTGCTGTATTGTGTGGGACTGGAGACACGTTTTGTGCCGGTGCCGATTTAAAAGCAGTTTCGAGCGAGGACCAACAGCGTAACCTACGCCTTGACCCTGCCGGCGATGGCCCTATGGGGCCAAGTAGGATGCAACTTAAGAAACCGGTAATAGCAGCCGTTTCTGGTCATGCAGTTGCAGGTGGATTGGAGCTTGCTTTGTGGTGTGATATGCGTGTTATGGAAGAAACCGCTATATTTGGTGTATTCTGCCGACGTTTTGGCGTACCACTTATCGATGGTGGCACTGTGCGACTGCCAAGATTAATAGGTATGAGCCATGCAATGGACTTAATGCTAACAGGCCGCCCGGTTGATGCTATTGAAGCAAAATCTATGGGGTTAGCAAACAGGATAGTACCTCATGGGAAATCTAGAGAAGCTGCAGAAAAGCTAGCAGAGGAGATTTCTAAATTCCCTCAGCTTTGCATGCAAAGTGATCGTATGAGTGCCTACGAGCAATGGGGAAAACCCATTAATGAGGCGCTAACGAATGAGTTTCAGCGGGGAATGGAGCCCATTAAAAAGGGCGAAACGCTTAAAGGTGCTACGACGTTTGCAAACGGATCAGGTAGACATGGGGAATTTTAATTTTCAGTGTAATGCATGGAACTGTTAAAACTACAGGTAGCATTTATAATATCCAAAATGGTTACTGATTATAGCTATTTGATCTTATCGGTTTTCTTAAAGCATACGCTAGAGAACTATACTAAGAGGTAGGTAATTAAACCGACGGAGGTCGGGCCTTGAGGTTGACGAAACATGGCGGTGCTCAAAGAGAAAAGGCTGGCTTATTTTGCAGGTAATATGTCTCTGGTTATCGCGGGATTGTTGTCGTTGTTGTTGCAAGGACCGACAAATCTCTATGCCCAGGATGAAGCGTTTGATTTATTAGCAAGATTGACCCTTGAAGATTTGCTAAATGTAGAGATAGCCGCCGCAGGGAAGAAGGTGCAAAAAGTCAGGGATATTCCTGCATCCGTCGTAGTATTATCAAAGCAAGATATTAAAAATAAGGGCTACCGAAACATGGTTCAGCTCATTAAGGGGATTTCCGGCTACTATATCGTTGAGCATGGCCACTTTTTTGATCAGCCAATTGGTGTCCGTGGTTTTTTGGGGCAGGAAGGGACAGGGGTTAAGATATTAATTAACGGCCTCGATACGGTGTTTAGTTTCAACAATCAATATTCGTTAGACAATCTATCGATACCTGTTGAAGCCGTTGAAAGGGTTGAGGTGGTACGGGGCCCCATGTCTGTCATCTACGGAAGTGGCGCGTTTTTTGGTGTAATTAATATTATTACACGCAAAGATGTGGCTGATGATATTAATAGCATCGCTTCGGTGCGCTATGGAACAGACAATGAGCAATCCGTATATGTTGGCTTTGATGCGGGAGGGGTTATTGGAGATGGATTAAAGCTTAATGTTTCTGTTAATGCTCGACGTGAACAGAGCCAGGGGCCCAGTTATAATTTTGATCGTTTTGTCTCTGACTTAGATGCGTATGAGGCAAGTGATTTTCAATTTCCCGGACTAGATGCACTGAATACGGATGGTCGTTTAGGATTTGAAAATAATTATGTTGATGTTTCTGTTACTGCAGGTAAATTGACCTTCAGCTATTATGGCGCCAACACAAACAGGGAGTACTATGCGGCAAGAGCAACGGCGGCAGGTGTGCCTTCGACATATCGAACCGGTGCGGAGCACTGGGCAATTGCTTATAACGATACTGTATTGGATGGCATGGATTATCAAATTGTCTATGGGGTGCATGAATTTGATGATCAACAGCGGATTCGAGGAGCGGTCAACGATATAAAGCAATGGTCTTTTGATGTTGTTAAGGATTCGAATGAATACCTGGAAATTAATGTCAATTATGACATTAGCGATAACTTAGCGGCTTCCTTCGGGCTTTCCTATCATGATACGACGTATTATAACCAATTCTGGGACTACAACTGGGCTGCACTTTTTAACAGTCATGAATTTACCAATTATGAGAGAGAATTTGTTCCTGACGATCATGTAGCAACCAGTTCTTTTTATTCGCAATTCGACTATAAAATAAGTGACTCCCTTCGGGTAGTTGCGGGTGGGCGCTTTGAAAGACTGGGTAAATACCAGGTTCTGGTAAAAACGTATGCAGATGGATTTCTAGAACTTGAGGATGTCGTTCCTGAAGGTATTATATCTCGCCCCACTAGCACACAGGGTAACGATGATGACGCGTTTAAGTTTACGGGTAGGCTGGCAGCGATTTGGCATATAAACGATCTCCACTCATTAAAATTTTTAGTGGGAGAGGCAACAAACATTATAGGCCCATCCGCTCGATCGGAAGCCACGGGAGGGCTTGAAAATGAAGAAATATTGACATACGAGATTGCTTATACAGGAAGCTGGGCAGAAAATTTTTCTCTTAATGTCAATTTATTTCATAACCAATTAGATAACCTGGTTGCACGGATCATTGAGCAGCAAGATGACGGGTCATTTGTTGCTAATACTACTAATGCAGGGAGGGTTGATGCGACAGGCCTGGAGTTAGGTAGTATCTATTTGCCTTCAAGTACCCTTAAGGTTGAGGCGTCGTTAACGTATCAAGATGTACAAGATAGAAGGCCAGGGTTTTCAAATATTGACCAATCTTATTCTCCTGAGCTTTTAGGATATTTCGACATATCTTATTCTGTGACGGATAATATGCGAATAGGTGGAGTGATTCGACATGTTGGGGAGATGGAGGCTCAATGGGATGGAGCCCCAGAAGCGATTTCAAGTGACGTGGTTGGAGAGCCAAACCTTTTGGAACAAGGGGGTCGAATAGGCAAAACTAGAGATGCTTACACATTGCTTGATGTAAATGTTTCCTTTGATATGGAGGTGGGAGTTAACTCTTTGTCTACAATGCTTGCTATTTCTAATGTGTTCGATAAAAAATACAACTATCCAACCCCCAATTTAAACACGTGGGCAGATAAAGGCTGGCCGGGGGAGGAGCGTCGAATTGATTTATCGCTAATGTACAATTTTTAAAAGTCACACAAAATCTTGTGCAGAATAAATATTGATTTTGAATTAAATTATTGTGAAAGGTATGGATCAGTCAATAGTAGGTTATCATAAAGACGAAAGCGGCCATTGGGTAGCAGAGCTTAAATGTGGTCATTTCCAACATGTGAGGCACGATCCGCCTTGGGTAAGTCGCCCATGGGTAGAGTCAAAGGCTGGACGTGATTCGAAGTTGGGGCACGAATTGAATTGTAAAAAATGTGATGAAGACGCTCCTAAAGATAGCGCCACTTCATCTGTCTCGTATCACAAGATTAGAAATTGAATTCTATCGAGAGTAATATCCGCCCCTGCTATACTGGAGATAACCCCATTTACTTAATCCACCAGATAGGACAAAGCCTATGACAAAGCCACTTCTCTGGATAGTAGATGATGAAGAGGATATCACTGAGATTATAGCTGTCACAGGAGAATCCATTGGCTTCGAATGTAAAACTACAACAAGTGCTAGAAGTTTTCAGAGAAACTATGATCCAAGCTCAGTAGCCGCAGTCGTGATGGATATAGTCATGCCGGAAATGGACGGCAACGAACTACTTCAATGGTTAGCAGTACAGGATGTCTCTCCCCCAATCGTCCTTATTAGCGGATACGGAGGAGCCTACCTATCAGTGGCAGAAAAGTTAGGAGAAACAAAAGGTGCAGTCATTGTAGGAAGCCTACTCAAGCCTTTAAATTTAGGTGACCTAAGGCAAATTCTTAAAGAGATCTATTCAGCGCAATATTAACCAACCAGAAGGCCATCAAACCAAAGTATTTGGGATGCTAAGAGCGCAGGGCGCATTTTTAGCTCAACGGCCGCCTACTCAGCAGCTTATTGTCGTATTCTTCACTATCTAACCTCGTTTAATCGTGCGTTCAAAGAATATTTTGACGTAACCCCTACTGAATGCCGGCAACAACGTATAGAATTACTTGTTGCTGAGCCTATCTCATAGTGAAGGCAAACCTCTCAACGGATCATTTCCGCCCTATAGCTATCACTTTTTGGCAAAGACATATGGCAAAAATATTAACTGAAGACCAAATTCTAGAACTTGATAGGCAGCACGTGTGGCACCCGTATTCGTCCTTTGATATGCCACTGGCGCCATTCCCTGTAGTTAGTGCTGATGGCGTGCGACTTACTTTAAAGGATGGGCGCCAACTCATTGATGGTATGGCGTCCTGGTGGTCAGTGTTGCATGGCTATAATCACCCTGTGTTAAACGCTGCAGCAAAAGATCAAATCGATAGCATGGCTCACGTGATGTTCGGTGGGCTTACTCATGAACCTGCGGTAAATCTTTGCAAAACGCTGGTAGACATAACCCCGCAAGGTTTAAACAAGGTTTTTATCAGTGACAGTGGGTCAGTGGCAGCCGAAGTAGCTATTAAAATGGCATTTCAATATTGGATTAGCAAGGGACAAAAACAAAAGAACAAAATCATTACTGTAAGAAACGGTTACCACGGTGATACCTTTATCACTATGTCAGTGAGTGACCCTGAGAACGGCATGCATCATATGTTTGATAACGTTTTGATGGAGCACATCTTTGTTGAAGCGCCACAATGCATGTTCGACGATGTATTTTCAGAGCATCACGTACAAGATTTAAAACAGACCCTTGTAGAAAAAAGTGACTCCATTGCCGCCATGATCCTTGAACCCATAGTGCAGGGAACTGGAGGTATGCGTTTCTACAGCCCGGCTTATCTAAAGCGTGTCAGTGAGTTATGTGATGAATTCAATGTGTTATTAATTTGTGATGAAATTGCTACAGGTTTTGGCCGTACAGGTAAATTATTTGCGTGTGAATATGCAGATATCAGTCCAGATATCTTGTGTGTGGGCAAGGCGTTAACAGGCGGCTTCATGAGCTTGGCTGCCACGTTAACCACTGACAAAGTCGCAAAAGGTATCAGTGAGGGAGAAGCTGGTGTGTTTATGCATGGTCCGACCTTCATGGCTAACCCACTAGCGTGTTCTGTAGCCAACGCCAGCCTGGAATTGCTATTACAAGGTAATTGGCAAGCCCTGGTTAGTAACTTGCAGAAGCAGCTTTTGAAAGGGTTGTTACCCGCTAAAGATTTGGAACAAGTTGCCGATGTTCGTGTGCTCGGAGCTATAGGTGTGATTGAGTTGCATGAGCCAGTGCATATGCCTACCGTACAACCAATGTTTGTGGAGGAGGGTATTTGGGTAAGGCCATTTGGCAAGCTGGTCTATGTACTGCCGCCATTCGTTATGAGCGATGAGGATGTAGCGAGTCTAACGGCCGGAATGGTGCGGGTTGTAGGGAGAATATAACGGTAATCTGATATGTAGGCTCTGTCCTATCTAGTGATGTTCGTTAACCATGGATGGTAAAATGAACTTTCCATGCCATATCAAATCGAGCAATCCAAAAACATCTCAATTTGTGTTAAGCTGTAGCTCCGCTTCGACCATAAAAGGCCCAAAATGGCAATTAAAGCAAAGACAGTAGCGTCAAAAAAGAAACAGCCTGCAGGTTCTGAAACCTCTCTAGCCATTGAAGAAAAAACCAAAGCCTTCCTAGAGTCAGGTGGAGAAATTCAGCAGATTAGCTCTGGTGTTAGTGGGCAACAAAGTATGACGGCGCCCAAACCCGCAGTGAGTAAAGAACAAACCGTTCAACCCAAAGAGCAAGACGGTTCTGTCCCAGTAGCAAGTGATAAATCCTGAGGGGGAGACTGATAAGCTAGCTTATGGATTTATACGTTTTTATTAAAGTACTCCATATTTTAAGCTCAACAATACTATTTGGTACTGGGATCGGCATAGCTTTCTTTATGTTTCGCTCTCACTTTACTAAAGACGCCAATGAAAAACTTTATGCCGCACGTAATACGGTAATAGCAGACTATCTATTTACCTTACCTGCAGTAATCTTACAGCCAATAACGGGGTTTTGGCTTGTGTTCCATGGAGGTTTTAACTGGCTAGATTTATGGCTGGTTGTTACATACGGGATCTTTATTATTTCCGGTATATGTTGGTTGCCAGTTGTCTGGATTCAGATTCAGCTTAGGAGAATGCTGGTAGAGAGCGTTGAGAGCCAGACTGAATTGCCGGAATTATACTTCAAGTATTTTAAACTTTGGTTTGCTCTAGGCTGGCCTGCTTTTACAGGGTTGGTTGTCGTATTTTTTTTAATGGTAATGAAACCTATATGAGTGACGAGCCCATATTCAAGAGTATATTTGGTGAAAGCTGGGATGATTTACCTCCGGTTATGCAAAAGCACTATTCAAATCGGCCATTCACTGATGATGTTACTGTTGTAGACGGTACATTAGATCTTATGTGTTCGGGGCCTATGAGGATATTTTCACCGCTATTTTGGTTGATGAAGGGGATACCTCCAAAGAATGAAAAAGATGTACCTGTAACAGTAAATTTTAAAAGCGATAGAAGCAGCAAGTCTTTTCACTTTAATCGTATATTTCATTTCAAGAGCCGTCGTCCTTATCAATTCAGGTCCCGCATGATTCAGACTGAAGGGAACGAAGTGATTGAAGTGATGCGGTTTGGCATTGGATGGCGTATGTCTTATGTGTGGGAAGATGAGCGTGTAAAACTGAAACATAAGGGGTATGTGTTATGTGTTTTTGGCATTTTTATTCCTGTACCTTTGACATTTCTAATGGGTGAAGGGTATGCAGAAGAAGTTGGAGTTGATGACAATACGTTCGATATGAGCGTGTCTATTACCCATGCGTTGTGGGGTAAAGTTTATGGCTATAAAGGACGTTTTGACGTGAAATCACACCCGTGATTAAACGAGTGCTAATCATTGGCGGTTATGGGAATTTCGGAAGTTTTATCGCTGAAGCGCTAGCCAAGATCAGTAATATTCAAGTAATTATCGCTGGCCGATCAATAGATAAGGCGCGGAGGTTTGCCTCTGAGGTTGATGCGATTAATCAACCTGAAGCTGTGGCGCTAGATATAAATACGGATATTACGGGAGCGTTAAAATCAATACGCCCAACTATCGTTGTTCATACTTCTGGTCCGTTCCAGCGTCAAGGTTACGATGTTGCAACAGCATGTATTTCACTGCGTGTGCATTATATAGATTTGGCCGATGGACGGGATTTTGTTGATGGTATAGTCGATCTTAACGATCAGGCTAGTGCACAGGGTGTTCTTGTTGTTAGTGGGGCTAGCTCTGTTCCATGCCTAACCTCAGCAATTGTTGATCGGTACCGTCCTGGATTTAGCTCTCTAGAAAGCCTCGAATATGGCATTACAACAGCCCAAAAAACAGCCCGAGGACTTGCAACAACAGCGGCAATCCTAGGTTATACGGGGAAGCCCTTTAAGACATTAAGCAATGGAAACGCGGTAGATGTTTATGGTTGGCAGGGGTTGCGTGTACGTAAATATAAAAATTTGGGATGGCGCCTGCTGGGTAATTGTGACGTGCCTGACTTAACGATATTTCCAAAACGTTATCCTGAGCTGAAAACTATTCGATTTTATGCGGGTTTGGAAATTCCATTTATTCACGTTACGCTCTGGGCGTTGTCGTGGTTAGTTCGAATTGGGTTGATTCGGCATCTTGAAAAAGCTGCCCCCTTATTATTAAGAATTTCATTTTTGTTTGATTGGTTTGGTTCATCTAATAGCGCTTTTCATATGACGTTATCAGGAAAAGATAAACGTGGTGCTGACAAAAGTACGATATTTGAACTGGCAGCGGGCTCTGGCGATGGCCCCTATATCCCTTGTATGCCGGCGATACTGATGGCGAAAAAACTTGTGAAGGGGGAGGTAAGCACGGTTGGAGCATATCCCTGTGTCGGCTTCATATCACTTGATGAGTATCTTGATGCACTTAGCGAAATGGATATTTCTTGGAATGTTAACGATGCAGTGTAGTTGACGTCAGCTACCTAGGGCCGAATGAACGCCCAGCCCTAGGTGCTTTCGCCGTATATCTCTAAGTTTTAGCAGAGAGTTTAACCATCATTTTGGTATAACCCTTTACGAAGTTCGATTGCACATATTCAGGCTCATCAAGCACCTCAATATTGTCAAAACGCGTTAATAACTCTTCCCAAAGTATGCGCAATTGCATTTCTGCTAAACGGTTCCCCATACATCTGTGAATACCAAAACCGAAAGAAAGATGGTTTCTCGCTTTTTTGCGATCAATCATGAATTGGTCTGGTTGATCAATCGACCTCTCATCTCTATTGCCAGAGACATACCACATAACAACCTTATCGCCTTTCTTAATCGTTTTACCATTTAGCTCTACGTCTTCTTTTGCAACTCTACGCATGTATGCCAAGGGGGTTTGCCACCGGATAATTTCGGACACCATATTGGGGATAAGGCTTGGGTCGTTCTTGAGTTTAATAAATTCATTCGGAAACTCATTTAACGCTAAAACACCACCGGTCATGGAGTTACGAGTAGTGTCGTTGCCACCAACGATTAATAGCGCCAAGTTACCCATGAATTCCATAGGCTTGTTGATCATATTCTTAGTCTTTTCATTGGAGAGTAGCAAGCTGATTAAATCATATCCCATCTCTTCACCTGCCTCTTTTTTTGCTTCTTTTTCACGCCACAGTCGCGTGAAATACTCAGCCATTTCTGCTGCTCCAATAAACATTTCATCTGCTGAACATTCGCCTCCTGTTGTCTCCGGGCTGGCTGCAATCACATCAGACCAATAGGCTAATTTATGTCGGTGTTCATAAGGGAAATCAAATAATGTCGCAAGCATTCTTGCTGTTAGCTCAACGGATACTTTCTCAACCCAATCAAAAGGTTCATCAATAGGCAGGTTATCCAACACATCAACAGCGCGGCTTCGGATTAGATCTTCCATTTCCAATAGGTTTTTAGGTGCAACAACATTCTGAACAGCTTTACGTTGAATATCATGCTTAGGAGGATCCATGGCAATAAAGGTTTCGATGGCCATGCCTTCAGGGCGGTCACCAATCACAATAATTGGCTCGGCCGAGAATAGATCGTGCCGTCTGTCTACAAACACAATGTCTTTATACCGGGTAACGGACCAAAAGGGGCCGAAAGGGCTGTTCTTTTGGTAGTGCACGGGACATTCATCACGCAAGCGCTTAAAGTATGATTCCCACATGTTTTGCTTGAATAAAAAAGGGTTGCTTACATCAATGTCTTCTATCGCAAGTGTCGATACGTCAGGTATGGGAGACTCAATAAACACGGGTACAGACTTGCTTTTCCATACTTTATTTTTAGCTTTTAGAAAAAGGTGGATTCCTTTTATTTGCAGCGGCAATGGAATTACCTTTGAGGTTTTCTCAACGATGACAGGTATTGAAACCAGTGACGTGGCTTTCTCAACGATGGCAGGCATTGAAGTCAGTGACGCGCTTTTTTCAACAATTGAAGATAAAAAATTCATATCATTTCCCAATATTTAAACGTGATTCTTTTACTATCTTTAAACGTAAAGTTTCTTTTAGCGTAAAAACGGCGTCACATTTGAAATTCTGGTAGACGGACAACCATTCCATCCATGGCTTCCGTAACGGTAATTTGGCAAGACAATCGAGACGTATCGGCTTTTTCTGGCGTCATATCTAACATCTGAGTTTCTATTTCAGTTGTGTTTCCAATGACAGATACCCAGTTCTTATCAACGATCACATGGCAGGTTCCACACGCACATTCACCGCCACAATCTGCATCAACACCAGGGACGCTGTTATCCATAGCGGCTTGCATCAAGGAACTACCTTCTTCAATATCAACTTTGTGCTGGTTTCCGTTATGCTCAATAAAAGTAATGCTGCCCATAAATACCTCGGCTAATCAATTAGTTAAGTCGTTATGATAAGGAAGGCGAGGGCTCTGCAGCGCCAAGCCTGCTCATAACTCATGCAATCTAGATTACGCAGTTGGATCTGTTGATGTCAGGTCATTTCTTGACATAAGGGGGTTATTTAAAGACACTTGGGTGAAATTTAAGGTATTACCAGTTTGAATCTTTGATCTAGAATACAAATTACGGGAGTTACAATGGTAGCGAAACCTATTGGCGCAACACAAAAATTCAACCCGAATGTGGCCTGTATCCCGTCTAATTACTCACGTCTAATTGCGCGTGAGCTCGATTTGCAAGAATCTGAACTGCCGTCGTTGCTACACATGACGGGCCTTTCTATCGATCAGTTTATGCAAGAAGACAATCTTCTGACTTCTCATCAGCAAATACAGGTCCTAGAAAATGGCCTGAGATTATCTAATGATGAAATATTTGGGTTGCGATTAGGACTTCGACTTACCCCTCCGACACATGGCGCTTTGGGTTTTTTAGCCAGTAGTAGCCCGAATCTACTAATGGGCTTAAAAGCCCTTCAAACGTATTTGCCCTCGCGGATGAATTTTGCCCGAGCGGAAATCGTTACGACCGATGACTGGTTAGAGGGCCAGTGCTATTTTGATGTTGACTTAAGCGAGGAGATCGAGCGTTGCCTATCTGAGGTTTTTGCAAAGATTGTTTTTGATTTTGCAGAATTTATCGTAGGAAGGCAGTTACATGAGGGGATCACCTATTTTACCCACGCTAAGCCGCAATATAGCCAACATTATTCAGATTACCTTCCTGGTCAATTCGAGTTTTCTTCTGAACGATTGATGGTAAGGTTTCCCATTGAATTGAGCCAAGTCCAAAATACATCTACCAACCCCGAAAACTATTTATTTGCAATGCGGCAATGTGAGTTGATGCAGGAAAAGCTGCTTTCTAACAAAAATACTACCAAGTACAAAATACAAAATATGATGCTCTCTCATCCTCCGGGAGTGTTGTGTGAAGAGGAAGCTGCCGCCACATTATTTATCAGCAAACGAACATTAGCGCGAAGACTGCAGAAAGAAGGGGCTGGTTTTCGTAAAATCAGGGATGAGATATTGTCACAACAAGCGGTCGATTATTTGCGAGACAGCAATATGTCCGTTGATGCAATTGCAGCCTTACTTAATTACCATGACAGCACTAATTTTCGGCGTGCGTTCAAACGTTGGTTTCAGAAAACACCAGATCAGTACCGGAAGCAGCTGTAAGGGGTGAGAAATACCGATACATGAAACATTACCTTCCCAATCGTCTATTTGACAGCCTCTTAATACTTCGATAAATTTTAAACTATTAACTTGGTTATCAAAATCGATTAGGGCAGCGCAAAAATGACAGATCTCAACGTAGAGCACGAAGAAGAAAGTACCTTTGTCGGAGATCTAAAAGAATCTCTTAATCGAATGAAAACTATTGACGGTTACGATTACAAGGCGAAGGAGCGTTACCATGAGCCAGCTCCAGAGCATGTCGATTTTGAAGAGTTTAAGAAAATTGTTGAGAGCCGTCGCTCGGTGAGAAAGTTTACCGACAAAAAAGTCCCACGAGAAGTCATCGACGCCTGCTTGGATTTGGCGATGTTAGCGCCTAGTTCCTGTAATTTGCAGCCATGGGAGTTTCATGTGGTGCAAACATCGGATAAGAAAGCGCAACTTGTGGAAATGTGCATGAGCCAACATGCAGCAAAAACAGCATCGGAATTAATCGTCATTGTATCGCGCACCAAGTCATGGTCGGAAGTGGCAAAGCTAAATATAGAGCAATGGCCACAAGATAAGATGCCTAAGCATTGGAAGACCTTCTACCAGAGAGGTGTGCCAATGTCTTACTGGCAAGGACCATTAAATATTGCCGGTAATGCGAAAAAAATGTTTGCCACTATAACGGGTTTATCACGCCCGATTAATCGCGGACCTTTTTCTGAATCGGATATGCGAGTATGGGCCGCTAAGAGCACAGCACTTGCCGCAGAGAATTTAATGTTGGCGTTTCGTGCCCATAATTTTGATACATGCCCAATGGAAGGTATGGATGAAAAGCGTATTAAAAAGTTGTTGGGGCTACCACGAGACGCCGAAGTCTCGATGGTTTTAGGTGTAGGTGAGCGTGCAAAGGACGGGGTGTTTTTTCCTCGGGTAAAGTTTACTCGTGAGAACTTTGTGCATTATTGTTAGAGAGTTCCGCTTGCTAGAGCAAGGGTGATTTATGTGTTTGATATTATTTGAGTGGGCCCCAAGTTCAGTCAATAAGCTAATTGTTGCGGCTAACCGTGATGAATTTTATCAACGTCCCACCAAACCTGCGCATTTTTGGGGGGGCGATAAGAATTTGCTAGCGGGAAAAGACCTTGAGCAGCATGGAGCCTGGCTAGGTGTTACGCGTGATGGCCGGTTCGCTGCGGTGACTAACTTTCGTAGTCGAGATGGCGATCAATATCCGCGATCCAGAGGGCAGCTAACCACTGGTTTTTTACAGGGCAGCGATACACCAGAAGCCTACCTGATACAGCTCGAAGAGGTTCAAGAGCAATACGCTGGATTTAATTTATTAGTCGGTGATACAACATCATTGTTTTATTATTCCAACCGAAGTGAAAAACCTCCGTTGCGGCTTGAACCTGGTATTTATGGATTAAGTAATCATTTGCTCAACACAGAATGGCCAAAAGTAAATGTTGGAGTCAAGGGGTTGAGAGAAGCTATCGAACAAGCTTCTGACAATGAACCAGACGAACACGATGAGATTGCGGATATTGAATTGACGTTACTTGGTCTACTTCAAAATGACAAACAAGCCGAGGATGGGACCTTGCCTGATACTGGCGTAGGAATAATCTTAGAAAAAATGCTTTCGCCCTTATTTATTCAAAGCCCCGGTTATGGCACACGAGCAAGTACCATTGTTCGAATGACCAAGGATAGAGGTATCATGTTTCTTGAGCAAAATTATGATATTGGTGGTGTGCATACAGATAGGATAAAGTATCGTTGGATGATTGGAGCTCAAAAATAAACGGTTCAGGTTGTCCTGTTTCTCCCCTGGCATTCGAGGGTAGAGCAAGACAGAAAATGTTTTTTGTCCAGTAGCTAGAACAAACTGCATGATAGATGTGTCAACTTGACAAGTCGGCAGCCATTCAATAAAGTCTTTTGTATAGTTTGACATTCATCGAATCGTCCGATCGATCGATGTGCAAAAATTAACACATACCACATTTTTTAATTCAAGGAACTATCATGACCGTTAGTGAGACAATCACACCAACTGCTCTTAATCATTATTTAAATCAGTCATTTATTTTTCCCTGTGGTGTAAAGGCAAAAAACAGAATACTTAAGTCAGCCATGAGTGAAGCTCTGGCCACGATCTCAAATTCCCCTACGGATAGCCTGGCAAAACTTTATGAAGCCTGGGCCATGGGTGGAACCGGGGTAATCGTCACAGGCAATATCATGATAGATAGTAAAGCCTTAGGCGAACCGAACAATGTTGTTGTCGAAGATGAAAGCGATATGGTTATATTGCGACGCTGGGCTTCGGCAGGCACTAAGAATGGTGCTCAGCTGTGGGCACAGCTTAATCATCCCGGCAAGCAATCTCCAAGAGGCTTATGTAAGGAAACTGTTTCACCCTCAGCGGTCCCTTTCGACACTGCTTATGCGTCCTTTTTTGCCACTCCAAGAGCACTCAACGAATTTGAAATCGAAAACATTATCGAGAGATTTGGGAAATCCGCTGAAATTTTAAAGAAAGCCGGTTTTAGCGGTGTGCAGATACACGGTGCCCACGGTTATTTAGTCAGCCAGTTTTTGTCGTCTCATCACAATATTCGTACCGACAAATGGGGCGGTAGCTTAGAAAATCGAATGCGTTTCGTATTAGCTATTCTTGAAAATATTAGAGAAAAGGTGGGAAAGGACTTTCCTATCAGTATAAAACTCAATTCTGCCGATTTTCAAAAAGGTGGATTTGAAGAACACGAATCTATTAAGGTTATGCAAAGCTTAGCCAAAGCAGGAATAGACTTAATAGAAATTTCAGGCGGGACTTATGAAGCTCCTGCGATGGCTGGGCTCGAGCCGAGCCGTGAATCGACCAAAACAAGAGAAGCCTATTTTTTAGATTTTGCTGAAAAAGCCCGCGACCAAGTATCCGCTCCTCTCTGTGTCACCGGAGGGTTTCGAAGCGTTGAAGGCATGGCGTCTCCAATCAAAGAAGATAAGCTAGATTTTACCGGCATCGCAAGGCCCCTCAGTATTGACCCAGACTATTCAAACAAACTACTTAGTGGTCAGGATTCAGCGATAATCTGTACGCCTAGGAAAACGGGCATTAAACAGATCGATAGCATGGGGATAATGGAAGTGGCTTGGTATGCTCGACAATTAAAGCGGATATCCATGGGTAAGACACCGAACCCCAATGAAAATAATCTCATTGCCTTTTTTAAAATAATACTAAGCAATGGTTTGCGAACTACGTTAACTCGAATGAGAGCTTGATCGTTTTATAAATGTAGAATCAAACGATTCAGGTTGGCTAGTTTTGATGGTCCGGCGCAGGTTATTTTAATATTTTTTTGATGAATTGCCAGCGGTTGATAAGCAAGGAAGAAAAAATCAATCCGCAGCCGGCCACCTGAATCAGAGTCATAGATTCCCCAAACCAAAATGCAGCAAGTGATGCCGTAAGAATAGGTTCTATTGTTAATATCATTGCTCCGTGGCTAACAGGCGTTAGCCCTTGCGCATAGGTTTGAATAAAAAAACGTAAACTGGTCGCTATAACAGCGCTTGCGAGTAGCCAGCCGGTAATGGCTGGTGTGATATGGCTGGGCCATTGTTCTAGCCAAAACGATGCACCTATTGATGCGATTCCTACGGTCAATAACTGAATGGATGTTAGGAGAATTGCTGGTACATATTGTACGACCCGGCTGTTAAGGGTGAATTGCAGGGCAAATATGATGGATGCCGTTAAAAAATAAACTTGCCCTGATTCAAGTTGAAAGCCCACCGAGGGATCTCTTATTGCTAACAAAAACAATCCAGCCGTCGCTATAGGCAATGCGAGCCACATTGATTTAGATTGAGGCTCACGGAATAGAAAAAATGCCATCAGTGGTACCTGAACAACAGCAAGGCTGGTAATAAATGCCCCTTCACCGATATGTTGTGTTGAATCTAAACCGATGATCCAGCACATGATTGCTATCGCAAAAATAGCACCCACCAGCAGAGAGTTCTTTGCGCCTCTTACTGTCAGGTGCGGCCATTGTTTTTTACCAACAATAGCAAGTAATGCGCCTGCAAATAGAAAGCGGGTGCCAATAAATAGGAGTGGCGGCAAACCCGTCAGGGCTTCTTTAGAAAATATCCAGCCAGCAGCCGCTAGAATGGTAACGCCAACCAATAATAGATCGGCTTTAATCTGTGGCTGCATGCCAACGGAGTATTTTCGAGCGTGATGTATCAAATCGTTATCGCCATGAGAGGTCTCAAGTGAAGTTATCGCTCCTGCGGCTGGCCAATTTAATGGAAGTGGCTACTATTTTTTGATATGCCATCGGCAAACAACGTTGCATAATATCGAGTGCTTTAGCGTCAGGCCCAATAAGTACACGGCGCTTATTCTTGGTGACCGCTTTTAATATGGTTTTTGCGGCTTGCTCTGGTGTTGTCATAAATAGGGCATCAAATTGCTGCCGTGCTTTTTCCGAGTCGCCGCCAGTAAGTTTTTCGACACTCTTATTCATGCGAGCATTTTTGGCAATGTTGGTTTTTATACCGCCTGGGTGTACACAGGTGGCCGAAACGCTGCCTTTACCAAGGTCCAATTCTTGGCGTAGAGATTCGGTAAAACCCCGTACGGCAAATTTTGACATGTTATAGGCACTTTGTGTCGGTTGTGCAAATATACCAAAAATACTGGAAATGTTAATGATATGACCTTCGCCGGCTTGTTGGATGTGAGGTAAAAATGCCTTGGTGCCATATACTACACCCCACACATTAATATCCATTATCCACTCGTAATCTTCGTAGTCAGTATCTTCTACGGTACCACCTAACGCTACTCCCGCATTATTAAAAATCATATTTACTTTGCCGTGATCGTTTACCACAGCATCAGCCCAAGCGTGTACGGCCTCTTTATCTGCGACATTCAGTGTGGTGGTAGTCACTTTGACGCCGTAAGAGGATGCCTGCGAGGCAGTTTCAGCAAGCCCTTTTTCATCCAAGTCACTCAGTGCTATATGACAACCTTGTTGAGCTAACTCCAATGCTAAGGCTCGGCCTATGCCGGATGCCGCGCCAGTAATAGCGGCGACTTTATCGGTGACGTTTTTCATGCGGTTGCCTCTGTTGTTATTGACGTTGTTATTGGTGTTACAGAATACTGTAAACGATAGGCCTTGCTATCAAAATTGCGAGTTTGCAATCTGAACTTCCAGGTAAAATCGGGCCAAAGTGTTACGTTCTTTCCGCTTTCCGGGTGTAGGTACCAGCTTTGACAACCACCGGAGCTCCATACTGAGCCGGAGGTTTTCTTTTGAATCGCTTCGTTATAGCTTGCTTGGACATCGGGGAGGACATCCACATAAGCGAGGTTATCTTTTTGTATTTTCTTCATGGCTTCTAACACATAGGTAATTTGAGACTCGATCATATACACCATCGAGTTATGCCCCAGTCCAGTGTTAGGGCCCATCAGCATAAAGAGGTTGGGGAAGCCCGACACGGTGGTGCCTTTGTAGGCTTCAGGTCCATCTTTCCACGTATCCACTAAATCAATACCGTCGCGCCCAAAGATGATTCCTTTTGGGATAGGGCTAGTTGCGTTAAACCCGGTGCCATAGATAATGGCGTCCACTTCTCGCTCTTGGCCATCGATGGTCACGATGCTGTTGGCTTTAATTTCTTGAATGCCAGTAGTAATGACATCTGCATTGGGTTGATCCAATGCTGGATAATAATTATCAGACATCAAAATTCGTTTACATCCGATTGTGTAGTCTGGAGTTACTTTTTTACGTAATTCTGGATCAGTGATTTGGGCGCGAATATGATTTAACGCCCAACGTTTTGCGATGACCATTAATCGAGGGTTCACTGTAAACCCAAGAACACGACTTTCTAGCATCCAATAAATGCTTTTACGCAATGCGTTTTGCGCTGCTGGAAGACGTTTGAAGAGATTTCTCTCGGCCCATGACATTGCTCGGTCAGGTTTGGACATTACCCAAGGAGCCGTGCGTTGATATAGATCCATTTGTTTAGCTTGCTTTTGAACATGGGGAACAAATTGAATGGCTGATGCACCGGTACCGATAACAGCAACACGTTTTCCCGTTAGGTCAAATTCATGATTCCAGTTTTGAGAATGGAAAATGGTGCCCTTGAACGAATCAACACCTTTAAGGTTTGGGTAAGACGGGATGGATAAACCTCCGGCACCTGCAACAATCATCGTCGCTGTGTGCTGCTTGCCGTGTTGATCAGTGAGGTGCCATAGGGCATTGGTTTCATCCCAGCGAGCACCGGTTACAGCGTTATTCAATTTAATGTGAGGCATTAGTTTGAATTTATCAGCACAGTGTTCCAAATATTTTTTGATCTCTGGTTGCGGAGAAAACATGCGGGACCAGACTGGGTTGGCTGCAAAAGAAAAGGAGTAGAGGTGAGAGGGCACATCACAAGCACAGCCGGGGTAATGGTTGACACGCCATGTACCGCCAACCCCGCCTTCCTTTTCAAACACTACAAAATCATGTTCTCCTGTTTGCTTAAGTTTAATGGCCATACCTAGGCCGGAGAATCCGCTGCCGATGATGGCAATTTTGTGATGTTCTACTGACTGCGCCATTACGTTGTCCTTTCATCTAGTATCTTAGGGAGGTATACAAGTGTCTACCCTTTGATTATAAGGTATACGATTGTATACAGCGAAGTCAAGAGCCGGTAGAATTCGATACATTGCAGATTAATTTGTATAGAAGAGTGTTTATGAGCTATCTAAAAAACGTGCAGGTAGAAGGGAAGCGTCTATTAATGGAGGCTGCGCTTAATCTGGCGGCAAATACCCGCAGTTTAGACGCCTTTAGTCTAAGAGAGTTAGCAAGAAATGCTGGACTTAATCCGAATACGTTTTACCGTCACTTTAAAGATTTTGATGAGCTAGGATTGGCAATTATTGATGAGGTGACGGATCAGATTCGTCAGCCGTTACGGGATTTACGACGCGAAGCGGCTGAGTCAGTGGTACCCGCGGGCTCGCCTCCCATTAGTTGGCAGGAAAATCCACGACTTAATTTTGTGCGTTCATTACAGGTGAACAATGCTACGGTGGAATTGTTTTTTGCGTTTGTGGAGTCTAACCCTGAAGCATTTATTGTAGGGGTTCGGGAATTGCATGGTTCATCACCAGTGTTACGCAAGGCGCTTAGGAAGCTGATGCAAGGCTTTGCTCACGATATGGCGGAAGATATAGAAGTGTTGGGGTTACTGCCAAAACTAGACCCCGCAAGTCTATTGTCAGTGTCTGAAGCCATCAGTCGAGAAATGTTCCATCTATCGATGAACTACATCGAAGAGCCTGAGCGGCGAGACGAGGTGTGTCAGCAGGCCGTCGCCTCGATTGTTAATTTGACGATGGGAAGTGCTGTGATAGCAGGGCATGTCGAGCTATTGGCTGACGCGTTACGATAATGGAGTTGTTTTAAAAGCCCAAGGCAGATATCACCGCTAGTGCTAGACTCAAAGGAATGTCTATTTGACGCTAATGATTAGCAGTGATCGTTGTATGGAAGTAAACTTGAAGCTCATTTCTCACCCGTATTTGCGTTTGATTTATGGGGTGCTGGGGATGATATTCATATTGCCGCTATATTCATACGGTGCTGAGGCTCTTGTTACCAGTACAGTTCAGCCACATTATGGTTTGGGGCATCGGCTTCAGTATATCGAAGATAAAACAGGGGAATTAACGTTTTCCGAGATAACTTCGCCAACATTGAAGGCATCCTGGCAAAACAGCCTGGTTGAAACTCCAAATTTTGGCATAGCAGCAGATTCTGCTTACTGGTTTGCGATACCGTTATATAATGATGATCTTTATATTGCCAATTGGTTGCTGGAAATAGGAAATCCCACGATTGATTCAATTGAACTCTATATCCTACCTCAGTCAGATTTAATGGAGGGGGAGTATAGTCATCGTTTGGATGGCGGTAATCAATATCCGTTTTCTCAACGACAGCGACAAGATCCTCATTTTTGTTTCCAATTTCTCTGGAACCACAAGAAGCCACCTGGCTTTACCTACGCGTAAAAAATTCTAATGCAATGAAATTGCCTCTCACTCTTTGGCAGGAGGAGGCGTATACCAGCCAGCGTCAAACAGAGCTCCTGATTCAGGGTGCCTATTTTGGGATGATGGCGATTATGACTATCTACAACTTGTTCGTGTATTTTTCTTTGCGAGACAAGAGTTATCTTTACTATGTATTATTTGTAGTGACTTTTTCTGCCTGGATGTTTATCGAAAAAGGATTGGCGTTTCAATACATTTGGCCCAACGGTGTATGGCAAAATTCACAGCTTTATCCGGTTTTGGCCTCTATCTCGATGGGTATGACGGCGCTCTTTACCAACGAATATTTGTCTCTCAGGAATAACCATCCAACGTACTATCGCATACTGTATTGTTTATCGTTAATTTGGGTTGTCATCACCTTGTGTGCTTTTGTTTTACCGGTTTCTTTTGTAATGATGCTGATCCCTCTTGTTGCACTTCCTGGTGGTGCGTTATTGTTGTTGGCTGGCCTCTTAATGTGGAAGGCAGGTCTCGTCGCTGCACGATATTATACGATCGCCTGGACCGCCGTCATTGTTGGCGCTATGACCTATACATTATTGATATTAGGTATAGCTCCCTCCAATGTTTTTACCGAAAACGCACTTCAGGTAGGTTCCATACTAGAAGTGTTTTTACTCTCACTTGGCCTAGCAAACCGAATCAACACCGCCTGAAAAGAAAAAGAAGCAGCCCTACTAGAGAGTGTCGAGCTTAAGACTACGATACAAAAAACCAAACTTAATTTTCAACAGAAAATAAATAAGGAGCTAGAAGGTCGCGTGCAAGAGCGAACGCAAGCATTGGAAGCAACACTCGGTAAACTTGCAGAGGTGAATAAGCAACTGCATGTACTGAGCACCACCGATGGTCTGACAGGTGTGATGAATAGACGGTTTTTTGATGAAAATTACCCGATAGAATGGCTGCGAGCACGTCGAGAGCAGTTACCTTTGTCAATCATTGTGGTTGACATAGATTACTTTAAAAAAGTAAATGACAACTATGGTCATAGTGCAGGGGATGAATGTTTAAAAATCGTCGCCTCTACGTTAAAAAACCTCGTAAAGAGACCCGCCGATGCCGTATCTCGCTTTGGTGGAGAGGAATTTGTGATGACCCTTCCAAATACAGACCTTCTTGGTGCAAGTTATTTGGCAGAACATATAAGAGAGCACATAGAGGCTCTTCGTATTGACATTCCTGACCACAATTTACAGCTGACAATTAGTCTTGGCGTGGCGACAACAATCCCCAGCGCAGAAGTAGAGCCTGAGGCGTTGTTTTGTCTTGCTGATGATGCACTATACACAGCGAAAGATAATGGGCGTAATCAGGTAGTTACTCGCCAGATGCCGTGAAGGTTTCGCTAGGGAGGATAACCTTGAATAAAATAGGTGACAACCCCACCAGAAGGGGAACCACTGTAAACGTTTTCATTCTCTTCGATATTGTAAGTCTCTATGCTCGCATCCATTAAACAAGCTGCAGCTTTATCCTCCCATTCTTGTGCCACACCTGTTAACTTGATGGTTCGAGAGCGAATGATTTTTCCCGCAGCGGCCTTTGCATCAATGAACAGTTTCTTGCCGCTCAAAATGTTTTCTACGAATGAACTACCACCAATGGAAATACTTTTTGACGCGGAATTTAAGGTGGGTGTTTTAACATAGTGGATCTTGCCGTTATCAATACGCACAGCAAAAAAACGACTCTTTAGCCAGGGTCCATTTGCTGACAATACGCTGTCACATTGCCTGCTTGAAAACCCTATTGATAGTGAGTTGCCAAGATCGACTGAATAGTTGGCATCTTCTTCCGAGGCTCTAACGTTTCCATAAAAAAGGAATGGTAAGCAAAGAAGAAGACGTATTGGAGTCTTAGTCCCCATTTGAAACCTCACTTCTAGGCAGGTTAGTTAGATATGGTTTATGTTACTTCTCCTCCAGAATACGCCTTTTTCCTAGCAACTCCAAATATAGCCCCCGGGTCGACTGCAGGCTAATGGTGCGCGTCGACCCTACAAAATACTACGGTTTCTATTTTAAATGATTCAGGTGGCTGACAGCATCTTTGAATTGCTCATTAAGTTCCTCGTGGCTTAATATTTGCTTTTCAGCATCAAAATTGTCATAAAAACTGGGTATAGATAAGCTTGCCTTAACAATACCGTTAAAATGAGGCATTGAATTTACCGCAGTAGCTAGGATATTAGCGCCACCCAGGGAACCGGGTGATGTAGAAAAGAGAACCATCGGTTTATTTTGGTAAACTTTAGGTTCAATACGAGAGCACCAATCAAATATATTTTTATAAGCGACGGTATATGAGCCATTATGTTCAGCAAAAGAAATCATAATGCCGTCACTATTCGTGATTTTTTCTAAAAACTCTTTTGCTAATTTAGGATGCCCCAACTCCTTTTCTTTATCTTGACTATATAAAGGCATTTCGTAATCGTTTAAATCCAATATTTCAATGTCGACTTTTGTCAATAATTGAGCTGCATATTCGATCAATTGCTTATTTATTGACTTTTTGTGACTGGTTGCTGCAAATGCAATAATTTTCATAAATGTTGATCCTAGTATTTATCAATATCCTTAAACATGGCCCCATATAACCACAAAAACGACACAATTAAACATTATATCGATGTTAAGTACAGAGGATAGTAGAAAGTAGATTTCCGAAGGCAATACAAATCATAACAACTGAATGGTAACGAGTCAGGATGCTCTTTGGAAAGCGAGACAAGGTACGCTAAAAAACTCTGAAACGATGGTAGAGCAATGATGAAATCCCCCGAAAACTTGAAAATCATCCCGCGAAAATTAACAATCGATCTTACTGAAGCCCTAAAAGACAAGCCATATTGGCTTGAGAATGATCCGGTTAAGACCCATTTTTTTAATGCCCTCCAGTCAGCGTTTCCAGAAGGGGAGCGCATGTTTATTGATTCTGCACGAGATGTTAGGGATAGATATAGTGATCAGCTATCTGAAGAATTAAAGGAGCAGATTAAATTATTCATAAAGCAAGAAGCGTTTCATGGCGTCCATCATGAAGAATGGAATCGAGCTTTGACCGAAAGAGGTTATGATAAAATCGCAACCTATAGTAGGTGGTTTCGTGAACAACGACTGCTCATGAAAAATCGCGTACCGCCATTGTACCGTTTAGCAATGACCGCTGCCGGCGAACATTTTACCGCGATAACAGCTCGGCTTAATATTCATGGTGATCCCGGTTTTATGGAATCTGTGGACCGCCCTTTTCGTGACTTAATTTTATATCATGCCATTGAGGAAATCGAACACAAAGCGGTTTGCTTTGATTTATATCAACAAGCTGGAGGGAGTTATTTCACCCGAGTACTGGGTGCAGTCTCGTTTACGTTTGGTATGATCAGTCATGTTCGAGGCATTCACATTTATCTGCTTAAAAAGGACGGCTTGTGGAATCGGGAGACGAAGAAGCAAGCGCGCAAGGAAGTGTGGGGGAGAGATGGATTAGTCCGCAAATTATTGCCGGATATCATCGATTACTTAAGACCTGGTTTTCATCCTTGGGAAACCGATGATCGCAAATGGCTATTGCGAGATTTCAGCGAAACACTAGAAGAATATGGAATAGAAGCACCTGAATACGCATGATTTAACGGAGTGATATATCGAATGACTGCAGTGTCGCGAATGCCGCACGTCACTGCGGTAACAGGGGCTCCTAAGCGCAACTCTACCTGCAACTCACCTCAAATAAGCTATGCTTAACAATTAACATATTTGCCAGGTGTAGATGCCACGGTGAGCATAAAATCTAGTAGCAATACCACGTTTAAAAAGTCTCCTCAATCAGGCGAGAGCATGATGGGGTTCTTTTATTCGTTGTGCTTTTTACTGCTATGCCTAAATTCTATAGGGCATGCTGAAAATGGCGTTATTCTGAAAGAAGACCCGACAGGATTTCCGCTGGAGATAGGCGCGACGTTTCTCGAAGATGTTGAAGGCAAGCTAACGATTGACGACATTCTATTAAAAAACAATAGATTAGAATCTTGGCGCTTGGTTAATGATAGCTCGGTTAATTTTGGTTTTAGCCAATCCGCTTTTTGGATTAAACAGAATATCAGTAATCACAACCCTAACAACAGAAACTGGATTATCGCTATGCACTATAGCCTAGTAGACTGGGTAGATGTTTACTATGTGAAAGACCAGTCGATTATTCAGGCCTATCATACAGGGGATATGTTACCGTTTCAGAAACGCCCCATTGTTAATCGAGATTTTTTGTTCCCCCTCACTCTCGAACATAACAACTCGATAACGTTGTACGTTCGTATTCAATCTGCAGGCAGTGTTAAAGCGCCGCTGAGGGTGTGGGAGGTGCGAGACCATCAGCGATATTCCGAAACGTTAATCTCTTTACAAGCTGCTTTTGTTGGAGCGCTTCTTGTAATGGCGCTCTACAATGGGTTCTTATTTCTTAGTATTCGTGATAGCAGCTACGCTTATTACATAGGCTTTATACTATGTGAGCTGCTGGTCATCTCACAATACAATGGTTTTAACTATCAATATTTATGGTCCAATAGTCCAGGTCTGAACACTGTATCCTTGCCATTTTTTATGTCGGCTTTGGTGCTTTTTGGCTGTAATTTTTTAAATAGCTTTTTGAAACTTAAAGCAACAGCCCCTCTTCACAACAAGATCGCAACAGGAGTGTCAATTGTTGCAATCCTGTCACTTGTTGCCAGCTTGATAGTAGAGTACCGAATTATTATCACTATTGTTATTGGTATAATAACATTTGCAATTATATATGCCTTTTATGTATCTGCGTGCCTTTGGCAGCAGGGTCACAGAATAGCACGATTTGTCACTATAGCATGGGGTTCATTATTAGCATCAGGTCTCTTGCTGTTGCTTAGTGTTGCGGGAGTAATACAGGGTAGCGTGCTGATTGATAGCGCAGTGCCAATATGTGCAATTCTAGAAGTATCTTTATTATCCATAGCACTGGGTGATCGCATTAACCAAGAAAAAAATGCAAAAATGTTTGTGCAGCAAGCATTAACAGAAACACAACGACAAGCAAACAGTACATTAGAAAGGAGCGTTCTTGAACGTACAAAAGAACTAGAGATAGCAAACCAAAAATTAACACTTATCAACACCCTAGATCCCCTTACGGGGCTCAAAAATCGTCGATTCTTTAGTGATCATTTGGTACAAGAATACAAGCGAGCTCATCGCTCTGAAGAACCCATTGCCGTCTTTATGATCGACATTGATCACTTTAAAAATGTTAATGATACGTACGGACATCAAGCGGGAGATGAGTGCATTATTGCGGTAGCTAAGGCTATAGTTAGTATTGTTAAACGCCCCTCTGATGCCATCGCACGCTACGGGGGAGAAGAGTTCTCTATTATACTGCCTAACACTCCTTTTGGTGGGGCGGCAAGCGTTGCTGAAAGTATTCGAGCGGCCGTTGAAGGGCTAAATGTAACCTTTGATGAAAAGGATATTTTGTTAACCGTCAGCATTGGGATTCACAGTGCAGTCCCATCTACTCACGCGGATGGAGAGGACGCCATTGCGTTTGCGGATAAAGCGTTATACCAAGCAAAAGAAGCAGGCAGAAACCGTGTTGTTTGCTCAAACGTGAGTTAATCGTGTCGAGCAACCCCGATAAAATAAGGTGTACCATGTGCAAGCTACACCTAATATCCTCATAGCACGACAATGTGAACAACCTCAATATTTTCCAAATAGGAATGCTCGATAGATGAAGCCATGTCAAGAAATGCTTGCCGCTGTGCTACCTATCAACGTGTACGAGCGGCCATTCATCTAGCTGCCAGTAATTTGGATACAGCGAAGTGGGATGTAGTCATGGACTCAGCAATTACACGAAGAAATTTTATAAAAGGCACGGCAACTGCAGGGATGGTATTAGTGGTTGGCCTTAATGCAAAAGGTGTATTGGCGATTGGAAGTGAGACGTCTGAGTTAAATCCTTTTGTAAGGGTGTCGGAAGAAGGGGTAGTGACGGTTGTTATCAAGCACTTTGAAATGGGCAGGGTACTGGAGGTTCAACAGCGATTGCCAACTCCTAGAAAATAGAAGCACAGATGAGCTTATTGCCTATCACCGTACTTTGTTGGAACAGTAAACTCCCCGCAGGCCGTGGGCGAGGTGTTGCTGTTCATAAATCCTTTAATAGTTATGTCGCCCAGACTATGAGCCTCTAAGGATTAAAGATATGCCCTCGGTTACTGTACATATCGTTCAATCTCCTGAGCCGCCAACTGGCGTTGGAGAGCCCGGTGTGCCACCCAGTGGGCCTGCGTTGGCGAATGCTATTTACGCGGCTACCGGAAAGCGTATTACTCAGCTGCCAATGAGCAAGCAAGGCATTACCTTTGTTTAATGGTGGTCATCGGGTAATATAGCGTCACCAGTAGGTATGGGATAAAATAATTACATTAGGAATAGCAATAATTATGAGCCAACGGTTCTTGAAAGTCATCGTTACTAAACAGGCATACACATCACTCAATGAGTTGGTTAAGGTGTTGCGTAAAGACCCCGTTGCTGGAAAGCATACCGATTTAATCGTTACCAACATGGGAGTGACATCAGCTTCGTTTAATGAGAGTTATTTTCTTAAGCCGCTGATAGAGCTGGATGCAGGGGAGAAGGTAATAAAAGCCGTTCAAAAGTCTCTGGATGTATCTCTTTCAATTCAAAATAAGATGATCAAAAAAGCGTTTTCCAATTATTCTGGAAAAGATCTTCTTGATATCGCAAATATTATGGAAGCCCGGTTGCCTGTTGTTGATGGGGATGACTATTATTTTCAGATACCCATTAACTCATCATTAGCCAGTACATCTGATCAGCTTGTTGAGAATTTAAGAAAAAATCCTGAAAAGGGAGCCTTTAATGCTGAGCTGGTGAAATATAGTAGCGAAGGGTTAAAGGCGGTACTTGATTATGAAATGCTCCAACCGTTAGCTGAGATGAAAGCCAAATTTTTAGTTGTGAAGATAGTGGACTGGGCAACGAAAATGTGGATGAAAATGAATGCTTTTGAAACGAAACGAATCGTTAGCAAAATGTCATCTGCACAGTTAGTTATCTATGCTTCACTTATTGAGAGTTCCCTTGTGGCGGCTTAATATCAATAATGGTTAATGCCTTTTCGTAGCATCATATTTTAAACGCCGCTCAAGGGCCTGAACCTTTAGGCAATTGAAGAATAAAGCCTTACCAAATACTTCTTCAAAGTGAACGGCAACACTGCGAGGTAACGGGTCGCCCTCTATATCTGTACCTCGCGCTTTATAGGTGAACGTTAAATCACAAATAGGATCTTGGTGATTTAACTCACCCATGTAGATGGAGTCACAATCATTAAATTGTAATACAACGATGGTTGGTTGTTTCGAATCATGAAGTTCAAATGTGATTTCTATTGTGACCTCATCTCTTCTATTGTCAGTGTGAAGATCATCGTTCCCCCTAAAAACCAAATTTGAAATTTTAGCCTCTTTGAAATCAGGCCATAGACCATGGTCCAGAACTACTTGGCTATGTTCAACATTTCTTACTGGGGTGAATTCGTTCATATTATATGGCTCCTTTGCGAAAACCCGCAAACCGGATGTGTTCTAGTCTCTCTAATTTACCTTTTTTCTATGAAGGATAAGTAACTGTTTAAAGGGTGTCTTTAGACTTTTTTGATAGATGAATAGACAGAAATACGATACCACTCTGGAAGGGCTTGTTAGCAATCATCATTTCGTTCAAGTCTAGCTGTTTGCTTTAAGACTATAATGGGGCTTTCGTGCCAAATTAGGTCAAGCGAATACTTTGCTGATCTAGAAGGGGGGTATCCCGCAACCGTTGCATGTCGATCATACCGGTGCCGGACGTTTTTTATGATAATCATTAACTGCTTAGCTAGATATGCCTTACTTACTGTATCTATTGTAGGAATGCTTGCTTGTGGCTCCGTTGACGATACGGAAACGCAAATACAGTCAGGTAGCGTGGCCCAAAATCACCAAGAACAGCAATCAACCAGTAACCAAGAGGTTAATAGCCCAGTCACTAATAGCCTGGAGACTAGCGATTACGCGTTGGAATTAGCAAACAATCTAGCAACGACCTGGATAAGTACTTATCAGCCCAAACAAAATGCGTGGAGCTGGGATTCGGGGGTGTTTATGATGGGGTTGCTCGATCTTTACGAGATTACAGGAGAAGAAAGTTATTACCAATATGCAAAAGCGTGGATCGATTACTATCTTGATAATGGATATTTCGTTACCTCTTCTGACACCAGTATCCCTGGACATACCGCGTTACGAATTTACAAGAAGGAAGGCGATCAACGTTATTTAGATGTCGCAAATGAAATATGGCATTACATCAGTAAAGAGGCAGGAAGGACATCGGAAGGTGGGCTGAATCACCTTGGAATATTGTCGGGTAACCAGATTTGGGTGGATTCACTATTTATGATTGGTCCGTTCCTGATGGATTATGCCGAGTTGACTGGAAATTCAGCCCCCTATGATGAATACGCGTTACAGTTATCGGTATTTAGAAAAAACCTGCGGAGTGAATCTGATGGTTTGTATCTTCACATGTATGACGATACCAAAAAGCAAACAACGCCTAGTGAAGCGTTGTACTGGGGTCGAGGAAATGGTTGGGCTTTCGTGGCATATAATCTGGCCAAAAATAGACTGCCTCTAAAGAATCTCACTGAGTTACCCAATCTACAGTCAGACAGAGATGCGATGCTTACAGCGTTATCCAATAGCCCCACCGTAAACGGGCGTTTTCATACGGTAGTAAATTCAACAGATACCTACTTAGAAACGAGTGCAGGGTTACTTTACAGTTATGGGTTGTATCTCGATATGCTCAACCAGGGAAGGGTTGATGTAAATGAACAGATACTTGCGGAAACCTGGATCCAGGGAGCGGTGAACGAGTCTACGGTTGATGCGCTTGGCAATACCCTATTGTTAGGGACTTCTTACGGAACCTCCCCAGGAGATATAACCTATTACAACAATGTGCTGAAAGGAGAAAATGTTGCCTATGGGATTGGCCTGTTTTTGCTGTCAACGACTGCCCGTGAAAAGGTCGGTCACCTACAGGCAATTAATGCCCCTACAAGCCCACCGACTGAAACTTTTGTACAGCCTCCGATTCCTTGTGTAGGCGTTGATTGTGGCAAGTTTTACCTTTCTCGGGGGAACTTTGAGGCGGGATTGGATAACTTCTCGCTTGATGCAACTGATCCAGAATCACAATTTTATACCGGTACGATTTCTCTGTTACGACTTATTTTTGATGGCTTTTACGAAATCGATCGGCTTTATCAAAAAGATATTACCACTGAACAATTTCTCGAATGGGTGAAATCTGATGCGTTTATTGCCGCTCGAAAGATTTCCGACTCAATGGAAAAGATTGACCCTCAATCAAATTTTTCCACAACGCTCGAGCGTCTAGTCATCATAGAAAGCGGCGGACACAATGCGATAGGGCCCAGAGAATACGATTTAGGAGAAGCAAAGCTGTTCGAAGGACTAGGGAATTTAATTTATGGTGTGGGCTTAGTGCTAGGTAGTGACCCAACTTTAATGGAGATGCCCTCAATAGATACTTGGAGCACCTTATCCAAGGTGTTGCTAACTCGTCAGTGGAAAAAATCAGATGGGCTTACTCAAGGTTTTGACTCTATTGTTAAAGGCTTGGATACGGTGGCGACTGCTCTTGCATTGATTGATGCGGAAACTGATGACCAGACGGATGACTTTATCTCCTCAAATGTCGTTCGGTTGGAGGGCACGTTTGGTATCCCTGGTTTGTTAGTCGAGCGTGATGTAAGAGAATTATTAATTGAGCTCGGTATTGATAAGGAAACGCTGGAAAAAATCGATTCGCCTGGCGATCTTATTACACTAATAAGAATGATTTCCAGTACGTTAAAGGTTGTGAATCAATTCATCAAATGGTCTTCGTGACGATTTTTAACATTTGTAGGTTAGCGGTTACGCTGGTTTCTATACTCTTTTGGGGTCATATTAAACCAGCGTTTAAAAGCGCGGTGAAAGTTAGAGGCTTCACTAAAACCTAACAAATACGCGATCTCGTGCACACTGATTTCATTTTTCGAGATTAACTCCTTCGCCAACTTTTGTCTAAGTTGGTTTAAAATGTCTTGATAATTTAGGCCTTCTTCTTTCAGTCGCCGCTGTAACGTTTTACTGCTCATATTCAACTGTTTTGCGATGGTTTCTTTGCTGGGGATGCCATCTGATAGTCGCGGGATGATTAACTTAATGACCCGATCAGTTAACGTTATTTTTTCTGACTGTTTGATGAGATGCTTCTGGAATAAGGCTTCATTTTGATTAGCAATTTCTTCATTCGAAAAAGGGATTTCAACATCAAATAGAGTTTTACTAATAATGATTGAATTTGAAGGCTGATTAAATTTAACGTTAACGCCGTAAACATCAATAAATGCATCAATCTGAATTGGGCGGGGCCTTGCAAGTGTAGCGCCTTCTATAAGTGCCTTTTCGCTAATTATCCAACGTGCCATAGACACGCAACTAGACATCGCCATATCAATGGTGTGAATGGAGACCGGTAGTTCGTCTCCTTCAAACTGGAATTCGATGGAAATCTTTTCTATTCCATCTTCTGTGAATTCATGGATTTGAATGTCCGCACTTTCACCAATGACATGTTGATACCGTAAAAATCGCTTCAAGCCTTCTCTTAAGGTACGGCTTGAAAGTACAGCATAACCAAGGACGTTAAAAGAACGAGGGTGAAGTTGTTGCCCGACCTTGAGGCCTAGGGTTTGATCATTACAGGCTTTTTCCGCCAGCTGCCAAAGTTGAGTGATGCCGTCTTGTGGAAATCGAGCATCCAAATTGGAAAGCTGTTCAAAATCGATTCCTGCCCGTAAGAAGAGGTCTTCTACTGGCAGTTTCATGGTTTGAAACACGCTAATAGTACCGTTTAGCCACCAGGATGCTGTTGTTTTCATTGGTTTTATCAGTTTCAGGTTTGTTTTTATGATGACCCAGGATGATATTCTATTGTCTCGTTGGGATATAGAAAGTCAAATAATTAGAGATTAGGATAGGCTCTTCCGTTGTTGATTTTAGTCAGTTTGGTACTGAAAATGAGTACACAACATCATTTGGCCTTTCGAGGGGAACTATATGTCTGAGGAAACGATAAAACAAGACGGCTTTTCAAGCTTCGCAGAGTTCTATCCGTTTTATTTGCAGGAGCACACTAACGATACGAGCCGCCGGCTTCACTTTGTGGGTAGTTCGTTAATTATAACCGTATTAAGTTTTGCGATCTTAACGGGAAGTTTTGGTTTGTTGTTGACACTTCCGATCATAGGTTACGGTTTTGCTTGGATTGGTCATTTTTTCTTTGAGAAGAATAAACCCGCTACGTTTAAATATCCGTTCTATAGCTTTATCGGAGATTGGGTTATGTTTAAGGATATTTTGGTGGGTAAAGTACGATGGTAATAACGTATGCGTATCTACATTTAGTTATATAACCTTTGGCAAACCATCAATATTAAGGGTAATTTGTCCGCCTTTATCGGGCTTTTATTACTCGGTTGATGCTAGGCTTAAAAAATTTCCAATCTGCAAAAGTACATTGGCCGGTATGGAGCTTGTATAACATGGTGGCCTCTTTGTCGCACCGGATTTTGAGCCATTGAAAGACCTGTTTCGATCCGAGATGAGAACCAAGGCTGAAGAGAATGCTCAGCTCTGTATCTACTATCAAGGTCAATTGGTTGTGGATTTATGGGCATCTAAATCCAATGATACAGATTTTACCGCTGATTCGCTTGTTAATGTGTTTAGCAGTGGTAAGTCATTAGAAACTTTAGCCATCGCCTCATTAGTGGATCGGGGGCTGCTTAATTATAACGATCAGATCGCGGATCATTGGCCAGAGTTTGCTGGCAATGGCAAAGGTAGTATCACCGTTGCTGATCTTATGCGACACGAAGCAGGTTTGGTGAGCCTCAAATACACCTCGATCCAGAAGACCTGCTCAAAGAGAATATCAAACAAAATAGTGTGGGCAGTGTGATTGAAGGTGTTCGGGCGAGAATTCCCAAGGATTATCGCAAACGTCGAAACTATCACGCTTTAACACGAGGTTGGGTTGTGAATGTCGGAGTGAGGACCGAAGATCTAAGCCGTCGAGCGCCCGTTAAGGGATTGAACTTTGGCTTTTATGTCAAAGAAAGTTTTAAACCCAAATTTATGGGTAGAAAAATAGTACACAGTGCGATGGACTTAGGTGCGATTTTTACGCCGATAGCATTAAATATTGGAAAAACGATATATAAAAACAATACCGCTAAGCGTAAAAAGGTTAACGTAGTGCGAAGAGAACCAAGCCAAGCAGAAGGGAAACATAGTGGGCCATTTAGGGGCCTATCGTTTAAGCGCGATCGCGAGGAGGTCGTCAACTTTTTTAATCAAGCTATCATTGCCCGAGGTGAATCCGCATCTTTTAATGCAAACTGCTCGGCGCGGGGACTAGCAAAGGTAGCTGCCATGATGGCTGGCCATGGAAGTTTCCAAGGAAAAGAGTATTTAAGTGAGTCAGCCTGGCAAGCGCTTCATGCTCATGCAGAGCAAAAATCATTAGGAGGAACAGTAACAACTCATTTTACCCAAGGCGGCTTAAATCTATTTACCATGATCGGCTCTAAGAAAAATGCTATTGATCGTTCGTTAAATAAAGGCCGAGGAGGGTTTTACGGTTGGATGGGGTTGGGTGGCTCGATTTTTCAATGGAATACCGAGCATAACATTGGCTTTGCTTTTGTACCGACGTCGATGCATATGATGGATCTCTACAATGAGCGGGGGAAGGTGTACCAAGAAGAAGCTCTACATTGTGTCAAATCTATTCGACAAAGGGAGAGGGGTGGTCAAGCTGCTTGCGACAAAACCGTTATCAATATAGTCGGAAAGTAGTTGGTCAGCCTCTGTGAAGTATTCAATGTCTCCATCAAAATATTTTAAAATTTCAGTGATGGAATCCCGCATTTCCAAATAACCTTCTTCAGAAGGGGCTGATATGCGCAAACCTAAGTCTCCCAACGTGTTGAGATATTTCCTGACAGGGTGGTTACTGTTCTGGAACAACTTGGTATCCGTAAGGGCTACTTGCATTACCGGTGTTTGAATGCGTGAGATTTGAGCGGCAACCTCCCCAATGAGGTTGCCATCGTTATTGATGTTTTCGAACAGGTGGGATACCAAATTGAGGACGTTTTCACTCACTTTGTCGATTATGGTGAGTATCCCTTCTTCCGAAAGATTGCTAAGAGAGGATTTTAATGCGGAACGAATTTCTTTAACGTTGAGTGCTTTTTCGGATTCGTTTAATGCATTTTTTGAAAGAGAGTCCAGTAATTTTACGATGTCCTTTATCTCTACTTTATGGAATTGTGTGTCTGGTGTTATATCTTCAAAGTTGAAGTCAGACAGGCTTTCAAAGCTATTATGATCAGTGTCTTGCAAATGCGTGGTGATATTCCAGTTCTTTATCAAGCTAGAAACATCAATTTTAGATCCCGTTGAAGCCTTTAAAGCAGAGACTTTTGAATCAATGCCTGTAAGAATGCCGAGGATCTCAATATCCACAATGTCAATAGACATGTTAATTACCTTCATATTTTTAAAATAGGGTTGTTAGAGAGTTTTTTCGCAACCCTGGTGTGCTTGCACCCACTTAGCGCACTAGATTAACAAGTTAAGTTTTCTAAAAATTGAACAAACCTACTATTTCGATGACTCATTGTTCTTTTTTATTCATCTATAAGGAAGGGGTGGATATAGGTAATTGTGTGTAGGTCATTTTATCATCAAAACATTCAAGCTAAATGTTATGAAATATATGTAAAATAGAAAATTACATTATGTAGTTAACCGCTCAATAAAAATAATAAGGTTGCGTAGCTATGTCTAAAACCATGTTTGACCGTAAGTCGATTTTCTATACGTCTCAACAGCGCTCCATGTATGTGGGTCGTATAGGTCGAATTGTAAAGCCGCCCATTGTTGCATCTTCGTTACTCGTCTCCATTGAAGGTGACATGGAGCTTATCGATGCTTCCAATGATAGGATTGTTCGCAGTAAAAGCTTTCTCATTCCTGCCAATATGAATGTCACTATTGACACCCACGGATCTAAGGTTGCGCAATGTTTTCTTGATGATTTAGGGGACGATTTTTCTAAACTTGTCCCGCAAATGACTGCGGTTAGTAATATTGATAGCGGCTTCCGCTTGTATAGTGATATTCGTAAAGAAAACGAAGTGATCGATCATGCAAGTTTCATACTTAATGCTAGACCGTCAAATGAAGTCGTTTTTGAGCAATTTGAGGAGTGGATAGGTTTAGGTGCAAATGTTACTCATGATGACAGGGTAGTTAAAGCGGTAACCATTATCAAAGACACATATACCGAAAACATCTCCGTTGGAGAAATGGCTGCAAGCGTTGGCTTGTCTGTACCACGATTAAGTCAGCTGTTTAAGCAGGTAACTGGAGTCCCGATACGCAGGTTCCGGCTTTGGTATCGTATTTTTGCTACGGCAGCCAAACTGTCTAAAGGGTATTCATTAACGGACGCGGCCATCGCTTCTGGATTTTCTGATTACCCACAACTTTGCAGAGTGTTTAAAGAATTCACGGGTTTAAAACCATCAGTAGTGAAAAACAATGTTGAAGTGCGAGTATTGGCTGGGTGTTTTTGAATCCCGTTTAGCGTTATTATTTCTTCATCTATAGAGTATTTCCCCGTCAGTTAATTAAATTAGTTGACGGGGGGTGACATCTTAAATTAAGACTTTCGTATTTTGATTGACTTAACTCCCGGACCCAAATACGTCATCGTCGTCAGGGCAAAACGTTGAAGACACATCCTCTATTCTTAATTTATCATGTCGACCAGATCGCAGCGCCCCCTTTCGCTTCGATAATACCGCGTCTAGTTTTTTAATTGTCGCCTTGATCGCCTCACGTATGGTTTTTCCATCTGAAGAAACACTTAAACTGCTCCCTTCGTAAATCGTGCGAGCTTCAACAGATCGTACATTGCTATCGGACTTTAGGGTAACCGCGACATTAACCAGACTAGGGTAGCGCTTCCCGAGTTTTTTTAGATTGGTTTTTACAACAGAGCTAATGATATCGTTTGCTGATACGTGATGCCCAGATACTTGTATATCCATCAAATGTGCCACCTTCATAACAATTAATATAAAACCGCCTCAATAAAATATATGCGGATCAATTTTACGAATACAAGTATCAATATCTCGATTTTAACAAAAAATCGGATGGCGCAAAATGAGGGGTTTATTGGCATTTTATGAGTTGGTACGGATGTGCATGAGTTGTTAAGTTGGTCGAGGGTCGATGTATCGCTCAAACATAAATTATAAAAAGTAGAAAAACAAAAAAATGTATCTACGTAAATAAGGGGATAATTCATGGGGCTTAATATTCATTTATTCAGGTTTTTTTTGCTGGGGCTAATAGGCCTTGCGGTAACGGGGTGTGGCGGTAGTTACACCATTAGCGAACCAGCAGAAGATTCTGTTCATACAAATGCACCATCCATTTTTGTGGTGGGATATAAAAGTCAACCTGCCGAGCTACCGGTGATGATCCTAAATGGTCTTAGTGTTGAGTCCCATTTTACCGCAGGTGCTTCTGAAGCGACGGCTGCAGGAAGTGATCTTGTGGATTTCTTTATCGAAGGAAAGAATACATTCCAAGTACAGCCACCTTTAGGTCCTTCGGTCCGGTTTGTTTATGATACAGAAGGCCCTCGGGTGATCCTTTTGGGCGCAGAAGAAGATGGCTTAATGAAGATTAATGGCCTTGCTTTTGATGAAACGGGTATTGAGACATTATCTGTTAACGGTACCGATATTTCTCTAGCCGAAGATGGTTCTTTTGCGGTAGAGGTGATGCCTGCAGATCTCTATACCTACCAGGGTGAAGATAGCATCGGTCATACCAGTACTGTTAAATACGCTAGTCTTGGCTTGGAATATGATCCGTCGCTAACAGTTAAAATCACACAAGAAGGCCTGAATTTAGCGTTAAATCAGGTGGTTAACGTGTTAAACGGATTGGATATCAATTCTTTGGTCGCTGGTACGATGCTTTATGACAAAACATCTAAAGGATTGTTCGGAGAAACCTATGGAATTGATGGTTATATTCGAGAGATGCCAGCGCTTTCTATTGAAAACTTTAATCTAGATTTGGAAAATGGTAACAAGGCAATTATAAATACCCATATTACAACAGCCAATGTGAAATTGGCGCTCAGGATGCATAATGGTTTCCTACCAGCGACGGTTATTAAAATCGGTGCAAACATAGGTCCAATCGACATTGATGGTGATCTATACTTTGACGTTGCCGATCAAGTGCCGGAGTTTACGATCGACAATACGAGCATTCATATTGGTAAAGTTGACTTCGATGGTGTTGGTTCAATATTTGAACCGATACTATCAGAGGTGAGTTCTGGCATCATTAATTTATTGGAAGGTCCAATTTCTGGCGCTATTGAAAAAGCGTTGGAGAAAAACTTACCAGAAGCGCTAGCAGGTATTATCAAACAAAGTTACATGATCAGTTTTGATGATGGTATTAGCAGTCGAGACCTGGCCGTCTCCTTAAATCTTGAGAAAATTAGTACCAGCAACAATAGTCTTACCGCACAAATGTCCGGCGGTGTTATTCCCGTAACGCCTGATCTTGACATTCCTCAGCCTTTAGCTGGAACATTGTTTACGGATGAAGTGTTACCTGCTGCTGATGCGGACCAAGATCAATTTGCCGTATCTATTAACACGAACGTTATTAGTCAGACGTTAGCGTCTGCCCATAGTGTTGGTTTAACGCATCTGAATGTTGTTGGCGAAAAAATTCAGTTTGGTTTGCCAAGGACTGACGACTTCGGTGATACATCCGTTAACTCAAGAATTTTGGTGGATAATATAGCGCCTTTAACGTTGGAGGTAGAAGAGGTGGGTGGAGTGCCTCGCGTGGTTATTTCGATATTCGGTATGGAAGTACATGCTCAGCTAAAGGAGGGCGATTCTTTCAATGATAATATCAGTGTACGATTTAACGTTTCTGCTCCTGTTTCTATCGATATAACAGACGATAATACATTGGAAATTGGTGTTCCTAGCAATCCAGAAATTGATTTAATCGCGTTTAGAATTGGAACAGGAAGTTGGGTTGCTGGTTCAGTAAGTAGCATAGCCGATGAGGCGGTGGATTCAGCAATAGGTCAAATATTAACAGAGTTAACGAAACCTATTGCAAGTATTGCATTGCCAACGTTTGGCTGCATGGCGTTTGACAGTGCGTCAATATCGGCTGTTGGCGGCAACAATTCGCATCTTAACGTATCAGGTGCCTTAATAAAGGTGTCGGACGAATGTGACGTTGATGTTCTACCTCCGCCGCAAGTTGCCTATGGCCGAGGGGTAGGTACACCGCTAACATGCGCATCAGACGAAGATTATGACGCTGGATTGTGTTATGTGCCTTGCCGTGACACCTATAACGGAGTTGGTCCGGTGTGCTGGAAGAAAAATGCGTCTTATGGACGTGGCGTAGGCACTATTCCAACGCAATGTGGCTCAGGCAAAGAAAATGATGCGGGTTTATGTTATCCAGATTGTAGGTCGGGTTATCACGGAATTGGCCCGGTCTGCTGGAGTAATGACAAACTATCTTACGGTCGAGGTGTTGGTACTATTCCATCGAATATATGGACTGGTAGGTGCCCCTCAGGTAAAGAGAACGACGCGGGCCTTTGTTACAAACATTGCAGATCAGGCTATAACGGTGTCGGTCCAGTGTGCTGGTTAATTGATGCGTCATATGGCCGTGGAGTGGGAACGATTCCTAAAGCTTGTGGTGGCGGAGACGAGAACGATGCAGGTCTTTGTTACCCTGTTTGTCGCTCTGATTATCACGGAGTTGGTCCGGTATGCTGGACTAATGACTCCTTATCTTATGGACGCGGTGTCGGTAAGCCAATACATGCATGTAATGATGGTGATGATAAAGATGGATTGCTGTGTTACGAGCCATGTAGGGAAGGGTACAACGGTATAGGTCCAGTATGTTGGCCAAAAGATGGCTAATCATTATAAGTAGTTCTTTCTAGAAATATAAACCCAGCGAGTCTGGGTTTATATTTGTTTTATCAACTAACGGTTTCTAATTCATTTATTAAATCATCAGAAAGTACAAGTTTATGGTGTAGTGGATTGTTAACGTTGTGCGTATAACCACAATAAATAGTAAAACGTCAAAATGTAGCGCTAGTTATGGTAGCCCTCATGTACATTTTTTGATTGCCTTATAAACAAGGTGGCTTTCAAAAGTTATGACGTAAACACTTCGGGATTAAATGTGACTCTATGATTGGAAAATATGCAATTAAATATTGCGAAGTTTCTTATGTTGAAGTTGAAGGCCCCGTATCGTTACCCGATAAAATTCGTAAAATTGTTGTCAATTATCGTGATGGAATTCCGAATAAGGGGCAAGTTGCTAAGGAATTAAATATATCACTTAGGACGCTGGCTAAGGGGTTGGAAAGTGAAAATACCAGTTATCGTAAAGTTGTCGACAACTTACGAAAAGACATCGCTATAAGCTATTTGCAAAAAACCTACTGGAGTGTTGATGATGTTGCAGATATGCTCGGTTATGGTTCCGGTGCAAATTTCGGTCGTGCATTTAAGCAATGGACTGGTCAAACACCATCACGTTTTAGAAATGAGGCGCAAGCGTCAAAGCCAATTTGTAATTCAGATAGTCTCGAAACAGGTGTAGTTTAACATATCTAACGAAATCATTGAGACATTCCCCCGGCCATTTCAGCCGGGTTTTTTTATGTTATATCTATTCTTCAAGTTCAAATTCAATGGTTGATTCTGTCCCATTAACGGTAATTAGAATGTCGGTATCCCCCCAAGGCTGTTGAACAAATGGGTTGTCATATCGGGGATAGTTTTCGAGTGACATTGGTGTGCCATTAACGGTTAACTCATTCTCCCACGAGAATTCCATGGGCCCAAAATCAGTTTCATATATTACTAAGTGATTGTTCTGTTCATCATAGATAACGTTTTGCTGTAAAACTCGCTGCATAAAGTCTTCGAAACTACCATCTTCTTCCTTCTCTCCGATTTCTGCGATCCACAGATTCTTGTTTCCCTTGGCGATAATTTCACGACCGGCATAATCGCCAGTCTCGTTAAAGCTTGTATTATTATTTGAGTACAAAGCGATATAACCATCGGTTTTGCGACCAAAATACCAATTCCCTTTCTTTTCTACTTCGTCGAATCTATCACGAGGAAAAAACGCATGTGTCATGCTGGCATTTTTGGATAATAAAGATAGCCAGGGCAACTTTGGATTATAGAGTATCAACGCCACATCGTTGTGTTGGGCAATGCGTGGTGCTGAAGAACCGCCAGTGAAGTAACCGAAGGAATAGTCGGAGTTAGTAAGGGGGTGTGTTGTATAAACCGTAATACCTTCATCCAAGACGGCACTCCACATGACATGCTGAGAGCTAGGGCTACCGGCTAATTTATCCTGAGCAACAGACAGCATCCCAGAAGGCTTGTGATGGGCATAGGTATTGGTTGTTTGCATGGCAAGCCCTTCCCCTAGCGCGCGTAAAGGTGGCAATCGGACGGTGTCATCAACCAAGCCGAGGCGCCAGATGGGAACAAAGCGCTTTAGCTCTGGGAAAAACTCTCCAGCCTCAAATAGTCCGTAATCCGAAGAAACACTGAACGTACCATTGACTACCTCAGGTATCATATAACAGGCGTTAGCCCACCAAAAAAGAGTGGACTCATGATCATGTTGATCATACGGTAGGTTTAACCACGTAGAATCTTTCGGAGAAAAACTCATCTGAGATCGATCATTCCATATTTTTGGTCACTGCTGTCCCACAGTTTCATAACATCGACAACTGTTTGTTTTTATCTGGCTCGTCATCAATTGGTGGCGAGAACAAATCGTACAAATTTCTTCGATCAAAAAGGTT